>CAUBDX010000028.1 GCA_958434805.1 uncultured Phocaeicola sp.
GGCAAACCCTGCCCCTACAGCTGACGATGGGATAGACCGGTTTGGTTTTGACACACTCCTACAGTTTATGATATAAGTGTAAGGAACTGTTGTAACTGCCTGCCTGAATATATCTTATACTTATTTTTTATCCTCTTTCCCATACTTACTGGGACTTACATTGAAGTGCTTTTTAAATACCTCTCTGAAATATTTGCTGTCGCAAAATCCTGTCATTTCTGCTACTTCTGTAATTGAGTACTTTTTTTTCTGCAACAATTGTGCAGCCGTATTCAGACGGAAGTCTCTGATATAATCGGCGGGAGACTGTCCTGTCAATGCTTTCAGTTTGTTATAGAAACTAGTGCGGCTCATGTTATGTAATGAGCATAAAGAGTCTACGGTAAAATCTGTATTATCAATATTATTTTTTATATTGTTCTTTACGTCGGTTATGAACTTCCAGTCCAGTGTGTTGGCTTCAGCAGGCAACAATCCCGGCTTTTCTGAATCCATTTTAGTGGCCATCGCATATCTTTGCCGTAATAAATCTCTGTTGGACAGTATATTGGATATTCTTGCCTTTAGCATTTTGATGCTGAATGGTTTGGTGATATAACCATCTGCACCGGTTGCCAATCCATTTAGAATATTCTTCTCATCGTTTAACGCAGTGAGTAATACGATAGGAATATGTGATGTTTCAATATTTGTTTTAATAGCTGTACATAGTTCATCTCCGCGCATTTCGGGCATCATAATGTCAGAGAGGATCAAGTCAGGCCAAAATTCTTTAACGATAATCAATGCTTCTTTTCCGTTGCTGCAAGCTTGTATGGTATAAGCTCCTGCAAGTGATGTGGCGAGATAACTGCGCAATTCATCATTGTCTTCTACGATGAGAATGCGTTGTAATAATGCGGCTTCAATCATTTCCTGTAGCTTTTCGGGCGTTTCTGTAACTTTCGCTTGTTCGACAACTTCTTTGACCGGCAGTTCTTGATTCGGCTCTACGATGCTGTAATGACGCAGATGCTCATAACCTTTATAGAAAATAAGTCTGATGTCTGTTCCCTGATGTTCGGTACTGTCGATATTGATTTTTCCTCCATGAAGCTTTACCAATTTCCATACCAACATTAGTCCGATTCCGCTACCGGTTATTTTAGAATTGATGGCATTGCTGCCACGGAAGTGCAGTTTGAATATTTTCTTTTTTTCTTTGGCAGGAATGCCAATTCCTGTATCAGATACCTTGACTTTCCAAGAGTCTTTGGTCTCGGTGACGCAGACGCTTACATGACCATAATCAGGAGTGTATTTCAAGGCATTGGATATGATATTTTTTAAGATGGAGTCCATCTTTTCTTTGTCAAACCATACTTTCGTTTCCTTGAAATTACTTTCGTAAGTAAAATCTATATTCTTTGTGGCTGAATAAGAATGAAAACCATTGCATAGGTTTTGCATATAAGTATTCAGCTCAAATTCAGCTATGTATAGCTTAGGGGAATAGACTTCGGTATGTTCGAAGTTGATAAGATTGGTGGTCAAACGTAACAAAGCGTCCACATTTTTCAGAGCAGTTTTCATACAGTTGAGTCCGCTTGCCGTCAACTGTGCTTTTTCACTCAACTCTTCTAATGGAGCTTTGATCAGGGTTAGCGGCGTGCGCAAGTCATGTGCGGTATTGATGAAAAATTGAGTTTTTTCATCGGAAATCTTTTTCTGTTTTTTTAGATAGATAATTCTGGTAATGATAAAAAGCAAGAGTATAAGGGGGGAGAAACGATGCGTGTCAAAGTTCGGTCGGTCTGAAAATATCTGATTGCTTTGGTTTTCAAAGCGTTAGAACGGGGTAGGAGTGAGCTGGGTGGAAAAACGAAGCGTTTACATCGCTTTACATCGAGCTTACATTTGAACCTTGTTTGAACGCCGTTCAAATGAATCTCTTTACATTAGGAGTGGGGTAGGGGAGAATTCAGGCAGTATGGTATTATTTTACTCCGATTCTTTGCCCAGGCCATACTTCCATATACAAAGATAACCAAATGGTGTAATTTATGCAAGTGGAGTAGGGGAGCGCTTCGCTTCTCTCCTATTTTTATTCATTGAAATTATTCCATATAGCTGATATTTGGTATATTTGCAGTGAAATAAATACCGTATATCATGAGTAAAGTTATCCATGTACATTTGATTTTTGAGAAAAAGAACATCTACTTTGGTAGTATATCGGCCATTTTTGAAACTCTGACGGAGAAACAGGTCGGAATCACTAAGAGTAGTCTTTTACATGCTGGACTGGTTGATGACATTGCCAAATACACGAAACGTGCAATGATTATTCAGTCTCGCTTGATAACATGTACCAGAAAGGGATAAAATGCCTTAGAACGCAATTAAAAGCCGCAAAAGCGGCTTTTTTTGCCCTTATAAGTGTCAAACTATGATGGAAAGCTGTATTTATCCGTTTGAACGCTTTGAACGTCTTAAAAAGTGGAAAGGTTATTCACTTGCTTATTCATTTGGTTATTCATTTAAGCTATTACAAAAACGAAATGTTTTGATTGCTTATTCATTTGGTTATTCATTTTTGTGCCTATTTTATTCTAATAAAACGGGGAAATATCTTTTTTTTATTTGGTATTCATCGGTTTTTATAATATTGTAGGGGGTAAATTGTATATAGATAATATTTATTTACTCCCCTGTATTTTTATATATTCTGCTGTAAAATAGTGATTTAACTGTTTTTACCTCCCTTTCCCCATAAAACACGTTTTAGATGGCATTGGCAACCGTAGAATCGCTTGCATCCGAAACACGCCCCGACTTGTCCTGTTTAAGTTGTGTAATTGTCTGTTTGAGCATCCCTATTTCCTCTGCCATTTCTCGAATGGTGGAGTCTTTTTCCCTTAAAACATCCAGAAGCTCCCTAAAATTATTGTTAGCTGTTTCTGGAGGAGCTGTTTCCGTTACTACTGGTGTAATTTTTTCGGCTTCTATATCTTTTAAAAGAAAGTCGTCGATTGATATTCTAAAAAACTTAGATATTTCACATAACAAACTCAATTTAGGTTCTGTATTACCCAGTTCATAGTTTGACATTGTACCTTTTTTGATGCCCAGAAACTCAAATTCATCTAATTTAAGTCCCCTACTCTCCCTTAAATGTCTAAGATTCTTAGAAAAAATACTCATAAATCTAAATTATTTGGATTAATACTTTGTCGTCTAAGAAACTTAGACTATATTTGCCACGTGATTAAAGTTTAAACACGCCCCAAAGCTACAAAAAAGGCTTGAGGTAACAATGAGAATTTGAAAAGAAGCAAAATGGAAGCAAAATTTAAAAAGGGACAAAGTGTGAGAATCACCAAGAGAAATGGTGAGATCATTGATGGTATAGTTCGTGACTGGGATTATAACATTTGTACGTTCGTGCGGGAATATAATATCGATTATATGAAAAATGGTCAGGTTTGGACTGTAATATGTGTTCCGGAGGATGCGATAAAGAAGCTTTAATAATTTTCTCGGGCAGTTAGTTCAGCTGGTAGAACAAACTAAACTCCTATAATGGAGAGGTTATGGTCCGCGGTTCGAATCCGCGACTGCCCACTACGATAATTTAAATATTAGATAGTATGAAAGAACGAATAGTTGTAGAATACGGTGAGGTGAATAAAATTGCCGAACTGATGGGCTGTACAAACGTGATGGTGAGTCATGCGCTTGCCTTCCGTAAGAACAGCAAACTGGCCCGTTCCATTCGTAAGCTCGCCATTGAGCGCGGTGGATCCAAAGTAGGTGGTAATCCTCAAAATACAAGTAGCCATGAAAAATGATTTGATGACATTGTTCAGCGACCAGCTACACTGGTTTGCTCGTCTGAAACGAAAACAGCGCTTTTGCGTGCTTTACTTCTGTATGAGTTTCGGGATCCTGCTCTCTATTTTTTTTATTAATCCGCTGCTGGAACTTCTCGTAGTGTTGAATTTCGGGATCTCCGTGCGGCTGCTGAAGAAGCATGTCCCTTTGAATGATTTAGAGGATTGATAATCAAGCTGGGAGATGGAATACTTTGATAATATATTGTGTGTAACTTACAAAGAGTTGCTGGATATAATGCCCAAAGGCACTTTGAATAGCCAGCTGTCCCGAGAAAAACTGGATGTCGTTTCCCGTGGCGGTGGTGAAAATAATCCGGCTCTGTATGCCTATTCCTCCCTTCCCGAAAAGTATAAACGACGTTGGGTTCTTCTCAAAGGAGAACCTGAACAGCAAATGAGACAGGAAATGATTCGTAACATAGTGAAGAAAGACGAGAAGGCCGAGCGCTTTTTTGAGGAGTACCGCTACGACAAGAACGGTGAGATAGTCGCTCTTCCCGTGGATGTGAAGAAGGAATACACCTGGAATGCTTCGGTACTGAACGCGCTGATGGAAGAGTTCAAACGCTTGAGTTCATCCAATAACAAGCTGACCGGTTTCCGCCGTAACCTTTGGGAACTTCTGCTTGTCACGAGTGAGGAATGGCGTCCGGTGTACGGGCACAGCCTTCCGGGCAGTGTGGGGCGTTTGAAAGCCCTGATAAACAAGTTCCGTCCCGACAACTACGGTGTGCTTGTGAGCGGTAAATACGGCAACAGCAACACGCTGAAGATCGAGGAGGACGGCGGGCGTTATCTTGTTGCATTGAAACGCAGCCGCGTTCCGGTTTATACTGACATGGAGATCTTCGAGGAGTACAACCGTGTCGCTCCGGAACGTGGCTGGAAGCCCCTGAAGAGTCCCCGCAGCCTCCGCGAATGGTTCAACAGCCCGCGTGTCGAACCTCTGTGGTACGATGCCGTTTATGGGGAAATGAAGGCACACCAGCGTTATGACCGCAAGCACCGGACCATCCTTCCGAGCCGTCGTGACAGCCTCTGGTATGGCGACGGCACGAAGCTGAACCTCTACTATCGTGACGAGAACGGAAACAAGTGTACTACAAGCGTGTACGAGGTGGTGGATGCCTATAGTGAAGTTCTGCTCGGTTATTACATCAGCGACAATGAGGACTATATCGCCCAGTATCATGCTTTCCGCATGGCTATCCAAACGAGCCGGTACAAACCCTACGAGATCGTGTGCGACAACCAGGGCGGTCATAAGAAGAACGCGGCGCTGGGTCTTTTCTCGAAGATCAGCCGTATCCACCGCCCGACAGCTCCGTATAATGGCGAATCTAAGACGATTGAGAACATTTTCTACCGCTTCCAGAGCCAGGTATTGAAGAAACGTTTCGGTTTCACCGGGCAGAATATTACGGCAAAGAGAGATACAAGCCGTCCGAATTTGGAATTCATCAACGCGAACATCGACTCCCTTCCCACATTGGAGGAACTGAAGGAACAGTATGCCGCCGCCCGTGAGCAGTGGAACTCAATGAAGCACCCGGCTACTGGCATCCCCCGTATTGAGATGTACAATACCAGCGTGAACGAGGCCACCGATCCGGTCAGCGTTCCTGATATGGTGGAGATGTTCTGGTACACAACCGATAAACCGTCGCTGTTCACCGCCAGCGGTATCGAGATCACGGTACAGGGAAAGAAATACCCTTACGAGGTTTTCTCCGCTCCCGGTGAGCCTGACCTGGAATGGCGCCGGCGTAATACCTACAAGAAGTTCTATGTCCAGTACGATCCCTATGACATGAGCAGCGTACGGTTGCTTTACAAGGACAAGGGCGGTGCGATGCGTTTCGAGTGTGTGGCCTCGTTCCCGCTGATGATCCACCGTGCCCAGCAGGAGCAGACGGAAGCCGAAAAACGTTTCATCCGCACCCAGCAGGAGGCCGTCGTCAATGAGCGTATAAACCGTCAGGTCGTCGCCAAAGATATCGAGTATGAGCATGGTGTCGCACCGGAGCAGAACGGTTTGCGTACTCCTGACCTGAAAGGTCTCGGAAAGGAGGCGCAACGCCAGATTGACCGCCGCACGAGAAAATACAGCCAGCCGCCCCGTCCTTCCATAGGCCGTGACATGAAAGTCATCAGCAACGTGACATGGGACAGCTTTGAGAAGAAGGAAGTGAGCATCCGCAAGGTGGTCGGGAAATTATAAGGAACAGATTTATAACAAGATAAAAAATATTGATTATGGAAATTACAATGAAAGAGAAGAACGCCATCAGTGAGAGCCTCCGGGCTTACGTGGCGAAGTATCCGAGCCAGACGAAGGCCGCGGGTAGTCTGAAGGGAGTCAGTGTGGGTACTGTGAGCAATATCCTGAACGGGCGTTATGAGAATATCAGTGACGAGATGTTCCGTAATGTCGCCTCGCAGGTCGGTGGTGTAAGCGCTACCGGCTGGCAGATCGTGGAGACCGGCGCTTACCAGGAGATCACGGCTGTGCTCTCCGATGCGCAGCGCTGGCGCAATGTCACATGGGTGACCGGTGAGGCTGGTTGTGGCAAGAGTACCACCGCCCGTGTTTACCTTCATGAGCATAAGGAGGTTTTCTATATTCTCTGCTCCGAGGACATGAAGAAAGGTGACTTTGTCCGCGAGATAGCCCGCACGGTCGGGATCCGGACTGAAGGGTATAATATCCGTGAGGTGTGGGGACTTATTTTGGATGATATCATCCAGATGGACGCGCCCCTGCTGGTGTTCGACGAGGCGGACAAGCTGACCGAACCGGTGTTCCACTACTTCATCAGCCTGTACAACAAACTGGAGGAGAAATGCGGCGTCGTGTTTTTGAGTACCGATTATATTGCCAAACGCATCAGCAATGGTCTGCGATACCAGAAGCCTGGCTACAAGGAGTTCTACAGCCGTATCGGACGGAAATTTTATGAGCTAGAGCCTACGGACGTGAACGACGTGTTTGCGATCTGTTCCGCCAACGGTGTGACTGACAAGAAAGACATCGATAAGGTGATAAAGGAGGCTTCGACATGTGACTTTGATTTGCGGCGTGTGAGGAAGTCCATTCACAAGGTGAAACGCATGGTGGGGGAATGACTCCCGTTCAAATACCGTTCAAACGTAATTTTAAGGATATGGAAAACAAATTTGAATACTTAAAGATCGACGGTCGCGAGCAGCTTCCTGCTCCCTGGAGCGATTACCCAGTCTTGAGGGAATACGAGACGGTGACCGTTTACCGGAATGGTCGCGACTATCTGGACGCCCTTGTGGGACAGCAGGACGGCTGGTGGGTTGCTGGCGTTCACATGGAGGTGGGCGGTTTCGGCGGCGGTTTCAACCCGGGACGTAAATGGGGACAGTTTGCTACCCGTGAGAATGCCCTTCTGTGGGCACTCGGCAGGATGCTCTGCCACGAGAAACTGCGGGGTGCCGCACGGCAGGCCGTGCTTGATCAAATAGACAATATCCGACAACTAAAACTGTTCTGACCATGGAAGAAGAGAAAAAGGATAATAAAAAAGCGGGCATGAGACGTGCCTTGAATGTCAGGGACATCCTGAACAAGAAGTATGACGTATTCCCTTTTGAGGGGAAATGGAAGGATGCCTTCGACACTCCGGAAGTCCGGGGCTGCTGGTTCGTGTGGGGCAACAGCGGTAACGGCAAGACCTCTTTCGTGATGCAGCTCTGTAAGGAACTTTGCAAGTATGACCGTGTGGCGTTCAACTCCCTGGAGGAAGGAACTTCTCTGACTGTCCAAAATAACCTGCGGCGCTTTGGTATGGCCGAGGTAAGCCGCCATTTGGCGTTCATCAAGGAGGACATCCCCACCTTGAAGATCAGGCTCCGGCGTCATAAGAGTTTCAACGTCGTGATCATTGACAGTTTCCAATACACGCAGATGACGTATCGTGACTATATCCAGCTGAAGGAGGAGTTTCCGGACAAGCTGTTTGTTTTCATCAGCCATGCCCGCGGCAAGAATCCTAAAGGTGATGCGGCCACGAGCGTGATGTATGATGCCGACCTGAAGATATGGGTAGAGGGCTACGTCGCTTTCAGTAAGGGACGTTATCAGGGGGCCACTGGTGAATACACAATCTGGGAGAAGGGTGCCTATGACTATTGGAATGTGACGGGACCGAAACAGAAAGGAGGTCAGGCATGAGCAGGATAAAGAAACAGCTGGCGATTTGTCCTCCCGCCTATATGTGTAAGGGGCCTAACCGTGAGAACTTCGTCAGTACCGGTCACAAGTGTGGTTACTGCAAGGGTAATGGCTGGTTCTGGGGAACGGAAGAGGGCAGCCGCGAGGACGTGCATGTGTCCTGCCCGGTGTGTGGCGGTAGCGGTGAGCTGGATGCGATTATAACAGTGGACTGGAAACCTTCAAGCAAGTAAGCCATGAGAAAGGAGTATTACAACTACGTTGTGAAGCTGCCCGTTCTGCTTCATGAACTGTTCCGCGGGAAAGTTGCCGACTATCATTTTTCCGACATGACGGTAGTGATGAACCACCTGGTAAAGTCCTATATCCGCATGACGGACGGTGGCAGGGTTTCTACTGCCACCCGGCGTATCCTTCTCTGCATGGACCGTATTCCGGACATGTCGTTCTTCTTCCGCCGCCAGGAGAAGGCGGTGCTGTTCTTCGAGATGGATCCGGCCGTTGCCGACAGCCTACAGCGTGCCATCGTTTCCGGGGGCTGGGGCAACCGCCAGCGTCTTGCCGTCCGCCTGGTATGCGCTTTCTGCTGCGGTGCCGGTGTGACGTTGAACAACCTTTCGATGGAGCTTGCCGCCGGAGAGGTGTTCCGCCGTCCGGAAGGTTATCTCATACATACCTACGTGAGCAATTACCAGTACGTGTTCCTGAAGGAGACGGCCGCTGCCCAGCGCATGAGCGTGGAGGGTATGCTGACGGCCGCCGCTGAACTGCTGGTGGGAACGGATGACGAAGGTTCCGGATACCATATTCCGGAGAGTCTCGGCCGTATTGCTGACCGCGTGCTCGAGGTGAGGGGCAGCACGCTGAAGGACTTCCGCCGGCAGTGTCTGGTGAGCATCCGCACGAACACTATCGGTTCGGACCGTATCGCCGCCTTCATGGAAAAGCACGGCATCGCCTCCGCCCGTGAGTTCCTGCGTCGCGTGGTCCTCTTCTTTCTGGAGGCACGGTATCTGATTTACCGTAAGGAGGTAGAACTTGATGAGGATGACCTTCCGGAGGAGGAAGAGACGGATTGGGAGGAAACTATGTACAGCCAGTATCAAAAAAGAGATTTCGCGATTTCAACATATAATTATTAACCATTAAAATTTAACTGAAATGATTACAGAAAAACAGAAAGAGGCAGTAAAGGAACTCTGCCAATACGTGGATAACTTTTGTAAGGAAAATAATCTTAGTGCCTTTATGAGCGTTGCGGCCAGTGAGGACCATCCGGACGGGCTTGAGCAGATAGCCGGCTCAATCATTACCGGCAAGACTGAACATATTGTCGGCTCTATTTCTGGGGTTGTCAAAGCGAATAAGAATGTCTATATACTGCTTTCCATGGGGCTTATGCAGGCCTATACGAGAAAGGCTGACATTAATACTATTCCGTTCGATGAAAATTTGAATATGAACTGATGAATGCAGCATAAACAGCTATGAGTGAAAATAACAACAAGCAGAAACGTAAACGTGTCTGTCCGCATTGCGGCCGAAAGTTGTGGATGCGTGAGTTCTATCCGTTGAAGAATGGGGGACGGAGTTCCTGGTGTCATGAATGTGTGCTGGCGTACAAGCGTGAACAGTACCGCAAGCACCGGAAGGTTGCTGACGGTACTTTCATGCACCGGACACTGGGACGGCTCGTCGAGCATAAGGGATATTCCACCCGTATCTTTTGGAACGGCAATATGCTTTCCATCATGCGTCGCCACTATCACAATACCCTCAACCGGGAGCTGGCTGAAATGCTCGGTGTTTCCGAACGCAGCGTCACCCGGAAGGCCCGAGAAATGGGACTGGAAAAGGACAAAGGTTTTGTAGCCTCCCTTAGCCGGGAACATTTGTTGCTGGCAAACGCGAGAAGCAAGGAACTGGGATATCCAGGCGGCTTCACCAAGGGGATGAAGTTTCGGGGAAACCAGTACACCGGGAGAATAAGAGTTGAATAACATACAGCACGGTCAATATTATGAGTAAAAAAATGGTAATTGTGGTCACCGCCGTTGGTGTCCGTAAAGTAGTGGAAAAATGGCTCTGTGAGAATATGACTTGCGAGCTGGTTGTGTCACGTAACGCACGCCATGAGTGTTGTGTGGAAGTCATCTATGATAGCGGAAACCCTTCGGTCTTGCGTACCCTTTTGCAGGCTGCCGTGGGTGAAATAATAGAGTTGTGCTGATGTGGTATGAATAGTTTGAGTTAATGAAAATCTGAATAGAATGGGCATACTTGAATTTTTCGACCAGTATAAGTGTACAAAAAATGAAAAAGAGCATCTTCTTGATTATTTGTGTACTATCAGAGTAAAGAGAGTGATTAAGGAAATTAATGACCTTAAAATAAACAAAAAAAAACAGCATAGCCATGCAGATAGACATCAACAGCCGCAAGCAGTTAAATAAACCCGAGAATTATGCGGTGTTTTATAGTCTTTTGAACCGCCTTCCGACATCTGACCGCGATGCTTTGAAGGAAAGCGTAGTTTCCCAGTACACGGACGGACGTACCACGAGTCTGCGCGACATGACACTGAAGGAATACAGTGCGGCCATAGCCGGGATGCGTAAGCTGGTGCCGCCCACTCACCAGGAAGAACTCCGGAAGATTCTCCGTCAGAAGCGTTCCGCGGTACTGCACCAGATGCAGCTGCTGGGCATCAATACGGCCGACTGGGACAAGGTGAACGCTTTCTGCCTGGACAGCCGTATCGCTGGTATGGAGTTCCGTGAACTTGACTGTGAGGCGTTGGACACGTTGCAGGTGAAGCTGCGCGCCATCCGCCGCAAACGTGAGAATAAACAACAGTAATAACCATTTAATTTTTTAGTTATGGACTTGAAAGAACAATTAAAAAGCCTGTCCGTCCAGGACAGAAAGGAGCTTTTGAAACAGCTCCAGCAGGAAGAGAAGGAAAACAAGCGCAACCGTCGCGACGCCTACGAGGGGCTTCGTGCGCAGTTCATGCTTGAAGTGAAGAACAAGCTGTTTCCAGTCGTGGATGACGTGAAAGCCTTCCGTGACTGGGTGGAGAAGGAAGCCGCCTCTTTCCGCGACCTGATGCGCGACTATGGCCAGCTCCGCAAGGATGATCAGGCAAGTTTTACCATCGTAGACGGTGACATGAAGCTGGAAGTGAGGAGTAACAAGGTGAAGAGCTTCGACGAGCGTGCCAACCTCGCCGCTGAGCGTCTGGTGGATTACCTGAAGCGTTACGCCATGAGCCGGGAACTCGGTACCGATGATCCGATGTACCAGCTCGGTATGACCATGATCGAGCGTAACCGCCAGGGTGATCTGGACTACAAGTCGGTGAGCAAGCTGTACGAGCTGGAGGACCGTTTCGACAGTGAATACACGGAGATTATGGACCTCTTCCGTGAGAGCAACGTGGTGTACAAGACCGCGGTGAACTACTATTTCCATAAACGTGACGAGAACGGTGTCTGGCGCCGTATCGAGCCCTCATTCTGCCGGTTGTAGTTATGGAAAAGACGAAGAACATCGCGCCGCACGTCATGGCCTGCAAGCGCTGTGAAGGCAAGGGACGTATCTTTTACCTGGACCAGGGAGGAGCTCCTTTATCCGCAAAATGTCCGGTCTGTAATGGCAGCGGACGGGTGAAGGTGCAGAGCAAGGTGATCACCCGCGTCGAGCCGTTTGTCCCGGGTGAAGATGACACAGAACTGATGACCATGTGATTTTGTTCACACTCTAAACAGAAAAACGCCGCATTCATACACGATGCGGCGTTTTTTTTATTAACATCCCCGGTTAAATGCCTAATTTTGCAGCATATACCTGGACTTATGACCAAAGGACGAGACAAGAACCTGATAGAACTCCGTGATGAAGCCCTGTGCCGCCGTTACTATTACTGGACGGAGGTGCAGCGCCTACGTTTTGATGATGCCCTGAAAGTGTTGTCCCGCCAGGAGTTTTTCATTTCCGAGGAGCGGATCATGTCCATTATCCGGCGCAAGTGCCGGGAGCTGAAGAACCTGGAGGTGAAGCCCGTTCCGAAAGTGAAGAAGCCCCGCCTGACAGCCGTCCAGCTCTCGCTCTTTACGGGAGAATAAACCTTGCCGTGCCTTCCTGCATGGCCGACTCGTCATGCAGCGTGAAGGAATAAACCGTCTCGTACACCTTGATGTTTCCCGGCAGCGAATAGTCCCGGCTCTTTACCCTGACCAGCGGGCTGGTCTCTTCCGTGCACTGGAACTCCTGCAAGGCCTTGTACAGCTCTTTAGCCTTGAGCTGGCGTTCTCTTACCTTGTCATAGGTTCCGGAGGTGTAGTGGGTGTCATCGTAACAGTCGACGGCCAGGCGTATGGTAATGAATGACTCGCTTTTCTGTACCCCGTATCCGAGGTCGTTCCAGTCCGATTCGGCGTTCCCGATGAGCACGCAGGGGAAGGTTACCGGGTAGTGGTCCTCCTCCGCCCCGGCTTCAAGCTGTCCGTAGTCCTCGTCAATGTATGACAGTTCAGGTATCTTTTCGGCGATGCGTTCCATGATTGCGATAAAAATTTCTTCCATGTTGTTATAAGTTTAAAATATTTCTGATTTCATTCTCCATTTTCCGGTCTATCTTTTCGGACAGTTCCCGGCTTTCCCCGATAAACTGGCGTTGCGGTATTTTTATCCGGAGCTTTTTCTTTTTGGTGAGCGCCAGCCTTTTCCATTTCAGCGCTTCCTGATTTTCCTGCGGTTTATTGTTTACGGCAGAACCCTTCTTTTTGCCTTTTCTTTTGCCCGTGGCGGCTTTTTTAGCCTTGCCTGAAGCCTGGTAATACTTCGTCCATGCAAAACGCCGCATTTGGGGCGTAACGGTCGGATGCACTTCTCCTCCCCAGTTATTGACCGGCGCATAGACGAGTTCGTTTGCCACCCTCACCCGGTATTCTCCCGGCATGTATTTGACGGAGCTGAAGAGATGGTTCCTTCCGGAGAGCAGCGTCCCGTAGTTCCCTGCCGCATCGGTCCGTCCCGAGGACAGCCTTTTCGCTTTCGGCCACGGGTGTAATCCCCCGTTTACGAATCCTCCCTGCCGGAAGTTGTCCTGGAAATGGTCTTTTGCCATTCGTCCGGCGATAACCGGCATCTTCCGTTTCATTAGCCCATCCAGTTCTTTCCGTTTGGCTTTTATCAGTTTTGAATATTCTTTTATGTCCATGAATGACTGAATTAAAAAATAATTTTATACTTTTGCAGCAAGGCGTTTTTTATGTGCCTTTTTTGCGTTATGGAAATACCTAAACAAGTGTCGGAATTAGCAAACAGTAGCGGTTACAACTCCGTTGTCTTATCAGCCAGTTCCCCTGAAGGAAGCATCTATTCCGTGGGCTGTGTTGACGGGGATGGTTTTGAGTTGCCTGTCGGTCTTCCCGCCTTTATTCTGTTCGACGGCCAGTCCTGCCGTCTGGTGGACGGTGAGGAGGGGCTGGCACTTTCTTCCCGTTTATTTGGTGATGAATAGTCCCATGATTTTGGGATTTACCAGTTTGTTGTCTATTCTTATCACTCCCACACGGCCCGCTTTCATGCTCTGTATGTAATTGCTTGCATCATCCTTTCCGGTTTGCGGGTCGAAGAACCTTGTCTTTCCTTCAGTCACCTCCGCGCAGAACACGTGTGCGGAGCCGCCTTTCCAGGCACAATATATCTCGTATATTCCATCCTCTCTGAATTTTTCCCTGAAGTATTCCTTCAGCCGGTTTGCATTCATTACTTGATATCCCTTTCTGACCTGCCATTTATAGGTATAGTCATAATCCGGCTTTGTTCCGTCCCGGTTCAGGAAACGTTCTTCCCATGTGATACCTTGTTTTGCCATTTCATTGTATGCGCTTTGTCTGATGTTGGGTTTTGCCTCGATGTCAAACCCCAACCTTCTGAGCATGTGTGTCACGGTGCAGGTCTGGCAATTCACGCGGTATCCTTCCTCTTTTCCGAATTTCGGGTTCTCCTTTCCCTTGTTCGCCTGTTCGTATGTCATCGGCTTGCCTTTGGTAACGCCGAGTGCCTTTTCTATCTTGAGATTGTTGCGGGCGATGTCGGTTTTTTCCTCCAGCGTCAGGTTGTCCGGCATTTCGGCTATCATTTCGTTGATGCGCCTGGTCAGTGCGTCCACGGCTTTTTTTGCTCCCGGATGCGCTTCAGTAACGTAGGGGTGTTTGTCTGAAAACAGTTTGCCGTCTTTTCCCGGATTGTTTTCCAGACCGTCATGTGCCTTGTTCTGCCCGTTTTCGTCCGGTACCGCTGTCGGCGCTTCATCCGTTGATGAGAGCGTGCACTTGCAGTTCCATCTGTCCCCGGGCCTGTGCTCGTTCCAGAACGGATCATCTATTGGACGTATGGTCCCCCAGAAAATCCTGTGGTCGCTTCCCGGATGTATGGATGTGGAAGGCATCCATTTGAGATTCGGCAATACGTCCTTTTCCCTTTCGAACTGCCTCCAGTCCGCGGCCTGGTGTGCCCGTATGACGGCCGTGTCGTATTCTGTACGCAGCCAATGGACCATCTGATGGTCGGCTATGGGCATGGCTTCCTTTACCCACTGTTCAAACGGCTTTAAACTTCCGTTTTTGTCCAGCAGCAGCGCTGCCATGTCGTTCTGTGCCCTGTGTACCTTGAAAGCTGCGAACACGGCGTTGTTCATTCGGATTTCCCGGTAGAAGTCATAATCCGGATCGTCGGGCTTTCGTGTCCCAAACCCCTTGTCCGCTGCCTCGTTTATTGTTTTCCATGTGGCTTCGAACAGGTTCTCCTCGATTTCCGTCAGGGGGTGGAAGTCTTTACTGTAGATGTTCTTCAGGGCTTTCTTCAGTACCTCTTCATCGAACGAGAATAAAGTTTCCACCTGTTTGTCCTCCATTCTGTAGAGGTCGTTCATCACCATTCTAAAGCTGCCCCGTCTCTCCCCGGGGCTTTCCCGAAAAAACGTTTCAGCCAGTTGTACGCGTTTTTAAGGGCATTTTTCTTTTCTTTGGGTGTTCCTTTACCGTGCTTTTCCAGTTCCGGTTCTTCTTCCGGATCCGGTTTATCCTCTTCCGTCTTTTCAGTCTCTCGGGCCTTCGCCGCCTCGATTTCCGCCGCTTTCTCCTCCTGGCGTTTCTTCAGTTCGTCATAGTTTGCCGGTTTCTCGATCCCGAATTCCTCGTAGAGATAGTCGTCACCCACCGGCAGGTTGAAGTTCGTGCGCAGTTGTGTGAGGATGGACATCTTTTTCTCCGGTTCGATAAGCTTCTTTTCCGGATAGCAGAACTCCCCGCCTGTGGTGTCTATTCCGAGCATTGCGAATATGTCGGCCATGTCATAGTTGAGCACGTCGAGGATGTCCTGCCTGTCGGAGAGCGTCACTTTCTCCTCCACATCCTTGTGTACGGTTCCCAGTGCCTGTGTGCCCTTGTCGGAGGCTTCGGTGGTGAGCGTGTTTCCGAGGAACAGCTTTGAGATTTCGTTGTTGCAGCGCTCGCAGAGCTTGTCGTAGAGGTCCGCGCTCCCTGTCTTGTTCGCGGCTTCCACGAGCTTGAGCACCGTATCCTCCGCGTGCACGAAAACCGACAGGCTTCCGGTGCTGTCCGCATCGTTCAGCGCCCTCTGCCGTGCCTCGTCGTCATCCGTGGGATACGTGTACTCCCTGATGGGCGCTCCGAACACTTCCGCGAACTGTGCCCAGTCCGCCACGTCGTTACGTTTGTATATCACCCAGATAGCTGCTTTCACCAGCAGCCCGGGATCGTCGGGTGAACCGATGAACAACAGGTCCGGGTACTCGTCCCAGGACGTCCCGGTGGTGTCCGTCTGGTGCCGCAGTATGAGCCTGCGCACGGGATCGACGTGTTTGCGCGGTATCAGGTCGTAGTTCACCCATTCCCCCTTTCGGTAGAACTGCACGAGTGAGAACCCCCAGAATTTGGCGTCCAGGATGTCCCCTATGAACTTCCGGAACCATGGGGACCTGATCTGCTTGTTCACCTTCTCGTCCGGTTTCCCGTTCCTGCGGAATTCTATGGAAGATGCCAGTGCGGCATTCTTCCGTTTCTCTATGACACTTGTCAGGTGCGTGTCCATGAGTATGTCGCTGAACAGGTCGTACAGCCTGAAGCGTCTGGAGTAGTCCACATTCTCGAAAGCCCTTACCGCGAGCATGTAGTCCGCTATGTCTATACCGAACCTTCTGGGTTGTGTCAGTATGATGGTTGCGGGTCCTTTCTGCCCGGGCCTCGGCAGGTTCCCGCTTTGGGTTATCTTTCCGGCCCCTTTCTTTCTTTTGCTCATATTACCAATGGTTTACACGTTTACGGTTGCTTTTGATAAGGAAATTTGATTTTGCCGTCCTCGTCTCTTCGGACAGCAGGGGCAGGCCGTCCACCGATATCTCCTCGGCCGCCACGGCTTTCAGCCATTCGACCGCCCTTTCGTGGCGTTCCTTCCGCAGCGGTGACAGGTTCCTCGGGTTATGTATGCAGAAGATGTGGTACACGGCTATGTCGATGGCCATCATCAGGACAAGCTGGTTGCGTTTGTCACCGGTTGCCGTGAATATTTTGTCACAGTCGTAACGTCTGGAAAGGTAGCAGCGCATCTCGGCGACGGCGCGGTCCTCACATATCTCCACGACAGCGTCATCCTCCCTTGTCAGTGCGTCCAGAATCTCTCGGTGTATGCTCGCGTCGTAGTCTGAAAGTTCGATAAATTTGCTCATAATGATAGGTATTGAAGTTTACACTCTGTACTTGTTTTGTGACCGCGTGCTTTTCCTTGTGACAATGACGGGCTTTTCCGACTGTCTGGCCTTGCGGTCTATAATTCTGTTTCCCCCCTCCACGCAGTCGGGTCCGTCTGCCGGATAGGTCAGTTGGAGGTTGAACAGCTTGAACTGTTCCGCCATCCGTTTCATGTGCGGGTTGTCCTTTTCGGCCTCGTTGAGTATCAGGTTCCCCTCCCGGTTGAGCGGTTCCAGGTTCGCCTCGATACGTGTGGCCTTGTCGGTTTTCTTCTCCTCGTCCCCGGTGATGTACAGTGATATTTTCCTTTCCCTGCGTATCCGCCTCACGATGGGCTGGAATACCTGCTGGAAAAAAGGATCCTGTAATTTGTTGTTCTCCATGTAACAGTACACGGTGGTTTTCCCACCCACAAACTCCAGCAGCTTGATGTACCACTCGACAAATTCCGCGTTCAGCCCCCTGTCCAGGAACGTTTTTATCAGATAAAGCCTTCCCGCGAGTTTCCCGAGCAGGCATACCGTTTTGGTGGAACTTTTTTTCGTCTTGTTCTCTCCCGGTGCGGGGTCCCCGTATATCACCAGGAACTTGAACCTGGAGAGTGCCGGCACTTTCCCGTAGGTGATTTCCGCGAACACGCCGCCGTCCACCACCGGGTTGTTGAAGAACTCTTTCTGTGCCGCCGCCGCGCTCACCAGTGAAAGGAAGAGGTCGATATCCTCCTCGGAGTTCTTTTCGGGCCATACGGATAGCCCGTTCTTTCCCCGGATGTTGATGATATCCACGTGCCCGATTCCTTTCGCCTTCAGTTCGGTGGCCTTTTCGATGGCCCTTTTGATGCAGCAGTCCGGCGCGATGATGTTCCCGTTGAACAGGATGCGGTAGTTTCCCGATACGGACATGGTCGGTATCAGCGCCTCCTCCAGCCATTTCCATTTGGTTTTGATGCGTTCTGGGTTTCGACACTCCTCGTCGGTGTCTATATCGTCCACCAGGATGAAGTCCGGGCGGAAGTTCTTGTTACGTGTACCGCGCGGTGACTGCCCGGCTCCAATGGCGCGGAAGGAGCACCCGCACATGCAGGTGAATTCCCCGGTTTCCCACGCTCCCGGTTTTTTCTGCTGTCCGTAGTCCTGTATGATCCGCTGGTTCTCCTCGAAGTTCGCCATGAACGGCAGCAGTAGCCTTTCCGCATTGTCAGCCGAGTTGGAGATCAGCAGCACGTTGCGTATCTTTTTTGTCAGTGCCAGTTTGGATATCTCCATCATGGAGCGTGCGGATTTCGCCAGCTCGCGTGACCAGGCCCTTACCTCGTACCAGCGGTTGTTCCTCATCAGCCGCCCGGTGGCTTTCCTGTGGAAGGCGGCGGACTCGCAGGTGCAATACATGGCGAAGTAGTATTTGAACCACTCCTCGTCGTTCTTCTCCAGCCTTTCCCGCCTCTGCCTGATTTCCGTTTCCGTGTCCGTGGGGTTGATGTCCGAATGTTCTCGCACGGATGCCACCAGCTCGTTCCAGCTGCCCAGCGCGAGCCTGTCCTGTGTTGTGAGTCTTTTCTTTGCCATGTCAGGATAATTTTGATTTGACAAACGCGTCCAGAAGCGGGGTGATCTCCTTCGCCTGCGTGGAATCGTAGGTCCGCACCCATTTGAGCAGGTCGGAGAACACGGAGATGATGTCCGCCAGCCCCACTTCTGTTTCCAGTTTCTTGATGGCGTTCGACAGTTTGGAAATGGTGTCCGCTTCCGCGGCGTTCGGGAACCGTTCCCCTTCCGGTTTTCCCATGATGGCGTTGTTGAGTTCCGCCAGCTGCCGGTACAGGTTCTTCAGCTGCTCCTCCCGTGTGATGGTTATGGAAGCCTTCAACTGCTCCCAGTTTCCTTTGCCTATCCAGTTGTTCACAGTCACCCGTGAAACCCCCACACGCTCGGCTATTTCCGCCTGCGTAAGCGTCTCGCGGGTGTAGAGCGTTTTCGCCCATGCCTTTTTCTGCTCGTTTGTAAGTTCGGCCATATTACCTCCTTTTTTTACGTGCAAAATTGATAAGGAAAAGGAGCGAAAAAAAACGCGCTCCGCATGATGACATTTTAAAGCGTCATGGCAATCCTTTAAAGTCTCCATGATGAAAACGCGGTTTGAAAAAGGCTTTTAATCCCCCTAATTTCGCACCGTAAACTTTTGCAGGGAAGGACCTGCCAAAACGATAGTGACATGAGTAGATTTTTCAATATGATACCCGGAACCGATGCCTGTTGCATCCTTCTTTACGGTGACATCGGTGAGTACGATGATAACGTGCGCAGCGGTGATATCGCCCGTGAACTTCTGGAAGCGGAAGCCCTGACCGGGAAGGTGGACGTGCGTATCAACAGCAACGGCGGTGAGGTTTATTCGGGCATCGCCATTTTCAATGCCTTGAAGAACAGCAAGGCCGACATTACCATCTACGTGGACGGCATCGCCGCCAGCATGGCCTCCGTCATCGCCCTTTGCGGCAAGCCCGTCTGGATGAGCCGTTATGCCCGTCTGATGCTTCACAGTGTCCAGGGCGGCTGTTACGGCAACAAGGATGAGATGAAGGACTGCATCCGTGAGATCGAGGCGCTTGAGGATACCCTTTGCGAGATGTATGCCACCCGTATGGGCAAGGACAAGGAGGAAATCCGCGCGATGTATTTTGACGGCAAGGATCACTGGCTGCGTGCCGACGAGGCGCTGGCGCTGGGGCTTATCGACGGTATTTATGACGCTGACCCGGTACCGGAGGACAGTACCCCCGAACAGGTATTTCAAATATTCAATAACCGGCTGCACAAGCCACAAAACGAGAATAGCATGAATTTAGACGAACTCAAGAGACGTCCGCGGTTCAAGAACTGTGCGACGGATGACGATTTCCTGCGTGAAATCGGACTGCTGGAAACAGAGGCTGGCAGAGTCCCGGCCCTTGATGCCGAGGTCACCCGCCTGAAGGGCGAACTGAAGGTGTTCCAGGACAAGGCGGATGCGGATGACGCTGCCGCGCGTAAGAAACTGCTTGATGATGCGGAACAGGACGGCCGTATCGATGCCGCCACCCGCCCCATCTATGAGAACCTTCTGGCAAAAGATCGGGAGAACGGGGAAAAGGCATTGGAGAAGCTTTTCCCAAAACGTAGTGTCATGACTGACCTTCGTGTGAATCCGACGGGTGAAAGCCCCTGGAACAAGCGCATGAGCGAGATTAAGGACAAGTTGAACCATAAATAAAACATTTGCCATGGCAATAGTAGTAAGAAACACGAATTACAACGGCGAGGTACTGGAGAAAATACTGGTCCTGGCCACCACCGGGAATGACCTTGTAGAAAAAGGTCTGATCATGGTGATCCCCGGTGTGGAGAAAAAAATCAGCCTGCCGCGTATCAAGACCGGCAAGATGCTCCAGAAGCGTAAGGAGAACCCGACTTTGGAAGACTCGAAAGGCAATTTCAATTACTCGGAGAAATCACTGGATCCGGAGGATTTCATGGCGTTCACGACTTTCAATCCCCGCGCCTTCGAGCATGTTTGGCGCAAGTGGCAGCCGAAGGGCAACCTCGTGTTTGCCGAACTTCCCCCCGAAGCGCAGAACACGCTTCTGGATGAACTTAGCAAGAGTGTGAAGTTCGAGCTGGGCTGGCATTACCTGAACGGCGAGTTCGGTTCGGACGACGACCACCTTTTCAACGGTATCCTGACCCAGGCGGCTAAAGATCCGGATGTGATCGTGGTTCCGGCTCCTTCCGATACTTCCATGATCGGCAAGTTGAAGGCTGTCCGCAAGGCTATTCCAAAAGCCCTGCGTGAGAATCCGAACCTGCGTATCCTGATGAGTATTGACGACTTCGACAAGTACGATGACGAGCTGACCGAACGCGAGTACAAGAACACGAGCGAGACGGACATCAACAAGAAGCGTTACAAGGGTATCACCATCGAGACGCTGAATTCCTGGCCTGATGGCCTTATCGTAGCCACGCTCTGCTCGATGAGCGCTGACGGCAACCTTTTTGCCGGTGTGAACCTCCAAGACGACGAGGAGGTGATCCAGATTGACAAGTGGATGAACTCCAGCGAGCTGTACTTCTTCAAGCTGCTGATGAAGGCCGACACGGAAATCGCCTTCGGCGAGGAGTTCGTGGTGCTTGACACCCGTGAGACTCCGGTGTTCAAGGCAGTGGAACGCAGCATTTCTGCCGATCCGGCCGCTCTTTCCTTCAAGGCCGCCGGTGAGAGCAAGGAGGTGAAGGTCACTGCCTCCGGTGATTACAGCGTGGTTTCCATTCCTGCCGGTTTCACGGCAGTCGGTACCGATGGCTCTCTGACGGTCACCGCCGGTGTGAACAGTAGCGGCAAGGCGGTATCCGGCACACTTGTACTGGGCCTGGACGCCGATCCGGAGAAGAAGGTGGAGATAGCACTGTCCCAGGCGGCCGTTGATGAAGAGGAAGGCGGTGAGTGATGGGAAAGCTGAAGTATCTTGTCATCCATTGCACGGCCACTCCTGAAGGGCGTGAGGTAAGCGGTGCGGAGATTCGCGCCTGGCATACCAACCCCGTCTCAAAGGGCGGCCGCGGCTGGAAGCAGGTCGGATATACCGACCTGTTCCATCTGAACGGCGGAGTGGAACGCCTGGTGAACAATAACGAGGACGCGAATGTGGACCCGTGGGAAGTGACCAACGGCGTGGCCGGTTACAATTCCGTGAGCCGCCATATCGTCTATGCCGGCGGGTGTGCAAAGGATGGTAAAACGCCTGCGGACACCCGTACCTCCTGGCAAAAAAAGGCGCTTGAGAAGTACGTGAAGGATTTCCACCGTCGTTTTCCCGATGTGAGAATCGTCGGTCACAATGAACTGGCGGCCAAAGCCTGCCCCAGTTTTGATGTACAGAGATGGCTTAAACAAATAGGTATAACTCAATAAATCAACAACAACATGAAAAGATTTCTTTTATTCTTTGTGCTGATACTCGGATTCGTGTCAGCAACTTTTGCCCAGACCGGTACAGTACCGGAAGTCGATTATAGCGCGATGATCACCACCTTTGCCGGTTTTGTCGGTGGCGTGGTGTTGCTCACGGAAGGGATCAAGGCTCTGTTTCCAAAAATGCAGGGCTTGGCGACACAGATTGTCAGCTGGTGTGTGGGCATTGTGGCCGCCATGCTTTTATGGTGGCTGGATGCGGGCTTTGTCGCTGATGCCACGTGGTATATCGCGTTGTGTTATGGGTTCGGTGCGTCCCTTGTGTCCAATGGTGTTGCCGATACGGGCTTTGTCCAGTGGCTCATCGGACTGTTTGCGGGTAAGGATGCCGGCAAATAGGCTTTGACCTGAAAGACCAGTGTGCGTATGGACTTCAGTGCAGTCATGAATCTGGTGCTGGGCGGTGGTCTGGTAGCCACGATAATAGCCATCATCACCCTGAAATCAACGGTCAGGGAAGCGAGGGCGAAAGCGGAGAAGGCTACCGCCGAAGCCGAGACGGTACGGATTGACAACACCGAACATGCCACCCGTATCCTGATCGAGAATATTGTAGAACCCTTAAAAGAGGAACTGAATGAAAACAGGAAAGCTTTGCAGGCGACCCGGCGTGAAATGGCACGCCTCCGGAAAGCCATTGATACTGCCAACAGTTGCAGGCATCATGATGATTGTCCTGTTCTTTACGGGATGCGCGAGTACTCGAAAGAGCAGGACGGAGGTGAACCGGAACAGCAGCCTGTCGTCAAGCGCCGACAACGTGTCAAACGTGAGGCGGGGGCTGTTGATGGCGGGGATTCCGAAATCGGCGGTGAGCCTGACGATCCCTCCGGACAGCCTCCGTAAACTTCCCTCCGGTTCGTCCTACCATTCCAGGAACGGGCAGGCGGGCCTGACGGTGAAGAGCGATGCGGCCGGCAATATCATAGCGGAGGCATCCTGCGACAGCCTCCAGCGGCTGGTACTGTGTTATGAGGAGGAACTGACCCGTATCCGTAATGAGACACATGAGGACTCATTCACAGTTGAAACGGAATTTGAACGTCGCTTTAGTCCCGTTAAAATAGCGCTGGCCGCTTTTATAACCGGATGTGTTGCCGGCATAGTATTAACTTTCAAAATCAAGAAACAATGAATAAGAATTTCATGTACGGCGTCGGTGCCGTGAAATACAAGGACTTTGTGGTGGGTTACATAGAGAAGAATTCGTTTGACATGGGCGGGCAGAAACCCGAATCCGCCAAAATCGAGGCGGAGCAGGTGCCGGGAACCCCGGTGCTTATCATTCCCCAGTCGAATGGCAGCATCGCCCCCACGTTCAACGTTATCCAGCTGAACTACGAAAACCTGCATAGCTTGCTGGGTGGTACCATGCACTACAAGGAAGAGGACTCGGAAAAGAAAACCCCGATTGGTTGGACGGCCCCGACGGCAGCCGTGTTGCTGACCGGTCCGTGGGAAATAGCCCTTGTTTCGGGGCAGAGCATCCTGATTCCCAATGGCACGCTACTTTCCAATCTCGGCGGCAAGCTGACCCTGACAGAAACGGCGAAAATCGAATGCACGCTGGAAGTGGCCATGCCGGAAGACGGCTCCCAGCCCTATGGCGTATTCAATACGGATTCTATCCCGGAAGAGTGGAAACAGTATAAACTGCCTTCTGCTGAATCTGCCGCTGCTGCTTCCACTAACCCGGCCGAGGAGTAGCGTATGGACGAAGCTGTCATCAAGCAGATCCAGCGTGAGGGTGCGGACGCGCTGCTGGATATCGGTGTGAGCGTCCCGCTGAAAGCGTTTCATATCCCTTTCAGGAAATCCCCGCTGGAGCTGCGCGTGACCATGAGGCGGCCTTATATGTCCGGTCAGATTCTTTTTGCCCGGACATATTTGTCGATGGGGATCACCAGTGAGGAGATGTGGGGGTTCAGCAAGGAGGAGGAAATGCAGTTTCTGGCCTCTCACGGCAAGGCGGTGAGCCGTATGGTGGCCTATACCCTTTGTCGTGGTCCTTTCAGCCGCCGCGTGCTTTTGCGCCCGGTGGCATGGCTCATAAGGAACTTCATGGAACAGCGTTATCTGGTGGGTGCGATCAAGCGTTTTGTCAGCCTGATGGGTACCGACCCTTTTATACCTATTATCAGATCAGCCGAGCGGACGAATCCGATGAGCTTGAGACTGAGCCAAAGAAAGAAGGGGAGTTAAAGAGCCGTTATGAAGGCTCCCATAGCCCTTTCGGTTTTGTGTGGCAGATTGCCAGTGCCACCGGCTGGAGCGTGGACTATATACTGAACAAGGTGAATTACCAGACCCTGATCATGATGCTTAGTGACGCTCCCCGGTATGTCCGTGACAAGTCCGGATCTTCCGGTCCTGCGGATGAGCGGAGCGCCGAGGATGAAGCGGATGGAATAGTAGGATTTTTTCAAAGCAAGCTAAAATAGATGAAACCGGTACAAATAGAATTCCTTATGGTGGACCATTTGAGCGCCCGTCTTGACAAGGCCGTGGGCAAGATCGAGCGGATGTCCCAGCAGGCATCGTCCGCCAACAGACAGATCCGGGAACTTGACAGGAGCGGTTCCCTGTTGAACAACACCGTCGGCAAGCTGGCAGCCGCCTTTACTATCAAGGAGCTGGTGTCGAACATCACCAAGGTACGCGGCGAGTTCCAGCAGCTGGAGGTGTCGTTTCAGACCATGCTCGGCAGTGCGGAGAAGGCCGACACCCTGATGCAGCAGTTGGTACATACGGCCGCGACCACTCCTTTCGGCCTGGAGGATGTCGCGCAGGGTGCCAAGCAGCTTCTTGCCTACGGGTTTGAAGCGGAGAAAGTGAACGAGACGCTGATCCGCTTGGGTGACATCGCTGCCGGACTTTCCATCCCTTTGAACGATCTGGTCTATCTTTACGGCACCACCATGTCCCAGGGACGGCTTTATACACAGGACCTGAACCAGTTCACCGGCCGGGGCATCCCTATGATCGCCGAACTGGCCAAGCAGTTCGGCGTGGCTGAAAGCAAGGTGAAGGAGCTTGTGGAGGAAGGCAAGGTCGGTTTTCCCGAAGTGCAGAAGGTCATAGAGAGCCTGACGGACGAGGGCGGAAAATTCGGTGGTCTGATGGAGGCACAATCCAAAACGATAACCGGACAGATCTCCAATATAGAGGATGCCGTTTCAATGATGTTCAATGAAATCGGGCAGCAGTCGGAAGGTGTCATCAACACCACGCTTTCCGGTGTTTCCTACATGGTGGAGCATTACGAACGTTTCGGCCGTATCCTGCTCGGGCTTGTCGGCACGTATGGTGTGTACCGGACCGCCGTCATGACAGTCACGGCCGTGAAAGGCTGGGCGGTGGCTGCGGAGGCGTTGCATTACAACTGGCTCCTGCTGGTTGAGAAAGCGCAGAAGATGCTCAACCGGACCATGCTTTCCAATCCCTATGTGCTGGTTGCGACCCTGCTTGCCGGTGTTGCCGTGGCACTGATCTCCATGAAGACGGAAACCGAACGTTTGCAGGAATCCGAGGAAAGGTATCAGCAGCAGAAGCAGAAAACCATAGAGGCCGAGGAAGAGCACAGGCGCAAAATAGAGGAGCTGTGTTCCATTGCCGGGGATGAAGCCGTGTCCACGGATGCCCGGCGTGAGGCGCTAAACAAGCTGGAACAGAAATATCCGGATATATTCTCCAAATACGACACCGAGTATGAGAAACTGAAGAATATCAAGAAAATCAAGGAAGAGATAGCCCGATTGGAAGCCGGTGAGTCCATATCCAATCCCGCCAATGAATTGAAACGTGTGGATGACAGGATAAAAGAACTTGAAGGCAAGACCCGGTTGGCAACCGAATATTACCAGGACAGCTACGGGCGGCAAAGAGCCCGATATGTCCAGAAATCCGCACGTTCAAGGGATGAGGAGGCAGAGCTTCAGAATCTGTACGGAAAACGCAAGAGCCTGAACGGACAAATCCGCAAGGACGAGGTAAATGCCTATTTCGAAAACCTGACCGGTGTGAGTAACGAGACCCTTGCACAGCAGATAAAGCAGCGTAGAACCCTGCTTGCCCGGATGTCTGTCCAGGAGAAGGAATACGGAAAGATTACGCAGGGTGACGAAAATCTTACCGGAACTTATTCCCGTGACGAACTGAAGTATCAGCTGAACAAACTGGTTTCGGAACAAAACCGGCGTAACCTGCCCACGGATTCAAGCACTGACTGGGTGGCTGCGGCAAAAGAGAAATACCAGGACGCGCTCAAGGCTTATAACGCCTTTCTTCAGGAAACGTCCAACAGCCTTTCCCGTGAGGAGTTTGAGAAGAAGGCGAAAGAACTGAAGGATGCCGTCGATACCGCCAAAAAGGAGTACGACAAGGTCAAGCCCGGTGAGGATAAGGATTCCGAGGCCGAACGGAAGAAGGCGGACAAGGCGGAGAAGGAAGCCCAACGCCGCAAACAGGTTTCTGAAAAGCTGGGCCAGGAACTCGTCGGGCTGCAAAGGAAGAATGACGAGGCGGAGATTGAGATGATGACCGAGGGGCTGGAGAAGAAGCTGCGCCAGATAGACAATGAATACCAGGCACGCAAGGATGAAATAGCCAAGCAGGAAGCCGGTTGGAAACGTGACAACGCGAAAGCGGGGCAGTCCGGTTCGCTGTCGGAAGATCAGCAGTCCGAAATAGACAAGGCCCGTGAGTTGAACGAGTCCGGCCGACAGAAAAAAATAGCGGAAGCTTATCGGGAAGAGTTCGGAGTGATGCAGGAATATTTGCAGGCCTACGGCACCTTCCAGCAGAAGAAACTCGCCATCGCGACCGAATATGCGGAAAAGATACAAAAGACGACATCCGGCAGCGAGAAGCTCTCTCTCGGTGTTGAACGTGACAGCAAACTTGCCGGCATCGAAGTGCAGGAACTGAAAGCCCGTATTGACTGGGGTACTGTCTTCGGTGAATTCGGCGGGATGTTTTCCGATATGATAAAGCCTGTATTGGCGGATGCCAGAAAATACATGCTCACTGACGAGTTCCGAAATGCCGACCATGCCAGTCAGGACGCGCTTGTCTCTGCCGTCCAGCAGATGGAGAGGGCTTTGGGCGGTTCCGGCAAGGTCAGTTTCAAGAAACTGGGTGCCGAGGTTACTGCCTACCAGAAAGCCCTTTCAGACCTGAAGGAGGCACAGGCGGTGTATGCGGACACCTATACGGCGCTCATTGCCGCCCAGAAATCATACATTGAGGCGCAACAGTCCGGAACCGAACAGGAGAAGGAGTCCGCCCGGCAAGCCCTGGAAACGGCGCAGGCTAATGCCGATGCCGCGAGTGAGAATATAAACGCCTTGCAGGAAACGGCTGACAGTGCCCGGCAGTCCCTCTCGAATACTGCCTCCGGTCTGAAGACCAGTATGGAGAATGTGAGGGACGGATTGCAGCAGATTGCCTCCGGCAGTATCAGCGGGGCGTATAATGGCCTGATCACACTCGGCAAAGGTGCCAAGGAAGTGGACGGCAAACTGGGCGAGGCTTTCGGAAAGGTTTCCGAAACACTTGAGGATGTGCCTGTTGTCGGCTGGATTGTAAGTATTATAGACCTTTTCAAGGATGGTTTGAGTGTGGTCATCGGTGGCCTGCTCGACGCGGTGTTCAATGCCGTGAGCGGTATTCTTGACGATGTGCTTTCCGGTGATCTTTTTGTGACTATCGGAAAATCGCTGCTTTCCGGTGTGGGCAAGATATTCGACGCATTGACCTGGGGCGGATTTTCCTCCTGGACGACTTCAAGCAATGCCAAAGAGGTCCAGGAAACCATCGACCGGCTGACCGAGCGTAACGAGACCTTGCAGACGGCTATCGAGGACCTGACGGAGGAGATCAAGGCGAGCAAGGGTACAAAGTCCGTGGCCGCCTACCGGGATGCCTACAGGCTCCAGCAGGAGACGAACTCGAACTATCTGGACATGGCCATGTCGCAGGCCGGCTATCACGGTTCGCATCACAGCTGGAATTATTACTGGGGCGGTTTCTCACAGGAACAGATTGACCGTTTGAGCGGTCAGATCGGGCGTAGCTGGAACGGTGACATCTGGAACCTAAGTCCGGAGGAGATGAAGAAGTTGCGCAGTAACGTGGACATGTGGACGCAGATCCAGGATACCGGCAAGGGCGGATATGGAGGTCGTCTGACCGAGAAGCTGGATGACTACATCGACCAGGCGGGCAAGCTGGAGGAACTTACCGACCAGCTGTATGAAGGTCTCACCGGTATTTCCTTTGACAGCATGTACAGCAGTTTCGTGGATAACCTGATGGATATGAAGTATGATGCCGCAGCCGCGGCGGAGGACATATCCGAGTATTTCATGCGTGCGATGCTGTCAAACAAGATCGGTGAGCTGTATTCCGACAAGCTGAAAGGCTGGTGGGAGAAATTCGGCAAGGCGATGGAAGACAATGACCTTACAGAAGCCGAGCGTAAGGCTCTCCAGGACGAGTACATGAAGTATGTCGAGGAAGCCGTCGCTCTTCGTGACAATCTTGCCGCGGCCACCGGGTACGATAACTCGGGCGGTACGAGCCAGAGCGCCAAAACCGGCGGTTTTTCAGCCATGACACAGGACCAGGGTACAAAACTGGACGGCATGTTCACCAGCGGGTTGCAACACTGGTCGAGCATCGATGAGAAGATGGAGAGCGTCATCGACAAGATGAACACCGCCGAGGGGCATCTTGCCCGTATCGAGGAGAACACCGGCACGAGCGCGTCGCACCTTGGCAAAATAGAGGAAGAGATTCGTAAAATCAATCGTGACGGAGTAAAATGCAAATGATATGGAAAAGATATTAGGCGGTCTGGTACTTGTCAACGGTACCGACATCTGGAGCACATACGGGGTGTTCCTCGTTGAGGACAAGCGCGGCGGGATGGATAACCTGACCGCCATCCTGACCCCGAGCAAGACGAAAACGGATACGGCCGTGAATATCCGGGAGGAGGACGGGGAGAAATATTCCTCCGTGCTGACGCCCAGGAACGAGGCCCGTGACGTGACGCTTCATTTCGCCCTGTTTGGCAAAACGCAGGCCGGCTGGCTGAAGAAGTATTTCGAGTTCATCAATTTCCTGAAGAAAGGCCGTGACGGGTGGCTTGAGATTTCCTTTCCCCAACTTGCCCTGACTCTCCGTGTGAAATATACGGATTGCAGCAAGTTCCAGCCTCTGACCTATCTCTGGAAGGAAGGCGTGCACGCCGGCAAGTTCAAGGTGAAGTTCCGGGAACCTGTCCCGGTCATATAAATGTGATTCAAACCCTATTCAAACGACGTTTAAATAAGATACAGACATGCTGACCATCTATGACAGCAACGGCAACAGACGGACCGATATAGAGGCGGGTGACAGCTCCACCCAGGTGAAGGAGGTACAGGGTGACAATGTCCTGACACTCTCTTTCACGCATTACGAATATATCGCCCTGGACGTGAATGACCGGGTGGACTTTGAGGGTGAGCGCTACTGGCTGACCGAACGGTACGCCCCGAAGCAGAAGAGCGGCCAGGAGTGGGTATATGATTTGAAGTTTTACGGCATCGAGAGCCTGGTGAGACGTTTTCTTGTGCTGGAGACCACCGACGGGAACACCGAGCCTGTGTTCACACTGACAGCGACTCCGCGTGAACACGTGGCCATGATCGTGAAGTGTATCAATGACGGAATGAACCACACCACCGACTGGAAAGTGGGGCGGGTGGACGGTACGGACCTTATCGTCATCGATTACGAGGGGAAGTACTGCAACGAAGCCCTGAAAGAGATAGCCGAAGCGGTCGGCGGGCAGGCTGAATGGTGGGTGGAAGGCCAGACCGTGAACGTGTGCCGGTGTGAGCATGGCGAGGAAATAACGCTGGGCTACGGGAAGGGACTGACCGGAATCGAACGCGACACGACGGGTACCGACAATTTTTATACCCGGTTGTTTCCGGTAGGCAGCACGCGGAACATAGATCCGTCAAAATACGGGCATAGCCGCCTGATGCTTCCGGGGGGCAGGCAATATGTCGAGATACATACGGAGGAGTACGGCATCTATGACCGTTACGAGCAAGACGCCTTCAGCGGCATTTATCCCCGCAGGATCGGGGCTGTCAGCAGTGTGCGCAGCGAAGATGTGAAAGATGACGACGGCAACCCTTTCACGGTCTATTATTTCAGGGACGACAGCCTGAACTTCGATCCGAACGATTACGAGCTGCCCGACGAGACCAAACGTGTATCGTTCCAGGACGGTGACCTTTCCGGACTGGGGCAGGGTGAGGACCACTATTTCGAGGTGAATTTCAACAGTGCCACCCGTGAGTTCGAGATTATTACGATATGGCCCTATGATGATGACACGCAACTCCCCGGCGGCAAACTTGTCCCGAAATCCGGTGACCGTTATATTCTCTGGAATATCCGTATGCCGGACGAATATTACCCGCTTGCCGAGGAGGAGTTTCTTACGGCGGTGGAACAGTTCAATACCGAATGCTGGCAGGATCTTGCCGTTTACAAGGCCCCGACCGACCATGTGTGGATTGAGGAGAACGGTGTTTCCCTGTCCGTAGGCCGCCGTGTGAGACTTGAAAGCGAGGAGTATTTCCCCGAAACCGGTTATCGCAGCAGCCGTATCACGAAAATTACCCGGAAGGTGAACCAACCCGGGGAGATGGACATCGAGATCAGCGATGCCCTGCATAGTGGTGCGTTTGAACGGGTGAATGACAGTATCGGGGAACTGAAAAACTATACGAAGTCAAAGGCGGAGGGTGCCGCGCTTCCTGACATTATCCGTAGCTGGGACAAGACACTGCCTACGGACAACAATCTTTTTTCCGCGCGGAGAAGCCAGGCGGAACACATCAGCAAAAAAAAGAATGACCGTGCAAAGGGGAAGATCACCTTCGAAGCGGGAGCCTCTTTCGGACAGGAGGATAATGCGGGTATTGATGACAAGGGCAATGCCGGGCTGCTGACCCTTGTCGTGCGTGAGCTTCTTCGCAGTCCGAAATTCGTGGACGGTCTTTTCGGTGAGGGCTGGCGGCTCTGGATGGAGGACGCTTTGTCCCATCTGACCATCGACAAGCTGACGGTACGCCAGGTCATGGTAGTATTGGAGATGCTTATCGAGAAGGTACGCAGCGTCGGCGGCCAGCTTTGTGTCAGTGCCGCCAACGGGAAAATAAAGACCGCTGTTCTTGAGGGCGGTTACTGGAGGATCACCTTCGAGCAGGAGAACACTTTCGTGGCCCATGACCTCATGCGCTGCCAGACCTTCAGCGGCGGGAATTTGAAAAGCTATTGGGTTGAGGTGGCCGGCGTGGAGGGTGGTTCCATCCTCGTGGGCGAGGACGAGTTCGGCGCTTCCCTTCCGGAGGCTGGTGACGAGTGCGTGCTGATGGGCAACACGGAGAATCCGTTGCGCCAGAACCTGATCCTGATCTCCGCCACCGAGGACGGGCAGCCCCGTGTGGACGTGATGGACGTGGTGAAGGCGAAGAACTTCACCGGCTGCCTGCGTGCCCGTCTGGGCAACCTTGACGGTATCAGTGACGACTGGTTCCCTTCAGACAACCAGCCTCACGGTGATGGCCTGTACAGCGACAACGCCTACCTGCGTGGTACGTTCCTTCTGGTAACGGGCGAGGATATCAAGACGAAGTTCGAGATAGTCGAGGGGAAAATCGTCAGTTCCGTCACCGCCCTGCGGAATGACTTCGCCACCGAGCGCGGCTACCTGAATAACCCCGCCTTTGATGACGGCCTTATGAAGTGGAACACGGAGAACGAGACCGTGTTCTTCCTTGTGGGCAACCGGTGGATCTGGGCGAACGGTAACGTCTTGACGAGGAAGGGTGACAGCGCGAGCGTGACCGAGGATGACGGCCGTACGGTTGTCCGGATTCGTAACAAGTACATCCTCCAGAAACGTGAGAACCTGAAAAGTATTCCCTCCATGCCTGAAAATGACAGTGGGGAGAAGGAAGCCGTCCCGGTGTTCCTGACTTTCTTTTACCGCTGTGCCAAGGCCGGCACGCTGCGTGTGGAGTTTGTGGGTGTGGATAAGACAGGCTTTGCCAATTTCAACAGCATGGAGGTGGAGGAAGAACTGTCCGCGACCGACGGGTACGTACAGTACACCTGTAGCGGACTCTGGAACGGTACAGGTGATTTTAAATTGAGTTTTACCGGTGATATTTACCTGTATATGCTCATATTGAGCACCGACCGTGTGGAATCCCTGACACACCGTTATAAAACCCTTTTCGAGCAGTCGGAGCGTCTGGTAAAGATTTCGGCGGCGGTGTTCGACAAAGACGAGAACCTGCTGGAAGAGACCGGCCTGATGGTTACTTCCAAATATTCCGGGTTGTATGCCATTGACGGTGATGGAAATTTGAAATCCCTTGTAGGTGTTGGGGGTGACGGCGTAAAAATCAAGGGCGATAATATCACTTTGGAGGGGCTTGTTACGGCTAATGATAATTTCAAGATTCTGGAAGACGGTAGTATTGAGACGCGCAACGCCAAGATTTACGGTACAGTGTATGCCTATGAGGGTAAAATCGGCGGTTTTACGATTGATTCCGGACGGTTGTACTGGAAAGCCGGTGATTATTTCGGCAATGATTCCCGCAGTCTGAAACTTGGTGTCTCACAAACGGACATGGAGGGTATTGTGGATGTGTCCTTTAATGCCGCCACGCAGGGACGGTTCGGTGTCAAGGCCGTAGGCTCGAATCTGGGTGGTGCCGCTATCTATGCCTCCAGCAAGTCCTCTGGTCAGAGCTATCCTATCAGTGCCAATACTTATGCCGGCTATTTTGACGGTGGTGTGCATGTGAACGGGGCGGTGTATTGTGGTGATATCCTGTCGAACAATTACGGTACGGGATGGAGCCTGGCCAGCGATGGGACATACAGTTACCGAAAGGGTGTTTCAGGTACCTTCCAGTGGGCTGTAAAGAGTGATTTTATAACTTATAACTATACCCTTGAGGTTGTTAATGGAATTGTCGTTAAGATGACATATATCTAAAAATAAAGGATATGAAAGTAAATTTTAATGTGTATTTTAAGGATTTCGACGGTAGCGTGCTGTTGATTGATAAGAAACCCCAGTGTATGGGAGTCATAGTCTCCCAGTGCCTGTTCAACGGTACCGGTTTCCGTCCGAGCGGTAATATTCAGACGGATAATGAAAAGAAATTACATGCTTACAGTCTTTGCATGAGGATTATGGGTTCCGATGCGGATGTGGATCTGACATCGGAGGATGCGGTTTTGATAAAGGAAGCTGTTACCGGTCTTACTCCGGGCTGTTATTCCCAAATAGTGAAACAGATAGAAGGGTAATGGAGGATTAGCTATGACAAATGCGGAAAAACAGGAGATCCTGAACGCTATCAAGGCCGAGAGCCAGAGCGTTGATGAACTTGTGGAGGTCAGCTCCCTTGACAATATCAAAAGTCTCCCCGCCCTTCGCGGCAGTGAGCTGGTGAGTGCTCCGCTTACCCTTTTGCGTAAACCGGCCGATGATGCCGCTGCCACAGCGAATGCGTCTGCCACGAAAGCGGATAATGCTGCGGCTTTGGCGAATAAAGCTGCGGGTATGGCGTCTGATGCGGCCGGTACCGCCAATCAGGCTGCTGAAACTGCAAATTCCGCCGCGGCAGCGGCATCCGCGGCTGCGAAACAGGCGGAGGATGCCGCCGCCGGTGTGAACGACGGTTTGGTCGGTGGCATGACGGCCGTCCCTGATGAGGAGAACGACACGGTGAAACTCACCCTGCTGGGGAAGACCGGGACGGAGATTGCCTCCGTTGATATTCCCGGTGGTACGGGTGGTGGCGGTAACACGTATAATGTGACGGCGGAAGTCCCTTTGGAGAGCGGTTATTATGTCCTTTCCTCCGCGATCGGTGCCGTGGATGAGAAATACCGTTACAAGGGCCGTTGCATCACCTATGAAGTCTCGCAGGGCAAATGGGAGACCAAACAGTTCGTGGGGACAAGTCTGTCGAGCTGGGAGCAGGAGGCGAGCTGGGAGGACTTCGGCGGTGCCGGAACGATGAAGAGCCTGACGGTGAACGGCGAGAAGAAAGTTCCCGACAGCGAGGGCAACGTGGATCTGACCATCGACAAGCTGGAAGTGGACGAGAGTCTGGATGCTGACAGTACCAATCCCGTCCAGAACAAGACCGTCGCCGCCAAATTCCAGGAGGTGGAAGCCGGTACCGTGTTCGGCATGAGCGCGGAAGTGAGCGACGACGAGAGTAGTGTCCGCCTTGCGCTGACCAACAAGAGCGGGGCGGAGATCGCGAGCGTTGACATCCCGGCCGGCAGCGGTGGCGGCGGTGAGTCCTCCACCACCAAGATCGTGCTGCTTGCCGAGACCGACAAGAAAACCGTGAAGGAAGGCGGAGCGGTGAAACTTACCTATACCTATGACCACCAGGTTGCCGGCGGTGATGACAAGGGTAGCAGTACCGGACAGAAAGCGACCGTCACCATCCAGGTGAAGCGCGGGACGACCACCACTTATTCCTCCTCGCTGAAGGAAGTGAGCAAGGGTACCTATACCCTTGACCTGACCAAATACCTGCTGGTGGGCACGAGCGATATCTACGTCATTGCCGAGACTACCGATCCCACCACGGGTAAGGCGCAGAAGAAGCAGGCGTACGTGAGCGTGAAGAGCGTCACCCTGTCCCTTTCCTGCGGTTACAACCTGGCGGCCACCATCCAGAACGGCGGTTACGGTACCTATGATTCCGCGAGTATACCCTACGCCGTGAGCGGTACCGGCACGAAAACCGTCAGCCTGTACGTGGACGGTGTACAGCAGAACGCGCATACGGTCACCCGCAGCGGCACGACGAACGGCAGTTTCGAGGTTTCCATGACCGGCCTGTCCGTGGGGCGGCATACCGCCCAGCTGGTGGCCGAGATGGAAACTGACGACCTCACGCTGAAAAGCGAGAGCATCCATATCGACCTGCTGAAGGCCGGAACCGGCGCGCCCTTCATCGGTTTGAAGCTCATTCATGCCGACGGGCATGTCCTCGGACGGGACGAGCATCTGGAGCCGGTCCTTGAAGCCGGCCGCTACGAGAAGCTCACTTTCGACTGGGTGGCCTATGATCCCGACCGTGTGCCCGCTGAAGTGGAGTTCTGGAAAAACGGCGTCAAGAGCAGTACCGTGAGCGCTCCCCGCAGCATGATGACCTACAGTAACCGGTTTACCGAGGAAGGCACGCAGACGCTTGTCCTGAAAGCCGGTCCGACCGGGTACACTTTGCGCATCGACGTGGGTGAGAGCGGTATCGATATCAGCGAGGCCACCTACGGCCTAGCGGTCAAGCTTGACGCGGCGGGTCGCAGCAACGGGGAGAGTAACCCCGGAACATGGGAGTCGAACGGCGTGGAGACCACGTTCGAGGGTTTTGACTGGAGCAGCAACGGCTGGACGGGTGAGGCGCTGAAGCTGACCAACGGTGCGAAAGCCGTCATCGGCTACCGGCCCTTTGCCACCGATGTGAAAAGTACGGGGCTGACCATTGAACTGACCCTCCGGGTAAGCAATCCCACTGACAGCGATACCGCAGTTGTGGACTGTCTCGACAGTGGCAAGGGGCTTTATATCACCCCTTCGGAAGCGAGTTTCAAGACCGGTGAGAAAGTGTCCTATACCAACGAGGACGACGAGCTGGTGGAGCGTGAGATCAAGCTGGGCACGAATTATGTGGAAGACCGGTGGATCAAGGTGGCCCTCATGGTGGGTACCCGCAATGAGAGCCGTCTGATGGAGCTTTATGTGGACGGCAACCGTACCGGTGCCGACATCTACGACAACGCCTTCAGCTTCCGCCAGGACAATCCGAAATATATCACCATTGACAGCGCCGGGGCGGACGTGGAGGTAAAGAGCGTGCGTATCTATACCCGCCGGTTGAGTGACGACGAGGAACTGGAGAACCGGATGGTGGACAGTGCGGACGGTGAGGAGATGATCGCGCTGTACGAAGAGAACGATATCCTGGGTGATACCGACACTGTGGATATGGACAAGCTGCGTGCCAAGGGCAAGGGGGTGCTGCGTATCGTGCGCCAGAACAAGCTCGATGACGTGTATGCCGAGAACAACAAGAAGACGGACTTTTCGGCTGATATCTTCTATTACTCCCCTTTCGGATCCGAATACGACTTCATGCTTCGTGACTGTTATATCCGTATTCAGGGTACCAGTTCCACGAAATATCCGAGCAAGAACATCCGTATCTATATCAGCAAGGGCGGCACGAACCTTAGCTTCACCGTTGGCGGCAAGGAGCAGGCGGAAAAGAAATATCCTGTCCGTCCCGGTGGCATCGCCATGAACCTGATCTGTCTGAAGAGTGATTATTCCGACTCGTCCATGTCGCTGAACACAGGCGGTGCCAAACTGTTCAACGACGTGCTGAAGGAGATGGGGCTTCTCACCCCTCCGCAGCGTTACCAGTACGAGACGGGCGGCAGCGATTTGAACGCGGTCACCGTGCGTACCGCTATCGACGGTGTGCCTATCGACATGTTTGTGGCGGCTGCGGAGGACGGCGAGAACGACTATGTGGGGCAGTACAACTTCAACAACGAGAAAAGCAAGAGCGGCGACCTGTTCGGCCTTAGTGGCGTGGAGGGTTACGATCCTGCCTGTCCCCTCACTCTGGAAATGCTGAACAATACCGAGGCCATGTGCCTTTTCAAGACCACAAGTGACGCTCATCTGGAGGAGGTGTTTGATGCCGGTGCCGAGACCAACGTTCCGGATGATGTGAAATGGGCGGGCCTTGACGAGTCGCAGCGTACGGCCGTGAAACGGTTGTACGCATGGATACGCTCGTGTGTTCCGGACGGTGCGACGAGCGCCGACCTCTCCACTTTTAAGAGCGAGAAGTTCAGGGACGAGATAAGTGACTATTTCGACAAGGCTTTCCTGCTGACGTATTACCTCTGGACGGACTATTTCCTTGCCGTTGACCAGCGTGCGAAGAACATGATGCTGCGCACGTGGGACGGCCTGATATGGTACATCACCTACTACGACGGTGATACCCAGATGGGAAAACGCAACGACTGTTTCCTGGTGTATGACTACACCACCGACCGCGACACTTATGATGCCGAGGCCGGGAAATATGCCTTTGAAGGCCGTGACAGCTGGCTTTGGAACCTCGTTCTGGCCAACCTGGACGCTGACCTGAAGACACAGGCGCAGGCTCTTCGCGGTGTACTTACCACCAGCCGTGTCCTGGACATGCTGAACGTGGAGCAGGCGGGCAACTGGTGCGACCGTGCCTATAACAAGAGCGGCGAGCTGAAGTACATCCTGCCCGCCACGCAGGAGATGTACGGCAAGGTGTGGCCGTTCATCTACGCCCTTCAGGGCAGTAACCGTGCGCACCGTGAATATTTCGTGCGTAATCGTTTCGCCCTTCTGGATGCCAAGTACGGCACGAGCAATTTCACCAGTGACAACATCGACCTCTATCTGGCACGTACGGCTGCTGACACCCCCGACGTGCTGAAGATTACGGCCAACGAGGTTTATGCTTTCGGCTACGGTACGAACAACAGCCCGAATATAGGGAATACCGGCATCATCAAGAAAGATGCGGCTGCGAGCCTTTCCATCACCGGTGCCTATACGGTGAACGATCCCTTGAGGGTTTATGGCGCGAGCCGTATGAAGGTGCTGGATATGAGCGGGGCCGCCGACCACCTGAAAAACGCTTTCGACCTGGGCAAATGTACCGTGCTGCGCGAACTGAACCTTCAAAGTTCCGGCAACGGCAGTACCGGCTGGTGGTTGAACATCGGCAACTGCAAGCAGCTACGTAAACTCAACCTTCGTAACCAGGCACAGGCGAAAACCGGGGGAAGTACCAGTACCGAGCTGGATTTGAGTGCGCAGACCAAGCTGGAAGAACTTGAGGCCCGCGGTACGCAGGTGCAGAGCGTGGTGCTAGCCAAGGGTTCTCCCGTGACGCTGCTCCACCTTCCCGGTACACTGACCAGCCTCCGTCTGGAATATCTGGGCAGACTGACCACCGGCGGGCTGACATTAGAAAGCTACAGCAAGGTGAAGACCTTCATCTTTGACAGTTGTCCAGGTATTGACTGGGAAACCCTGCTGGGCCGTTGCACGGGTGTGGAACGTATCAGAGTAACCGGTATTGACCGCGAGGATGACGGTACGTGGCTGAATAAGTTTGTCGGGATGGGCGGTGTGGATTCCGATGGCAATACTACGGACACGTGCGCTTTGGTGGGTACGGTACAGCTCACGCGCTACATTGATGACGATACGTACAGCGCTCTGAAGGCGCACTTCCCGGAACTGAATATCCGGCAGCCGGAATACACGATGATCGAGTTCGACGACGAGGTATCGGATGACGCGAACGTGAGCAACCTTGACAACGGTACCGGCTACAAGTATGACAACGCGTATGAGGTGAGCGGTCATATTTCCGCCATCCTGAAGCAGCGTCACCGTGTACTTGCTAAAGTGACTAAAAAAGCGACGACGCGGGGTGTGAACATGGCGAACGTTGATACCACGGTGAACAACCTGGACGGTGAGATGACCTACTACCCGCTGGACGACACGGACAGCAACAAGTACGCCGACGGCACGGCTGCCAGACTGGACGGCACTGAAGGTGACTGGATGATGTACGAGCCCTTCTTCTGGAGCAAGGGTATCAATGATTACCTGAACGGCAAGCATTACTCCTGTTACAGCAGTAACGGTTCGGATAACATGCCTTCCGTTCCGGATGCTGACGTCCTTACGCTTGACGACATTAAGGGCACGAGTGGCGGTTATCTTTCCGGTCGTAAGATCATGAGCGGAAAGGATACGCTTTCGAACAGCTACAGTACTGACAGTACGTATTCGGTATGCAAGGTGAACGTGGACGGTTACAAGCGTGTGCGTTTCCCGAGCGTTCCCGGTACAAGCCTTGTCGGAAGCATTTTCACAGACGATTCCGGCACGGTCATCAGTTCAATCGTCGTCCCTACCTTGAGCAACAAGTTCGAGGCCGGTATGTACCTGATTGCCGATGTTCCGGAGGGTGCCACTGCTCTTCACTTCTCCATTCTGAACACGGCAGAGTTCGATAAGGTTGTCCTTTCTAACAGTGACAGGATCGAGGATATGGAACCCGAATGGGTGCCTAATGACGAGCACTTGTGTGCCGTTGTGGGCAGCAGTGTTGTCGGTTCCAAACTTCGCGCCTGCATTACCGGCGGGAGTACTACGGCGAGCATGACCTGGGCTGATTTTCACTATTACAGTGTCCAGCGCGGTATGCAGCAGATTGATGCCCTTATGCACTCGCGCATCGCGAATCTTTTCTACGCGAAGTACGGTCGTCGTGACAGCCAGGAACAATGCGGCGCGGGCTCTCACACGAACAACCGTACTACGGGTGGTACTGCCAGCCGCGGGATGACGGACACGATCGGCTACGAGGAAGCCTCCTCAATCAACCCTAATGTGACGAACAGCCTGATAGAAAACTCCGTCCACCAGTATGCGTGGTACCGTGAGAAGGATGACTACGGCGGGGCCACGGTTACGCAGGTGAATAATATTTGTTGCCTTGGCTACGAGGACATCTATGGTCATAAATATGACATGATGGACGGCGTGGACCTCCCTAATGACACGGGCAATTCCGGGAAGTGGCGCATCTGGATGCCTGACGGCAGTACCCGCCTGGTTAAGGGTTCCGTGAGCTCCGGTATCTGGATTACCGCCGTGGCGCATGGCAAATATATGGACGTGATTCCGGTGGGTTCCGTTTCGGGTTCCTCCTCGACAAATTACTGCGACATCTACTACATATCCACTGCCTCCGTCCGTGTGGTCTATCGCGGGT
>CAUBDX010000029.1 GCA_958434805.1 uncultured Phocaeicola sp.
GACAAGCCCATTGGCAGAATTAAGTATGCACTAAATTAATTCCGCCAACAGGTATATATATAATAAGGTGTAGCCTGCTTTAGGTCCGCGCTTTGAAAACCGGTGCTATTTTTTGTATCTCCGATTCGAAACCGAACCAATAACCATGTTCCGTGTCGGTGCTTACAGGCAGGAAGCAGAGGCGTAGTTCGGGTTTATAGTTGCCATAGATCACTTCCCAATGTTCGGGTGGAATTTGCCGCTTGGTTTTCACGTGTTCTGCCGGAAGTTTCTTGAGTGACATGCCTGCTTCTATCCATGCTATGGAGGCTTGTGTCCGATAGTCGGGATAATATTGTTTGCAATATTCATATAGAACTAATCCGCGTCTCTCCAGACTCATGGGTTGGTCGATGAGATTGGCTTCTGTCAGATAAGCCAGAAATCTATATAGAAAACGCCTGTCGTTCAGTATGAGTTCCCGTGTCAGTTCCTGCCACGCGGGAGTATTATAGAAGGCATCGAGCAAGCGGGACAGTCTGCGTGCTGTTTGCAGTTCGCCTACACTGATTTCTCCGGTTTGCAATACTTCATAAGGCGGAAGGGGAGAGTAGCGGATACCTAATTCGTCTGCCCGGTGGCGCATTTCTGTTCCGGGCAATAGCTTAAGAGATTCCAATTGGATTTCTCCGGCGCGGTATCCCGCAAGGGTATATATGTCTTCAAATATTTCATCCAAGCGATAAAGCGGGAGTCCGGCAATCAGGTCGGCATGGGTTTCCATATTGGATAGTGAGCACAGGAATTTCAATCCTTCCAATGCATCGGAGAGTTTGCCTATTCTTCGGCTTTTCTCTAAAACGGGTTCACGCAGACTTTGAATACCGGCTTCCAGATGAAGGAGTCCTGCCGGTAATTGTCGCAATTCTTTTTTTAGCTCTTCAGACAACAGGGCGGGATGAATTTCCAGATGGAAGCAGATGTCGGGTGAGAACTCCAGAAAAAGTCGGAGAAGTTCTTTGGCGCGGCGCGGATTATAGTTGAAGGTGCGGTCGAGCACACGTACATTCTTGATGCCGTGGCTGTGAATGATTTGCAGTCTGTGGCGTATGCTTTCGATGGACAGTGTGCGCACCGGTTTTTCTCCTCCGCTTACGCAAAAGGCGCAAGTATTGAAGCAACCGCGTGTGGTCTCCAACTGGACAAAAGGTTTGCTCCAATTAAAGAAACGGCTTTCTTCGGGAGGAACGAGGCCGGAAAAGTTCAGTACGCGGGCTAAACCGTTGTCTTTATATTCTTTTTCGGCGGTCAGATAGCAGAGCCCCGGAATGGTGTTCCACTTCTCAGACTGTTTCCGGCATGCCAGCCATTGCGGAAACGCTTCTTCTCCCTCTCCTCTGAATACACAGTCGACAAAAGGATTCTTACGCAGAAACTCTTCATTATCTCCCAAAAACTCGGGACCGCCCAAAATGAGACAGGCATCCGGCAGTAATGCCTTTACGCGGGAAGTGATATGCATCAGTTGTTCGTGATTGAACAGCCAGGCGGTGGCTGCAAGTATGTCGGGCCGGCGGCGATAGATTTCATCGACAATCATCCCTACATTTTCATTGATGGTAGCGGATACTATATCCCATTCCACAGAGGTGTCCGAAGCCATTTGTGCATGCAAGGCAGGGAGTGCCAGTGAAGAGTGGGCATACGAACAGTTGAGGTCTATCCAGAGAATCTTCATTCTTAATATTGTTTTCTGTTTGCAAAGATAGCTTTTTTTTTATATCTTGCCTGTGTTTTTAAATAAATACCGTTATGATTAGAAGGGTAGAATTACAAGATGCTAAAGCGATTGCGGCTATTTATAATGAGTATGTAATACATAGTGTGGTTACATTTGATATTGAGCCTGTGCGCGAAGAGGATATGCGTGGTCGGATAGCCGGGATTTCGGCTCATTATCCTTATTTTGTTTGTGAATCAGACGGAAAAGTTGTGGGGTATTGCTATGCTCATCCCTGGAAACAGCGTGTGGCCTACGGACATACGCTGGAGACAACTGTTTACCTTCTTCCCGATTGTGTTGGGAAAGGTATGGGAACCCAACTCATGATGCGTTTGATAGAAGAATGCCGGAGGGAGGGTTACCATGCACTGATAGCTTGTCTGACGGAACCGAATGAAGACAGTACTTCTTTACATACTAAGCTGGGATTTCAAAAAGTATCTCATTTTAAGGAGGTTGGACTGAAGTTCGGGCGTTGGCTTGATGTCAGCGATTATGAACTTATCTTATAATCAGTGAACATTTCTATCCAAAAAGGGTTATAGCCATTAAACCTAAAAAAACTGACTATGACTCAAATTAATATTAAAAGGGTATATGAGACTCCTTCGTCCAATGACGGTTATCGGGTATTGGTTGACCGTCTTTGGCCCAGAGGTATGAAACGGGAGTATCTGAAATACGATTATTGGGCAAAAGAACTGACTCCTTCCAATGATTTGCGTAAATGGTTTCATGCTGATGTCGAAAAAAGATGGGGAGCCTTTGCTGATATGTACCAAAAGGAACTGGAACGCTCACATGCTGTTAAAACGTTCATTGATAGGATAAAACCTTATGAAAAGGTTACACTCCTTTATGCTTCGAAGAATCAGGAGCAGAATCATGCGCGTGTATTGGCGCAATATTTAAGCACACTTTTTTAGTTTTTGTGCAAAAAAAAGCTAACTTTGCGACCGTTTTAGGTAAAAAGAAGGATTATGATACAAAAGGTTCTAATCGCCAATCGTGGCGAGATAGCCGTACGTGTAATGCGTTCCTGTAAGGAAATGGGCATTCGCACTGTGGCTGTTTTTTCGGAAGCCGACCGCACAGCGCGGCACGTAATGTATGCAGATGAAGCCTGTCTGATAGGCCCTGCCGCTTCCAAGGATAGTTATCTGAATATAGATAATATTATCAAAGCTGCCAAGCAGCATCATGCCGATGCCATTCATCCCGGCTATGGCTTCTTATCCGAGAATGCAGACTTTGCCCGCCGTTGTAAGGAAGAAGGTATTATTTTTATCGGTCCGGCTGCCGAGACAATGGAGGCGATGGGCGATAAGATTGCTGCCCGTAAACGTATGATTGCAGCCGGTGTACCAGTCGTTCCCGGAACGGAACAGCCGTTACAGAGTGCTGAGGAAGCAGTCCGCATTTGCAATGAGATTGGTTATCCTGTGATGTTGAAGGCTTCAATGGGCGGCGGCGGAAAGGGTATGCGTCTTATTCATAATGAAAATGAGGTAGTGGAAGCTTATAATACTGCCCGTTCGGAATCCATGTCGTCTTTTGGAGATGATACTGTTTATCTGGAGAAGTTTGTGGAAGAACCTCACCATATCGAATTTCAAATTCTGGGTGATAATCATGGCAATGTAGTTCATCTGTTCGACCGCGAATGTTCTGTTCAGCGTCGTAACCAGAAAATAGTGGAAGAAAGTCCTTCACCGTTTCTTACTCCCGAACTTCGTAAGGAGATGGGAGAAAAGGCAGTTGCCGCAGCCAAGGCAGTGAACTATTCGGGTGCAGGAACCATTGAGTTTCTGGTGGACAAGAACCGTAACTTCTATTTCCTTGAAATGAATACCCGCCTTCAGGTGGAACATCCTATTACGGAGGAGGTAGTTGGTGTGGACTTGGTAAAGGAACAAATCCGTATTGCCAATGATGAGGTGTTGCATCTCAGACAGGAAGAGCTGTTTCAGCGCGGCCACGCCATCGAATGCCGTATCTGTGCCGAGGACACGGAAAACAATTTCATGCCTTCGCCGGGTATTATCAAGCAGCTTACTGAACCAAACGGTATCGGTGTCCGTATAGACAGCTATGTGTACGAAGGGTATGAGATACCTATTTATTACGATCCCATGATCGGTAAGTTGATTGTGTGGGCCACCACCCGTCAATATGCCATCGAGCGTATGCGCCGAGTGCTTTATGAATATAAAATTACCGGACTGAAGACTAATCTCAGTTATTTGAAACGTATCATGCATACGCCCGACTTTGTAAAAGGCGAATATAATACGTTGTTTATCGAGAAGAATTCCCGTATGCTGTTGCGCAGTAATGGTAACAACGAAGAAATCGAGAATATTGCCATGATTGCCTCTTACATCGATTATCTGATGAATCTGGAAGAAAACAAGAGTTCACAGTTGCCCGACGGTCGTCCCATCAGCCGTTGGCGTGAGTTCGGTTTGCAGAAGGGAGTATTACGCATCTAAACAAACGGAAAAGAAATATGGAAATACATATTGGAGACCGCGTAGCCGATGTGACGTTGGTGAGCAAGGAAGGAAACAAGGTACAGTTTATGATTGACGGAAAACCGTATGATGTGGATATCGTTATGGCTGAGAACGGAAGTTGCTCCATTCTTCACGATGGCAATTCGTTTAATGCCGAGTTGATTCGCGGTGAAGGTGGTAAGAGTTATGACGTGAATATGTTTTATCGCTCTTATCACGTAGATATTGTGGATACGCAGACCAAGTACTTGCGCATGAAGAAGGGTGGAGAAGAGAAACAAGACGATCGGATTATTGCACCCATGCCGGGTAAGGTCGTTAAAATCCCCGTTCAAAAGGGAGACCGCCTTAGTGCGGGAGACATCGTGGTAGTGCTGGAAGCCATGAAGATGCAGAGCAACTACAAAGTAAGTTCGGATTGTGTCGTAAAGGATATTCTGGTGCAGGAGGGCGATGCCGTCAATGCCAATCAGGAGTTGATAATATTGGATATCATAAAAGAAGACTGAAAGAACCATGACAAGAGAAGAAATATACAGCCGGTTTGAGGAACTGGACAAAAAGGCATCGCTGGGTGGCGGTGTGGACAAGATAGAGAAGCAGCATGCACAGGGCAAGATGACTGCCCGCGAACGTATTGAAATGCTCCTTGACAAAGGTACGTTCAATGAATTGGACAAGTTGGTGAACCACCGTTGCACCAATTTCGGTATGGATAAAAAACAGATTGCCGGAGATGGAATGGTGACAGGTTACGGAAAGATAGACGGCCGCCTGGTTTTTGTGTATGCTTACGACTTCACCGCACACGGTGGTTCGCTGAGTGAAACCAATGCAGCCAAGATTGTCAAGGTGCAGGAACTTGCCCTGAAGAACGGTGCGCCTGTTATTGCACTGAACGATTCGGGCGGTGCCCGTATTCAGGAAGGTGTGAACAGTCTTGCCGGTTATGCATCTATCTTCTATCAGAACACCATCGCTTCGGGTGTTATTCCTCAGATTTCTGCCATCTTGGGTCCTTGTGCGGGTGGTGCCTGCTACTCTCCGGCACTGACCGACTTTATCTTTATGGTGAAAGAGCAAAGCCACATGTTTATTACCGGTCCCGATGTGGTAAAGACGGTGACCAATGAAGAGGTAGGAAAAGAAGAACTGGGTGGCGCTTATACTCACAGTTCCAAGAGTGGTGTCACTCACTTTATGTGTAATAATGAAGAGGAAGCTCTGATGAGTATTCGCGAGTTGTTGAGCTTCTTGCCTTCCAACAATATGGAGGATGCTCCCCTTGCCCCCTGTACGGATGATATTCATCGCCAGGTAGAAGCACTTCAGACCGTTATTCCCGAAGACCCCAATATGCCTTACGACATCAAAGATATTATCGAACCGGTGCTGGACAACCAGTACTTTTTCGAAGTAATGCCTCATTTTGCCAAGAACGTGGTAGTGGGATTCGGTCGTTTGGGAGGTCGTTCGGTGGGTATCGTTGCCAACCAGCCCGCTTACCTTGCCGGTGTGCTCGATATCGACGCCAGTGACAAGGCTGCTCGCTTCATCCGTTTCTGCGACTGTTTCAATATTCCTTTGATTACTTTTGAGGATGTTCCCGGTTTTCTTCCCGGTACGGTGCAGGAGCACAACGGCATTATTCGCCACGGTGCGAAAATCGTGTATGCATACGCCGAGGCCACAGTTCCCAAAGTAACCCTGATTACCCGTAAGGCATACGGTGGAGCCTATATCGTCATGTCCAGCAAGCCGACAGGTGCTGATGTGAATCTGGCTTATCCACAGGCGGAAATTGCAGTGATGGGTGCCGAGGGTGCAGTAAACATCCTGTATCGTAAATCGACTCCCGAAGAGAAGCAGGAGATAATAAAGGAGTATGAGAATAAGTTCTCCAATCCCTACCGTGCAGCCGAACGCGGTTTGATTGATGAAGTAATTATGCCGCGCGATACAAGATATAAACTGGCTCAGGCTTTGGATATGTGTCACAACAAAAACCAAAGTAATCCTCCCAAAAAGCATGGCAATATGCCGTTGTAATGAAAGTGCCTTCTTTTATACTTTAGAGTGTTAATAATATGAAGTGAATCCCATTTTGCTGTCTCTATGCAAGAAGACGGTAAAATGGGATTCTTTGGTATTGTTATATTTGCCGGGAGCCGGCGATGAAGAAAGTCTACTCTTTTAACCACCGGTTTATGAGTGTCATGATCTCTTCTTGTGTTTTTTTATCGAAGCTGCCGATACGTGTGCGGTGACTGCCACCGGGTAATGTATATACCTTGATATTTTCTTTTTCTTCCAGCCAGGTGACGCCCGATGCAGTCCATGGATCATCTCCTCCATAGATATAAATCATTTTCGGGTCGTTTTCCTTCAAGAATTTCACCGTTTTCTTATAGAGCGTATCATCAAAACTGAGGTGCTGCAAATCGGCCGGAAGCATAACCCGGTACATATAGTTTTTGCTACTTTTGATAGTGAGATATTTTTCAAAAGGCTTGGTGTCATATCCATAATACCCTAATTCCTTGGCTGCTTGTACATTAAAAGAAGGATAGGGGGATTGCTCCGAAAAATAATCAGGCTCACAGATAGCGATGAAGTGGTTGAAGATAGTTTGATTGTCGGCTTTGGGTGAAGGTATCTTAGTGACGGAAGTGCCCCATTGCCATAATGCGAAGGAATATTCCAGCACATTGAAATCATAGATTTCTGTAATGGGTACACGGAAAGTATATCCTTTGTTTAAACAATATCTCTCGAACATAGGCAGTAACTCAGCCTTTCTTTTTAATACTTCCAATTGGAATTCTTTTACTTTTTCCCGATTTTGGGCTGTGGAGACTGTTTCGGCAATGAAAGGTTCATGGCGCCCGTCTTCCAGTGATTTGTTGAGGGGAGCTACATAAGGAACGGAGAAATCAACATCGTCAGGGAAGTAGGCACGATAGAACATGGTGGTTTGCCCTCCTTTACTGATTCCTGTCGAAATCCATTTTTGAGGATAAAGTTGCTTAAAGGTGGTGGTGACGTGATGTAAGTCATACAGGGAGTTTTCCACAGTCAGGTAATCCCAGTTGCAAGGGGCAGGCATGGATGCATCAAAATAACGGTATTCCACAAATACCAGATTGGCGTTTAATCGTTTGGAGAGCTCTTCCTGATATCGTGGTGCTAACGCATAAGTGGCGGCATATCCTTCGGTTACCAAGATAGTAGGACGGTCAAAACCAATATGACCTAAGATGATTCGTTGTTTGAAACTACCGGCTTCCGGGTGTTTAGGATCGAGCAATTGCTCGATGAACAAAACATATTTTTCGGGATATGCATTGCTTTCGAGCGGCTTAATGTCGGTAATTCCCGGAAGACTTTGGAGCTTTTTTAGCAGCTCGGTAGGATTGTTTTCTGCATGGATGAACTCTAATGGCAGTAGCAGAATACATACTGTCCATATAAAAAGAGAGATAGTGTGTTTCATAATTCTTTTCTGATAAAATAAGCTAATAGGCAACAAAAGTAGCGTTTTATTTCGATATTGTTCTTCAATCTTTTATCTTTGTGTAACTTAACAACCTAGAAATAATATGTTTTTTCTTTGCAGACTATGGATATGGTGTAAACGCTTCCGTCATCGTTGTGGTTACGGCGTGCACTCCCCGTCCGATTTTTTTTTGATAACTTCCATTATTTATGAGAGATCTCCTTACTATGCATACCGGACATTGAAGAAAAGGGGCTTTTCAAATTATCTGCCTCACTATCGGCGCAAAGTGAACCGTTTGCTGTTCAGATTGGTTAATTATTTCAGACCGAAATCATTGATAGAAGTGGGGATTGGTAATGGAGCATCCATCAGTTATATGCGTGCGGCAAGCCGCACTATGGACTCTGTTACGCTGAAGGGAAGAGACCGGGATAAAACGTTGCTGCAACTGACCAAAAAGTTGGAAGAACTGAAAAGCGTCGATTGTCTGCACATTGCACATACTCCTTTCTATCAAGAGGTGTTTGAAGAGGCGTTGCCTTATGTGCAGCCCGACAGTTGGTTTATCATCGGAGGAATTTACGAATCACAAGAGAAGCGCAAATGGTGGAAAGAGGTGGTTGCTGACGAACGAGTCGGTATTACTTTTGATTTATATGATATTGGTCTGGTATTTTTTAATAAGAATCGTTATAAACAGCATTATATAGTCAACTTTTTATAAATATGACCATGAAAAAAAGTATGATATACACGAAGACAGGCGATAAGGGCACCACCTCATTGATAGGAGGAGTTCGTGTGCCTAAGACTCACATACGCTTGGAAGCTTATGGAACAGTCGATGAATTGAATTCCTATCTGGGTCTTTTGCAAACATATTTGACAGAAGAGGCCGATAAAAGGTTGGTGGCCCATGTACAGAATAAGTTATTTTCCGTTGGTTCCTATTTGGCAACCGATCAGAGCCAGACTGAATTGCGCATGGAGAGCCGTATAAATGACAAAGATATTACATTGTTGGAACAAGCTATCGATGAAATAGACAATGCACTTACTCCTCTTCATGCCTTTATTCTGCCGGGAGGAGCGCGTGGGGCTGCTGTTTGTCATATATGCCGTACGGTGTGTCGGAGGGCTGAGCGTCGTATATTGGCATTGGCGGGAGAATGTGAGATAGAGGCTCGTGTTACAGCTTTTGTCAATAGATTGTCGGATTATCTGTTCATTTTGGCACGGAAGTTGAACTATCTTGCAAAAAAGGAAGAAATTTTTTGGGATAAAAGTTGCAAATGAAATAATTTATTATACTTTTGCGGCTAAATAGAGACAGAAAGAAAAGTATTTACTTTAAAAATAAGATAACTATGTACTGGACATTAGAATTGGCCTCGAAGTTGGAAGATGCTCCCTGGCCTGCTACAAAGGATGAGTTGATTGACTATGCAATGCGTTCGGGTGCTCCGTTGGAAGTAATCGAAAACTTGCAGGAGATGGAGGATGAAGGCGAAATCTATGAAAGTATAGAGGATATTTGGCCGGATTATCCGAGCAAAGAAGATTTCTTCTTTAACGAAGAAGAGTATTAAGCACTACCGGGGTGGTGTGATGAAGGGGCTGTCCAAAAAGTGGATGGCCCCTTTTGTTATTGTTTATCCTACATCGGCTCTCCATGATATCTGTAGAACGGCGGGAACTCTTAAGTCATTTTCCCGGTCGGGTTAAGGTTTTCCTTTCTTTGGACTAAGCCATTTTATAAGGTCGATTATTACGTCCCATTACAGCGGAACATACGTCCCATTACAGCAGGACGTACGTCCCACTGTGGCAGGACGTATGTCCCATTGCGGTAGAACGTAATAATCCACGGATTAAAATGCCTTAGCTGTCGGTAAGGAACAGCTTAACCTTTCTATGTTTCTGCCCTGTGCTTATTTACTTTGTTTCTATCCTGATTACTGATTCTCATTTTTTATCCTTATCTTTGCAATGTAAACTAAAAATAGACGAACATGAAAAAGATTATTAGTGTATTTATGGTAGCTGTATGTTTGATGATGGCTGCTCCTGTTCAAGCTCAGTTACACTTCGGTGTGAAGGGTGGTTTGAACCTGTCAAAAGCAAGCTTTTCAAAGGATGCCTTGAAAGGTGATAACCAGACCGGTTGGTTTATTGGTCCTATGGCTGAGTTCACATTGCCTATTATCGGGGTGGGAGCTGACATCGCTGCTTTGTATTCACAAACAGATTTGGCTGCCAAAGGATATGATACAGATGCTAAACTGAAAACGTTTGAAATTCCTGTGAATTTGAAATGGTCATTTGGATTGGGAAGTATGTTTGGGGCTTATATTGCTGCCGGCCCGCAGTTTGGCTTTAATATCGGTAATAAAAAAGGCTTTATGGATTATGAGTTGAAGAAGAATAATACAACTTTCAATGTAGGTGCGGGTGTGAAGTTGATTCGTCATATACAGATAGGCGTAAATTATAACTTTGCTTTAAGTCATACGGCTACTATCGAGACCACGAATGAAGAAGTCATTAAGATTAAGAACAATACCTGGCAAGTATCACTTGCGTATCTGTTCTAAGCAAGTTCATTTAATAAAAGATAAAAAGGAGGCATTCTTTACTGAGTGTCTCCTTTTTTGTAATTTTGCGGTATGAAAAAATATGTAGATGTCATAGTGCCGTTGCCTATTGCCAGTCAGTACACTTATTCGCTTCCGGCAGAAATGGAAGAGAAAGTACAGATAGGGTGTAGGGTTGTAGTACCGTTTGGACGGAAGAAATTCTATACGGCTATTGTCACCAATGTGCATTATGCAGCTCCCGAAGGTTATGAGACAAAGGATATAGAAGAGGTGCTTGATTCAACTCCTGTATTGCTGCCTAAACAGTTTGAATTTTGGGAGTGGCTGGCTTCTTATTATCTCTGTACATTGGGAGATGTTTATAAGGCTGCCATTCCGTCCGGCATGAAGTTGGAAAGTGAGACTTTGGTGGTGTATAACCCGGACTTTGAAGCATCGGCTTCGCTTCCCGAAAAGGAACAGAAAATATTAGACTTGTTGAGTAATGACACAGAACAATGTGTCACCCAACTGGAAAAGGCAAGCGGGATGAAAAATATTCTTCCGGTCATTAAGTCATTGCTTGACAAGGAAGCTATTTACGTGAAGGAGGAATTAAAGCGTAATTATAAACCCCGTACGGAAGCGCGTGTAAAATTGGCAGACTCCGGTATGGATGAAGCCCGGTTACAGCAACTTTTCAATGATTTGGGACGTGCTCCCAAACAATTGGCACTGTTGATGAAATATATAGAGCTTTCCGGTTGGGTATCGCGTGAAACTACCTTAAAGGAAGTCACTAAGAAAACTTTATTGGAGAAGGCAGGTGGTTCTGCCGCCATTCTTAACGGGCTGGTAGAAAAAGGAGTGTTTGAAATCTATTATCAGGAAATAGGGCGTCTGGATAAAGGTATGCTGAAGACAACGGATATCAATCCGCTGAACCCGGCACAGCAACAGGCCTATCAGTCTGTTCTCCAATGTTTCAGAGAAAAGAATGTCTGTCTGCTGCACGGAGTAACTTCCAGCGGCAAGACCGAAATATATATTCATCTTATTCAAGAGGTGCTGAAAACGGGCAAACAAGTGCTCTATCTATTGCCGGAGATTGCTTTGACTACTCAGATAACCGAACGTCTGAAGCGGGTATTCGGCCATCGTCTCGGCATTTACCATTCTAAGTTTCCGGATGCCGAACGTGTGGAAATCTGGCAGAAGCAGTTGGGAGACGAAGAATATGATGTGATATTGGGGGTTCGTTCTTCCATTTTTCTTCCTTTCAAGAACTTGGGATTGGTAATCGTAGATGAAGAGCATGAAAATACATATAAGCAACAAGACCCGGCTCCCCGTTATCATGCCCGCAATTCGTCTATTATGCTGGCATCGATGTTTGGTGCTAAAGTTCTTTTAGGTACAGCCACTCCCTGTGTGGAGAGTTATTTCAATGCGATATCGGGTAAATACGGATTTGTAGAATTGAAGGAACGCTATCAAGATATTCAGCTTCCTCATATCGAATTGGTGGATATTAAAGAACTTGCTCATCAAAAAAGGATGCAGGGACCTTTTTCTCCTCGCTTGGTCAAAGAAATTAAAGAGGCATTGGAACGTAAAGAGCAGGTGATTTTGTTTCAAAATCGTCGTGGCTTTGCTCCGATGATAGAATGTCATACTTGCGGCTGGGTTCCGAAGTGTAAGAATTGTGATGTGAGCCTTACTTATCATAAGGGATTAAACCAACTGACCTGTCATTATTGCGGATATACGTATCAGGTACCCCGTTCGTGCCCTGCCTGTGGTAGTGTGGAACTGATGAATCGGGGGTTCGGAACGGAACGTATTGAAGATGATATTAAACTGATTTTTCCCGAAGCGAGAGTTGCCCGGATGGATTTGGATACTACCCGAACCCGAACGGCATACGAGAAGATAATCGCTGATTTTGAACAGGGTAAGACAGATATATTGATTGGTACGCAGATGGTTTCAAAGGGATTGGACTTTGACCATGTCAGTGTGGTAGGTATACTGAATGCCGATACGATGTTGAACTACCCGGACTTCCGCAGCCATGAGCGTGCTTTCCAGCTGATGGCACAGGTGGCGGGACGTGCCGGAAGAAAGAACAGGCAAGGGTTGGTGATTTTGCAGACAAAGTCTCCTGACTTGCCGGTGATTCGCCAGGTGATATCGAATGATTATGAACAACTTTATTATGACCAGTCGGCAGAACGGCAGATATTCAAGTATCCGCCTTATTACCGTCTCATTTATGTTTATTTGAAACATCGGAAAGAAGATGTGCTTGATATGGCGGCGGATGCAATGGCTGCACAACTTCGTTCCGGTTTGGGAAGTCGTGTGTTGGGACCGGATAAACCACCGGTAGCCCGTATTCAAACCTTATTTATTAAAAAGATTATGGTTAAAGTGGAACAGACCGCTTCGATAGCGAAAGTGCGCGATTATTTGCTTGCCGTGCAACGTGCAATTATTGAAGACGAGCGTTTTCGTTCCCTATTAGTATATTATGATGTAGATCCACAGTAATTATGAAAATAGAATTAGATGTGCATACCCATACCATTGCCAGCGGGCATGCATTCAGTACTTTACAGGAGATGGCACAGGCTGCTGCCGGCAAGGGTTTGAAATTGTTGGGAATAACGGAGCATTCTCCCGGTGTTCCGGGAAGCTGTAATCCCATTTATTTTAGAAATCTGCATGTTGTTCCCCGACAGATGTACGGCATCGAATTGTTATTGGGGGCAGAGATTAACATTCTTGACGGGGAGGGAAATCTTGATATGGATGAGAACTGTATGAGAATGTTGGATATTCGTATTGCCGGTATTCATTCTTTATGCTATAGTTATGGCACGGTAGACGAAAATACGCATGGGATGGTGAAGGCAGTCAGTAATCCTTTTATTCATATTATCAGTCACCCCGGAGATGGTACGGCCGAATTAAATTTCGAGCCTATTGTATTGGCGGCAAAAGAACATCATACCCTGTTGGAGATAAATAACAGTTCTTTAAAACCAACACGCAATAAGCCGAATGCCCGGGAGAACAACCTTTCTATCCTGCGGCTGTGTAAACGATATGAGGTGCCGGTGATTCTGGGAAGCGATGCACATATTTCATTTGATATTGCCCGATATGATTATTTGTATGACTTGTTGCAACTTACCGAGTTCCCGGAGTCACTGATTATGAACCGTGATGTGAAATCGTTTAAAGAATATCTTTGTTTGTAGAACTATATGAAGAAAATACTTTTTGTTTGCCTCGGCAATATTTGCCGTTCCTCTTCCGCAGAAGAAGTTATGCGTACTTTAATTAGAAAAGAAGGTCTGGAGAGAGAAATAGAAGTTGATTCTGCCGGTATCTTGAGTTATCATCAAGGAGAACTGCCTGATAGCCGTATGCGTATGCATGCTTCTCGTCGGGGATACAATCTGACTCATCGTTCCCGTCCTGTCTGTACAGATGATTTTTATCACTTTGATATGATTATCGGTATGGACGACCGTAATATAGAGGATTTGATAGAACGGGCGCCTGATTTGGAAACAGAGAAGAAAATCCGCCGGATGACAGACTATTGTCGGGTGAAGATGGTGGATTATGTACCCGATCCTTATTATGGAGGGGCGCAAGGTTTCGAGAATGTATTGGATATTCTGGAAGACGCTTGCGCCGGACTGCTTGAAAGTATTCGTGCTATTTCTTCAACTCAGGATAACTGATTCGAGTGTGATACATCGTTTTCAGTTTTTCCTTAAACAGCGCTTTCACTAAGGCGATATCTTTGAAAGTGATAGGACATTCTTTGAAAAATCCTTCTGCAACTTGCGCGTCGATGATTTTGTCTACTAAAGTTCCTATACTTTCTTCTGTATATTCGGGCAGGCTTCGTGAAGCAGCTTCTACGGAGTCGGCCATCATTAGGATGGCTTGCTCCTTGGTGAATGGGTTGGGACCCGGATAACGGAATTTTTCGGCATCCACTTCTTCGTCAGGGTGCTCATTTTTATAGGAAATGTAGAAGTACTTAGTCAGTCCTCTTCCATGGTGCGTGCTGATAAAGTCTTTAATGACTTTAGGCAGATTATGTTTCTCGGCAAGCTTTAAGCCATCTGTGATATGGCTGATGATAACTTGCGCACTTTGTTCATAGTTGAGGCTTTTATGCGGATTTACTCCCGACTGGTTCTCGGTGAAGAAGGCGGGGTTTACCATTTTACCTATATCATGGTAAAGTGCTCCTGTACGAACCAACTGGCTTTTTGCACCGATTTTATTGGCTGCTTCTGCTGCCAGATTAGCCATCTGAAGGGAGTGTTGGAAAGTGCCCGGAGCTATTTCCGACATCTCGCGTAGTAAGCTGTTGTTGATATTGGAAAGCTCTACCAGCGTAACATTGGAAGTAAAGCCGAAAGTCTTTTCCAAAATAAACAGCAGCGGATAAGCAAACAGCAGTAGAATGCCATTTATCATAAAGTAGATATACATACGTGTATTCAGCTTGGTCAAATCATCTTCGTGAATCAGCTCAAAAGCAAAATACAACAATGCATAACTGGCAAAAACTACCAAAGCCGTTCGCAGAAGTTGCGAGCGTTGTGATAATTCGCGTAAGCTATAGATAGATACCATGCCCGCCACCACCTGCAAGAGAATAAACTCATGAGGGAAACGCAATGTGATGGAACAGAGCAGGATGATGGTGACGTGAGCCATGAATGCCGTTCGCGAGTCAAGAAAGATACGCACTATAATCGGTATCATCGCAAAAGGAACGATATAAATACTGGATAGACTTTGCGATACCATGACGGAGGCGATAACCGGAAATAGCACTATCAGTGCGAAAAGCAAACTTAAACTGCCTTTGCGCTCATAATAATCGGCACGGAACAAATCCAAATAGACCATGAAGCAAAACAGGAAGATGCCGACATAGAGTATTTGTCCGGCCAGTGTCAGCCGTTTCTCTTGTAAAGAATCACTGCGTTTTTCCCATTCTTTTCGTAAAGACTCTAATATATTGTAGGTCTGTTCGTTTACAATTTCTCCGCGGTCTATAATTTTTTGACCGTTTAAGACAAAACCGTTTGCATAGGAAATATTGGATAGCAGGTCTTTCTGTGCTGCTTCAGATTTGGCTTCGTCATAAATAAGATTTGGAGTAATATAATTATTTAAGTTGCACTGCTGCAAAACCTTCTTCTTGTAATGGGTGGTATCGGCGTTCAGCAGGTATTCATAAGCATCTTTTACAGTATATAACTGACCGACCGGCCGACTTGTGGCCGTATTCTGTTCTACCGTTCGTATGGCAGTGATGCTGTCCTCTTCCATTCGGGTGAGGTCATTACCGGCAATAATTCCATTTCTATACATCTCTTTCAGCATGCGCTCTATGTATCTTATATAATCTGTGCCGGGCAAGGAATGGCGAAGTGTTTTGTTGTAGTCTTCTCTCAGTCTCTCAATCATCTCTTTTTCCGCATTCTTTTCTATATGGAAATAGGGCTGGTAAGTAGCAAGAATACTATCCTGCTCTTTTTGCACCTGCATGTCATTTTTATAAATGGGGAAATCGAACGATGCTTGTAATAGTCCGTACTTCCATGGTTTGTTGATGTCAAATTGATAGTTAAATTTGCCTTCATTGGGCAAAAAATAAACTATAACTGACACTGTGGCAATGAAAATGAGGCTTTTATACAGCAAATCTTTATATGAAAACCGTTTACCGGTCTTTAAACTTTTCATAATCGTATATTTTTGCGCGCAAAATACGAAAAAATCGGGAAATTTAGATTAATTTTGCGGCGTATTTTATATAAAACAACAATGTCAGAAAGAAAAGTAAGAGTTCGTTTTGCTCCGAGTCCAACGGGAGCGTTGCATATTGGTGGTGTGCGCACTGCTTTGTATAACTACCTGTTTGCTCGTCAGCACGGTGGAGATTTAATTTTCCGTATAGAAGATACCGATTCAAATCGTTTTGTTCCGGGAGCGGAAGAATACATTATCGAATCGTTCAAGTGGTTGGGGATTACGTTTGATGAAGGCGTAAGTTTTGGTGGTAATTTCGGTCCGTATCGTCAGTCTGAACGTCGCGATATTTATAAAAAATATGTGCAAGTCTTGTTGGATAACGACAAAGCTTATATTGCTTTTGATACTCCTGAAGAGTTGGATGCGAAACGTAAGGAGATTCCTAACTTTCAGTATGATGCTTCAACCCGTATGACCATGCGCAACTCTTTGACAATGTCGAAAGAAGAAGTTGATGCATTGGTAGCAGAAGGAAAACAGTATGTGGTACGTTTTAAGATAGAACCTAATGAAGATGTTCATGTACATGATATTATTCGTGGTGAAGTGGTGATAAATTCGTCCATTCTTGATGATAAAGTATTATATAAATCTGCAGACGAGTTGCCTACTTATCATTTGGCAAATATCGTGGATGATCATTTAATGGAAGTCTCTCATGTTATTCGTGGAGAGGAATGGTTGCCTTCTGCTCCTTTACATGTATTGTTATATCGTGCTTTCGGTTGGGAAGATACGATGCCTGAATTCGCTCACCTGCCGTTATTGTTGAAGCCGGATGGAAATGGAAAGCTGAGTAAGCGTGACGGTGACCGTCTTGGTTTCCCCGTATTCCCATTGGAATGGCATGATCCTAAAACCGGAGAAGTATCATCCGGATATCGCGAGTCGGGATATTTGCCTGAAGCTGTTATCAATTTCCTTGCTTTGTTGGGATGGAATCCGGGTAATGACCAAGAAATCATGTCATTGGATGAATTGGTGCAATTGTTTAACTTAAGCCATTGCAGTAAGGCCGGTGCAAAATTTGATTTTGAAAAAGGAAAGTGGTTTAATCACGAATATATATTGAAGAAAGACAATGCTGAAATAGCGGCTTTGTTTATGCCTGTCCTGAAAGAAAACGGCATAGAGGCTCCTATGGATAAGGTGATAACAGTGGTGGGATTGATGAAAGACCGCGTTAGTTTCATTAAAGATTTGTGGGGAACCTGCAAGTTCTTCTTTGTCGCTCCGATGGAGTACGATGAGAAGACTACCAAGAAACGCTGGAAAGAAGACTCTCCCGAGCGTATGTTGGAGCTTGCCGATGTATTGGAAGCATTGGATGATTTCTCATTGGAGAATCAGGAAAAGGTAGTAATGAAATGGATAGAAGATAAAGGTTATCATTTGGGCAATATCATGAATGCCTTCCGTTTGACATTGGTAGGCGAGGGCAAAGGGCCGCACATGTTTGATATTTCTGCTGTTTTAGGAAAAGAAGAAACATTGAGACGCATTCGCCGGGCTGTGGAAGTGCTCAAGTAATACCGTGAATCATGATTTATAATCTAGTCATCTATATTTATCTATTCGGGGTTAAGCTGGCTGCATTGTTCAGCTCCAAGCCTGCCAAGATGGTGAAAGGTCATCGGGAGGTATTTGATATCCTGCGTGACAAGATTGACCGGAATGCCCGTTATATCTGGTTTCATGCAGCATCTTTGGGCGAGTTTGAACAAGGACGTCCATTAATTGAGCGTATTCGTAAGGAGCACCCTGAGTATAGAATATTGCAGACTTTTTTTTCTCCTTCAGGGTATGAAGTGAGAAAAAACTATCAAGGGGCTGATATTGTGTGTTATCTGCCCTTTGATACACCTCGTAATGTGAGGCGTTTTATCGAGATGGTGAATCCCTGTATGGTATTCTTTATAAAGTATGAATTTTGGCAGAATTATTTGAATACACTTTATAAGAAAGGTATTCCGGTTTATAGTGTTTCGTCTATATTCCGCCCGAATCAGATTTTTTTCCGTTGGTATGGTAAGGATTACCGTAAAGTGCTGAAGACTTTTTCACATTTATTTGTGCAGAATGAAGTCTCTGAAAAACTGTTGGCAAGTATCGGTGTTACTGATGTAACGATTGTAGGTGATACTCGTTTTGATCGGGTATTGGATATTTGCACTGTTGCCAAGGATCTCCCTTTGGTAAAAGCATTTAAAGGAAATTCTAAGACTTTTGTTGCCGGTAGTTCGTGGGGACCTGATGAAGATATTTTTATCAGGTACTTTAATGAACACCCCGAAATGAAGTTGGTCATAGCCCCTCATGTGGTGAGTGACAGCCATTTGAAAGAAATCATGGAGAAGGTAAAGCGTCCTTGTGTCCGTTATACAGAGGCAACAGCAGAAAATGTATCGAAAGCCGATTGCCTGATTATTGATTGTTATGGGTTGCTTTCATCCATTTACCGTTATGGGGAAATTTCGTATATCGGTGGAGGATTTGGAGTTGGTATTCATAATGTGCTTGAGGCAGCTGTGTACGGCATTCCGGTTATTTTTGGTCCGAACAATAAGAAATTCCGTGAGGCTCAACATCTTTTAGAAAAGAAGGGTGGGTTTGAAATCAATGATTATGAGGAATTTAAACGTTTGATGGATAGATTCCTGACTGATAACAGCTATTTGCAGCAGGCGGGAAATGCAGCCGGAGATTATGTGAAGAATAATTCCGGAGCCTTGGAGAAGATTATGAAAGCAATTCGGTTGTAATCTAGTTTAAGGTATAATAATAAGAGCCGTTTGTGAGATAAGTATTATCTTTCAGGCGGCTTTCTCTTATTTAATTCCTATCTTTGCGTTCAATAATTATTTTATGAGCATTAATGACGATATATTGTTATTGAAACTCATTCAAAGCGGTAATGAGCAAGCGTTTAAGTATTTATTTGATACTTATTTTGCATCGTTATGTCGTTTTGCGCATGTCTATGTATCAGATACCCAAGATGCTGAAGAGCTTATATTAGAGCTTTTCGTTCATATTTGGGAACATAGAAATGAAATAAATATTACTCTTTCGTTTAAAGCATACCTTTTTCAGGCAGCCCGCAACCGGTGCTTAAATTATCTGCGTGACAATCGTTCAATGCTTCGTCTTGAAGAAGTGGAAGAGGAAATAAGAGATGAAGATATCTCGGCTCTTGAAATGGAGGAATTGCAACATCTTATTATGGAGGCTATTTGTGCATTACCCGATAAATGTCGGGAGGTTTTTCAATATAGTCGGCATGAAAACCTCTCAAATAGAGAAATAGCAGAAAAAATGCAAATCTCAATAAAAACGGTAGAAGCTCAGATAACTAAAGCTTTAAAGTTAATAAAGAACTTCTTGGACGAAAAATATATCTATCTTTTTTAAAAAAAACTCTTTTTTGAATAAGGGTTATTTCATTTTGATGTGTCATACGGTTGTAAAAAGCTAAAAAGACATACGAAATGAAAAAAGAAATACCCTGGAATCTAATTATTCAAAAGCTGAAACACGATATTACAGCTGAAGAAGAACACGACTTGACCGTGTGGTTGGCTGAGGATAACCATAGGGTAATTTTTGAGGAGTTACAAACTTTGTGGCAAAAGGTACAGGAAAATGCTATTAATTACACTCTCGATACAAATTATTATTGGAAAGAATTATCGAAACGAATGAAGACTACAGAGGTAAAAGCTGAACCTTCTGTTCATAAGACTCGTTCTGTATCTTTCAAACGCTATGCTGCTGTTGCTTCTGTTTTTTTGCTTATAGCTCTCTCTTGTACATTATATATAGGTATAAATTTGGGTCGCCCGGAATTAAGTACTCAGCACTATACTAATTTGAGTGGAAAATCTAAAATTGCATTGCCGGATGGTACGGAAGTTTGGTTGCATACAAATACTTCTTTGACTTATGATACCGATTATAAATTAGCTAATAGGGTTGTGAATGTTGAAGGAGAAGCATATTTTGATGTTGTTCATGATCCAGCTAAGCCATTTATTGTGCAAACGGAGGGTATGAAAGTTATAGTTCATGGAACAAAATTTAATGTGGAGTCTTTTTCGCATTCCAATATAACGGTAGTAAGTTTGTTGGAAGGTTCTGTTGAATTGGAGACAGAAAAAGAAAGTAAGATGCTACGTCCCGGAGAATTAGCTACTTTTAATAAAAGAGATTGTCAACTGTCTGTAACAGAAGGTGATGTCTTTTTTATGAGTTCTTGGGCTGAAGACCAAATTGTATTTTCACAAAAGTCTCTAGGGGATATCTGTCGCTTCTTGGCTAAGTGGTATCAAATACAGATAGTTATAGATCCTTTATTGAAAGATTCATATCATTACACATTTACATTACGTAACGAATCTCTTGAGGAGATTTTACGAATCATGTCTCGGATAAATCCGATAGAATATACATTTGATGAAAAAAATCGATTGTTCATATCCTCCAAAAAATGAATTGAAGATTGTAGTGAAAGAATATTTAAGTATAAACCTTTAATTGTAAGCCTATGAAACACGACAAAAAATAAGTCCAAAGAAAAGAGGGGAAACTGTGTATAAAGCCCCCCTCCCCCTAGTTTAATAACTTTATTATTAACAGGAATATGAGTCTGTAAAAAGAAAACGGTCTAGGTTTTCTTACTGAAAAGGTTACAGCGAATATTCCATAGTTAACTTTAACTCACAAATATATGAATTTAAAAAAATATCTAGCAACTTTAATGCTTTTATATTTCTGCGGAAGCTCAATTTATGCACAAGTGAAAGATAAGCTTGTTACGATTAGCTTCAAAAATATTCCTCTTTCAGAGGCTATGGCGCGTATTGAGAAGGAGAGTGGTTATACTTTCTTTTATGACGCCACTCAGGTGAATAGTAATCAAAAAGTAAGTTTGAACGTTAGTAATTCAAGTATAGCAGAAGCTGTGAAAACGATGCTGAAGCATACGGGAATTCAGTTTGAAATAACTAATACTCAGATTGCATTAATTGGTAAGAAGACTAAAAAAACGACAGGAAAGCCTATTGTAGTCAGAGGAACAGTTTTGGATGAAAATAATGAGCCTGTTATTGGAGCCAATGTGGTGGTTGAAGGTACTACTACAGGTGTGATTACAGACTTTAATGGTGAATATTCGTTGGAGGCGCCAGAAGGTGCAAATTTGCAGATTTCTTATATAGGCTATACATCACAAACAGTGAAAGCAGGCAATAAGTCAGCTGTTATTAAACTGAAAGAAGACTCTCAAATGTTGAGTGAAGTTGTTGTTGTAGGTTATGGTACGATGAAAAAGCAGGATTTGACAGGTGCCGTTAATTCTTTGAAAGCAACAGACATGGAGAAAGAACAGCGTCAGACTATTCAAGATATGTTGCGCTCCGGTGTTGCGGGTTTGGCTGTTGGTATGGAGACCGATGCAAAAGGGAATACAAGTATGATGATTCGTGGTAAAAGTACAATTTCTGCGAGCACATCTCCCTTGCTTGTATTGGATGGCGTGATTTATCCGGGACAAATGACAGATATTAATCCTAATGATGTTGAGCGAATTGATGTTTTGAAGGATGCTAGTTCGGCTGCGGTATATGGTGCACAAGCTGCTAATGGTGTCGTCTTGATAACAACAAAAAAAGGAACTTCTTCAAAGAAACCGGTAATTAATTTCAATGCAACGGTAGGTGCTTCTTTTGTTGCTTCATTACCTGATGTTTATAAGGGAAAGGATTATTTAAATTTTCGTAGAGATGTAATTAAGAGTATCAATAGTGCGGATGCTGCAAGTGGTCGTTATGATAGTCCTGAAAATTTGTCGGGAGCAGAACTGGAGGCATGGATGGATGGCGCGACAGGTGATCCTACTGAGGTTTGGATGCAACGCCTGGAATATAATGATATTGAGATTCAAAACTATATGTCTGGTAATGAGGTAAATTGGAAGGATTGGATTTATCAAAATGCTGCTTTCCGCCAAGATTATACAGTAAGCATTGCTGGTAAGAAAGAAGAAATGTCTTATTACTCTTCTTTGAATTATGTAAAAAATGAAAGTAATATTAAAGGCGGCGGATATAGTGCTATTCGTGCTCGCGTGAATGTGGAAAATAAAGTTGCTGGCTTTTTGACATATGGGCTGAATACACAGTTTACTGTAAGGAATGAAGGCTATATAGGACGTGATAATTCATATACTTCATTGTCTCCGTTTGGAAGTGTATATGAAGAGGATGGGGTTACTCCTAAATATTATCCAAATGATAATAATAATGCGACTAATCCATTGATCTCTCAAACCTATACAGATAAGCGCAATGATATTTATAATTTGAATGCATCTGTTTTCATGAAAGCAGATTTGCCATTGGGATTTTCATTACAGACAACTTACTCTCCTCGTTTTGAGTGGACAAACTATGCTTATCATCGTTCTGCGGATCATCCGGCTTATAAAGATGAAGGAGGTTATGTGCAGCGCCAAAATACAACATTGTTTTATTGGCAATGGGATAATATGTTGAAGTGGAAAAAGGATTTTGGAAAGCATGCATTTGATTTTACAGGTTTGTTAAATTGGGAAAAACGGAGATATTGGTCAAATACCAGTGAAAACTCTGCTTTTCAGCCAAGTGATAATTTAGGTTCATCCGGTATTGGATTTGGTACTTCTCCTGTAGTTGAAGCTAATGATACATATAGGACAGGAGCTGCTTTGATGGGACGTTTGCATTATTCTTATGATAATCGTTATATGATAACCGGGACAGTTCGTCGTGATGGGTATTCAGCTTTTGGACAAGCCAACCCATATGCTGTTTTTCCTTCTGTTGCATTAGGTTGGGTGTTTTCAGAAGAATCGTTTATGGATAAGATTGAGTGGTTGGAATATGCGAAATTACGTGTGTCATGGGGTAAAAATGGTAATCGGTCTATCGGTGAATATGCAGCATTGATGCAGTTATCTCCTCGTAAATATTTTTATTATGATCCCAATACAGGTGAGTTAATTCCTATTAATACGTTTTATTGTTATAATATGGCAAATGCCGGATTGAAATGGGAAAATACGGAATCTTGGAATCTTGGGTTGGATTTTACGGTACTTGGTGGCCGTTTAGGTGGTAGTATTGATCTATATAATAAAAAAACAAATGACCTTTTAAATAATCGTCAATTGCCTAGTTTAATTGGTTATAGTTCCGTAACGTCAAATATTGGTGAAATTAATAATAAAGGTATAGAGCTTTCATTGCATTCCACTAATATTAATAAGCCGAACTTAACTTGGAGAACAACTTTAAATCTATCATACAATAAGAATACCATTAAACATTTGTATGGTATTATGGAGGATATTAAGGATGATGAGGGTAATGTGATTGGACAAAAAGAAGCAGATGATATTACTAATGGTTATTTCATAGGACATGCTTTAGATGAAATATGGGGATATAAATTTATTGGAGTATGGCAAGAAAATGAAGCGGAGGAGGCTGCTAAATATAAGCAACAGCCTGGTGATCCCAAATTATTGGATGTAGACAATAATTATAAGTTCAATAATGACGATAAGGTATTCCAAGGTAATACGACTCCAAAAGTACGTTGGAATATGCGTAATGAATTTACTTTATTTAAAAATTGGAATGTATCATTCAGTATGTATTCTTATTTAGGGCATAAAAAAACGATGTCTCGTTTTACTAACTCGAATGCTTTGTTGAATATAACTAATTCTATAGTACGTGAGTATTGGACTCCTGATAATCCGATAAATGATTACCCTCGTTTAAAAGCAACTTCTCCCGGTGGTGTATCTTATAATATTTATCAGAATGCATCATTCTTGCGCTTTGACAATATTTCGGTTGGTTATACTTTCCCTAAAACAATGATTCAACCACTGAAAATACAGGCTTTGAGTGTGAATTTGACATTAAAGAATGTAGGAGTAATCTCGGGATGGTCAGCAGGTGATCCGGAAAATAGTGATGCTAATACTCCTAGAACTTTATTGTTTGGACTTAATATGACATTGTAAAATAGAAGAAATATGAAATCAATAAAAGTGAAAACATTTTGTGCTGGTGCGTTAGGGTTAGTGATGTTGGCTAGTTGTTCGGATTGGCTGGATCCAAAACCATTGTCTTTTTTTACACCAGAAAATACATTTGATACTTATGCGGGTTTAAAGTCGGCAACAGATATGTTAAACCGCGATGTTCGTTACTTTGACTTTTACCCGACTTCAGGTTCGGCCGAACCTTGTATTCTTTCTGAATATTGGTTTTCGGAAATGGCAGTAAATGGGCGTACTGATGCTAATAATGTACCGGTTGACTTGACAGCTTTGATAACACCGAGTGCAAGCCTGAGTGGAAATGCGTCTCAGATTAATAACTATTGGACATATTTATATAAAGGTATTAAAGACGCCAATACTTTGTTGAATAGAGCAACTACTGCACAGTATGAGAACGAGGAGCAACGGAAAGAGGTGGAAGCTTTGGCTTATTTTCATCGGGCTTATCGTTACTATCGTTTGGTGCATCAATATGGAGATGTTCCTTTTATCGTGAACGAGGTAACTTCGCCACGCTATGATTTTTATACAACGAAACGCGAGGTAATCTTAAAACAACTGAAAGAAGATTTGGAGAATTCTGCAGCTTACCTTTCAAACAGTGTATATGTTGGACAAGTAAGTCAGGCGGCTGCTTATCATTTATTAGCTAAGATAAATTTGGCTTTGGGTGATTTTGATGCAGCGATAGAGGCAGCAAATAAAGTAATTAATGATGGTGTACATTATTTGATGACTGATCGTTTTGGAGTAGATAAAAATGATCCTACTAAAAATGTTATTTGGGATTTACATCAATCTGAAAATAAACATTTGCCTGAAAATAAGGAAGTTCTGTATATTGTGTTAGATGACTATGCTCAAACTGATGCTCGTTCTGCTGCCGGTCTGGAAATTAAACGTCAGATTTTGCCTTGGTTTACGGCTTCAGGGAAGGTTAGTACCCCTGATGGAAAGAGCGCTTTTGTGGATAATAATGAAACAAAGAACCCTTATTTGTTGGAATATGGTCGTGGAGTATGTTCGTTGCGTCAAACATGGTATGCTACACATATGATATGGACTTTGGATGATACGGATTTACGTCACGCTCCAGGAAATTGGATGAAAATGACAGATTTGAAATATAATAATCCTGCTCTAAAAGGTACATCCGAATGGTATGGAAAACCTTTACAAATGTATAATGATAAAGGAGAATGTTTGATTGCTGATACAATTCGCTGTTGGGTGGATTGGCCTCATTATAAGACTAATGTAGCTGATCAAAAGGCAAATTGGTGGCGTGGAGGTTGGGCTGATTGGTATGTCTTTCGTTTAGCTGAAACATATTTGTTGAGAGCAGAAGCTTATGTCTGGAAAGGTGAGAAAAACTTGGCTGCTGCTGACATTAATAAGGTACGTGAACGTGCAGGTGCCCGTCCTATTACGGCTAGCGAAGTATCTATATCACAGGTCTTGGATGAACGTGCTCGTGAGTTATTCTATGAAGAACCTCGTAAGTGTGAACTGACTCGTATTGCTTATATTTATGCTAAAACTGGCATACCTGCGGATAATGGAAAGACTTATTCATTAGATAAATTCTCGACGGAAAATTATTTCTATGATAGAATTATGTCACTGACGGAGTTTTATAATAAAGGAGTGAAAAATGCCTATGGGTTAACTTATACTATGCAGCCATATCATGTATTGTGGCCTATTGCATTAAAAGCCACTTCAACAAATGTAGAGGGGCATATTAATCAGACTCCAGGATACGATGGTTGGGAAAATAACATTGAACCTATGGATAGACCTAATGACTAATTTTTTCTATTGAAGAATAAAAGTCCCTTGTTAAATTCTGTATTTTAATGCTGTTTAATCAAGGGACTTTTTTATATAACTTATAAACCTGTCATTAGAACATAATCTTATAATTTTATAGTTTATATAGACAATTTGTGTAGGTAATAACAACAATATTGGTTGGTGTCATTCTACCGTTTTTGTTATTTTTGCCATGTTTATTATTAATATGAAGACTGCATTAATAACCCTATTATTTAAATATGAAAAACAAATTCTTACAGACTTTTATTTTCTTTTCTTTATTGTCGGCAGGGGTTTCCGCTCAGCCCGGTCATAAATTATTACCTGCCGAACAGGAAATTCCTTTGAACTATGGTGCCGATCGTTTGGGTAAACGTTATGACGCGGATATGCAGAAATTTCGGGACAACCGTTTGGGCGCTTTTATCCATTGGGGGCTTTATGCCATTCCCGGTGGTGAATGGAACGGGAAAGTCTATCCGGGTGCTGCGGAATGGCTCAAGTCATGGGCAAAAGTTCCGTCAGGCGAGTGGCTGGAGTTGATGAAACAGTGGAATCCGACGAAGTTTGATGCCAGGAAGTGGGCAAAGATGGCCAAGGAGATGGGAGTTCGTTATGTGAAGATCACCACCAAGCACCATGAAGGCTTTTGCCTCTGGCCCAGTAAGTATACAGAAAACACAGTGGCCAATACCCCATACAAGAAAGACCTTTTGGGGGAAATGGTAAAGGCGTATAACGATGAGGGCATTGACGTACATTTCTATTTCTCTGTGATGGACTGGAGCCACCCGGACTGGCGTTATGATGTGAAGACACCCGAGGACAGCGCTGCTTTCAGCCGTTTTCTGACGTTTACGGATAATCAGCTGAAGGAGCTTGCAACCCTTTATCCGACGGTAAAGGACTTCTGGTTTGACGGCACCTGGGATGCCAGCATCAAGAAGAACGGTTGGTGGACGGCCCATGTGGAGCGTATGCTGAAGGAGATGCTTCCGGGCGTGACCATCAACAGCCGTTTGCGTGCCGATGACTACGGGAAACGTCATTTTGACAGCAACGGTCATTTGATGGGAGATTATGAATCCGGTTACGAACGCCGTTTGCCCGACCCGGTGAAGGACTTGAAAGTGACCCGCTGGGACTGGGAAGCCTGTATGACGGTACCCGAAAACCAATGGGGATACCATAAAGACTGGTCTCTCAGTTATGTCAAGACTCCGGTGGAGGTGCTCGAACGTATCGTTCATGCCGTGTCCATGGGTGGCAATATGGTTGTCAACTTCGGTCCTCAGGCGGATGGGGATTTCCGTTCGGAAGAAAAGGAACTGGCTAAATCCATCGGTGCTTGGATGAAGAAGAATGGCCAATGCATTTATGGTTGCGACTATGCCGGTTGGGAGAAACAGCCTTGGGGATATTACACCCGCAAGGGGTTGGATGTTTACATGGTTGTCTTTAATTGTCCTTATTCAAAGCATCTGACGGTGAAGACACCGAAGGGCACCCGGGTAGTGAAAGCCGCATTGCTGAATGGAAAATCGGTGAAGGTGGTTGAGACGGCACGGAATGAGTATAATGTGGATATGCCTGCACAGGAACCCGGCGAACCGTTTGTCATCAAACTGCAGATAAAAGAAGCAGCCGGTGTCGTGGATAAATATCGTGATGCTTTAACCTGATGAAAAAGATGAATTATATGTATAAGTTGTTTGGGACAGCACTTGCCGTGCTGTTCTCCGTTTCCGTTTCCTCCCAGATTCCTTTTACTAAGGTGGAAACGAAGAATATGATGCGTAAAGTGGCGGATTGGCAGATAGCCCATCCCAATACCGGCCATGAACATGATGACGTGTCATGGACCCACGCCGTCCTTTATGCGGGAATGGCTGACTGGGCCGAACTGAGTGAAAAGGAAGACGGTTATGATTTCTATTACCGCTGGCTGCTTCGTATAGGCAGCCGCAACCAGTATCAGCTTGGGTCATGGATGTATCATGCCGATTTTATCGCAGTGGCGCAGGTGTACCTCGATTTATATAATAAATACGGTCAGGAAAGAATGATCTGGCACACGCTGGCCCGTACCGATTGGGTGATCGGGCATCCTGCAAAAGGGAATTTGGAGCTGGACTATAGCCGTATCGAGAGCCTGGACCGTTGGTCATGGTGTGACGCCCTGTTCATGGCCCCTCCGGTGTATGCCAAGCTTTATGCGATGACCGGTGATAAGAAATATGTTGATTTTCTAAATCGTGAGTACCGGGCCACATACGATTTCCTGTTCGATAAGGAAGAGCATCTCTTCTACCGCGATTCCCGCTATTTTAATAAAAAAGAAGCCAACGGCAAGAAAGTGTTTTGGGGCCGTGGCAATGGCTGGGTATTGGGCGGACTGAGTGAAATCTTGCAGGCCTTGCCTGCAAAGGACAAGCACCGCCGTTTCTATGAGGACCTGTTTGTCACTTTGTCTGCGCGCGTGGCCGAGTTGCAGAGCAAGGACGGCTACTGGCATGCCAGCCTGCTCGACCCCGAATCTTATCCTTCTCCCGAAACCAGTGCGACCGGTTTCATTGTTTATGCACTGGCATACGGCATAAACGAGGGCTTGTTGGATAAGGATAAGTTTACTCCCGTTGTGGTGAAAGGCTGGCAGGCTATGCTTGATGCTGTCTCTGCGGAAGGTAAGCTGGGCTATGTGCAGCCCATCGGGGCCGACCCTCGCAAAGTGACCCGCGAGATGACAGAGGTGTACGGCGTAGGCGCTTTCCTGCTGGCCGGGAACCAGATTTATAAGATGGCACAATGATTGAATTCTCAAAGTTTAAACGAATATTTTGGTATAGATGAATAAATTAGTAAGTCTGTTGCTTGCCGGTCTGTTTGTTTGCGGTAGTGGCGTCGCCCGCGATGTCACCTCTTTCAACACGGGCTGGCAATTCAAGAAAGGCCCTTTTTCAGCCGATGCGATGAAGGCGGCTTCCCAATGGGAGGGTAAATGGGAAACAGTGGAAATCCCGCATACATGGAATGCCCGGGATATGCAGGTTCGGTATAATAATTTCTATGAAGGGGTGGGCTACTACAAGAAAAACTTTTTCTGTCCCGGAGACTTGAAAGACAAGCGTGTGTTTTTGCGTTTTGAAGGGGTAGGGGCCTGTTCGGAAGTGTATGTAAACGGCAGGTTGGCAGGGACGCACAAGGGTGGCTATTCAGCTTTTGTGGTTGAAATCGGCCCTTCGCTGAACCCCGGCTCGGATAATGAAATCGTGGTGAAGGCCGACAACCAGTCCCGTCCCGACGTCATTCCGGTGAACCATGTCCTGTTTGGCGTTTATGGAGGCATCTATCGTCCGGTGTGGCTGGTCGTGACCGGCAAGAGCAGCATCGCCGTTAATGATTGTGCTTCCTCCGGCGTTTATATCACTCAGAAGAATGTATCGAAGCGTTCGGCCGACATTGCCGTAAAAGTCAAATTGGATAACGCCGCGTTGCATCCTGTTCCCGTGGTTCTCGAAAACACGATTTACACTCAGGAAGGCAGGAAGGTTGCTTCCCAAAAACAGAATATCGAGCTGACTCCCCACGGCATACAGGCTTGTGTGGCTAACTTCAAGCTGAACCATCCCCATTTGTGGCAGGGGCGGGAAGACCCTTATCTTTATAAGGTGGTTTCGCGCCTGATGCAGGATGGGCATGTGATTGACGAAGTGGTCCAGCCTTTGGGGGTCCGTAAGTATGAGATTATAGCCGGTAAAGGTTTTTATCTGAACGGAGAGAAATATCCGATGTATGGAGTCTGCCGTCACCAGGACTGGTGGGGCCTGGGAAGTGCCTTGAAGAATGAGAACCACGACTTCGACCTGGCACAGATCATGGATGTGGGTGCCACCACCGTCCGTTTTGCCCATTATCAGCAGTCGGATTACTTGTATTCCCGTTGCGACTCCCTGGGGCTGATTGTCTGGGCCGAGATTCCTTTTGTGAACCGTGTCACCGGTTATGAGGCAGAGAATGCGCAAAGTCAGCTTCGCGAATTGATCCGTCAGAATTTCAATCATCCTTCCATCTATGTATGGGGGTTGCACAATGAGGTATATCATCCTCACGAATATACATCGCAGTTGACTGCCGCTCTTCATGACCTTGCCAAGACGGAAGATCCCGACCGCTATACGGTTTCGGTGAATGGTTACGGGCACATGGAACATCCGGTGAACCTGAATGCCGATATTCAGGGTATGAACCGGTACTTCGGATGGTACGAAAAGAAAATTCAGGATATTGATGCATGGGTGGAAGGCCTGGAAGAGAAATATCCGTACGAGAAACTGATGCTGAGCGAATATGGCGCCGATGCCAATATTTATCATCAAACTGAATATCTGGGACAGTCCCTTAACTGGACCAAGCCTTATTATCCTGAGACTTTCCAAACAAAGACTCACGAATATCAGTGGAGTGTAATAGCCAGGCATCCTTATATCATTGCTTCCTATTTATGGAATATGTTTGATTTTGCTACGCCCATGGCTGACCGTGGGGGCATCCCCGGACGTAACATGAAAGGGCTGATGACTTTCGACCGTAAGACGAGGAAGGATTCCTACTTCTGGTATAAGGCGAATTGGAGTAAGGAACCTGTCCTGCACCTGACCCAACGGCGCAATGTGGATCGTGAAAAGCAGGAAACTTCGGTAACGGTCTACTCCAATATCGGCATGCCGAAGGTCTTTCTGAACGGTCGGGAGCTGCAAGGCGTCCGTAAAGGCTATACCGATGTGCACTATGTTTTCGACCATGTAACGCTGTGTGACGGAAAGAATAGGCTGAAGGCTGTTGTGTCCCGCGATGGCAAAGAGTATACGGATGAAATAGAATGGAACTATTCCGGCGAGAAGAACAGAGGTACGGAAGCCTACGAGAACAAGAACGAGCATTTCGGCCTGTAGAGTGAGTGTCGTTTTAAACTGCTTTCACACGAATTGGAATGTAATGTATTGTCTGCCAGCTGTTTATTGTGAAAGACGAGCGTTTTATGTGTGAAAGCAAATTTCACAAACTTCAGTCGGGCAGAGATTTGTGACAACTTTCTTTCAAAAAAAACACTTTCACCTTTTCCGAAAAGACCTTGGAATTTTTGGAAAAGAAGGAAGTGTTTTTTAAAAAGACTTCCTTCTTTTTGGGAACTTTTTACTTGAATCGTGAAGTATCTACCGCTTCATGTTTTTTTTCTTTGTAACTTCCGAACTTATAGCTGAAAGTCAGCATAATATGACGGGAATAGCTATTATTGTGCATATCCATATACTGTCCTCGGTTTCTCAATTTGATATCTATATTTCCTTGCATCGAATTGAATATATCATCAGCTTTTAGCACTAAACCGGCTTTTTGATTGGCAGAGTTCCAACGTATTCCGGCATTGACAGCCCATACATGACTCAGTGCATAGCTTCCCTGAATGGAGGGACTCAGATAGAGGCCGGTCAACTCCATACGGATATCGGGATGATTAGAGAGAGTGACATTGTTTTGCAGTATCCCTAGGCAGGTCCATTTGCTGTGGTTAAAAGAAATATCGAAAAAATTGTCACATTTGGCTTGATGATATTCGGCTTGAAGAGTAGCGCGTCCCTCTGCTCGATTGCCTATTTTGAATGGGATGATAGCTGTTGCTGAGAAGCTCTGCTGATAATCCCAATTCAATGTTTTATAAATCAAGGCCAGCCGTTCGGTACTTTGATAGGCCAGTTGGTCGAACCTGTGGAGTTCATGGTCGTAGGCCATGCTGAAAATATATTTATTCTTCAGGATATAATTCAGGTTGAGCGAATAATCTGTTGATGGCTTCAGCATCGGATTACCCTGAACTTCTTCGTAGCCACTGATATATCCGGTGCTTTCGCTTAAATCCCAGTAATCGGGATAAGTCTTGTCCGAAGTAAACGAGAGTTGCAGGATATGTGCGGGCTCTACCACATAAGTCACTGCTGCTGTTGGATAAATCGACCAGGCATGATAATTGCTCATCTTATAATACTCTCCGGTTACGGAAGCATTGAATGAAAACCGTTCTCCCATGCTTTTGCTGAATCCGGCGTATAGGTCACAGGTGTATTCCTTGTAACGGCTGTCCGTATTTAGTTGGTCCATGCCGGTAGTGCCGGCAGGGTGATAAAACTGGGTGTTGTGGTCGTTGGCATAGGTCAATGAAGCTCCGTAGCTCAGCGTGCCCATATTGTTTATGGCATGCTCCCGGTCCATGTATATTTTCCAGCGGTCTATGTTTTGGCCGCTCGTGGTTTGGAAACGGCTGGTGTTTTCTTCTCTGTTCTTATTAGTAAAATCCTGATTGCTTTCCGACCGGTAAGAAGTATAGTTCACTCCGGCTTTCAGTCCGGCAGGCGACGCATAGTCTAGTGCCAGATTATGCATTTGCTTGTTAGCTTTGGTGCGATTGTCAGATGTGGCAAAGTTTCCATCAGAAACTGTATGGCCTCTTTGGTCGGGAGTAAAGGCACTTGTATAGGCCAGACTGATGTTACTTTCTTTATTGGTCTTATATTCGGCCCCTACGCGAATATGGTGCGTCATTCCTTTATTGTCAATGATTCCTTGTTGGTGGATATCATATATCTTGTTGTTCAGGGTATGGCGGGAATAGGTGTTCGTCTTTTGTCTGTGCCGGCGGTATTGAGTGTTATACAGAAGGTCTATATTCCATTTCGGATGGGTATATAACAGGTTGAGACCACCCTGTGCACCATTCTTGTAGTCGTGCAGGTATCCGGCTTTTACTTCCCCTTTCAGTCCGCTTTCTCCGGTACGGTATCCTTTCAGAATCAGATTGATGGCTGCTCCTCTGACATGGTATTGAGGAGGGGCGCTATACATCACTTCGGCTTTTTCCACACGCGAGGCCGGTGTGTTTTTCAACAGATTGACCAGTTGTTCATAGCTCATCGTAGTTGGTTTACCGTTTAGGATAATGCTGAGTCCGGGTGTTCCTGCCAGTGAAAGATTACCGTTGATTTCCTGCACACCGGGAAGTTGTTGCAGACTTTCGTAAGCATTGTTCACCACCTTATGTTCGATCAGTCGTGACAAATCATAAGAGAGTTTTCCTTCTTCTACCTTCACAAGCGGTTGCTCTCCTTTTATCACCACTTCGTCCAGTGTATAGTCTTTGCCTGACAGGACAATCGTGCCTGTATCACTACCCGTTCCTTCTTGTTGGCGGGTGGTGTATAGAATGTGTTGGAATATCAACCGATATTGTGCCGGTTGCCGGTTGAACCGGAAGCATCCGGTACTGTCTGTGATGAGGGCATCTACAAAAGTGGAGTCGATGCTCTGCAATATTACCGTGGCTCCATCAATGGGATGTGCTTCGGCGTCTGTTACTTTCCCGCTGATAGTTTGTGCTGTGGCTGTTCCTGCCAAAGAGATTAGAAATAATAATGTGCCGATAATAATTTGTTTTTTCATATTCGTTGGTTTTTAATATTTTCTTTAACTTTGACGAAACAAAAGTAGAGCTACTTTTTTTCATACGTGGTTAATGGTAGGTTAATGTTAGGTTAATATGAATTTGAAGGAAGTAATGATATGAAAATAAAGCATATACGATGGATGGCAATTGTTGGTTTGCTGGCTATTTTCGGCTTGCAATATGTTTGGCTTGTCAATACCTATAAGCTAGCGAAAGAGAGCATTCAGTTTAGGAGCAATGAAGTTTTCAAAGATGCTTCTATGCAAGAACTCTTCCATCGCATGGAGGAGCTGAAAGCGGAGTTGAAAAAGAAATATGCAGTTCAAGATACCATTGTAGGGGTGAAAGTGGAGCTGGATAATGATCATGATGTTGCTGAAAGCGGGATTTTGAATGATAATGCCAATCAATGGCTGATGTCTAATATGTATGTTTCTATCCAGGAAGCTGTGGTAAAGAAATATGAAGTATCTGTTTCTTTGGCAGATTTGGATTCTATCTATCGGGCGAACCTGCTTATGGAAGGTATTGATGCAGAGGTGGTTTGTTGTATTACTGATTCTTCGGGAAATATTCTCAAGAGCTCCCGAGCGTTATGGATGAGGGGGAATGATATGCTGAAGACTCGGTTATATCCCACTAATTGCAAGCGTACGGAAAATCTGCAGGCTTTTATTGTTAATCCTTATTGGGTTATCTTTCAGAAAATGACCTTGCTATTGATTGCCACTGTGATAATGATGATATTGATTATCGGTTGTATTGTCTATCAGATTCGTATCATTGCCCGTCAAAATAAAATAGCTAAGATCCGCGAAGATTTTTCTTATGCGCTAATTCACGATATGAAAACACCTATCAGCAGTATTTTGATGGGGATTCAAATATTAGAGACCGGTAAGTTGGATACTCGTCCTGAAAAGCGTGCCAAGCTTTTTCATATTTTGAAAGATGAAAGTGAACATCTGTTAGCGTTGACAGAGAAGGTTTTGACACTTTCGAAATTGGAAAATCATCAACTGAATCTTTTTCGCGAAATGCTTTCGTTACGTAGTATGTTGGATGACTTGATTGAAAAGTTTTCTGCTAAGGCGGACAAGCCGGTACATTTCAGTTTAGCTCTTGAAGCGGAAACGGTTGTGGCGGATGGTGAGTTTCTGAAGGAAGCAATCAGCAATCTGATTGATAATGCTATTAAGTATTCGGGGGCTTCAGTTGCTATTACTATCTCTTCTTTCTGTAAACCGGATGGCGCGGTTGTCATCAAGGTAAAAGATAATGGTTTTGGTATTCCTTTGAAAGATCAAAGTCGTATATTCGAAAAGTATGAGCGTGCATCGGCTACAGAACGCAGTCGGAAAGGCGGAGCATCTGGTTTCGGATTGGGATTGAACTATGTATTCCGTGTTGCCGAGGCTCATGGCGGAACGGTGGAAGTAGAGAGTATTGAAGGAGAGTATAGCGAATTTTCTCTTTCTCTGCCTCAAAAAGAGTTTTTGGACAGTGTGGAAGAAAAGTGATAATGGATTTGGAGCAAATAGGAAAAAAATAGGAGATGAAGTTATGATAAAGTTGTTGTTGGTAGAGGATGACGCTAATCTTTGCTACATTATCCGTGGTGGTCTGGAAGATATGATAGGAGGTTATGAAGTGACGACTGCTGCGGATGGGGAGGAGGGGTTGAAAATATGGAAAGAGCAACATCCTGATGTGATTGTTTCGGATATTGAAATGCCTGTAATGGACGGTTATGAGATGGTGAAACGTATTCGCGAACTGGATGGGGATACACCTATTTTGTTTACTTCGGGGCGTGTCTCACCCAAAGATGTGGTAAAAGGTTATGAACTGGGTGTGAATAATTATATCAAGAAACCTTTTCTGGCTGAAGAGTTGGATGCGCATATCGGGGCACTTCTGAAATTGAAACAGGGGGTAAGTGCCAAAAATGAGAGTGAAACGTATAGAATAGGTGAGAGCTATGTGTTCGATGCTGCTCATGCGATATTGAGATATCTGGTTTCGGGAGTGGAGAAGACGCTGACAGAACGTGAAGCTGGTCTGCTGAAAATGCTTTGCGTCAAGATGGGAGAAGTGGTGAAGCGAGAGGTTATTCTTTCTACTTTTTGGGAGAAAAATCGGCATAAGGCGCAAAGAAAAGCAAAGTTCTACATAAATAAATGCAGGTCAGCATCTTGTATGCAGAGCGGGTGGAAACGGACTCCGGCATAAAATGCCTGAAAACACCCCTTTCGGACAAAGTTCGGCTACTAAACAGCTACCGGTTCCGAAACGGGGTATATACGGCATAACAAGTTCTGTTTCATCGCTTTGCCTTGTTTTGCATAGCTCTTGGTAAGAAATAAGTAACTACCTTTAGAAACGAAAATTTTAGAGTTATGGAAACAAAGAGAAGTACGTTTGCGACCTCGTTCTACATCAAGAGATCCGCAGTGAGAAACCGGGACGGAAAAGCCCCCATCATGGTGAAAATCTCCGTTGACGGCGATGACAAGGCAGTGGGAACCAAGCTGTTCGTCACCCCCGACCTCTGGGAGAACGGCAAGGCGAAAGGCAAGTCCGCCGAGGCAAACGAGATAAACGGGCAACTGAAGGAGGTCTCCGCCCGGCTCACCAACCACTACCACCGCATCCTCCGGGAAGAGGATTTCGTCACCGCCGAGAAGCTGCGCAACGCCTTCCTCGGTGTCGGCGTGATGGAGAACTGCATCCTCAAAGACTTCGGGAACATGAACCGGGAGTTTGAGGCGATGGTCGAGAAAGGGCAGCGAGCCAAGTCCACCTACAACAAGTATCTGGCTGTTTACAACCATTTCAAGACCTTCCTTTGGGAGAAGAAGAAGCGCACCGACATGGCTTACAAGGAGCTGACCAAGGAGATCATCGCCGATTTCGACAAGTACCTGCGGGTGGAGAAGGGATTGAGCGCCAACACCCTCTGGATATACACCATGCCCCTGCTCAGCCTGACCGACAAGGCGTGGCGGCGGGGCATCGTCCGCACCGACCCCTTCGGCGAGTACAGCCTTGAGATGCAGGAGACCGACCGGGGCTATCTCACGGAAGAGGAGCTGCGCACCTTGGCTAACGCCGTGTTCGTCAAGAAACAGACCAGCCTCGTGCGGGACATGTTCCTCTTCGGGTGTTTCACCGGGCTTAGCTACATTGACATAAAGACGCTCACCCATGACAAGATACAGCGCATGGACTTCGACGGCGAGGAATGGATCATCACCCGGCGCACCAAGACCCGTGTGTCGAGCAACGTCCCCCTCATGGAGATTGCCAAGGAGCTGATAGAACGTTACAGAGGGCTTGCCGGAGGCGACCTTGTCTTTCCCATGCCCAGCAACAGCGTGTGCAACAGGCATCTCAAACAGATAGCCAAAGCCTGCGGCATCCACAAGGAGATCGGCTTCCACCTAAGCCGCCACACCTTCGCCACGACCGTCTATCTCTGCAACGGCGGCACCATCGAGGCGCTCTCCAAGATACTCGGGCACAAGCACATTTCCACGACCCAGATCTACGCCGAGGTGACCAACAGGATGGTAAGCTCCGATTTCCGGGCGATCTCCGGCAACCTCGCCGCCATGCAGCGGAGCGTGCTGGAGAAGAAGGACAGGAGACAGGACGGAAAGCGGGTGCGCCGCTCCCTCCGGGAAACGGCTTGACGCCTTCCCCCGGTGCAGAATGCGGCAAAGGCAGGAACTTCCGATGCGGTGTCCCTGCTTTCGCTGCATTTCCCGATGCACACCCCCGTGCGTTTATGTTGGACTTTTCCCCCGTTTGCGCTTTGGGCGCATGTCCACGTAGTTCTCCTCCAGCATACGCAGCAGATCCGACTGGCGGTAGAGCGTCTTGCCCGGCAGCGATATGTACGGGATCAGCCGTTGCGTGCGGTAGTCCTGCAACGTCCTCGGCGTGATGTGCAGCAGCCTGCACACGTCCTCGCCCGTGAGATAGACCTCGCCGTTCATCGCCGGGCGGAAGTGCGCCGTTACCGTGTCGAGGTACCTCATGCCCTCTTCCAACGCCTCGAAGTACGCCCGTACCTCCTCCGTGTCCCTTGTGATCACTTCCATCTCACTCGTCCTCCGTCATTTCCCGGCTCATGGCTTCCACGAACGCCTCCACGTCCTCCGTCCGGTAGTAAATCTTGTGGTTGATCTGGCTGTACGGCAGCAGCCCCCGGTCACGGTAGGTCTGCAATGTCCGCTTGCTGATGCCCAGTTTCTCGCACACGTCCGCCCCGTCCATCCAGTTCATCTTTTCGGGCGGGCGGTAGCGGGCGCAAAGCTCCCTCACGTGCTGCGAGAAGCTGCCGAACCGTTCCTTCATCTCCTCGAAGGTCTTTCTCTCGATGCTTACTATTTCCATTGTCCCGATACGTTTTTATGGTTATACTTCCCTGCAAATATACCGGTCTGTATATGTCCGTGTATCAAAACCGTACCGCTTGTCCTCGTTTTGCTTCACGTTTGTAGCCTTGTCACGTTCCGGGCGGTGAAAAGCAGGGAGAAGCTCTACATATCCGCACGCCCTTCCGCATATTTCCCGCCCTTTCCGCTTGCCGTGTGCCGGACATTTCGCATATTTGTAACCGACCAAACATCATCACTATGGAAGAGGCTGTCTTTATCGCTCAATACACCTTCCTTGCCACTCCTGCGGTCATCGAGGAGGAGAGCCGCATCTTGGGCAAGATCGCACGCCGCCTGCGTTGCGAGTACGTCATCCGTTTCGAGGACGACGGCAAGTTCTATTTCCTTTTGGAGACCCGTTCCGGCTACGAGGAGCATTTCGCCCGGTGCGGCTGGTACATCGTCAGCCAGACCGACTTCAACAGCCGCCTGACCATCGGCATGGGCTTGTACGAGAGCGGGAACTTGGCGGGCTTCATGTACAGGCTCGATTCCGGCAGCGAGGACGAGGCACGTTTCTGGAACAATATCCTTGTCTTCACTTTCTTCAATGACTTCCGCAAGGCGTTCTTTCCGCTCGACAACCGCTTTCAGGGATTCTTCCGCTTGGACGGCAGCTTGTGTTTGTACCTTTATGACTATTGCCCCGTCCGGCGGAACGACAAGATCACCTTCGAGGGGAAGAAGGTGTCGAACGCCGTCTGGCGTTTCAAGAGCGGCGAGCAGACCGACCTTTTCGTCAAGCTCTTCTCCATCGCCGCCAGCCGCATCCGGGCGGTTCAGGAGAACAGGCACCGTGCCGTGCTGGTTCCCGTCCCGGCATCCACACGGGAGAAGCACCGCACCCGGTACGAGGCGTTCTGCCGCAAGCTCTCGGCGGATATGGGAGTAGCCGACGGGTACGGGGCGATAACCGTCGCTTATGACCGGGCGCAATACAAGGGCACGCACGGGAACGGAGACCGCACCGCCAATCTGGAGTTCCATCCCGAACGGTTCAGGGGGAAGTGCGTCTTGCTTGTGGACGACGTGCTTACTACCGGGGCTACTTTCATAGCGTTGCGGCGCAAGCTGATCAGGTACGGGGCAAAGTTCGTCATCGGCATGTTCCTTGCCAAGACCATTGCCTTCGAGGACGGGCGGAAGGAATAAGGCGAGAAAGCTCTCATGCGTTTATCATTTCAGGTTATCGTGAATGGTCTAACTCGATGTACCAGTCTCCCTTGACGGGCTTGTACAGCGTGGTGTCGTTGTATGTCCTGCGGTAGATCTCGTTCAGGTCGCCGTGTTCGGTGATACGGATGTTCCGGCGGCTTCTCA
>CAUBDX010000030.1 GCA_958434805.1 uncultured Phocaeicola sp.
TGCCGGGATATTCAGCTTTGAGAAAGCGAACATCTTTTTACCGAGGTCTTTCAATGAAGCCCCGATATGATACACCTCCGTATCATCCACTATCAGAAACCGATCATGACTGTTCCTGTATGTACGGATATTGACAGGCGGATATTGGTCATTGAACCTATCCAAGTCAAGCTGGAGCTGCGGAGTGATGCGCTGCGTGAAAACAGTGGCCGACACTCCCGGATTGCGCTTGCCCATCATGAACAGCGTTGATTCATCAACATAGTTGTCTATGAGAAGCAATGATGTTTTTGCTGATTTCACAAGATCTGCTGCAAACTTGTATGCATCGAATATCTGTCCGTCAAAGAAAATTCCTTCTACCGGAGGCAGGGAAGTACGGACAAAGAAATCTATCTTCTCTGAATGTAGTGCTACAGTCTTCTCCAGCTCAGAAAGGCGTTGATTAATAGCATATCCTTTAAGCATATAATCTTTAAGAATGGTGTTTGCCCACCTTCTAAAATCAACGCCTCTTCTTGATTTTACTCTAAAACCTACAGATATAACCATATCAAGATTATAATGCTCAGTCTGATAAACTTTACCATCAGCAGCAGTTGTCGCAAATTTTGCGACAACTGGAACATTATCCAGTTCTTCTTTAAGAGCATTATTGATATGTTTACCTATTGTCTTAACATCACGATCAAATAGTTCAGCAAGTTGTGAACGATTTAACCATACATTATCTCCATCTAACCGCACTTCTAATCTAAGAGAATCGTCCGGCTGGTACAATATGATTTCTCCGTGTTCCATGTTATTATTTGAAGTTTCCCGATAGGGGAAAATATTTCTCTTCCTAAAAATTCCTTTTCAGCCTTTCACTCAACTTCGGTTTTATAATAATTATTTTCCAACAATCATAATGCAATAATCAGTTTCTCCAATCTTCCAAACCGACACTAATATAGTTCAGCGTCTCGTCCCAGATGTCTGCTCCCGTATAATCCCTATTGAAGAGGTAATCCGCATCGAGGCGGAGCAGCTTCCATTCCTGCGTACCTTCCGCCCTCCAATAGAGGTGAATCACAGGACTTGCGTATTCAACCTTATCTATTTCAGGTCTCGGATAATACTTCGTGACCTTACACTCTACGACACCCTTCCAATAACGGATTCCCGGCTGAATATCCACCTTAACCGTTCCGATTTCGTCACACCACTGGTTATCATTGACCGCATCCTCCCTTCTCGTTCCCAGTCGGTACGAGTTGGATTTGGATTTAAACTCCCTTTCCCATACCGCCTTGATTTCTCCCTTGAGGGCAGCTTTTCCCTTGTTGGAGAGGGTATATACCACATTGAATGGCTGATTATAAGGAATACGATAGCTAAAGAAGTTTGAATTGCTGCCTTCCTTCTCCAAGAGGATATTTCTCAGTGACGGAAGGTTATCAGGTGCCGGAGCTTTCACCTCATATTGCCAGTCCTCATCTATTCCTTCCCTCTCAAAGCCTCTTGCCTTGAACCAAGTCGATTCTCCTTTCCTTTGAAAGAGAGGCACGAGCTGGTATGTACCCGGTGCAGCAGTCACATAGCACTGGACCTTCTTTCCGCCCCAACCATCCACCTTGATGTCAATGGGCTGGAACTTCTCTACAATCTCGTCCGTACCCGGTCTCATGAACACGAACCGCATCCTGCCATCGAATCCATTCGAATCAAAATGCGAATAGAACAGTCCGAACGGCTTTCCTTCGTTTTGGTAACAGTCATATCCGAACTGGGTATGATTGGTAGAAATCCAGAATGAATTTTCAAAATCACCGAAATCGATTTCCTTCAATACGATGTCATCCGTCTTTCCGAACTGACTCCAGTACTGCACATCAATGGGCACATCTTCCCTGTTGACTGCCGCATTGTATTCTCCCTTAATCTTGATGGTATAGGTATAAATCATCCCCATCTCCCACCTGTGAGATTCCGGGAATACATATTCCATCCGTTTCCCGTCCAGACTGAAGGAGAGGGAAATACCATAGTTTGAGCCCCATGTAGGGAGAATAGCTTCCGGTATTGTCGGGTGTTCGTCGTCAAGCATGAATCCGCCTCCGATAGGGATAGAAATCTTTTCATCGCCCTCAGGACCTGACAAGCCACTTATATAGTCCATTTCAATGGTACGCGGTACATTATCCATCGCCATATCCGCAATCACTCCCTCACCGAGATATTCGTCACGCACCACTTTAATGCGGACAAGGGAGAGCGCATGCTTCATTTCGGGCTGTGCAACCGTGAAATCCGAGTTCACGGTACACTGACCATACATCACATCCTCCTGCTTGGATATATCAAAATAGATGAATGGATTCACCGTGCTTATCTCTCCTTTCACATAGGGGTGGTATGCATATACGGTCTGTTCCTTCTTCACCTCGTATGGCTGTGCAGCAGTCCAGCTCTCCCCGTTGAAGGTGTATTCAAGGTTCGTTCCTTCCGTAAACAGTCCCATCCTGTTCCCGGTCTGCCACTGAGTAATCACTCCGCTTCTTGCTTCGACCATGTTCTGAAGTGTCGGGCTGAGCTTCATGCAGATGCTCTCGTCAATGACGGGCTTGTCTTCCGGCTTATCCTCCGGCTTTCCGGTCTGTTCCTGATTCGGTTTCGGTACTTCGGGGATTTCCTCCTTGCTGCATGCAGCCAATGACATCATTGCAGCTGCCAATATAAGTTTATTGAGTCTCATCACTATTAAATTTAAAATCCTATTGCAAATATAGTGAAAAGGCAGGAGTAATAGCGGATCAGCAACGTGCTTTTGGACAAAGTTCTTGTTGGGTTGCATTCGGTCTTACCCGTAGAAAGTGATTTCTTTTCAAATCTATCTGTATTTCAGCCGAGTTTTTACTATCTTTGTGACTTAATTTTTAAAAGGAGAATATGAAATCGGATATAGAAATTGCTCGCAGTATTGAGCTGACCAAGATTAAGCAGGTGGCTCGTGATTATGACATCCCCGTGGATGAAATTTCGAACTATGGACGTTACATCGCCAAAGTGCCTGAAACGTTAATAGATGAAGAAAAAGTAAAGCAAAGTAACTTGATTTTGGTAACGGCTATTACTCCTACCAAAGCAGGTATCGGCAAGACTACAGTTTCTATCGGTTTGGCTTTGGGATTGAACAAGATTGGAAAGCGTGCCTTCTGTGCACTTCGTGAACCTTCACTGGGACCTTGCTTCGGAATGAAAGGGGGAGCTGCCGGAGGAGGCTATGCGCAAGTACTTCCCATGGAAAAGATTAACTTGCATTTTACCGGCGATTTCCATGCCATTACTTCTGCCCATAACATGATTGCAGCATTGCTTGATAACTATATGTACCAGAATCAAGACAATGGTTTTGCCTTGAAAGAGGTGTTATGGAATCGTGTACTCGATGTGAATGATCGTGGCTTGCGCTATATCATTACCGGGCTGGGAGGTAAAACAAACGGGATAACCCGTGAATCAAGCTTTGATATTACACCGGCTTCTGAAATTATGGCTATTCTTTGTCTGGCAAAAGATGAAGATGACTTGCGCCGCCGTATCGAAAATATTTTGCTGGGATTCACGATTGACCATAAGCCTTTTACGGTAAAAGATTTAGGTGTGGCAGGAGCTATTACCGTATTGCTGAAAGATGCGATTGCTCCAAACTTGGTGCAGACTACAGAACATACACCGGCATTTGTACACGGGGGTCCGTTTGCAAATATTGCGCACGGTTGTAACTCGGTGCTGGCTACAAAACTTGCCATGACTTTTGGCGAATATGCCATTACAGAGGCCGGATTCGGTGCCGACTTGGGTGCTGAAAAGTTTTATGACATCAAGTGCCGTAAAGCGGGACTTCAGCCTAAACTGACTGTGATTGTGGCTACTGCCCAAGGTTTGAAGATGCATGGGGGAGTGGCTGTAGAACACATCAAGGAGCCGAACATGGAAGGACTGAAAGAGGGGGTTAAAAACTTGGATAAGCATATTGAAAATCTGCAGTCATTCGGTCAGACCGTTGTGGTGGCCTTCAACCGCTATGCCAATGATACAGACGAGGAGATTGCTTTTGTCCGTCAGCACTGTGAGGAAAACGGAATCGGATTTGCTGTGAACAATGCCTTTGTTGAAGGAGGAGAGGGGGCAGTAGAACTGGCTAAACTGGTAGTCGATACGATAGAAAAGAATCCTTCACAGCCGTTGAGTTTTGCTTATGAAGAAACTGATTCGGTAGAAGAAAAGGTGACAAAAGTGGCTTGCGAACTTTATGGTGCTAAGCAGGTGTTGTTTTCTCCGGCAGCTCGCAAGAAGTTGAAAATGATTGAAGATTTAGGCTTTACTCATTTCCCGGTATGTATAGCCAAGACGCAGTATTCATTCTCTACTGATCCTAAGCAGTATGGAGTGGCACATGGATTTAACTTTGCCGTGCGTGATATTGTAATTAATGCGGGAGCTGAGATGCTGGTAATTGTGGCTGGTGAAATCATGCGTATGCCGGGATTGCCGAAAGAGCCTCAGGCTTTGCATATCGATATTGTTGACGGAGAGATAGAGGGATTGTCTTAATTTACTCTCGTGTCATAAAAAAACGTCAAGGCGAATCGAAAGAAATGCCTTGACGTTTTTTTAAAACGCCTTGATGAACCGATTGAAACATCAAGGCGTTTTTTGTATGTGTATATCAATTCGGATTGATACTTACCTCAGCCTGGTTACCTTGGCGGAAGAACTTCTTGGCAAAGGTTTTCAGGTCTTTTGCTGTAATCTGGTTTACTTCTTTTTCGTAATTTGTGTTTACGTCAATCTGATTCCAGTAATACTCATTCAGCACACCCATCCAGTAGCTGTTTTCTTTCTGGTTTTGCTGGTAGCTTTTCAGCATGTATTCTTTCACTTTTGCCAGATCATCGGCTTTCGGACCTTTTGCAATGAATTCGTCGATACCTTGGCGGATGAGTCCTACCATCTCTTCGCGACGGGCCGGGTCGGTGTCAAAGTAGATTTGGAAAGCAGCTCTTTCTTCCGGATATTTGTTGATGTCTCCGCTGCAGCCTACTCCATAAGTACCTCCCTTTTCTTCACGAACGGTTTGTGTGTAAACAATGTCAAGCAGCTGTTCCATCATGCTCATCATGAGCTTGTCGCGGAGCGTGTATTGGCATTTTCCCGAGTTGACAATGATTACGCTTGATTTAGGCGTTTCCAGTGAACGGGTGAAGTTGTTTACATTCTTTCCTTTGCGGAAGCGGATGTTTGTAGGACCGAAGTTCTCCTTGCGTCCGGCAGTAGGAAGGGCTCCCAGATATTGCTCAATCAAAGGAGTTGCTTCAGTTAAGTCGATATTTCCAACCAGAAGGAAGGTAAAGTCGCCGGCATCTTTGAATCGGTCTTTGTAGAATTCCATGATCTTGCTGTAATCCACCTGATCCATCATTTCGGCTTTCATGCTGAATACACGTGGGTTTTTGTCATAGATGGTTACATTGACTGAATCAATAAATGCGCTTCTTGGGTTTGCTTCCTGATTGGCCAAGGCAGCTTTCTGGCGGCTGATGTATGAAGTAAATGCTTCCTGGTCAACGCGTGGCGCAGTAAAACGCAAGTAGATGAGCTGCAACATCGTTTCAAGGTCTTTAGGAGAACAGCCTCCGCTAAGTCCTTCGGTATAAGTGCCGATAGAGGCCTTGGCTGATGCCATTTTTCCGGCAAGTACTTTATTTAAGTCGGTTTGCTTGAAGTTGCCCAGACCGCCTAATGAAGCGACCTCATTGATTACTTTAAACTGAAGTGCATCTTTGTCATCAAAGAGGGAAGTACCTCCGGGGCTGAATGCTGCCATTTGTACTTCATCAGCCTTGAAATCAGTAGGCTTCACAATGACACGTACATTGTTGCTTAGCGTAAGGATGGTGGTGCCGAATGCGCCTTCTTCTTTCTTAATTACTTTTCCGGGCTGAGGCTTTTCTTTCAGCAGCGGTTCGTTGGAAACCTTATCTACATACGGTTGCAAATCTTCGGTGCGTACTTTGTCTAAGATGCTCTTTAATTCAGCTTCAGTAGGATATTTCATACCTTCTTTATCTGGGCAGAATACGCTGAGTACAATATTTTTTTCACCGATCAGCTGTTTCATCCAAGCGTTGATGGCTTCTACCGGGATATTGGGAACTACTTGGTTCATGATGGCATATTCATTCTCAATTCCGGGAATCGGCTCATTGTCAACAAAATGACGTACATACTCATTGACATACGATTGCGTACGTTGTTTGTCACGTTCGTTATAAGCAACTTCCAGTCCGCGCAGGTAGTCAGCCTGAGCACGTGCATATTCGCTGGGAGTAAATCCGAAGCGGCGTACACGTTCTATTTCAGTAGCCAATGCTTCTGTTCCAGACAAAATACCATCTTCTTTCGTTACGGCAATTCCGGTAAACGCTCCTTTGGTCTTGGCAAGCAGATAGGTGTCATCTGAGATAAATCCTTGAATAAAAGGAGGATTAGCTTGCTGAGTCAGTTCGTTTATACGGTCGTTAAGCATGCTTTCGATGGCCCAAGTCATGTAGTTTACAGCCAAGTAATTAATTGTTCCTTTTTGTTCGTTGGGAATCACTTCATGTTTATGGAAGAGATAAACGAAAGGCATTTCCTGTTCTTTATCTTTGGCAACGGTAATGATGGGTTCGTCATTGTCGGGTACGGGGAAATATTCACGCGGAGCTGCATCGGCAGGCATTTCTATCGGTGCGAACAATTTTTTTATTTTGTTTTCTACCGCGTCCACATCAATGTCGCCTACTATAATAATACCCTGCTGGTCCGGACGGTACCATTTTTCATAATAATCACGTAAAGCTTGGTGAGGGAAGTGGTCGACTACCTCCATCGTTCCGATAGGCAGGCGGTATCCATATTTGCTTCCTTTGTACATAACAGGGAACACCTGTTCATACATACGCATCATGGCTCCCATGCGGGTACGCCATTCTTCGTGAATCACTCCACGCTCTTTATCGATTTCCTTTGGGTCGAGAGTCAAGTCGTCAGCCCAGTCATGCAGGATGAGCAGACAAGAGTCAATAATCCCATCACGGATTACCGGAACATTTGAAATATTGTAAACTGTTTCGTCAATTGAGGTATAAGCATTGAGGTTTACTCCAAATTTTACACCGATGCTTTCCAGATATTCACGGAGTGAATTCCCTGGAAAATGGGTTGTACCATTAAAGCACATGTGCTCCAGAAAGTGAGCCAATCCGCGCTGGTTATCTTCCTCTAAGATAGAACCTACTTTCTGTGCAATATAGAAATCGGCTTGTTTTTCCGGAAGTTCATTGTGGCGGATATAATAAGTAAGACCATTATCCAGTTTTCCGATACGTACTTTTGAATCGGTAGGCAATGGAGGAACTTCTTGGGCAGAGGCAACGTTTAGCCCTCCTGCTATCAGCATAAGGACAGCCCATGCCCGTGTAATCATTTTCTTCATAAGTAGTTAATTTATTATTTTTGAATTATAATAATCCATTTGCAGAAAGGTAGCGTTCAGCCTCGATAGCAGCTTTGCATCCGCTGCCGGCAGCGGTGATAGCCTGGCGGTAATGCGGGTCGGCTACGTCGCCGGCTGCGAATACGCCCGGTATGCCTGTACGCGGGCTGCCGTCTTCGGTTAAGATGTAACCTACTTCATCGGTTTTCACCCATGGCTTGAATAGCATGGAGTTGGGCTGGTGGCCGATGGCAAGGAAAAATCCGTCGATAGCTACATCGTAACGTTCCTCATCGGCTTCTCCCATACGTTTTACCACGTGCATACCTTCTACTCCTCCTTCTCCGTATAATCCTACGGCATTATGTTCGAACAATACAGTGATGTTAGGATGAGTCAACACGCGTTCTTGCATGATTTTAGAGGCGCGTAGAAATGGTTTGCGGACTACTAAATATACCTTGCTTGCCAATCCGGCGAGGTAAACGGCTTCTTCGCATGCAGTATCTCCACCACCTACTACAGCCACGGTTTTCTTGCGGTAGAAAAATCCGTCGCATGTAGCGCAGGCACTGACTCCCATTCCGGCATATTTCTTTTCATCGTCTAAGCCTAAGTACTTGGCAGTTGCTCCGGTTGAGATGATGACCGTATCGGCTGTGATTTCTTTTTCTTCATCAATGATGAATGTATAAGGAGCTTGGCTTAAGTCGGCTTTGGTGACAAGTCCGTTACGGATGTCTGCTCCAAAGCGTTCGGCTTGCTTGCGCAAATCGTCCATCAGCACCGGACCGGTAACTCCTTCCGGGTATCCGGGATAGTTTTCCACCTCAGTGGTTGTAGTCAGCTGACCGCCCGGCTGTAATCCTTCATAAACCACCGGAGCGATGTTTGCTCGTCCGGTATAGATGGCTGCCGTATATCCGGCAGGGCCTGAACCGATAATCAGGCATTTTACATGTTCTGTTGTCATTGTTATTTCGCTTTTATTATTTATTTTTATTTTATTGATGTCTTGCCAATTTTAATAGAAATTATCGCAAATCTATGATTTCAGCATGGGGATAATCTTTCGTATTGAAACGAAAAGCGTTATCATGCAAGTTCAGATGCGACCGGTATGAGTGGACTTCAAACTTTTGATCTTGTCCTCCTTTTGCTTTTATCTCAATATACAAGGGTTCGTATGCCTTGTTTATTGCGAGCGTAATGCTTTTTAATTCTTGCTCACTGCTTGGGTGCAGCATTATTACCTGCGCCTGCTTTCCTTTGTGAGTAGCAGTTCCCTTGTAGTGATAGTTAAATCCGTTTTGCCACATAGAAATCAATGCATACGGATGGATGGTCTGTAACTCTTCAGGGGTTGGAGTAGAAATATTGACTTCTTCATTTTTCTTTAAATAACTCCATAAGGTTGTTCCGTCAAACCAGGTTTCTACTTCATCTGTTATCAAGTGGAACTTTTCTCCTTTAAGTAGAAGTTTTCCGTGCTGGCTTCCTCCGAAAACAATACTTATCCCCTCTGCCTGACGATAAGCTTGAGTGGTTTTCTCCAGTATCTCTTTTGCCTTGTCTGTGTGCTGAGCCGATAAGGTGCATACAGAAAGAAAAAGGAAAAGCAGGGTATAGATTCGTTTCATTGTGATCAGTTTTTTAAATTGCTCATTCTCATTTCAAGGTCATTCTCGTCCATGCAAAGCACTTCGCGTGCTTTACTTCCATTGGCAGGACCTACAATGCCAGCCCGCTCCAGCTGGTCCATGATGCGTCCGGCACGGTTATATCCGATAGAGAACTTACGCTGGATAAGTGAGGTTGAACCTTGCTGGTGGTAAATCAGCAGACGGGCTGCTTCTTCAAACAGAGGGTCAAGCCGGTTCATATCTACATCGGCCGATCCGCTGGGCTCTGCATTTTCGTCTACATATTCGGGTAGCATGAAAGCAGTAGGATAGCCTTGCTGGCGGCTGATATAGTTCGCAATTTTTTCCACTTCGGGTGTGTCGACAAAAGCACACTGTACGCGCACCGGGTCATTACCCTGTAAGTAAAGCATGTCTCCTTTACCGATCAGCTGCTGAGCTCCCGGGCGGTCAAGGATGGTGCGTGAGTCCATCATAGAAGCCACACGGAATGCCACACGTGCAGGGAAGTTTGCCTTAATCGTTCCGGTAATGATGTTGGTTGTAGGACGCTGGGTAGCAATGATAGCATGGATACCTACAGCTCGTGCAAGCTGGGCGATACGGCAGATAGGTAATTCCACTTCTTTGCCTGCAGTCATAATCAAGTCTCCGAACTCATCAATGATAATCACGATATAAGGCATGAACCGATGACCTTTTTCCGGGTTCAGTTGCCGGCTGGTGAACTTGGCATTATATTCTTTAATATTTCGGCAACCGGCTTTTTTCAGCAAGTCGTAACGGGTATCCATCTCTATACAGAGCGAGTTCAGTGTCTGTACCACCTTGGTGACATCGGTGATAATTGCATCTTCTCCGTCAGGCAGTTTGGCAAGGAAGTGACGTTCTATCGGTGCATAAATGGCAAACTCCACTTTCTTAGGGTCAATAATGACAAACTTCAGTTCACTGGGATGTTTCTTATAGAGTAAAGAGGTAACGATGGCATTCAGACCGACCGACTTTCCTTGTCCGGTAGCACCGGCTACCAGCATGTGGGGGGCTTTGGCCAAGTCAACCATGAAAACCTCATTCGTAATGGTTCTTCCCAGGGCTACTGGAAGTTCAAAAGTGGTTTCCTGAAATTTCTTGCTTGCCAGAATCGAACTCATAGGCACGATACGCGGGTTGGCATTAGGAACTTCGATACCGATCGTTCCTTTTCCGGGGATGGGAGCAATGATACGTATTCCCAGTGCTGAAAGACTGAGGGCTATATCATCCTCCAAATTACGTATTTTAGAAATACGGACTCCTTCGGCTGGAGTGATTTCATATAAAGTAATGGTAGGTCCTACGCTTGCTTTGATGGAACTGATTTCAATATCAAAGCTTCGCAATACGCGGATGATATTGTCTTTTTTAGCATTCTGCTCTTCCATGTCGATGGTGGGTTCGCAGTTGTTGCATGTATTCAGCAAGTCAAGTGTAGGATACTTGTAATGTTCTAGGTCCAGGCGCGGGTTATAAGGCTGGGTGATATTTTCAGCTTGAGTCACTTCGTCTTCTTCGGCATGGTTGTGGTCTATTTCAAAAGTCGGTTCATTGTTTGGGGCTTTCATCGGCTGAGCCGAGTCGCTTGAATGGCTTGAAAGTTCATGAGAGGGGGCGGTTGCCGTTTCTTCACGCGGCTTTAAAGACAGCTCTATGGCTGTGTCTTGGTAGGTTTCTTCCGCTTGTGAGTATGTCTCTTCTTCCTCTTCTTCCTGCTCATTAATCATGGGAGCTTCCTCATCATGTACCGTGTTTTGATCTACTCCGGCAGGTTGGGCTGCAGACGACTGTTGGGGAGACGATTCAGACAGCTCCTCTTTTACGCTTGTCTCGTTTGAATCTTGGTTGCGTTTGGGCAAAGTGGGATGAAAAGCTTTGCGGACTACCAGTATGGTTCGGCGTGTCAGTAATACGCCAAGCAGGATAGCAGTGACCAATAAGCTCAGGATAAGTCCCGGTGCACCTATCTGAGAACAAATCCAGCGGCTTACATTGTAGCCGTGAAGTCCTCCGGGATAGATAAACGAATTTTCGAAAACTCCTTTAAAGGCAAATCCGAGTGCGATGGAGGCCCAAATCATAATGACGGTGCATCCTGTAAACCACTTTTTTAATTGGAACTGGTAGGCTTTCATGAGTGTCATACCTGTTACAATCAGGAAAACGACGATGATAAATGCGGGTATTCCGAAACAGTCGTTAATCAAAAATTGGGCCAGTTGCGCTCCACGTGCTCCGGCATAATTTTGTATACGATTGTCGGTTTGAAGCAACTCGTTTTTTTCTTGGTGAGTCAAAATACTCTGGTCGTTTCCTCCAGTAAAGAAGAAGGATGAAAATGCCAGCAAAAGATAAACTCCAAAGATTACGCAGAGCAATCCAATGATGAAATGCGCTGTTTCACTTTTAATTGCAGTTGCTATTTTCCCGGGAGTTATTCGTTTTTCTGTTGCTTTTGAATTTGTCTTGTTTTTAGCCATAATCAGTTGTGAGTCTATTTCATATTCTTGTCCTTGCCGGAGACTTATTCCTCCGGACGGGGTCAGGGTATCAATATTTATTTAAAGAATCATGCAAATGTACGAATAAAAGTAGAACTGAAAAATTTTTTTCGTACCTTTGCGCCTTATTAATTAGATTATGGAAAAGAATAGTCAACCGATATTTGACAGGAATACGGTGGAGTTTGTGACTGTAGCTGCAGAGATGTGTGGCTTTCTGGAGCGTGTTTCGCAGTTGAAACGCCGTGATTTTGTTGATAAAGCTTTAAAGTTGCTTCCTTTGCTTTATCTGAAAGTTTCGTTACTGCCTGAATGTGAGCGCATAGATGAGTTTTCTGTTCCTGAAACATTTGTGACAGAAGTTGATTATGAGCAGCTCCGCAGTTCTATAGCTGTGCTTTTGGGTGAAAAAGATGATTATCTGGAAGTCTTTCTGGATGATATGGCATACAGTGATACGCCCATCCATCAGAGTATATCTGAAGGCTTAGCTGATATATATCAGGCCTTAAAGGACTTTATTTGTGTATATCAGCTGGGGCTTGATCACACGATGAATGATGCACTGGTTATCTGTCAGGAACATTTTTCGGAATTTTGGGGGCAACGTCTGGTCAATGTGATGCGTGCTTTGCATAATGTAAAGTATAGTGCAGAAACATCCGTTGATGAGGACGATGATACGTATAGTGATGATTATACGGAGGATGAGCTGTATGAAGGCTTGGATATGGGTGAGGATGAATAATGAAAACCATAACGAATGATAAAACTGCAAAGTAAAATAGACAAGAAAATAGTGGCTGGTCTGCCAAAGGCTGTTTTTCCAGGGCGTATTTTTGTGGTTCACACAGAAGTGGAGGCACGTAAGGCTGTGGATTATTTAAATACCCATGTGCTGGTAGGGGTGGATACTGAAACTCGTCCCTCTTTCCGTAAGGGGACGTCGAATAAAGTGGCTTTGCTTCAGATTTCCACCTATGATACTTGTTTCCTGTTTCGCCTGAATTATTTGGGGTTGCCTGATTTTCTGGAAGAATTTCTGCAAAATGACGTGCTTAAAATCGGTTTGTCATTGAAGGATGATTTTGCAGTATTGCGCAAGCGCAACCAGCAAGACCCCCGTTCGGGAAATTGGGTTGAACTGCAAGATTATGTTCCTCATTTCGGCATTGAAGAAAAGAGTTTGCAGAAAATTTATGCGCTTCTTTTCGGGCAAAAAATATCGAAGAGCCAGCGTTTGTCAAATTGGGAGAATGATACTCTGACCGAGGCGCAGCAACTGTATGCAGCAACCGATGCTTGGGCGTGTGTGCGTATTTATGAATACTTAGAGGATCTCCGTCAGAATGGTAATTATATGATTATAACTAACGAATAAACAAAATCAGATACATGGCTTATACAAAGATATATCTTAAGTCAGGGAAAGAGGAATCTCTGAAGCGTTTTCACCCTTGGGTGTTCTCTGGAGCTATCTCTCGGGTGGAAGGAGAACCGGAGGAAGGAGAAATCGTTGACGTTTATACTTCGAAGAAAGAATTTATTGCATGCGGCCATTTCCAGGTAGGAAGTATTGCGGTGCGTGTATTGACTTTTAATCAGGAGGAAATCAATCATGCGTTTTGGGTACGCCGTTTACGCGTGGCAAAAGATTTGCGTTGTGCGCTTGGCTTGATTGGAAATCCGCAAAATAACACGTATCGGTTGGTCCATGGAGAAGGAGATAACTTGCCGGGGTTGATTATCGACGTGTATGATCATACGGCTGTAATGCAGGCTCATTCGGCCGGGATGCATGTATTCCGTATGGATATTGCTCAGGCTTTAAGTGAGGTGATGGGTGAAACCATTCAGCACATTTATTATAAATCGGAAACTACTTTGCCTTTTAAAGCAGATTTACTTTCTACTGAGAACGGATTTATCAAAGGGGGCAGTCCGGAGAATGTGGCTATGGAGAATGGACTAAAATTCCATGTGGACTGGCTGAAAGGGCAGAAGACGGGCTTCTTTGTTGACCAGCGCGAGAACCGTGCTTTGCTGGAACACTATGCTCGTGGACGCAATGTGCTGAATATGTTCTGTTATACTGGAGGATTCTCATTTTATGCAATGCGTGGAGGAGCAAATCTGGTGCACTCGGTTGACAGTTCGGCAAAAGCAATTGATTTGACGAACGAAAATGTGAATTTGAATTTCCCGGGTGATAATCGTCATCAGGCATATGCTGAAGATGCGTTTAAGTATCTTGACCGTATGGGTGATCAGTATGACTTGATTATTCTGGACCCTCCGGCTTTTGCCAAGCACCGTGATGCATTGCGCAATGCTCTGCGTGGATATACAAAACTCAATGCGAAGGCTTTTGAAAAGATTCGTCCGGGAGGTATTTTATTTACTTTCTCTTGTTCGCAGGTGGTGAGTAAACAAGACTTCCGAAATGCTGTCTTTACCGCTGCTGCCCAGAGCGGGCGGAGCGTGCGTATTTTGCACCAATTGACTCAGCCGGGTGACCATCCGGTGAATATTTATCATCCGGAAGGCGAGTATTTGAAAGGTTTGGTGCTTTACGTTGAATGATTTTTTTTGATTCAAACTTTAGCAGCCTTTTCAAGCAGATTCTTTGATTGATAAAGCAAGCCAGCCCATTTGTAGCGTGACTGCAAATGGGCTGGCTTATTTTATGCTGTTTAGAGAAAAAGTGTGCCTTTATATAAAGGCGGTATAGCAAAAAGGGTTCAGAGGCAGTAGCGGATGGAATATGAAAGAGCCGTATCCAACTTTTAGGGTGTATTTCACCTTGTTTAAAGTACTGATACGGCTCTTTGTTTTGCGCTATTGTATGGTTAAGAGAAGAACCTAAAGCTCATTTTTCAAAAATAGAACTTTAGGCTTTCTTGTTTGTATCAAGAGTTCATACTCATTAGGAATTCATCATTGTCTTTTGTTTTTTCAAGTCGGTCTTTGACAAAATCCATTGCTTCAATCGGATTCATATCCGATAAATATTTACGTAAAATCCACATCCGGTCAAGTGTAGTCTTGTCAAGCAGCAAGTCATCACGACGTGTACTTGAAGCCACAATGTTTACAGCCGGGAAGATACGCTTATTGCTTAAGTTGCGGTCAAGCTGAAGCTCCATATTACCAGTACCTTTGAATTCTTCAAAAATAACTTCGTCCATTTTTGAACCGGTATCAATAAGGGCTGTTGCGATAATGGTCAGTGATCCGCCTCCTTCGATGTTACGTGCCGCTCCGAAGAAACGTTTCGGCTTATGTAAGGCATTTGCATCTACACCTCCTGAAAGAACTTTTCCTGAGGCGGGAGATACGGTGTTATAGGCGCGTGCCAATCGAGTGATAGAGTCAAGGAAGATAACCACATCGTGTCCGCATTCCACCAAGCGTTTGGCTTTTTCCAAAACGATACCTGCAATTTTCACATGCCGTTCAGCGGGTTCGTCGAAAGTAGAAGCAATGACTTCAGCATTTACGCTGCGTGCCATGTCGGTTACTTCTTCCGGACGTTCGTCAATCAGCAGCATGATCATATAAACCTCCGGATGGTTGGCAGCAATGGCATTGGCAATATCCTTCATCAAGATGGTTTTACCTGTTTTAGGCTGTGCCACGATAAGAGCGCGCTGACCTTTACCGATCGGAGAGAACAAGTCTACTACACGTGCCGAGAGGTTGTCGTTATGCCCTTGGCAAAGTGTGAACTTTTCATCGGGGAAGAGTGGAGTCAAGTGGTCGAAGGGCACACGGTCGCGTACCAATGTGTGGTCAAGTCCGTTGATCTTTGAGACTTTTACCAGCGGGAAGTATTTTTCGCCTTCCTTGGGTGGGCGGATGATGCCGTCGACGGTATCACCTGTTTTCAAGCCGAAGAGTTTGATTTGCGACTGAGAAACATAGATATCATCGGGTGAAGAAAGGTAATTGTAATCAGATGAACGAAGGAACCCATAGCCGTCGGGCATAATTTCCAATACACCTGTTCCTTTTAATATATCGTCGAATTCGTAAGGTTTTTCCACCGGTTTTGCTGGTTGCTGTGCGGGTGCGGGAAGACTGGCTTGTGGCTCAGACGGCACCGGTTCGACCGGGGTGCTGGTATTCGATGTATTGTTATTGGAGTTATTCGGACGGTTATTGTTGTTGCGGTTGTTGGCACGTTGCTGACGCTGCTGGAATTTAGGATTTTTAGGCTCTTTGGCTGGAATAACCGGAACTTCCACCTTTGTGGCTTCAAATTTGCCGAGCAGTTCAGAAGGTATTTCAAATTTTTCAGATGGAAGGTCTTCAATAGGAATAAAATCACTCCCGTCTTTTAAGTTAAGCGGAGGAAGTTCCATGTCATCCTCAATGGGGACAGGGATGCTTTCGGTTTTTTGTGCCTCTTTTTTTTCTTCTTTTTTCTCTTCTTCCTTTCTTTCTTTCTGTAAGGCTTCGACTGCTTCCCGTTCCAGGGTTGCTTTATTTTTAGAACCAGGTTTGCGTCCACGCTTCTTTGGCTGTTTAACCTCTTCCTTTTGGGGTTCTTCTGCTTGTTTTTCTGCAGCAGCGACTTCTTCATGAGATTCGGCTGGAACAGCTGTCTCACTCTTGACTGTAGGAGCAGGAGCCGTTACAGCCGGAGTATTTGCTTCTAATTTTTGTGCTTTGTCTTTGGTGGCAGTATACACTTTGTCACCTTCTTTTTTTACGCTGATACGTGAACGTTTTCGGGCTTGTCCTTCCTTGCGTTCTTCTGCCTTGGCAGCCGCTTTAGTAGCACCGACGATGGCTTGTTCATCCAAGATGCGGTAAACCAACTCTTCTTTGCGGAGCGAATCTACTTTTTTCAGACCCAACTCTTTGGCTATCTGTTGCAGTTCGGACAATTCTTTGTCATTTAGTTGAATGATGTTATACATATAATATGTGTAATGAAGTTAGTAATGTAATGATAGATGTAATACATACCTGTTTCTGCACAGTTATGCTGTGCGGAAATTGGAGTCAGCTTACGCAAATCATTAATTACAGATAAAATTGATGTTATTTCTTTTGTTGATATTTTAAAGGAGTGTTCGTTAGGGGAGATTTCTCCTTTGCAGGGATTCCCTTTGAATACGTTTACAAAAATAGTTCTTTTTTGCCAAATAAACTAATAAAAGTGGATTTTTTTGAATGAAGGTTTAATCTGTGATTCGGTTTTGGGCGCTTTCTTCCTCTCTTTAGCAGGTGTATAAATGTATTTTAGTGCCAGCATTGATAAGGTGACAGATTATTTTAATGAATATTTTAGGGAAAATTTAATCCAGAAACTTTTTATGGGAGATGTTTTTTTATTTTTCTGCTTTGCGGTTAGAAGAATTATGCTAACTTAGCCGTTGAATAATCAATTTTAAAATCAATCAATCAATGAAAAAAGTGATTTTTACAGAAAAAGCCCCTGCGGCTATTGGCCCATACAGTCAGGCAATTGAAGCCAATGGTATGGTTTTTCTTTCTGGTCAGATACCTGTAAACCCGGCTACGGGAGAATTTGTAGAAGGAGGAGTAAAGGAACAAACCGTTCAGGTATTTGAAAATATAAAAAATGTGTTGGCTGAAGCCGGACTTACCACTGCTCATATAGTAAAGACTACGGTTTTCCTGGCAGATATGTCGTTGTTTGCAGATATGAATGCGGTGTATGCCAGCTATTTTGAAAGCGACTTCCCGGCTCGCTCAGCGGTTGCGGTTAAGGCTTTGCCTAAAGGTGCATTAGTTGAAATAGAGTGCATTGCAGTTAAAGGATAAATCAACTTCCGGTACAGCGATGGAACTGGTTTATCTTTATCACAGCGGCTTCGCCTTGTTAGGCGAAGCTTTTACACTTCTATTCGATTATTACGAAGATTCAGAAACGGCTGATTCCGGAGTTTTGCATCGTAAGCTGCTTGATCGTCGCGGAAAGTTTTATGTATTTTCCAGTCATTCTCATTATGATCATTTCAATAAAGAAATTCTGACATGGCGTGAAAAACGTCCGGATATTATCTATTTATTTTCGAAAGATATTCTTCAGCAAGGTTTCTCCACCGAAAAGGAAGCCGTTTATATGGAGAAAGGTGATTTATATCAGGATGACACACTGAAAGTACAGGCATTCGGATCAACTGACGAAGGAGTATCTTTCTTGATAGAAGCAGAAGGGAAGCGCATCTTCCATGCAGGCGATTTAAATAACTGGCATTGGATGGATGAAAGTGATGAGGCTGAATGGAAAGGTTACGAGCGTCACTTCCTGACTGAGTTAGACGACATTTATTCTAATTATAAAGCAGTAGATCTGGTCATGTTTCCGGTTGACCCCCGTTTGGGAAAGGAATATATGCGCGGTCCGCTGCAATTTGTGGAAAAAATAAAAACTGCTATCTTTGTACCGATGCATTTTGACGAGGCTTATGAACAAGCTGCAGCTTTTGCTTCTGCTGCCAAGTCATTGGTAACCCGTACGCTTCTTCTTAAGAAACGGGGACAGCATGAATTGATTTAAAATTAAAAAAAACAGCTTATGGAAATAAAAGGAAGATTTGACCATTTTAATATAAATGTCACTGATTTAGAGAAAAGCATTGAGTTTTACGGCAAGGCATTGGGACTGCGTGAGTCTCATCGTAAAGTGTCGGCAGACGGTTCTTTTATCTTGGTGTATCTTACAGATAATTGCAGTGGATTTTTGCTTGAACTTACCTGGTTACGCGATCATACAGAAGCTTATGAATTAGGTGAAAATGAAAGCCATCTTTGCATCCGTGTGGAAGGCGACTATGATGAAGTTCGGCGTTTTCACAAGGAAATGGGATGTGTGTGCTTTGAAAATGAGCAGATGGGTCTTTATTTTATAAATGACCCGGATGACTATTGGATTGAGATTCTTCCTGTTAAATAAATAATAAAAGACTGTATGGCTATGATGAAATATATATCTCCGGGTTCATGGTTTTCTTTGGAACTCCCGGCAGGCTGGCATGAGTTTGAAGATGCCGAAGATAGTTTCCTTTTTTATAATCCTGAAAAATGGAGTGGGAATTTCCGCATTTCTGCCTATCGTGGGGAGAGCAATTCTTATGCTAAAGACTGTATTGCTGAAGAGTTGAAGCAAACAGATGGAGCAAAGCGTATACAGGTTGGAACATGGAGTTGTGCCTATATTGTAGAAAGCTTTCAGGAAAACGGGGCATGGTATACTTCCCATATTTGGATTACCGGTCATGAAAGCGTGTCAATAGAATGCTCTTTCACTGTAGCGAGAGGAGAAAGTATAAAGGTTGCGGAAGATGTGATTGCCTCGTTGAGAGTTCGCGGTGCTGAAGAAAAACCTTGGAAAGAGGTAATTCCGGTGCGGGTGCTTGAAATCAATATGATTAATGAATATTACGATTGGGCTGTTTCTTCTATAAAAAAACAGCTTACAAAAGACTTTACAGCTTCCGAAGCCGATGTAGCCAGTATTCAAAAAGTAATAGAAAGCGGACGTTACAATAAAAATCAGCGTCAGGCTTGGGAAAGTTTCGGCATTGCTTTCGGTTCGATTCTGGTTAATGAAATGGATGGAATGAATTGGGTAACGGTAATTGACGGAGCAAAGGAATTTCCGGCTTTACGATTTGCTGATACAAAAGTGATGGTCTATCCTACAGAATTAATCTGGAGTAAGATAAAAAAAGGCCTGCCTTGTAATCTGAAGGCTGAATATGCACAGATAAAGGCTGAAGTTGAGTCCGTTATTTAAACCGTTGCTATGGTATCTTATTTACAAGTAGAAAACTTAACTAAATCATTTGGCGATCTGGTCCTTTTTGAGGATTTGTCGTTTGGCATTGCAGAGGGACAGCGCATCGGGCTGATAGCCAAAAATGGCTCAGGGAAAACCACCCTGTTGAATATCCTAGCTGGTAAGGAAGGGTATGATGACGGAAAGATAACGTTCAGACGTGATTTGCGCGTAGGATACTTGGAACAAAGCCCTTCTTATCCGGGGAACCTTACTGTTCTTGAAGCCTGTTTTCATCATGGAAATGCTACCGTTCAGCTCATTAAGGAGTATGAGCGCTGCATGGAAACTCCGGGAAATCCGGGAATGGACGAACTGCTTTTGCGTATGGAGCATGAAAAGGCATGGGATTATGAGCGTAGGGCAAAGCAAATTCTTTCGCAGCTCAAGATACGTGACTTTGACCAGCCCATCAAACAGCTTTCAGGAGGGCAGTTGAAGCGGGTGGCCTTGGCGAATGTGCTGATTACCGAACCCGACCTTCTGATTATGGATGAGCCGACAAACCATTTGGACCTTGAAATGACCGAATGGCTGGAGGAATATCTTAATAAAGGAAGTCTCAGCTTGCTGATGGTTACTCATGACCGCTATTTCCTTGACCGTGTTTGCTCGGAAATCATTGAGATAGATAACCGGCAGATTTATTCGTATAAAGGGAATTATAGCTATTATTTAGAGAAGCGTCAAGAGCGTATGGAAGCCACCAATGCCGAAATTGCGCGCGCCAATAATCTGTACCGGACCGAGTTGGAATGGATGCGTCGTATGCCTCAGGCTCGCGGACATAAGGCCCGGTACCGTGAAGAAGCTTTTTATGAACTGGAAAAGGTGGCAAAACAGCGCACGTATGAGGCTAATGTGAAGCTTGACGTGAAGGCTTCGTATATAGGCTCTAAAATATTTGAGGCCGACCATTTATATAAGAGTTTCGGCGACTTAAAGATTTTAGATGATTTCTCCTATATCTTTTCGCGTTATGAAAAAATGGGTATTGTGGGAAACAACGGTACCGGTAAATCTACTTTCATTAAAATATTAATGGGGCAGGAAAAGCCAGACAGTGGGGTGCTTGATATCGGTGAAACCGTACGTTTTGGCTATTATTCACAAGATGGATTGCAGTTTGATGACCAGATGAAGGTGATTGATGTGGTTACGGATATAGCAGAAGTCATTGAACTTGGAAACGGGAAGCAGCTTACGGCTTCTCAGTTCTTGCAGCATTTCCTGTTTACTCCTGAAACCCAGCATAGTTATGTATATAAATTAAGTGGAGGTGAGCGCCGCCGTTTATATCTTTGTACGGTACTGATGCGTAATCCGAACTTTCTTGTTCTTGATGAGCCTACCAATGATTTGGATATCGTGACCTTACAGGTGCTTGAAGAATATCTGTGCAACTTTAAAGGTTGTGTTATCGTAGTAAGTCACGACCGTTACTTTATGGATAAGGTAGTAGACCATTTACTGGTCTTTAAAGGTCAGGGAGACATACGTGATTTTCCGGGAAATTATTCTGATTACCGTGATTGGAAATTAGCAAAAGCCACTCATGAGAAGGCTTTATTGAAGCCGAAAGAAGAAAAAACGCAGCGGGTCCGCTTGAACGAGAAGCGCCGGATGACCTTCAAGGAGCGCAAAGAATTTGAACAGTTAGAGCAGGATATAGCGTGTCTGGAAGAAGAAAAGAAACAAATTGAAGAGAGTTTGTGCAGCGGTGAGTTAAGTGTGGATGAACTGACTGAGAAATCAAAACGCCTTCCTCAGTTAGAGACCGAGCTGGATGAAAAGACCATGCGCTGGCTTGAATTGAGTGAGATAGAAGGATAAAATGAAGCAATGAAAAAACCAGCCCATCCGTCAGACCGGTGAAACAGACTGACAGATGGGCTGTTTTTCTTTTATCCCGTTGTAAAGTAATACTTATTTCATGTAATTAGTGCCCTTGGGCAAGAGAAGCATTAACCTCTTCTATGTAGTTTAAGATATCTTCCCGTCCGATTTTCTTTTCCGAAGATGAGATGAAATAAGGCGGCAGTTCTTCCCACTGTTCTTTCAGTTTATCTAAATAGACATTGACATTTTGCTTGGTTTTTCCAATGCTTTGCTTATCCGCTTTTGTGAAGATAATGGCAAAGGGGACATTGTTTTCGCCCAGCCATTCGATAAATTCAAGATCAATCTTTTGAGGAGAAAGCCGGCTGTCAACCAAGACGAAGAGACAAGTCATCTGTTCGCGCCCCAAAACATAGTATTCTATGATTTTCTGAATTTTCTCCATCATTTTTTTTCCGCGCTGCGCATAACCATATCCGGGCAGGTCAACGAGATACCATGCCTTATTGATTAAGAAATGGTTGATAAGCAATGTTTTTCCCGGAGTTGAGGAGGTCATGGCCAAGTTGGAGTGATTGGTCAGCATATTGATTAAACTGGATTTCCCTACGTTTGAGCGTCCGATGAAGGCATATTCAGGAAGGTGAGTGTCCGGACACATGTCGGCACGCGAGTTACTTACTACAAATTCAGCACTGGTTATTTCCATATGATTGTTCTTTTTCTGAGTATATAATTGCAAATTTACAAAAAGCTTTGGGATAATCAAGAACTTCCTTTTAGCAAGTTCGCCTCTGTATTTAAACCGTGTGTACCTTTGTCCGCACCTTGGTATTGGGGGGATGCTTCGTCTGAGCTATGGGTGTACATCCTGATTGTTGCGGTAACCATCGAAGAACTTCTTGAAAAACATCCATTGGTAATCAATCGAGTTATTCCAATACTTTCCGTCGTGTACTCCCGGACGGATGATGAAGTCATGCGGAATGCCTTTTTCATTCAGCGCCTTATGCAGCTGTTCGTTTACTTCGAGAAAGAAATCTTTTGAACCGCAATCTATGATTAAAGCCAAATCACCCGGATTGATTTTGTCAAGTTGAGTCATGACCGTATGGTTGTCCCAGCGGGTTTGGTTTTCCTTTTCCTCACCAAGTTGTTTTTTCATTTCCCAGTTATTGGGGAAGGGGCGTATATCCACACCTCCGCTGGTACTTCCTCCTGCGCCAAATACATCCTTATGGCGGATAGATAGCCACATGCCTCCATGTCCTCCCATGCTTAAGCCGGTAATGGCTCTTCCTTTCCGGTCGGCAATGGTAGCATAATGTGAGTCAATATACTGAATCAACTCCTTGGAAACAAATGTCTCAAACTGGCTGTCGGGATGCAGCGGACTGTCCCAGTACCAACTGTTTTCTCCATCTGGACATACCACGATGACTCCATCCCGGTCTGCCATTTGAGGGAGTTCAGGTTTGATGTTTATCCAGGTACTTTCATATCCTCCGTAGCCGTGAAGCAGATAGAGGGTAGGGCAAGGTTGGGTCTCCGAACACTGGTCGGGAACAATGACAACTGTTTTGATGTTTCTTTTCATCTGAGGGCTTTCAATGCTTAACGTATCTATACGCGCTGCATGAATAGAAAAGTTAAGCAGCAAACCAAGGCAAATGAGAGCATGTTTTCGTATCATGATAAAGAGTTTAAGGGTTTAAACAAGCTACAAGCATGTTTTTAATTCGTTATAAAAAAATAAGATTCACTGCAAAAGTAGTGAATCTCTTGAGATAAAAGAAAATAATCAGGGTGAAAAGTAAGCCTGTATAAGGCATTTGCTTTACTTTATTTTGTCATATATCCCCATATTTGGAGCTGGTTTTCACCCATGTGCATTAACCCTTTTTTAAGGATGCTTTTAATTGTTTTCATCGTCTAATTGTTTTGTTTTTATGTTTTACAACACAAAAGTAGAACACAATTAAATACGTTGTTCAGTTCATGGGGAGAAAAGATAAAATTAGGTCGAATACTTGATTTAGGTCAATAGGTGTAAAACGATTCGTTGTAATCATATAAACACGAGCTTGTTTTAATCCGGATGTAAAGGCGTTTTAGTTAAGATGTTTCGGCGTTTTGGCTTCATTGCGACCTACAATTCGGATGCTGATTTCATAAAGCACCAGCATGGGCAAGCTTGTCAGGAGCAGAGTAATCGCATCCGAAGTGGGAGTAATAATCGCTGCAATGATTAAGGTAATTATGATGGCATGGCGGCGGTATTTTTTCATGAATGAAGCCGTGAGCAATCCGGTTTTGGCAAGTACCCAAGCCAGGATTGGAATTTCAAAAGTAATTCCCGACAGTATGCTCAGTGTACAGAGCGTTTCGGTATACGACTGAATGGTAATGGTATTAGCCACTTCTGGACTGACTTGATAGAGCGCAAGAAAGCGCAGGGCAAACGGGAAGACAATGAAATAGCAAAATAACACTCCCATGATAAACAGGGTATATCCCCAAAGAATGGCACGAAGTGAATATGTGCGCTCTTTTGTATATAATGCAGGCGAGATGAAATGAAAAAGCTGATAAATAAGGTAAGGGGATGACAGGATAATCCCGGCATAAAGCGATAGGTTCATGTGCATTAAGAACTGTCCGGACAACTGGGTATTTATCAGATGAATCTGAAATTCATCGGCTCCCATCCCGGAGATATGCAGTGCTTGGCTGATGCTTTCAAAGAGGCGGTACGTCCAGAACCGGTTGTTCTGTGGAGCAAGAATGATATCAAACAGCTGTTCCTTAAAGCAAAATGCGCCTATGGTGAAGAGAATCACCGCACAAATCATACGTAAAAAGGTTTTACGCAGTTCCTCCAAGTGGTTCCAGAAATTCAGATTTTTTTCGCCTGCCTGTTCCACGGTATATTCGTTATTCTTTCTTGTTTGCAGAATGGTCAGTAGGTTCATCGGCTTTCTTCTCAAAGCCGTTCATTTCATCTTTGAAGCCTTTTACGCCTTTCCCTAAGCTTCTCATGAGTTCAGGAATTCTGGCAGCGCCGAATAACAATAAGAAGATAAAGGCTATGAGTAGCAACTCTTGTGTACCCAGGCCAAAGAAAAGCAAGGTTGTCATTAACATAAGCTGGTGTGTTTTGTTATAGTTGCAAAAGTATGTAATGTTTTTTATTTATGCAACTCCTTGCAGCTTACGAGCCTGAATAAATAAAAACATGGGCATGAAGATTCCATCGGCATGATAGGCGGGGAAAGTTACGGAAGTTTTTTCATGAGCTTCTGATTAGGTTGTCTGTCCGGTTTATCTTATCTTTGTGTGTCGAAGTAATAAAAAGAAATACGATGTTAGCATATACATACACTCGTTGCGGGGAGTTTGAACTATTGGATAAACCCTTGCCCCATTTACAAGATCCGCGTGACGCGTTGGTACGCGTTACCTTGGGAAGTATTTGTACCAGTGATTTACACATCAAGCACGGAAGTGTACCGCGTGCTGTACCCGGCATTACTGTAGGGCATGAAATGGTGGGAGTAGTAGAGCAGGTAGGCAGTCAGGTCACCTCTGTCCGTCCGGGCGACCGGGTGGCAGTAAATGTAGAAACCTTTTGCGGAACCTGTTTTTTCTGCCGGCATGGCTATGTAAATAACTGCGAAGACCCGGATGGAGGCTGGGCTTTGGGATGCCGCATTGACGGCGGACAGGCAGAGTATGTGCGTGTGCCTCATGCCGATCAAGGCTTAAGCCGGATTCCCGATGGAGTGACCGACGAACAAGCTCTTTTCGTAGGCGACATTTTGGCTACCGGATTTTGGGCGGCACGTATTTCTGAAATCAAGGAAGAAGATACCGTCTTGATCATTGGAGCCGGACCTACCGGAATTTGTACGTTGCTCTGCACGATGTTAAAGCATCCCCGTCGCATTATTGTGTGCGAAAAATCGGAAGAACGGATTCGGTTTATCCGTAAGCATTATCCGGATATCTTGGTAACCTCACCGGAGGAGTGTAAGGAGTTTGTACGGAAAAACAGCCTTCATGGTGGGGCAGATGTGGTGCTTGAAGTGGCAGGTGGAACCGATACCTTCCGTCTGGCGTGGGAGTGTGCCCGTCCGAATGCGATTGTAACCGTTGTTGCTTTGTACGACCAGCCCCAACAGCTTCCGCTTCCGGATATGTACGGAAAAAATCTTATATTTAAAACCGGAGGAGTAGACGGGTGCGATTGCGATGAAATTCTTCGTCTGATAGCAGAGGGGAAGATTGACACCACTCCGCTGATTACACATAAATTCCCGTTGAATGAGATAGAAAAGGCTTATCATCTCTTTGAAAACCGTTTGGACGGAGTCATTAAAGTGGCGATAACCGGTCGGGATTAAAAAGAAAACAGCCGGGAATGAGTCTCGGCTGTTTCTTTTCTTGCAATTGCGATCTTATTTTTTGTCGTTTTCAAAAAACTTTTTCCGGTAATAACTCTGAGCCGTATAAAGTGCTGCTGCCGGATTGTTTCCGGTAACCCGGTCTTTGGTAACCAAGGTGGTGACATACGCATCCGAGTATTTGTAGAAAAGACTGTCGTGTCCCACGCATAAGCCGATAACCACATTCAGGTCGGTTTTCGCTTCATTGAGCAAGCGGGCCTGAAGGATGGGATTGCACATGGCTGCACCGATGTTCTCACATTCGGCAGGAATTCCTACCGATGATTTAGCCTGTCCTGCCACTTTACATATTACGGAATAGGCTTCAAAGCCATTCGCCTGAAGGATACGGGCAAAGATGCGTGCTTCGTTTATCAGCCCGATGCAGTTGGCTATGCCAATGCGGTGAGCATTGATTTTCCGGGCAAATTCCATGATTTCCTGTACACGGGTCCAGCGGCAGTACCCTTCATATTCCACTTCAGCACTGGCAATCATAATCTGCCGGTTGTTTCCTTCATCATACCGTTCCGCTGCCCAGATTCGGTCTTCATCTTTCAAATGTGTGGTCGGGCAAAACTCCGGATAGGTGCGGTCTTTATATTTGCAGTTCTGTGTTCCGCAATCTACGCATGAATGTATTTCTTTTTCCATAATTGGTATTCTTTTTTAATCAAATCCGGTTAGAGCAGGTGAATAAAAGTATCTACGTCTTCCTCACGTGTAGCCCAGCTGGTTACAAAACGAACCACTGTTTCCTTCTCGCCGCGTGGTCCCCACAGTTCGAAGGTGGCATGCTGTAAAAGCCGGTCGATGGTTTCATTGGGAAGACAGACAAACTGCTGGTTGGTAGGAGAGTCAAGCTGCAGTTTATATCCTTTACTTTTGAAAGCCTCCTTCAGTTTTAAGGCAAGGCGTACGGCATGTTTTCCCATGCGCTCATACAGATTGTCAGTAAACAGGGTCTCAAACTGGATTCCCAATAAACGTCCTTTGGCAAGCAAAGCTCCGTGCTGTTTGATTAAAGGGAAAAAATGCGGAAGCCGGTTCGGATTGGGGGCAACCACCGCTTCTCCAAACAATGCGCCTACCTTGGTCCCTCCGATATAAAATACATCGCAGAGGCGGGCAATGTCAGTAAGTGTAACATCTGTATTTTCCGCAGCCAGGCCGTATCCCAGCCGGGCTCCATCCATATAGAGTGGAATGTTTGCCCGACGGCATACAGCACTCAGTTTTTCCAATTCTTCGAGGCGGTACAGCGTCCCCAGTTCGGTGGGGTGAGAGATATATACCATTCCCGGAGCCACCATGTGTTCATACGTTTCATCCCGGTAAAAATCATGGATATATTTTCCTACCTCTTCCGCATTCAGTTTCCCGTCATGCTGAGGCAAGGTAAGCACTTTATGTCCGGTTGCTTCGATAGCCCCTGATTCGTGTACATTGATGTGTGCCGTTTCGGCAGCAATTACTCCTTCGTGCTGTCTGAGCAGTCCGTCGATAACCGTGGCGTTGGTTTGTGTTCCTCCCACCAGAAAATGTACACCTGCGTCGGGCACTCCGCAAGCTTGGCGTATCCGTTCTTTGGCATGCAGTGTATAGGGGTCGCTGCCGTAGCCTGTGGTTTGTTCCAAATTGGTTTCCAAGAGACGGCGCATCACTTCCGGATGTGCTCCTTCCATGTAGTCTGTATCAAAATGCATCATAGTCTTCGTTTTTTAATCTTCTGCAAAAGTAGAAAAGAAAGCTGAGAAAGCCTCTTTTCAGGTTGGGAAAGTTGGTGAGAAAGAAACGAATCTGTTTTTTATATTAATGGAGATTGCTCACGCAGTTTGCGCTGTGGTTTTTTTATTTGTACTTTTGTGCACAGGAAAAATGAAGAAATATGGATAAAGACTTTTTAAATCGTTTTGAGGAAAAGCTGGAACAAGAGCTGTTGCGTTTGTGTACCTCTTATGGCATGCTTGAAAAAGTGTTGCTTACCACCGATGATATTAATGAAAAATGGCAGGAAATACGTCCTGAATACTTTGCCGATGCGGTAGGGCAGGTACAAGATTACCCTACGGTATCGGTAGCTTGGGCTGCCTATTTGGGGATGGGCTTGGCTTGCGGATGGGATGCCGACTGGGAGGTGTATGCCAAAGCATCTTATCAGGCTTTTTATGGGGAACAGGGCTTCGATGATATGGATGAACACATTGTGCAGAAGTTGCTGGGACTTGAGCTGGACGCTCCTGAAACGGTGGAACTGGAGGAGATGATTCGCCGCTGCGCACAGACCACTGTAACTTTGATTCGCCGGGAACAGATCGAGCCGGGCAGTGTGATGGCTTTTCATGTCTTTGTGCGGGCCTGCGATGTGATGTTCCGTATCGGAGAAGCACTGGAACTGAAGCGTCTGGGATATAAGTTTGAGAAAGTCGATTTGTCGGATCATCTGCTTAGTTAAGTAGGCAGAAAAGAAAACAGCTATGCCGATTATTGAAATTACATCCCTTCAGCACCCCGGAGTAGAGGTATTCAGTACCCTGACCGAAGCCCAGTTGCGGAATCGCGTGGATTTCCACCGGGGCATTTTTATAGCCGAGAGTCCGAAAGTGATTCGGGTAGCACTCAGTGCCGGTTACGAACCGCTTGCTTTGCTTTGTGAACGAAAACATATTGAGGGTGATGCTGCCGATATTATTCAGCGGGTAGGGGATATACCCGTTTATACTGGCGCACGCGACCTGCTTGCTCAGCTTACGGGCTATACGCTTACGCGAGGTGTACTTTGTGCGATGCGCCGTAAACAGCTGCTTGAGGTAGAAGAAGTATGCAGAGAGGCACGTAGGGTGGCAGTGATTCACGGAGTGACCGATACCACTAATATCGGTGCCATCTTTCGTTCGGCTGCAGCCTTGGGGATTGATGCCGTCTTGCTCAGCCCTGATTCATGCGATCCGCTCAACCGCCGTTCGGTGCGGGTATCCATGGGGTCTGTGTTCTTGGTGCCTTGGACATGGGCAGAAAAACCTTTTGCCCAACTCAAGACATTGGGATTCCGTACAGCTGCATTAGCCCTGACCGACCAGTCTGTGCCGCTGGATGACCCTTCGCTGAAAGCCGAGCCTCGGCTGGCTTTTGTGCTGGGAACCGAAGGCGACGGCTTACCTTCCGATGCCATTGCCGAAGCTGATTATGTGGTGCGTATTCCCATGTACCACGGAGTGGATTCGCTTAATGTAGCTGCTGCTTCTGCCGTGGCATTTTGGGAATTGCGGAGTAAAGATTTTGGGAAATAAAATCAGGCGATGCCCAATAGCTCGATTTCAAAAATCAAGGTAGAACCTCCGGGGATACCGGGCTGTGAGAACTTGCCATATCCCATCTCCGCTGGAATATAAACCTCCCATTTATCTCCTACACACATTTGTTGCATGGCAATAATCCAACCTTCAATCAAGTCGCATAACCGGAAGGCAATCGGTGCACCTCCTTTGCTGCTGTCAAACTTTTTTCCGTTGATGGTGCGTCCTGTATAGTGGGCAGTCACGATGCTTCGCGGAGTAGGATGCTTCCCGTCGTTCTTGCCGTTGGTCAATACTTTGTAATAAATCCCTTTAGGCAGGGCTTTCACACCCTCCTCGGCAGCCTTTGCTGCCAGCCATTCTTTGTTGGCTTGCATGTATTCTTGTTTTCCCATACGTGTAAGTTATTGTTGAGGCTGCAAAGGTACAAACAAATCGGTGGCTATCCTAATTTCGTGGAATTTTCGGTAGGGTGTCGCGTCAAACTATGCCATGATGCATGAGTGCTCTCGTGGAAGTACCGCAGTACTCCCGCCAAAGTACTAGGGTACTCTGTCCGAAGTACTGGGGTACTCCCGCCAAAGTACTGGGGTACTCTGTCCGAAGTACTGGACTCTTTTTTGCTTGCTTTGCCTTTTTTCTTTAAAAACCTTGTTCTTTTGAATAAAAAGGCATACCTTCACTCATTGAAGGCATTCTCTGCAAGCAGAAATGCCGGATTTTGAATTTATTGTTGATGACTTATTTGCTACGCCTATGAATTTCTTATCCCGGCTGGAAGGCTTTTACTTTCATATATTGGATATTCGTTTTTATCCCGAAGAAACCATACAGATGCCCTATTGGATAGGTGCTGTGCTAAGAAACCGCTTCCTATATGCTGCCCAGCAAATAGATACCGGGCAAGGTCGGTCGTTGTACGAGCTTCTCGACTCGTTTCCTCTGAGTGAAGCACACCCTTCTTTCAAATCGCTCCACGGAGGTTTCCCAAAGGTTTTTTTGATGGATTGCAGCACATTGCCTCAATCCGGCGGGAAATGCTTTCTGAAGAAAGGACATATCTATTCGTTTTCCTTGATATTGATAGGAAACTGTGCCACTTATTTCCCGTGGTTGATTCAAGCCTTGAAATACATGACCGATGAGGGATTCGACTATCCCATGACTCCACTTACACTGGTAGACGTGAGCGAACGGGGAGGCTCGTTGCTCTATAGTGGAAGGTCGGATGCTTTGTTTCCGTTGGAGCATCCGGTGGTTTGGCACGAAGCGGAAGCCCTGCCTGACATGCCTTGTTCTCTGACATTTCGCTTCAAAACCCCGGTGAGCTTAATCAGTCGGAATCGTAAGGCGAAAACAGATATCGGTTATCAGGGCAAGCTGAACGGTTTCCCTTCCTTCTATCAGTTCATGCGCTCGACCATGTATCGGTTGTGTACCTTAAATATGCTGTATGTCAATCCGGATGCCTGCTTCACATCGGAAGATATAGATGAGTTTGTGAAAGAGGCTGCCGATGCTTTGCTTTTGGAAGCCGACTTGCGGATGGAAAAACGTTATAGCACGCCGCGCGTGGGCGAGAAAAATGTGTACACCATGTGTGGCTATACGGGAAGCCTGACCTTCGGACAAGTGCGCAGCCGTTACCTCCCCTTGCTGGTACTTTGTTCGTTTCTCGGCATAGGGAACGACATCAATTTCGGCTTGGGGCAGTTTGAGGTGGATTACTGATTCTTCGGATAAGTAAGCATGGATTGGGTGAAGGAAAAGTGGATCTTAATTTTACCGTGTTGCTTGCATATCAGCCACGAACCGATTATATTTGTGCAAATGGTGAGTGTCCGGGAAGGATCCGGTATCCTCTCACCGATGAATAGAAACCTTTAAATAAAAAGACACGCTATGATGGACAATTATCAATCAATCGGATTATTTATAGATGGCGGTTATTATGCCAAGATAAACGAAGCGCTTGAAGATACGCTTTCGCTGAACATCCATGTTACTTCTTTGCTGAAATTCATCCGCGAACGGGTCAGTGCAATCAGCAATACGCCGTTGACCGACTGTCAGATTACGGAAAGCCATTATTTCAGAGGCCGCTACCGTGTGAACGAGGCCAACAACAAGCATTTGCTCTTCAGCGAGCGTAAGTTTGAGGATTCGCTGATAGAAAATGATGTAATTTTTCATTATAAACATTTGCGCGAACTGCAGAAAGACGGTGCGGTGACAGTGATAGAGAAAGGTATCGACGTATGGTTTGCGCTTGAAGCCTATGAGCAGTCAGTTATCCGTCGCTTCGACTATGTGGTTCTGATTACGGGTGATGCTGACCATGAAATGCTTATCCGTAAGTTGAAGGCACTGAAGATACACACCATCCTGCTCACATGGGATGTGTCGGCCGACAACACGACTTCCACGTCTAAGCTTCTTAAAGAGGAGGCATGTACGCATTTGGAGTTGAGTAAGTTGGCTGAGGTGGACAAGGACTTGCTGAAGAAGCTCTGCAAATCGAAGTAAAGGGCTTGCTGAATAAGAGGCGGCATCCATCTGGAGTGTTCTTTGATGTCATGATGACGGGAGGTGATTGCATGGCTTACTGCGCGAGCGGTATTGAGATATTTACACATAATTGTATGTTTTAAGTTACGATTATATTGTTTACTGCGCGAGCGGTATTGAGACAGAGAGAATAAAGTTTCGCTTTTTTCTACGTTCTGATTACATTATCTACTACGAGAGCGGTACTTCCCTTGAATTATACCCCGTATGGTATAATTGCGTTAATGAAACAATAAATTATACCCATTCTGATATAATATCGGATATTTGTGCTAACTTTGTACCCGAAAAGGTATAAAGCAAGTGTTATGAATAATCTTTCTACTACGGTCAAAATGTTGCGAAAGCAATATAATCTGACGCAAGAAGAACTTTCGTTGAAATCGGGAGTAGGATTGCGCTTTGTGCGAGACCTTGAACAAGGAAAGGAAACGTTGCGCCTTGATAAGGTGAACCAGCTCCTTGACTTTTTCAATTATGAAATGGTTGCCACTCAAAAGAATAAGAATCAATGAGACAAGCCCATATATTTTACAAAGACCAATTGGCAGGTATTTTGACAGAAAACGACTCCGGATATGAATTTCGATATTTGCCGGAATATATCTCTCTTGAAACGGCAAAGGCGGTTAGCTTGACATTGCCTTTATAGGAGGAGGCATATACAAGTCCTGTGCTGTTTCCGTTTTTCGATGGTTTGATTCCCGAAGGATGGCTGTTGGATGTTGCATTGCGGAATACAGACATTAGCATTCTTGACTGGATGTCGTTGTTGCTGACATGCTGCAAGGATTGTATCGGAGCAGTAAGTGTTATTCCTTTGGAAGAAAAGGAGGGAGGTCATGTGTAATTGTTTATATTGTTATCGTCCGCTCTTAAAGGGGGAAAAGGATATGCACACGGCTTGCATAAGGAAGTTCTTCGGAACAGCAACATTACCTGCTCTTGATTATACGACAAAGCAACTTGATCAGCTTGCTCTGCAAATCATTCAAGACCAAACCTCTTTGACCGGTGTCCAGCCGAAACTATCTTTGCATTTGAATGAGCATGAGGGCTGCAAACGATTGACTATTGTCGGACTATGGGGCGGTTATATCTGTAAGCCACAGACCTCGCATTATGAAATGACGCCTGAGGTAGAAGATTTAACCATGCACCTTGCCGAGGTGGCACGTATTGAGGTGGTTCCTCATACGCTGATGCGGATGGCAGATGATACGCTATGCTATCTTACCCGTCGGATTGACAGGAGTTCTACCGGAGAGAAGATTGCGATGGAAGATATGTGTCAATTGACCGAAAGGCAAACAGAGCATAAATACAAGAGTAGTTATGAACGTATCGGCAAGGCTGTTTTGAAATACTCGTCTTTACCTAAAATGGATGTCACCAATTTCTTCGAGTTGGTGCTTTTCTCTTGGTTGACGGGGAATAACGACATGCACTTGAAAAACGTCTCTTTGTATGAGGTGGCGGATATGATGCGTTTGACCCCTGCTTACGATTTGCTGAATGCAGCTATCATCAATCCAAAGGATGACGAAGAGCTGGCATTGACCTTGAATGGTCGGAAGAAAAAACTTCAAAGGGAGGATTTTATCAAATCAGCAGCTACGTTGGGCATAGAGAGTGTGATTGTAGAACGACTTATAAAGAAGTATATTAAGCTATTGCCTAAGTTTGAAGCAGTCATTCAAAATTCTTTCCTGACCGCTGAATTAAAAGAAAAGTATTCTGAATTATTGAATGAACGGCTTGAGAGGCTTTCACAAAGTATGTAAAAACAACAAAATATACAATGTTATGGATATTCCTTGTAGTTTTTATGCTGTGTTGAGGCTTTTCTGTGTCTTCGTTATTTAGCTATTCGCTAAACATATCCATGTTTGACTAATTTTTTTTTGTGTTATTTGGGGAAATGATACAAATCATTTGCGAAGATTTCTGGAAACCTTATTTTGTTGATTGTGAATGGTATATGTGAAATAGGGCTGTTCTTTGGGATAAATAAATCTTCGCAAGCTTGTATATGTCCTTTTTTCGGTAAAACATTTGCGAAGATTTTGTATTGGGCGTTTTGTAAGATGCTCATACCTAGCTTGTTGAAAAGGCTTAAAAGCATAATTTTTCGCAAATCTCCTAAAGCAGAGCAAATGAAAATCATTTGCGAAGTTTTTATTGTTCGCATAAGTCTGTAAAATAAGGCATTAGTGAAATAATTAACCTGAATTAACAACGGGCGTATCTATATTTTGGTTACATTTGCGAAGATTTATGAAGAAAGATGTAATCGGCTGTGGCTTAGTTCTGTAAAAAGGGGCTTAAAAGGAAACGATTTTTAAAGTGTTGGTAATCTGAATGGTTACATTGTCTACTGCAAGAGCGGTATTGAGACTTTCATAATTCTTAATATTAAAAATTTGTAATTGGTTACATTGTCTACTGCGAGAGCGGTATTGAGACCTTTTTTCTTTTTCCTGTACTCATATTCTTTAGGTTACATTGTCTACTGCGAGAGCGGTATTGAGACAAACTTTTCCATTGTGACAATATTTAAGTTAAACAAAGATTACATTGTCTACCGCAAGATCGGATTTGAGCAGTCAAGTAACTTAAAAGATTTTTAAAGACCGTTTAAATGCAAAAAGCATAACTTTAAAACACTATACTATGGAAGCATTTTATAACCGATTGTGCGCTTCTTCAGCCTTGTTGAATGCTTGGAAAGTCGTGAAGTCGAAAGGCTCATCGGGTGGAATCGATGGAATTTCCATTCAGGAGTTTGATGAACATATAGGAGAGCATATCCAAGAAATTCAGCAGAGCTTAAAGAATCATACATGGGTGCCGGAACCTTACTTGAGAGTGTACATACCCAAGAAGGACAATGAAAAGAGGAAGCTGGGATTGCTTTGCATTAAAGACAAAATAGTGCAGCAGGCTATCAAACAGCTGATTGAACCACGCTTTGAGAAAGTATTTGTGCCAAACAGCTATGCTTACAGGCCTGAAAAAGGTCATGCACGTGCCATTAAATATACACGCCATTGTTGCCGCAATTCAAAGAAACCGATTATTTTACGGTTGGATATAGACAACTACTTTGATAATATTAATCATGAAATATTGCTCAGAAGAATTCGTCCGATAATAGCTGATGAGGAAATCATCCGTTTGGTGGAACTATGTGTGAAAATGGGGGTTGTAAGCAGTAAGTTGCAATGGGATAGTATCTGCCAAGGTGTGCCACAAGGAGCAGTCTTGTCTCCGATATTGGCAAACTTCTACTTGCATTCATTTGACCAGTATGTGCTGACTCGAACGGATAAGTATGTGCGCTATGCCGACGACTTTATCATCTTTTGCGATACGGTGGAACAAGCGCAAGACTTGTTGGTAGAGGGGAGTGCTTTCTTGAAAGAACGGCTGAAGTTGGGATTGAATGAACCCTATATAGGTGAAGTGAAAAATGGCTTTGAGTTTTTGGGCATTCAGCTGGATAATCAAAATATTTCCATAACAGAAGAGAAACGCCAGGTATTATGTAGCAGGATACAGGAATTGGATTGGTATGATAAGGGCTTCTCTCAAGAAGGATTGAAGCATTTGCAGGGTATCCGAAATTACTATGGGATACTTTTACCACAGGCGTACTTGCAGACTTTGGATGAAGTGTTGATTACTCGTATCAAGGAAGTTATCAGTCAAAGATGGCAGTCTATCCCCAACAAAACGACACTGGCAAGTGCATTGAAGAGCATTGTCTTTTTTGCAGATGAAACGCTTCTTCAAAAAGTTTCCATCAAGAACGAGTTGGTAAACCATTATCTGATGCAGCGAACGCAGCAGCGGCATGATGACAACGTTAAACAGAACCAAAAGCTTATCCGGCAGAAAAAGCAGGAGTATAGGAAAAAAGAAAGCGAAGCCACTGAATTGCTTGTCAATACGTATGGAACTTTTATAGGTGTAAGTCAGAAAGGTATTGCTGTTAAAGTGTTCGGGAAACAGAAAACCATGCCGCCTACCCATAACTTGCGGCATATCACTATCTTATCTAACGGTATCAGCATTTCAAGTAACGCTATCAGTTATTGCATGCAGCGACATATTCCCATTGATTACTTCGGAGCAAACGGGCAGCATGTAGCCAGTGTACTTTCGTTATGAAGGCAAAGAAAGTTTTTTGTGTGATAGCCTATGATATAGCCGATGACCGACGCAGGTATCGTGTGAACAAGGTTGTGGAGAAATATGGGGTAAGAATTAACTTCAGTGTATATGAGTGTATGTTAACGTTGAAGCAGATGGAAACGATACAAGCAAAGATTGAGAAGCTTATCAACCGGAAAGAAGATACCGTTGTATATTATCCTATATGCGTAAATTGTTTCACTAAAATTGTTTATCAGCCGGAAAACCGTGCTTCGGCAAGGAGTGTGCTTGTCTGTTAATCTATGGGAAATGATAAAATCATTTGCGAAAATTTCCGGAAACCTTATTCTGCTGAATGTGAATGGTATATGTGAAATAGGGGTGTTCTTAGAGGTCAATAAATCTTCGCAAGATTGTATATGTCCTTTTTTCGGTAATACATTTGCGAAGGTTTTGTATTAGGCATTTTATAAGATGCTCATTTATAGCTTGTTGAAAAGTCTCAAATGTATAATTTTTCGCAAACCTTCTAAAGCGGAGCAAATGAAAATCATTTGCGAAGTTTTTATTGTTCGCATAAGCCTGTAAAATAAGACATTAGTGAAATAATTAACGTGAATTAACAACGGACGCATCTATATTTTGGTTACATTTGCGAAGATTTATGAAGAAAGATGTAATCGGCTGTGGCTTAGTTCTGTAAAAAGGGGCTTAAAAGGAAACGATTTTTAAAGTGTTGGTAATCTGAATGGTTACATAGTCTACTGCGAGAGCGGTATTGAGACGAACCGTCTTGTTTGCGAAGCGTCAGTTTACAACAGATTACATTGCCTACTGCGAGAGCGGTATTGAGACAAAATTTTTCTTACTTCAGATTGTTCGGATATTGATTACATTGTTTACTGCGAGAGCAGTATTGAAGCTATGATTTAACAAGGCTATAGGGAAAAGGTATCAAACAATGTGTTGAGAATAAGCATTTTGCCCGAATTGTTGCAGTAGAAATCGTGCAGAATGCGTGTAGGCAATCGGTGCGTCCTACACCGTCCTACACTGCACCATACACGCTTTAACTTCTTGTCTAAAAGCGTATTAACCCCAAAAACGTGTAGGGTGCAGGCAAATTTCGCGAAAACATTTTTTGGAGAAGGAAGAAGAAAGAAAACGGCTTGTCCGGATGCTTCTTCACATGGAGCAGCGGTAGGTCATAGTAATGATGGAGGCAGGTCGTAGTAACAACAGCGGCAAGTCGTAGTAACGACCGAGCCTTGTCGTTACTAAGGACTTCCGGCTTTTCATGTTAAGTATAAGCGGTGTGGCAATAAGGCTTGTCAATGTAGCAAAAATCTTTTCAGTGTTGTTTTTTAGATTAAAAATGCCTACCTTTACGGCTATATGGTTTTATTATGCTAAAAAGGAAAGGCATGAATATGAAAAACAACTTATTCCTCTTGGGAGGATATGACCTGGAAATGTTAACCATTAAGTCTTTGCTAGACCGATATGACATACCCTATATTGACCATCAGTTAGACTGGAACACGGCTCGTGTGAGTAGCTATCGGGATGATATAGTCAAGGCGGTGTCTGATGGTAAAATGGTTTGGGGTGTAAGCAGTCAAAAATTGGCTCATAATTGAAAACCCTATCTTCGCTGCGAACAA
>CAUBDX010000031.1 GCA_958434805.1 uncultured Phocaeicola sp.
ATTTTATTTACTGCCAGAGCCGCTTAGGCTTGGCGAATTTTTAACGAACTATTGTCTAAAAGAACGAATATTATAACATTCTATATCTGTTTAATAATTAAGGTTTTTAGTATCTTTGTGAGAGATTAAATATTAAGCTAAGATTTGCATGGATAGAACCGATTTTATAGAGAACAGAATTGACGTTATTAAAAATATATATACACTTTACTCTTATGCAAAAAGTTCGATAGTCGACAATAAAGAATGGGCTTTACAACGATTTAAGCAAGGTAAATGGTATATCGTTGAAGTATTTGGTAACACCTTATTTTTTGCTCCAAGTCGTTTTGTTGGTTACAAAGACAATACGATAGAGAAGCACAAATTAAATCATGGAGATGGAACACAAACGAACAGTAAATTTCATGAGCTAAAATTATATAAGGAAGCATCTGATGTTTTTCTTACTCAACAATTTGAGCACTTCATGATAACCTTAGGAATAGAGAAAGATACCGCTAAATTCTTAATTCCTTATAATTATGAAATTAGTGATTTGAAGAAGCCAAGAAAATGCTATTTCATTTGTCCAACTCATTGTAAAGGACAAAAAGAAAATGCATGGAAAAGTTTTCTTTCTAAAAACATAATGGCTATAGGATGGAAACATACTGATTATACTAATTATTCCATTGAGGAGATAATAAACGATTATACTGATGACCATACAGCCATAGAACCTTTTAAAAATATAAAGGATATAAAAGAAGGAGATATTGTTTGCTGTACAAATAATAATTTTGGTCTATGGGGTATTGGGATTGCCTTATCTCAATATAAGTTTTATAAGGATATTCATTATGCTGGAATAGATGAAGACGGTAATGATTCTTATTATTCCCATTATATTGATGTAGCATGGATATGTTTTAAAGACAATGGATATATACCTGCTAAAGAACTACATATCCTATCTCCTGAAAAGATGTGGCAACCTTACGGAACTCTTAATTTAAAAGAAGAAATTCCACAGTATATCTCAAATTATTTATTAAAAAATACAGAAACTGATATGGAACAAAATAGCAAATTAGAAAAGTATATAAAAATCTTAAAAGCAAATAAGAATATTATTCTTACTGGTGCACCAGGTACAGGAAAAACACATTTAGCAAAAGCAATAGCAAACACAATGGATGCAGAATATGACTTTGTTCAATTTCATCCATCTTATGATTATACTGATTTTGTTGAAGGATTACGACCACTACCACCTGACAATAATGGAAATATTGGGTTTAAGCGAGTTAATGGTGTATTCAAAGAGTTTTGTAAACGAGCAATTCAATATACCCAAAAACAGAGCATTTTAAGTGATGATAATAAAATAGCTAAATCATTTGATGAAGCATATAACATTCTAATTGAAAATATAAAACATAACAATATTGTTTTATATTCCGACTTTAGAAATAATAAAAAGGTTTTACAGGTTGAAATCAAAGAACAATCTGGTTCTGACAAATATCGTGAAATAATTCGATTCTATAAAACCAATAAGTTTCAGAATGCTCAAATTGACTATTTACAAAAAATATACACTTATTATGTTTCTAAAAAGCAATATAATATCCAACAGGAAGGAAATGATCAATTTGTAAACATTATAGGTAATACTTTGGATTATTCTTATTATAGAGGAATCGTACAAGGTCTTTTAGATTTAACTTGTAGAAATTCTAAGAATGAGGATTCAGAGTGTAATTATGATCTGTTTAAGCAATGCTACAACAATTTGATAAATGATATTCAAAATGGAGTAGTTAAAACGATAAAATTAAAAACAGGAATACAAAGTACTGACCTAAGCATTACTTCTAACAATTCCATAAAATGGCAACGCCGAACAAATGAGGAAAATGGTTCCGATAATGTTGTAACTATAGATAGGCTGTTAAAGCTTTATTCAAAATATCCAACAATAGATGAAGTTGATAATATGGATAGAATCAATGAAACTATTAGAGAAATTATAGGAGGGGCTAATACGACTTATTATTGGGCTATTTTACGAGAAGTTGTATATAGAATGACTTTAGAGTCTAATAAAAAGACACAAGGCTTAACAATTAATAAATCTTATGTTTTCATAATTGATGAAATTAATCGTGGAGAAATTTCAAAGATATTTGGTGAATTATTTTTTAGCATAGATCCCGGCTATCGTGGTATAAGAGGAAAGGTAAAAACTCAATATCAGAATATGATAACCGACAAATCTGATCCATTTTATGAAGGTTTCTATGTGCCTGAAAATGTCTATATCATAGGAACAATGAATGATATAGACCGTAGTGTTGAAAGTATGGATTTTGCCATGCGCCGACGTTTTGCCTGGCAAGAAATAAAAGCTGAAGAAAACACTGGAATGTTGGACAATCTTCAAGAAATGAAAGATGAAGTTATTGAAATAATGAAACGTCTGAATAATACTATATGGGATGAAACTACCAATACAGGTATTGAAGGGCTAAATGCTGCATATCATATTGGTGGTTCTTATTTTAGTAAACTACAGATTTATCTGAACGAAGATCACACCAACAAGAAAGCTGCCTACATACATCTTTGGGAGAATCACTTAAAAGGGGTCCTTTCAGAATATTTAAGAGGTATGCCGAATGCTATGGAGAGTATGAAAAAATTGGAGAATATGTATTTTAAAGGAGATCTAGATGCTGATATTGAGGGATAATACAAAATATTCATCGACTTCTGATAACCTTGAAAAATATCTGTCATTACAGAATATTGCCAACAGAAACGTTTCAGAACTGTTAGATGATAAAGACAATGACCTGCTAATATATCCACATTCATTTTATCAATGTGAGGATGAGACAGGTAAACAGCCTCTATTGTTGCTACAGACTCATTGGAAGGAGAAAAAATGTACTAAAGTTATGCTTGAAACAGGGAATATGGCAGGTTTTATAGGGTTTAATGGATTATCTCTTTCCATACATTCCCGTTTCTCCCAAGATTCAAAAGAAGATTTCTTCTTACATTATATGCTTAGCAAGGTTTTTTGTATTAATGTGTTGAATCTATCGCATGGTACGAGTGATGAACAACTATTCAATTTCCTTTTATATATGTTTCCAAAGTTTCTAAATGAAGCATTATCACAAGGTTTATACAAGGAATACAAGCGGAATGAATATAATGATGCCAATGTACGAGGTACAATAGACATCAACAGACATTTAAGGTCAAACATGCCTTTCAACGGACGTGTTGCTTATCGAACACGTGAATTCAGCCATGATAATCATGTTACTGAATTGATACGACATACTATTGATTATATCAGTAAGAGTAGATTTGGTAGAACATTGCTGGAAAATGATAGCGAGACACGTACAAGTGTTACTCAGATTATATCTGCAACACCCAATTACTGCAGACAAGAAAGAGAAAGTATAGTTAAAAGTAATTTGAAGGTAATTAACCATCCATATTATTCTCGATATACACCTCTACAGAAACTTTGCCTACGGATATTACGACATGAAAAGATTAAATATGGAGAGATGAAAAATAAAATACACGGCATTTTATTCGATGTTTCATATTTATGGGAAGAATATCTTGCTACTATATTAACAAAACAGGGATTCCAACATCCAAATAACAGAAAAGGTCTGGGATGTATTTACCTGGCAGAATATAATCGCCTTCCCAGATATCCTGATTATTATAGGGAATATGATCGTCTCATTGTTGATGCAAAATATAAAAAAGATACAAATCGGGATGATATTCATCAAATGATAACTTATATGTATCAGATGAAAGGGAAACGGGGAATTTTTATACAACCTGGTGATAAGGAGTATCAAAAGGAAACTTTCCATTTATTGGGATATGGTTATGATGAAAGTGCAGAACTTCAAACATATATATATCCAATATCTAGGATAACAGATAGCTATAAGTCGTTTGTCTCTGAAATGTTAAAATCGGAGAATTCATTAAAAACAAAATTCAAATTGGATCTTGAACCATATCAATAAATAACTATTGGATTTACTATCCAGCCTTGCAAGAATAATGAGACTGGCATTCTAAGAATATAAAGTCAAGTATTTTATATATGATATAAAAAAGGTTACAGCCGAGAAGAACTCTTAGCTGTAACCTTTTTTGTTGAAGCAATCATAATTTTTTAATATTTACCACACACTGTACTTCGGTTTATCCAACCGAAATAACAAATGTGTTGCACATTTCTTACCAAAAAACTTTGGTTAATACATTTGTCACAAAATCAATCAATATTTGAAATGATACAGACTCCGGTTATAGTGACATTTGCCAATCAGAAGGGAGGCGTTGGAAAGACTACACTTTGCGTCACCTTTGCCAACTATCTGGTGACAAAGGGTGTGAGAGTTGTGGTAATAGACTGCGACTTCCAGCACTCCATCATGAAGTGCCGAAAGGCTGACATCAGAAAATATGGCGAACAGGAAATGCCATACGAAGTATGGGCATACGAAGCCAACGACAAAGCGATGATGACTTCCCTTATGGAGAAACTGCACAATGATCCTGAAATTGACGTTGTGCTTATGGACTCTCCCGGCAGTCTGAAAGCGGAAGGGCTGATACCCATGTTCGTCAACTCGGATATCATTATTGTTCCATTTCATTATGACCTGGTAACCGTTCCGTCAACAGCCAGCTTCCTCATGTTTGTTGACCGACTGAACAAGGCTGTCGGTGAAAGGATGAAAGCCAGACTCTTCATTATTCCCAATCTGAATGACGGAAGAATCGGCAAGCGTTCTGAACTGCTTATCTGGGACAATGCAAGGGATACCTTCTCCAACTATGGATATGTCACTGCGAAGATTCCCAAACGTGCGGATATGGAACGTTTCAGCACCATGGCGGCACTTGATATGCAGGCCGCTATCGTTACACCGGTCTTTGACAAGGTCTATCAGAGTATCTTCGATACACTTCAACCGATAAGGGAAAAAGAACTCAAAGGCATACAGCTGACGGAAAATCTGAATCCCAAGCCTAAGAAGAAAAAGAAGGAACAGCCGTCTGATGAAGCTTCTCAGGACAATGACAAAAATCAGAATAAAGAACCAGAATAATCAGTAAACTTCAATAACCATAGCACTATGAGTAAGGATATACCGGAAATAGATGACCTGACAAGAGGTATCAATGATTCAGAACTTATATTGACGGAAGATACCGTAGGAACACAGGTTGAGCAAAAAGAAAATAATAATGCAACACAGGAAAAGGATACTGCTGTTTCCCTTTCGGATACAGGATGCTGGAGTGACTTCATGGAATTTCTGACATCTGACGGTTCAGTAACGGATAAAACAGAAAGACTTGTCTGCAAACTCGACCGTGACCTTGCGGATTCACTTGACGACTGCGATATACATGGCAGATGCCGCTCTGACCTGGTGAATGCCATCGTAAGGGCATTCTTCAAGTCCTACCTGCCACGTCTGGCAGAATACAGAAGGGAAAAGAAATCTTTGTTTAACAGTTATAATTTGTAGGATATGAAAAAGACTGACTGGACTGACAGGATGCTGGCCGCTCTTGTCGAGCTGTATCCGGTAGAGACCACAGCCTATACAGCTGCCGTTCTCAATCTGAGCGAATCGACCGTCAAGCTGAAAGCCCGTGAACTTGGACTTGTAAAAATGGCCAAATCCAGATGGATGGAGCGTGCCGACTATATCAGGAACCACTTTCAGGAGTGTTCCTTCTCTGAGATAGGGAAAGCTCTCGGCATTACCCGGATGAGTGTCGGACGCATAGCCGCTACACTCGGACTGAAACGCAGCAGTGAAGAGAAGCACCTGATTTCCTCACGTATCCGTACCCAGATGGTAAAGAGGGAAAGACGGCGTATCGTCTTCGGACTGGAACCAATAACCGGTATCCGTGTCATATCAAACAGGGCAAAGGTAAGGGTACGCTCCAACATGAAGTCAAACGGATACATCATCAGTGAGGAACACAACGTGATTTATTATACCGGCAGTACAGAACGCAGGGAGCGTCTGGAAAACCGGGGCATCAGACTGGGACTGCATATCCTTCCGTTTCCGGAGGACAGTTCTGCTCTTTCATCCAATATCATATTACAACAGCCATGCAGTACGGACAGATAGTATTCCTTCTCTTCGTGGTAATGGTATTCTACTATGCGGCAATGATTTTCATGGACTTCCAGAGGGCAAAGGCCGCACAGAATGCCGAACAGGACAGCCAAAAAGAAGAGGACATTGACATATCGGAAGAAGCACGAAGCTTCAGGCCGATAAGAATAAACCGGGATGAACCTGAATCCAAAGAAGAAAGTTCAGAACAGAATAATACTGAGAATCCCGAACCTGAAAATGAAAATACTGATTCTGACGGTACAGAGAAATCTGCATCCAAATCAGAATCTTCCAGACACGTTTACCGGGAGGCCATCATGACTGACGGCATTCTGGTTGAGAATATCATTCAGGAAATAAACCGGCTGGCAGAGACCGGTACCAGTGACCTCGGTGCCGTTATCTTCAGCTGTGAGAATGCCTGATATATATATACCGTTCCTTTAGCGACATCTGTTTCTTTGGCGATGAAATCATTTAATATTATTCAGAAATGCAGATAATAAAGAAAAGTGCCCGGAATCTTACGGAGCGTTTCATCGGTTCAAGTTTTGGACAGAAGTGTGTGATGGCGGCCATTGCACTCGTTATTTCCACATCAAACGTAATGGCAGGAAGCAAGGGTGCAGCAGGTTTTACCAAGGCCACTCAGGAAGTCAGTTCCTACCAGACTCCGGTATCGAACCTGATGAAGGCCATTGCTGCCGTTATCGTTCTGGTCGGTGCCTTCAACGTCTATTTCAAGATGCAGAACGGAGACCAGGACGTGAAGAAGACCATTATGCTTACCATCGGAGGCTGTATCGCATTCATCGCACTTTCGGAAGCTCTTCCGCTGTTCTTCCAGTAATCCTTACCCGGCATGACAATGAATCAGGAAGGATACCCTGTATTCAAGGGATTGCAGAAACCGCTGGAGTTTATGGGCATACGCGGCCGTTTCCTCACTCTGGCAGCGGCAGCCATAGGCGTATCATTCGTAGGCTTCATCGGTTTCTCAATCGCTTTGGGAAAGGTTGCAGGATTCATAGCCATGATGGTCATGGCACTGGTGGGACTGATAACCATCTACATCAAGCAGCGTGGAGGACTCCACAACAAGAAAAGGGCAAGAGGCATCTATATCTACAGAAGCCTGAGAAAAGAACAGTAAATCACTTTATACAGTATGGCACACAAAAGAAAAAGAATTTTTGACGGACTCTATGCGCAGCTGGAGGAGACGGACGGCAATGTCGTGCTGTTCTCGGCCAGAGGCGAGCCGTCCGTTATCTTCGAAATAACCAATCCGGTCCAGCAGCTCTGTACGGATGCGCAGCAGTACATGCTGTTTCATGACGTGTTATCCAATATCCTTCAGACCATCGGTGAGGGATATGCACTGCAGAAGCAGGATATTCTGTGCAGACAGGCATATCACCATGACGTGCCGGATGATGCGGAGTTCCTGACAAGGAGCTATTTCAGATACTTCGAGGGAAGGGAGTTCACAGAGATAAGGACTTTTCTTATCCTCACCCAGGAGGCTCAGAAGAACCAGTTCATCCAGTACGACCCGAAGAGATGGCTCGATTTCCATTCCAAGGTATCAAAGACGGATGATATTCTGACGGAAAAGCATATCCGGCACAGAAAGCTCGGCAAGGAGGAGGTCAGCGAGTACTGCCACCGTTTCATGGCATTCCAGTTCCGGCACGGACCGTTCTCAATGACCAACTTCAAGGCTTCGGACGAATATCTCAGGACAGGTGACCGTATCATCCGTTCCTATCCGCTGGTGGATATTGACGAGATAAACCTGCCTTCCATGGTAAAGCCGTACACGCAGATGAACATCAACGGATACGGAATTGCTACAGACCTGCTTTCTTTCCTTACCGGCGTCCCCTACTCGGACTGTGTGGTGTTCAACCAGGTCATTCAGATACCTGGACAGAGGAAGCTGCTGCGCAAGCTTCAGGCCAAAGCGAAGCGTCACGGTTCCATGCCGGACCCGAGCAACCGTATTGCCAAGGCTGATATTGAAGAAGTGCTGGACAGGCTGGCCGTTGACAGTACCATGCTTGTGTACTGCAACTTCAACATTCTGGTGAGCTGCCCCCCTGACAAGGTTACTCCGGTAACTTCCTTTCTGGAGACAAAGCTGTACGAGTGCGGCATCATGCCGTCAAGGACGGCCTACAACCAGCTGGAGCTTTTCATGGACAGTTTTCCCGGTAACGGATATGCATTCAACCCGGACTATGACCTGTTCCTGACACTTTCAGATGCTGCCCTGTGCTTTTTCTTCAAGGAGCATCTGAAGGAGTCTGAGGATACACCGCTGACTACATACTACACCGACCGTCAGGGATTGCCTGTATGTATCGACATTACCGGCAAGGAAGGTAAAAGAAAAATGACGGACAATGCCAACTTCTTCTGTATCGGTCCTTCCGGTTCCGGCAAGTCGTTCCACATGAACAGTGTGGTACGCCAGCTGCTGGAACAGAATACGGATGTGGTCATGGTGGATACGGGTGATTCCTACGAAGGAATATGCGGATATTACAAGGGTACATACATAGCCTACTCGAAGGAGAAGCCCATCTCCATGAATCCGTTCAAGGTTACTAAGGAAGAATATGAACTCAATTTCGGTGAGAAGAAGAACTTCCTTAAATCGCTGATATTCCTGATATTCAAGGGTAACGCATTTCCTTCCAAGATTGAAGACATGCTGATAAATCAGACCATCGTAGAATACTATGAGGCATATTTCAATCCGTTTGAAAGGTTCAGTGACAGTGAGCGTGAGGCTTTGAGACAGAAACTCTTGGTTGCCGCCAAGATGGAGGATGACTACGAACAGTACACGCACAGTATGGAGGACATCGACAGGCAGATAAATGCTGAAGAGGCGCAGGAAAAGCCGGAAAATCGTGCACTGCTGCTGCCTTCAGAAGTACGCCGTCTGAAGCTGATACGACAGTGCCGTTCACTGACCGCCCTGATCAATGATGAAGCGGCCACAGAATCGGAAAAGGAACGTGCACTTGCCATCATAGAAAAATACAAAAGGGAACTTTATAACAATTCCATGCTGATGAAGATAGACAGGCAGATTGAACACATGGAGGAACAGAAGCGCAGGCTGAAGGTTCAGGAACTATCGTTCAATTCCTATTATGAGTTTGCCCTGGAACGCATTCCGCAGATTACACAGTTGGAAAAAATCAGTTTCAATATACATGATTTTGCGGCCATACTGAAACAGTTCTACCGTGGCGGCGAGCTGGAGATGACGCTGAACTCCGACCTGGACATTAACCTGTTTGATGAGCGTTTCATTGTATTCGAGATTGACAAGATAAAGGATGATCCGGTGCTTTTTCCGATTGTGGTGCTGATTATCATGGACGTGTTCCTGCAGAAGATGCGTATCAAGAAGGGACGGAAGGCTCTTATCATCGAAGAGGCATGGAAGGCAATAGCATCACCTACCATGGCGGAATATATAAAGTATTTGTATAAGACCGTCCGGAAGTTCCACGGCATTGCCGGTGTAGTCACACAGGAGCTTAATGACGTGATTGATTCCCCTATTGTGAAGGAGGCCATCATCAACAACTCGGACGTGAAGATTCTGCTTGACCAGACCAAGTTCAAGGACAGGTATGAGGATATTGCAGCCATTCTGGGACTCACAGACATACAGCGTCAGCAGATATTCACCATCAATGCACTGAACAACCATGAGGGAAGAAGCTACTTCAAGGAGGTGTGGATTTGCCGGGGACAGCACTCGGATGTATACGGTGTGGAGGAAGCACCTGAATGTTACTGGGCATACACTACAGAACGTACCGAGAAGGAGGCACTGAAGATTTATCTTGCCCGGTACGGTACGCTGCAGGAGGCCATCACCCGTATCGAGGAAGACCGAAAGGCGGATGGAGGACTTCTGTATCTGGAGTTTGCAAGAAAAGTCAACCAACATCAAAAAGTTATGTCACTATGGTAAGAACAGTATTAAGAATCATATCGGTTATAATGGTTTCTGCATTTGTCTGTATTAATGCACATGCTGCCTGGAGAATCGTATTCGACCGCAACTGCTTGAAGATTGTCCTGGCCAATACCGCTTCACAGAAGCTTATCGAGGAACAGCACAACCAGCGTGTGGATACCATCGCTGCCAAGAAACAGAAGGTGGAACTCTATACGGTAAGCATGGCTACCATGAAGGAATTATATAAGCTGAGTATGGAGAACATATCCGGTTTCGGGACTGAAAGTCTTTATTATAAGGAAATAGGTCTGTGCGCTTTGGATATTCTGCGAAATGTTCCGGTACTTGTCAGTACGGTAAACAGGGCCAAATTTTCAAACAGGCTGCTCTGTCTGAACGAACTCGGCAACCTTGTAGCGGAAACCCAGCAGCTGGTCGGCAACTTCGTCAATATCGTTAACAATGCCAGAATTCCCAATCCGTTGCAGGGACAGGCAACTGCAGAAAAAAAGGATGACGGCTATAACCTGCTGGACAGGTATGAAAGGCTGACACTGGCCAACAGTATCTATACTGACCTGAACAGGATACGCTACAAGGTGGAAGGGATGGTTCTGATGGCACAGTATGCCACTGCAAACGACCTCTTCTTTGCCATAGACCCGGAAGGATGGGCAAATGTGGTGACCATGAAGAATCATGTGGGGAATCTTGTACAGGACTGGAACGGCCTGATTGCTTCAAATTATTAACCCTTAATATGTATGTGTCTGTCATGAGAATCAGGAATATAAGTATCATATCAGCCGGTATTATAATGCTGTTGCTGCCTGTAAAGGCTTCCGCTTTCATAATACCCAAAGACCTGCCGACTATCGAAGCACTCATAGCCCTGCACAAGGCCATAAAGAAGGACGAGGACAAGGCTCTGACAAGAGTGGCCACAAGCTATGGCGAGCAGTCGCTCATTGAAAAGGGTGCGGAAAAGTTCAATGATGTCCGTACCACTCTGGATACAAGGCTGAACAATGCCTATTCGTACCTGGTACTGGCCGGTGCCATTTCTTCAACGGCCAACTCACTGTATCAGCTGGTAACGGAATACAAGGACTTTACTGGTAATACTTTCAGTCATGTATCAAAGAAGCCTTTCGTGGCCTGGTATTATGCAGATGCCAACGTGGCAATATCAAGGGAGATACAGCACTGCTACAGACTGTATGCATCCGTAGCCGCTTCGGGTATAAACCTGATGAAGGCCTCCATGGATGAAAAACTGAATCTGGTAATGACACTGAAGGCTTCCATCGACAGGGCAAGGTACATAATAGACAATGCTAATCTGTATTGTTTCCTTGTCACGGACTGCGGATGGAAGCCGGACTATATCTGGGAGATACTGAACTCCAATGTGAAAAATGAGATAGCTGAGCGTGTAATCAATAAATGGAATCAGGGATATGCAGGTTAGAATTATGTTATTGTGCCTGTTCTGTATGGCAGTTTCAGGTACAGTCACTGTTGCCAATGCCCAAAGCATAGTAAGTGACAGTGAAAAGCAGAAGCAGTGGAAGTCTATGGAAAACGGTCCGTGGGATTTTGCTCCAGACTGGTATTACTTTTTCCTGCACAAGAAATACTCAGGTGCGGAAATGTACTGGAAATGGGACTGGTTCAACTCCGGATTCCGTGTCCGTTTCAAGGAACCAAAGTCTGATGTGAAGCGTATCATGCCGGTACGTGTAACTGCCGAAGAGACGCAGAGGCAGAAAATCAAGAAAGTGGAGAGTGAGCGCAAATATATCGAGGAACTGTATAAGGAAGAACTGGCAAGGGAGGCTGACAGAAATGTTGACCTGATGTATGCCACTTACAAGGACGAGTTCAACCGTATGCAGGACTGTATCACGGACGGACTGCTCTACTGTATGCAGAAGAGTGACGGCAAGCTCCGCTATCAGGTGGACGAGCTGAGCCGCCAGAATGAAATACTCTGTGCGGATATAGCCTATATACACAAAACCGGTGTCGGCTATGGACTGGAGAACGCCAAGCGGCAGAAGGCATACGAGGAAGCCAAATCCAGGATGGCAGAACTGGTCAACAGGACTGCACACCTTTGTGCCGTTGCCGCTACACACTATTAGACATTCTCTATAATTGATAACAATTCAGGTAATAATATTAAACAAATAATATAGTCAATCATGAATTTACTGTTTATTCCGCTGACAATAGGACTTCCGGCCATTGACGAAAGTCTGGAAAAGCTGCTGACAGCCATGGAGACATTTCCCAATGTGGCCGTTCTCGGTGATGCCGTTTCAATGGCAAAGGCTCTCGGACTGTGTCTGGCCCTGTGTGTCGGTTCATACGAATGCTGGATGATGATGCTTGGAAGGCGTGGTATGGATGTCATGAAGCTATTGCGCATCATCGGCATTTCCCTGTGTATTTCATCCTCTTCATGGATATGCTCGGCTCTGCAGGTTCCGGGAAAGAGTCTGGAGTCCGCTACATGGGCTATGGCAAAGGCAAAGAACAAGGAAGTGGCAGCCTTCGAGCTGAAGGTGGCACAGAAACAGAGTGAATATCTCGACAGGCTGAGAACCGTACAGGACTCCATAGCCACGGCAAAGCAGGTGGCCGAAATCGGTCAGGATGCTGCCTGGTGGGACAAACTGATATATAATGTGGAGAATCTGGGCTCGACCATCAACAACTACGCACAGAGGGCTGCCGTGGCGGCTGAGACGAAGGTCAGTGAATGGATAAACGATGTAATACGCTTTGTCGGGGAACTGATTTTCCAGATGTCGTATTACGGGATGCTCGTGGCACAGAGGATTTTCATGGCCATCATGATGATATTCTGTCCGATCATGTTTGCCCTCTCGCTGGCACCGCCATGGAACTCGGCCTGGAGCCAGTGGATGTCCAAGTTCCTTTCCCTCTCGTTATGGGGATTCGTGACCTATATGTGTATCTATTATATAGACTTCATCCTTCTTTATAACCTACAGCAGGATCTGGTGGCATACGATCATCTGCTTCATGGCTCGGTCAACTCATGGGAACAGATTGGCGCACTGGGACTGCAGGGAATAGGCTCCAACTGTATGTATGCCATGGGTATGCTCGTGGGTGCCTATATCATACGCTTCGTTCCTGAAGTGGCATCATGGCTGATTCCGGGAGGTGTAAGCTCGGGTACGGGTTCCGTTGCCGGTTCGGCTGCAATGGGCATCACTTCGGCTGCAGGTGCTATGGCCGGAGGTGCGGCAGGTTCAACCATGAAGGGAGCCGGTTCGGCTGTCAAATCATTAGTCAAATAACTTCAAATCTTTTTACAATATGCTTATTGAATCCCTTGCACAGAAAACCAGGCTGGCAATGATGACAGTATTTGCGGTAATCGGAGGTTGCACCGTCATCTGTGCCTTCACAGTCTGGTGCTGCATTTCCCTGGTCAATGAGGAAAGGCAGCAGATTTATGTACTTGACGGAGACATTCCGTTTCTTGCCGAGCGTGCACGGCTGGAAGCCAACTTCACCATGGAGGCCAAGGCGCACATACAGCTGTTCCACCAGTATTTCTTCAACCTGCCGCCCGACAACGACTATATCAAATGGACGGTAGGGAAAGCAATGTATATGGCTGACGGGACTGCGCTGAAACAGAAACAGGCCATGGACGAGAACGGTTTCTACTCTGACATCATTTCCTCTTCAGCTGTCTGCACCATCATGTGTGACTCCATTCAGTTTGACGAACATGAACGGAAGTTTACCTATTACGGTACGCAGCTTATCAAGCGCAGGACCAGGGACATCAGACGCTCGATGGTGACAACAGGTTACATCGAGTCCGTACCGAGGACAAGGAACAATCCGCACGGTCTGCTCATTACCGGCTGGAGGACTCTTGAAAACAGGGATTTGGACTATTGATATATTGATATTATGAAATCATTCAGAAAAAAGATACAGGAAAACCGTCTGAGAACGCATCTGCTTATCAGGTCGTGGTTGCAGCCCAAACTGGGTGTCATCGGAACAAGATACCGTCTGTCCGCAAGGATAAGACTGGCCAACAGATGGGCGGCAAAGCATCCGAAAACGACATTCGCAGGTGTAGCAGGGACACTGCTTCTGCTACTTGTCAGTACCGTTGCCATAGATTCCGGCAACGGAAAACAGAGTGAGACGGATGTCAGTTCGATAGCCGCAATGGAACCGGTGTTTCAGGGATTCCGTACCATTCAGGCAAACAAGGACATTCACCGCAGTGCATTGACGGACATGACGGTGAAGGGACAGTTACTGCATCATGAACTGGACTCCATGATTGCCATACCTGTAAAGAGCCGTGAGGATTCCTTGCGGATCATCCTCAAATACCGGCAGCTGGAAAATATAGTCAAATCCATTAAAAACAATGATAACCCATGATTAAGATTAATTTCAAACAGCCCAAGTATATCTTTCCGCTGGTCATATTTGTTCCGCTGTGCGCACTGGTATACTTTGTGATGCAGACCTTCTCAGGTGGTGAGGAGACTGCCGGAACGGTAGCTACAGACCGTATCAACATGGAACTTCCCCAGGCCAATGCTGAGGAAGCCGGAGACAAGATGTATGAGATGTCCAGACGTTTCGGTGACGAGGATGCCTTCACAGCCGTAAGCGGTATCGGGGAGGAAGAACAGAAGAAGGAGGAACTGGAACACGGCTACAGCGAGGAAGAGCTGAACCGTCTGGATGCAGCTGAAGCTGAAAGACAGCGGCAGCAGAGGGAACTTGAAGAACTGGAGCGTTCCCTTGCCGAATCAAGAAAGCATATCAATGCATATGCTTACGGAAACGGTCCTTCAGGAAACAGTGAAACGGGTTACGGAGGTATGGGCTATTCCTCACAGGACGAGTTTGCACGTGACCTTGAAGAGATTCAGCGAAGGAGCTATGAACGGCAGAAAGCCATTGAAAGCGGACTTGGTATCAAAGACCCAGAAGCAGAGGAAGCGGAAAGAAAGCACAGGGCTGATTCCATAGCTAAAGTACGTCAGGAGGAAAGGGAACGCAACCGTCCGAGTCTGGTAATCAAGTCAGATGACACCAATGCCGACAGGTTCAATACAGTTACTGCTCCGGATGAATTTGCCGAAAACAAGCTGATACGTGCCATGATTGACCAGACTACAAAGGCGCATGAAGGTACACGTCTGCGGTTCAAGCTTCTGGATGATGTGACGGTAAGCGGCACAAAGCTGAAAAAGGGTACTTACCTCTATGGTACAGTGACAGGTTTCGGACAGCAGCGTGTAAGGGCTTCCATAACCAGTATTCTTATCGGCGACAGGTTCATTAAGGTCAAGCTTTCAGTATTTGACAATGACGGTATGGAGGGCTTCTATGTTCCTGAATCTGCCTTCAGGGATTTCATGAAGGATGCAGGTTCCAATACGGTGCAACAGAACATCAGCTTTGAATCCACTGACGGTTACGGTACAGGGATTTCCACTGAGGCCATTGCACTCCAGTCACTGCAGAACATTTATAACTCTGCAACTTCTGCAATATCTTCCAATATCAGAAAGAACAAGGCGAGAATCAAGTACAATACTATTGTTTATCTGATAAACTCGGAAGATGCACGCTAAGATACCGCTACTTAATATTGCGTTTATATCCGATTATAACAGTACCATTCATAAACTATAAAGATTACTCAATATGAAAACCAAAATTATTCTGATAATATGCCTTATCACAGGCATAGCCGTACATCTGTCGGCCAACGAGAAGATATACATCAACCGGGAAGTGACCACGCACATTGTAATGCCGGAGAACATCAAAATGGTGGATATTTCCACTACTAAAATTATAGGCAACCAGTGTACAGACAATATCGTCCGCATCAAGCCTTATCTGGAGAATGATTCCATATCGTCTGAAGGTTACAGCGAAAATGAACTGCTGGGTACACTCACCATTATCGGTGAGCGTCATATTGCCCAGTATGACATTCTCTATACCGAATCACCGGATTGTGCTTCTACCATCTACAATGTATCCTACAATGAGACGCAGTCCTATATCAATCCGGAGGTTTCCATGCCGATGGCCGAGATTGCACGATATGCCTGGGCTGTCTATGGAAGCAGAAGAAAGTTCAACCAGATTGTATCCGACAAAAACGGAATCAGGGCATGCATCAACAACATCTATTCCATCGGTGACTATTTCTTTCTGGACTATACGCTGAAGAACAAGACTAGGATTGCATACGACATTGAGGAGATAAGGGTAAAACTTACTGACAAAAAGGAGACAAAGGCAACCAATTCACAGACCATAGAGCTTACTCCGGTATTCTCCATGAACAACACCCGTAAGTTCAGGAAGGATTACAGGAACGTGCTTGTACTTCCGAAGCTGACTTTCCCTGAAGAGAAGGTGCTCCGTCTGGAGATTTCCGAGAACCAGATAAGCGGACGTGTGGTGGTACTCACCATCGAGTATGAGGACATTCTCAATGCGGACGGCTTCGACTCGGATATTTTGGACGGTGCCGACTACTACCCCTACTATTATATTGATCATTCCATAAAAAGATAGGCCATGAAGAAGATTCTGTTCATTCTGTTTTGCTCGGTTGCATCCATCGGTGTATCGGCACAAACCGGAAAGGTTTCAGTAAATGCCGGATTCCTTTTTGCAAGTACAGTGAATGCCACTTTGGGTTATGAGTATCCGCTTTCATACGGAAATGCGGTCGAAGTATATGGTGAGGTCGGGAATCACTGGCAGAAGCCGGTATGTCACAATTTCTGGAAAGGATATTTCTGGGATGGCGGTATGGTTTACAAGCACCGTCTGGCACGGTACAAGAACGGCATGATACGCCTTCGTCTGGGGCCTCAGTTCGGTGCGGTACAGAAGAAGTTCTTCTTCGGACTGGAGGCCGGATTTGAATACAGCTATGTGTTCCGCAGCGGACTGGAGTTCTCTGTCATACAGAAGAACAATGTGAACTTCCTGCATGGGGATACCTTCCGCAACGGTCTGCTGTTGGGTATAAAGATTCCTTTCTGACAATATAAATCTTACGGCGTATGGCATTTGAGGAGACAAGGGAACAGCAGCAGATGTACAACTACTTCAGGAGCTGCATCTATATATTTCTGATTATTGAAATCATCATGAACCTGCCTGTTACGGCTGACAACAGGGTTACTCAGTTCGTACTCGACCTGCTGGCACGGTTCAGGGTATTCAATTCCGTATCGGGATGCAAGGTGGCCGAACTGATATGCATCTGTATTGTCTGTATCGGTACAAAAGCAGAAAAGTCCCTGAAGTTCAATGTAAGGACAATGGTCATCTATCCGGTACTGGCCGGTCTGACACTTGTAGGGCTTTGTTTTGTATTCCATGGCATGAGTTTCGGATTCAGCTGGCTGGGATTTCCGGCCAACCGTCTTCTGTATGCGGTATGTTCGGTGGTGGGTACCATGCTGGTGCATCAGGGACTGGACGGTATTGCCAAGTATTACAACTACAAGGTTGGTGAGGACCGTTTCAACTTTGAGAACGAATCGTTCCAGCAGTCGGAAACACTGGTCAGCAATGATTACTCGGTGAACATTCCGATGATATACTACTGGAAAAAGAAGATGCACAAAGGATGGATCAATATCATCAATCCGTTCCGTGGTACGATTGTACTGGGTACGCCGGGTTCGGGTAAGTCTTTCGGTATCATTGACCCGTTCATCAGGCAGCACTCTGCAAAAGGATTTGCGATGATGGTATATGACTTCAAGTTTCCGACACTTGCACAGACGCTTTTCTATCAGTACTGCAAGAACAGGAAAGCCGGTAAACTGCCTCAGAACTGCGGATTCCGTATAGTAAATTTTACCGATGTGGAATACTCCAACCGTATCAATCCGATTCAGCGGAAATATATCCCGGACCTGGCTGCCGCTTCTGAAACGGCGGCTACTCTTTTGGCCTCGCTCAACAAGGGAGGTGGGGAGAAGAAGGGCGGTTCGGAAGCCTTCTTCACCAACTCTGCGGAAAACTTCCTGGCTGCCATCATCTATTTCTTTGTTAACTTCCATCCGGTCGGGTTCAGGAACGGAAAGAAGCTCAGACGCTTCATATCACTGGAGGGAAAGAAACTGGAGATTGTCATACGCAACTGGGATGACTTCAATGCCATAGACAAGGACGGCAATGTGGTGCTTGACTTCGTGGATGAGAACGGTAATGACGTATCGACTGACGAGGACAGTATGTTTGTGGACCTGAACGGATACAGCTATAAGGACAGAACAGGCAGGAAGATACTGATTCAGAGGTGCTGGTATGAGGACGAGCATGGCAATGAGGTGGAGCCGGACACTGTAACCGGCGAGTTCTCGGATATGCCGCATGTGCTTTCATTCTTGGGAAGGCCATACGACCAGGTATTCAATATCCTGATGCAGGATGACAGGATTGCTTCGCTGATGGCTCCTTTCAAGAGTGCTTACGAGAACAAGGCCAATGACCAGCTGGAAGGTATGGTCGGTACGCTACGTGTGAATGCCGCACGCCTTGTTTCTCCGGAAGCTTACTGGGTATTCACCGGGGATGATTTCGACCTGAAGATTTCTGACAAGGCTAATCCGAGCTATCTGGTAATAGCAAATGACCCGGAAAAGGAACAGGTTATCGGCTCGCTGAATGCACTAGTTCTGAACCGACTGATTACAAGGGTGAACTCAAAGGGTAACATCCCGGTAAGTATCATAGTGGACGAGCTTCCGACACTGTACTTTCACAAGATAGACCGTCTTATCGGTACGGCACGCTCCAACAAGGTAGCCGTAACTTTAGGTTTCCAGGAGCTTCCACAGCTGGAAGCTGACTACGGCAAGGTCGGTATGCAGAAGATTATCACTACCTGCGGTAATATCTTCATGGGTGCGGCACGTAACAAGGAGACGCTGGAGTGGGCACAGAATGATGTGTTCGGAAAGGCAAAGCAGACTTCACGTTCCATTTCCATCAATGACCACAAGGTATCAACCACAATCTCTGAGAAGATGGACTTTCTGGTTCCTGCAGCAAAGATTGCGGATATGGCTACCGGATGGCTGGCCGGACAGGCGGCACGTGACTTTACGGCTACCGATGACAGTATGCTTGACCATTTTGACATCGAACAGTCGGAAGAGTTCAAGACTACCAAGTATTTCTGCAAGACACACTTTGATATGAAAAAGATTAAGGACGAGGAAAAGCACTATGTTTCTCTTCCAAAAATATATGAGTTCAAGAATGACAAAGAGAAGGAAATCCTGCTCAACCGTAATTTCAAGCGTGTGAACCAGGAAGTGGAGGATATGGTAAAGGAACTTCTCGGTATCAGCTAAACATATAGCCTATGAATATGACCTTAAAACCGGCATTCGGACTTAGCGGCAGTGCCCTGAAAGTCATTGCCATGATTTCCATGGTGATAGACCACGTTGCTCTCTATCTGATGGAGCACGGTACCGTATTATACGAAACGATGCGCTGTGTAGGGCGCATCGCTTTTCCTGTATTTGCCTTCCTGATTGCGGAAGGGTTTATTCATACAAGAAGCAGGTACAGGTATTTCTTTACTCTGCTGGGCTTTGCCGTAATCAGTGAAATACCATGGTATCTGCTTAATGGAGCTGACGGGACACATAATGTGATGTTTACACTGGCCTTAGGAGTGGCCACGCTCATAGTTCTTGAAAATCTTCTGCAACGTAGTATGGTGCTGGGATTTCTTTGGACACTTGGCATGGCCGGACTCGCTTTATGGCTTGGAGTGGATTATGAGTGGAGAGGTATTATTGTAATCGGTATCTTTTACCTTTATAATATTCTGCTGAATATAGATAAAAACTATCGCTATTCAAGCCTTATATTTTGTTATTTCATAATGAGCTATTATGGTATAATTGGTACAATCTTTGCCATTTATATAATATATCTATATAATACCTTTAGAGGATTTATAAATATGAGTACTTTAAAGTATATATTCTATTTATTTTATCCACTCCATCTTTATATTCTATTATTCTTTACCTAATATCTTTACATTAATATTCCCATCATAAAATAAGTCTATTTCATGTTCTGCAAATTTTTCTGGAATTTCTGGCATATCTTTAGATTTTGAAGTTATAATTCTACGCTCATAAATACGATGATATAATTTTACGTTATATATATTTAAAATAGCATCTACTATATCTTTTCTTAAGTAGAAGAAATGATCTGATCCATTTATAAAATATTCCGAAACTTTCTCATTATTATAATAGTATGTCATAGTTTTTAGGTCAAATGTAAGTCCAATTCTTCTTACTATTATCGGGTTTAAACAGAAAAAATTATTATAACTAAAACGATTTGTATTCCAACTAGAAAAATCATATTCAGCCATTATTGAAGGAAGAGAATCGTTATCAAAATCATCATACTCTTCCGTAAATTCTAGTAATCTCCAACCTAATTCTCCAGCAAATGCATGGTCATGGTCTATTACATCATGTATATAGAACTTAGAAACATCTTCTATTCCCAAATCTGATGGAACTAACTGGCTAGTTCCTGACATATATAGATTTGCATAGCGATTTTCTATATTTTGATTGCAGTATCCCTTTAACAATATCCAGTCACCTTCATTTCTTGGTAGTTTTTTTATAAAATAATTTCTCATATCCTCAATACTACTTGCTTTTATCCACTCAGGTAAATCTGATAAATTACGGGGCATATAACTTTTAGTTATTAGGGACCTTAAAGGTTTAAAACAAGGAGAAGAAGGATCAATATCAATAATGGATGAACGAAATGTTCCTTTATATTCATTCTCAATATATAAATTTAACATCATCCAGCCATATAGCTCCATTAAAGCATGACGCCCATACTTATAAGCATAGTTACACTTTTGATTTCTTCTATATTTAGAATTCTCGTTTTCTTTTGTTTGTAGTTCAGTATAGAATTCTTCATCATACCCTAATTCAAGTATTCTTGTTAATAGCATTCCAAATACTTCTTCCTCTGTAAAATTAGGATCATGCTTATATGAATAAGCATATAAAGGTCTGATATTAAATTTTTCATAATCATAATCATAAATCTGATAAAAAGAGAAATTTTCTATATCAGATTGCCTCCAAAATTCATCTCTATTTTTGTAAAGTATATTTCTATCATAACTCTGACCATATAAATCCTCCCCATAACTATACAAAGTTTCTAAATCGTCCAACAATACAATATGATTAGAATTATAATTAGCTAGATAATCCTCTAAAATAGAAATACAATTATTTATAGTCGATGTCTCCTTTGCTCTCAATCCAATACCTGTTACTATAGATATAATTGATTCAAATATAAAAGGATCTTTTATTGAAAGTAATTTCTGACAAAATATTAAATTACTATTATCTTGTTCAACCCAATAAAATAATTGAGAATGATATTTCTTTCGGTATTCCATATCTGTAATACCACATAAAAGAGTTGCAAGAGTTATAATATCTTCTATCTCAAAATGCTTAGTCCAATACCTATCTGATAATAAATCTTTTTCATGCTCTAAAACACTATAATTTGAAAATTGGAAATTCCAAAACAAATCAAACTCCTTAGACGTAAGATTAAGAAAGAAAGGTACGAACAGAGAAATATATTTTAGATTTGACTGATTATACACTCTTTTGAATAAACTGTTACATATTTTCTCTTTTATAGAAGAAGTGAGATTATTCTTTTCTATTAAAGTTATAAGAGCTTTTCGTCCCGATTCAGAAGCGATAATAATATCCAAATGGTCCATAGAAGATATTATAACATTCTCATTAGGCATAAGTTCATACCATTCTTTGTGAAATTTCAAAGGCACTAAATAGAATAAACTTTTGGATATATCTTCTGCTAATGTATGTCTGTTGATTCCATATAAATAGTCTTTATTACGTTCTATAAAGTTACAAAAGTCCTTTGCATCATTGTATTTATCCAATATTGATTTTGCAATATGATAGCCAGCAACCATATCATATGAAAACTGTATTTGTTCTTCATTTCCAACTCTATCTAGCAAAAAACACATACCTTCATCCAGGAATTTCTCAGTATCCTCTTCAAAAACAGATGCAAAATCAGTATAGAAATTTAAACAACGATTATTCCTTTCCCAAATTAGCTGAGAAATTTTATTGAGATTACTTTCAATTTTAAATCTTTTAAATCTATCACTTCTACCGTTGTGTGTGGCAATCATATTCAATAATTGTTCACTATAATCTTTCATACATGAAGCTAAAGAATAGTCATTTAATTCAAAGTCACATCTCCCACGATTAGTTATACAAAAAACTTTAAGAAGTAGAGGATTATTAAAAACACCACTACTGATAATATTTGTTGGATGTATATTGTATTTTTTAAAGTATCTTTCCGTCGCTTTGTCTAAATCTTTTTCTTCTATTCCATTTAGATGAACAAAATTATTAACTTCAGTGTATTTTTTACGTCCATATATTACTTCTATATACTCATCTTTCTCTCGACATGTGGTAATAAATAGAAGATTTTTTCTTTCTGTTATTTTTCTCCTTAAAGGTGGCAGTTCATCTTTCCAACGTTGTTCATTTGGTGCACTTTCATTTAATCCATCAATAATAATAGGAAACTTACAATGAAAGATTTCTCCCATAAAGTTCATGGAATCAAATATGTCATCAATCAAAGTTCCTTGTGGCAAGTTTAAAATCTCTAAAAGTTTACTCTCACAACTACTACAATTCCTAAATTGAGAACCAGTAAGAAATAATATAGGAAGCCCTCTATTTAACATGTTATTCGCAAGAGAACAAGCAAAATGAGTTTTCCCATAACCAGCTTCTGCAAATATAGAAAAATCCTTTTGGCATAACAGTTTGATTAGAGACCATAAACAATCATCTTTATCATCTGAACTTCCTGTCAATTTGTTTTCTAAAAAGTGTATACGATCTACTAACTCATGTAAAGAATAGTCAATATTATTTCTTTTATTCTTTTTCAACATTAAACCTATTTCTTTATTGAGCAAATCTACACGTTCTCTCCTCTTTACGACATACTCATTAATAAGGATAAATATTTCTTTTATATATTCAGGAGAATCTTTTAATATTGATAAGAATGAATATAATTGTTCTATTATATTATATCTAATATGTATATCATTAATATAGCTTTCCTTAAACGTATCTGATAGATATTCATATCCCCAAAGAGTTTCATCAAGAACTGTTTTTTTCTTATCGTCAATTAAGTGATTGTACAATGAAGTTATTCTATTACTTAAATTCTGCTGAGCTATATCTTCGTCAACAATGGATAATAATGACTTCTCAAATTCAGTTGGAGTATGAAGGTCAACGTCAAACTTAGTTTCCAAACATGACAATGTATCCTTTGATATTCGATCAAATAATTCTTTTCCAATAAATTTCACACCAAAATAGTACTGAAAAATACCATTATACCTGACTGGATTATCTATATAAAAATGTTCAAAGATGTCTTTATGCCATGATTCAAATAAACAATCATTCTTAATAACTTGAAGTTTTTCAATAAGGGTATCCCATTGTTTTTGCACAAAACAACCGGGACTACAAACAATCCATAATTTAGTCTTAGCACGATAATCAATAGTTTTTTTAAAACCTTTTACTAATTCACTTATATGGTTTGCATCTAAAGGTGAGTTTTCCTTATCTTTAACTGCTTTCCAATATTTAGCCTGCCACCCTATAACATCACCTATTGAAAAGTTTATTCCAGCATATTCTATTGGCTTATTTAATTCTATGTAAAATTCCGATCCAGGCGTATTGTAAAAATAACTAACAGTCCCACATTCGCCAAATTTGTGAATCGCAATGTGGAAACAAAATTTTTCAAATGACTTATCTTCATCATCTGGAAGTTGAGCCAATTTATCCCAATCTATTCTAACCGACATAGCAAGTTGTTATTTCTGGATAATATGAACAGCATCCACGGCATTGTTTATGCGAAGGACAATCTGCTCTTCTACATTTATTTTTGTTTTTTATACGGTAGACTTTTAATTTATCCAACCATATATCATAAAAATCATATTCTCGTAAATTAAACGAATCATGAGAATTATTACTAAATGAACAAGGTGAAACATTTAAATTGTGATCAATATATACGGAAAAAAATCCGCCTTCACATGTATCTATCAAATCTGAAGAAATATCTGTATGATATAATAGCATAGGAACAAAACATGCATCGAAACCTATTTTAGGTCTAATAATATTTTTTTGCCCTATTTTTTTTAAGAATTCATTCAAATTATAATCATCCTTTAAAATATTATCAATATTTGCTCTCCCAGCAGGTTTATATGTAAGAAAGATAATAGCATTAATGCCTTTAAAATATTTATTTTTCTCTCCACTAACAATACTTATGGCTTCTTTAATATTCTGAGACGAAAGTACATAATGTATATTGACTCTTATATTTTCCTTAATAAGTAAGGATACTTTATCAAAAAAAATATCATCAATTGAAGTTATTGATAATGCAACCGCCCCTATTTTATTTTTAAGTTCTTTACATAATTCAGAGGTTAAATTTAAACCATTTGTTGTAAAATTGGGAACAATGCCATGTTCTAAAGTCTTGTCAATAATAGATAAAAAATCAGGATGTTCTAAAGGTTCTCCACCGCCTATAGCGACTTGAAAAACATTTCCATATTTATGGTGATTCATAGAATCTAAAATATAGCAATAATCTTCAATACTCATAAATTCCTGATTAGGTTTACTATTCTTATAACAGAATGAGCATCCTTTTGTACAGTGATTTGATATAGAGATATCTGCTAATTCTGGAACTGGTGCAAAAATAGGATTATCATTTATTGTCTTACCCCAACGTAATGTTATTCCTGTTTTTGCATCTCCAACAAAATTATAGTTTCCAATGTGTCTTCTTAACATTAATACTGTTCTACTTGTGTTACGCCAAATCCATTTATTAATTCACTAAGTTTGTTTCTATAAATGAGTTCACCTCTTATATAGTTAAACAATTCCTCTTTATTCATTTTTAGAGGATCTGTATTATCTCCATTTTCTTCTAGCATTTGTTTTGTCATACACGTACCATCATCATCGGCAAACTCAATTAAGTAAGAATAGATTTCATGATTATGAAGATAATTAACAGTTCCGTTTTCTAATAAAAAGTCTCTAAGAGCTTCAGCCAGCCTAACTGTATCTTTCATTGTGTCTATTTTATCCCAATGTTTCAAGAAACAATTTACAATATCAACGTCCATAGTTAATATATAACTTACTGAACTGCTGTTGGTAACAAAATCACTACGAATTTTCATTTTTAATATTTTTCTTTTATGTTGATTGAAAATATTGCTTATAAATCTTATACATTTCCAATGTTTATTATCAAATATATTTCAACTCTCAAAGTTAATATTTAATTATCATAATCACAATTCATAAATTTAGTATTATAAGAAAATGATTCTAATTTATAAATATCTAGGCGGTAATATCAATAATCTATTATAATATATGCTACTTAGTACATTAAACCTCTAGCATCATTAAAACTTTAATGATAGTTTTGATATAGTTTGAATTCTCTGAATAACCAATCTCATCAAGCCAAAGCAGATAGTTACCACCTTTGTATTTATATTGTACTTTAGTGTAATAGGCCCGTACACTTTCCGTCCAATGATTGAATTCATAGTATTTTCCTGTACGTGGATTGGTAAGTCCAAAAAGATTGTGTTTGTTCCGACATACTGACGAACGGAACCATCCGGTCTCCAGTATAGCCTGAGCCAAAACTATTTTTGGGTACAGGATTCCGTTTCTTATAATTTCTTTATAAAGATTGGGGATGGTAAGTTCAGGAAGATTGTTTTCTGATTTAGTAATATCATCTGTTTTCTTTTGCAGTTCTGTTTTCAGGGATGCTTTCCTGTCACTATTCCGGTTGTTATTTTCCAATTTTTTCTGATTGTCCGGTCCGACAGTTATGGTATCCTTTACCATCATCTTATTCTTTTTCCCTTCTGTAACATCCCTTCCTACACGGTTGTAGGTCTCTTTTTTTCTTTCTGTTGGCAGAATTTCCGAATCTCTGGTTATCGTATAGAACTGTGCCGATACGCTTACCGGCAGCAGCATCAGAAGCAATGAAATCAGAATAGTGTTGCGCATTTCTTTTTCAGGGGATTGACGTGAATACATTTGTGGTATTCAGGCGGTTAGAACCGCAAATATAACAGCTTAATTACAGTAATATGGAAATGCACAACAGAAATCAGTCCGATTTGTTGCCATACGAAAAACTGGCAATACTGGGTATCAACCGTGAAAAGGCGGACAGCTTACCCATGGAAGTGAAGGAAAAGCTGATGGCAGGTGAAGTGACTCCCATCATGCAGGTATCCATCAACGCGAGGAACGGAAGTATCATCACCATGCCGATGAAGCTACAGATGACTACAGACAAAAACGGTGCTCCGGCTCTGATTGCCTATCCGGTACGTGCCGAACTGGACAGGGAACGAAACAAGGTTCTCAACCTCACTCAACAGGAGGCTGAACGTCTGGCCAGAGGTGAGGTAATACAGAAGGCGGTCAACGTAAATGGTGAAAAGACTCAGCAGTATCTGCAGCTTGATCCGGAAACGAAATCCGTCATTCACAAGCGTGTCACTGACATAAAGCTGGAGCAGCGGCTGAAGGACATGGAGAAGGTGAACGACATTGAACTGGGTATGCAGCAGAAGCAGCAGGTACGGGAGGGAAAACCTGTTGAACTGAATGTGGGCGGCGAGAAGGTTTCAGTCGGCATTGACCTGAAGGAGCAGCAGGGATTCAGGCTTATCAAGGGTGACATGAAGGAATGGGAAAGGCAGCAGAAGCTCCGCTATGACGAGATTCATCCTGAATATCTCGGCCTTGTCATGACTGACAAGAACCGTTGGGAATATCAGAAGGTGGTAGACAAACAGGCCGTGGAGCGTGCTATTTCCCTCTCTCCATCCCGAAAGGAAACAAAAGCAAACAGCCTTAAACTCTAATACTGATTCCTATGGCCAAAAAGACAGATTCAGATAATGATAATGGTATCATACGGCAGTTCAACGAACTGAAGAAGAAACATCCGGATGCCATGCTGCTGTTCAGACAGAACAGTTTCTATGAACTCTATAAGCAGGATGCCGTCAAGGCTGCCGCAGTGCTTGCCATCGAGATTGCAGACAGGATTCTGCCTGACTACAAGAGACCGATAAAGGTTGCATCATTCCCTCAATCAGCACTTGACGTTTATCTGCCCAAACTGATACGTTCCGGAATCAGGGTTGCAATCTGTGATGCACTGGACAGTCCTTTTAAGAAGAAGGCCGTACAGGAAAAGGCTGATAATAATGACAGAACCATTCAAAACAGTACAGATATGGGAAAGAAGAAAAAGGAACAGGGTGCGCAGGAAACTCCTGACAGAACAGTGGAGAACACTGTTGATGTAAAACCTGCAAGGGAAAAGAAGTCGAAGGCCAAAACTGAAACCAAAGCTGAGACCGGGACGGATAATGAGGTAAAGACCGAGAAGAAAGATGAACAGAAAACGGAGAAAGCCCAGGAACGAAAGCCCCGTGAGCCGCAGATGGTGACTGCCAACGGTGAAAAGGTGACTCATGGTCATGCCTACCAGAGTACCACCAATCCTGCCGACTGGTACTTTACAGCAAAGATTGACGGACAGCAGCTCAAGCCGCAGAAGATGGATGCAGCCGACCTTGCTGCCTATCAGAACAAGGAAATGACGGTGCCGCAGCTGATGGAACGCTACTATCCGACAAAGCTGATGCCGAAGGTATCTGAGGAAGCCTTCCGTATGCCAATGGAGATTGCTGGGCCGGACGGTTCTATAACCGTAAACAAGTTCAATGTCTATAAGGAGAAAGACGAGCAGCGTCCTGACTTTGGGAAATACAAGTTCTATGTTCAGGTTGGGGATACGAACATGTCTGCCGTGGCTTCACGCCAGGACCTGAATGCCTACTTTGACAGGGTGGCCACTCCGAACCAGCTTATTGAAAAGAACTTCGGGGAACGTCTGCATCTGAAATCCGCATACGAGAAGTATCAGCTTCCTGAAGGTGTTGACCCCAAGGGGGTGCGTGTAGCCAAGGACAGGAACGACAACAAGTGGAAGGTGTCGGTTGACCTCGGAGAGAAGGGCCAGACTTCCCGGCATGAAATCTCCTTCGATGACGGCTATTCGCTTTTCAAGACCAAGACGGCCACAAAGGAACAGATTGCGGCCAAGTACCTGAATACGGAAATAACCGGTATGCTTGCCGCCAACACCGCAAAGGTGGAGAAAACGGCTTCTATGAAAATGTAACATAATCAGAAAACTAAAATACAAGTTATATGTCAGCTAAAATGAATCATGAGGAGCTTGTGGAGCTTCTGCAGGAGGGCAAAATCGGTTTCCTCCGCTTTGTTATAGACAGTGAGAATGCAGATGATTATCTGGAATGGTGCCGGTCACACGATACGGATCCTTCGGATGAATCGGCCGAGTTCTATGTGGAACAGACGGACATCGAGCAGATGGACCGTCAGGTAATGGATGACGACAGCTATGGCATCTGGAACTGACTCTCAGGGAAACAGCGGACAGGCGGCCATAGACCGCTTCGCTGCAATGATGATTGAGCGTATGCAGCAGATGAAGGATACCGGATGGAAACAGGGATGGATTGGCGGCGCATCAGGTTATGCCGGACTGCCGCAGAATGTAGGCGGCCGCAACTATTCAGGTTCAAATTCCTTCTTCCTTCAGATGCATACCGCAGCCATGAACTACCAGCTTCCGGTATATCTGACCTTCAAACAGGCGCATAACCTGAAGGCTCATGTCCTGAAGGGGGAAAAGGCCTTCCCGGTGGTTTATTGGGATATGATGATAAAGGACAGTCACGGCAAGAGGATAAGCACGGAGGAATACCGTGCAATGAGCAAGGAAGAGAAGAAGGATATGGATGTCATTCCTTTCATCAAGTCATTCCCGGTGTACAATGTGGCACAGACCAATCTGGCCGAAGTACAGCCAGAGAGGATGCAGAAGCTTATGGACAGATTCAAGGTTCCGGAACTTCGGGATACGGAAGGTATGTACACACATGCCGCACTCGACCGTATGGTGGAGACACAACAGTGGCTTTGTCCGATACGTGCCGACAAGCGTGAGAACGGTGCCTATTATTCTCCCTCAAAGGATATTGTAGTGCTGCCCATGAAAGCGCAGTTCAATATCGGTGATTCTCCGGAAGAAACCTACCGTGGCGGAATGGAGTATTATTCTACCATGCTGCATGAAATGACACACTCCACCATGACACCGGAGCGTCTGAACAGGGAGATGGGCGGCAGGTTCGGTGATCCGAAATATGCCAAGGAGGAGCTGGTAGCGGAACTTACGGCTGCCATGATCAGCCATTCCATGGGCTTTGATTCCAGGATAACGGACAACTCGGCTGCTTATCTGGACTCGTGGATTGGTGTACTGAAACAGGAACCGAAGTTTATCGTATCAGTCATGGCTGACGTGAACAAGGCTTCGGACCTGATTCTTGACCATGTGGACAAACAGCGTCTGGCTCTCAGTGAGCAGCCTTATCTGGCAAAGAATGACCCACTGACTTCAATGAGTGCTGACGAAGAGAAATCTTTCAAGAATGCGGCCATTATCAAGACCCGTTCTGGAGACTATGCCATCCGTGCGTCATACGATGGCGTGGAGCTGGGACTGAAGAAGGTTTCCAGGGAAACGGCCAGGACATTCTTCCAGCTTACGGACTGGAAGGAAAAGGAGGCTTTCCTGAACATGACGGCACGGAAGACATACGAACCGGAGATTACTATGATGGGCAGAAACCGGAGTACCGGTACAGGGCTTGGTATATGAAATCTGTATAACATCTTAAATCGGAAAGCATGAGTGACTACAAGGTTAATTTCAGGGAAATGAAATCCCGTGTGGGGATTGATGACATTGCATATGCCCTGGGATACCGTCTGGACAGGAAGGCCGGTATCGGACGTTACATCGAACTGGTACTCGGTGAAGGCGGTAACAGGAGGGATACGCTGATTGTCAGCCATCCGAACAACAAGGCGGCACAGACGTTCTTCCGGCGTGACGGTTCCAAGGGCGATGTGGTGACACTCATACGTGAGAATCTGTCTTCCTTTACCGTTTCGGGAAAGGATGAGTGGCAGAAGATAGCCAAGGTCATGGCACGTTTCGCCAACATGCCTGAACCCGAATACAGGGAGGACAGGGAGTATGTTAAATCGGCAGGAAAATCATCCGGTGTGTTTGACGCTTCCAGATATGAGGTGAAGCCGGTTGACACCGAAAAAATACCCGGACTATTTTTCCGGCGCGGACTATCCAAAGCGACCGTTACGATTCTTTCACCCTTTATTTCCCTTATAAGGGACAGGAACAACGGGAAGTTTGAAGGCTACAATATCGGATTTCCATATACTGACGGAAAGGGAAATGAAGTCAGGGGGTATGAAATCAGAGGACATGGCGGTTACAAGTCGAAAGCTGCCGGTACAGATTCATCATCTTCGGCATGGGTGGCTGTTCCTTCGGGTATCAGTCCGGACAATGTAAGAAGCGTGTTTTTCTGTGAATCTGCATTTGATGCCATGGCCTTCTACCAGATGAACCGGATACAGATTGGGGACAGTGCGGCTCTGGTTTCACTGGGCGGCACATTCTCTGACAGGCAGATAACCGGAGTCATGGAACGCTTTCCCAATGCACGTGCCTTCGACTGTTTTGACAACGACCTGGCAGGGCGAATATACGGACTGCGCATGATGGCTCTGCAGGAAGATATTCAGATGAAGATAAGCAGAACTGACAGTGGCATCCGGATAGAAGCGAAGGGAAAGGTATTCGAGCCTGACATGGAGCGTCCCCTACTGGCCCAGGTTGCCAGGCAGCTGAACATCCGGTATCGTATGGGACAGTGGCTTCCTCCGAAGGCTTTCAAGGACTGGAACGACTGTCTGCTGAACAGGCCAATGGAGCCGGTGATTTCACCTCATAAGGAGGAACGTGAACAGAATCCTGAGCGAACAAAGGAATAAAGGACGTAAAATCTGAATGATATGGACAGAATCAAGTTAAGAATAACGGTAGTGACTGCCCTTGCAGTTTTTCTGCTGAAAGGTACGGACACTTTTGCACAACAGACAGACCCGACACTAACGGGTGCTGTCTTTGCACAGACATCCACACTGAAGAATATCTATGACAAACGCCAGAAGGCTCATGAGAAAATCATTGCTGCCGAGACTGCCGTAACGGTTGCTCTCGACAGGGTACACAGTGTGGAGGACAAGATGCTGGAATATCTTTCCAATGCACAGGGTGCCATGCAGAATCTCTATCAGATTAAGCGTGCCGGTGAACTGGTGGCCACGGAGATACCTCAGAACTGCAGCCTGCTACTCAAATCGGTCGGCAGTAACCTGAAGGGAACGGCCATTGCTGCAATCGTCTCGGACGAGCTGGCTGATGCCGCAACCCAGATGGCTGCGCTTTATCCGTTCATGAAGCAGTTGGTGACTTCCGGAAGCTATGATACAGGCGGTTCTGACGGAGGCAAGGAGAAGCACAAGGTAAACCTGCTCAGTTCTTCAGAGCGGTACTACATAGCAAACGAGGTACTGACCAGACTGGAGGCTGTTAATACCGACCTCTTTATCCTGGCATGGCAGGTACGCACACTCTCATGGAACGACCTCTGGTTCTCTCTTGACCCGGAAGGATGGGCAAGCGTGATGTCCGGCAAGAACATCATAGGTGGAATCGTTGCGGACTGGAACCGGGGGTTCTCATTCAATTAATTCAAACATTGTAATTTATCAGGAATATGGATTCAGAAAAGAAGATTATAGGACGCTGTCCGTTCTGCGGCGGCAAAGTGGTGAAGACCTGTAAGGGGTATCGCTGCGAAAACAACACAGGTGAGCATCCTTCTTGTGTGCTCAACATCAATGCCATCATCGGCAACCGGAAAATGAATGACGGGGAGATTGCCGAGTTTCTGGAGAAACGCCGTATCCTTCTGGACGGCTTTTCCACCAAGGAAGGAAAGACTTTCCCGACAGTGCTGGAACTTGCTGATGATGGTGCAGTCAATATGCAGTCTGTTATCGGCAGGTGTCCGCACTGCGGCGGCGAGGTACGTGTGGGTAGCAAGGCTTTCAACTGTTCCAATTACAGCAATCAGGAAGCACCGTGTTCATTCGCCATATGGAGGAATATAGGCGGCCATCAGCTGACACTGGAAGAGGCGAAAGAGCTTTGTGAGAAGAACATTACTTCATCCGAACTGGAGATGTACCGGGAGGACGGTTCCATTTACCGCAAACGCCTCGGTCTGGCTCCGGACAAACTTCAAATCGTAAAGATATGAAACAGGGAAAGAAACTACTGATACTGCCTGCAGTGGCAGTTCTGCTCGGAATGGGAACCGGCTGTTCCGACAACAGCGGGAATAAGGCGCAGGATATTGCAAAAAAGGCACTGATGGCTTCCGTGGACAATCCGGAATCCGTAAAAATTGTCGGTATCAGCAAACCGGATTCTGTATTTGGCCGTGAGTATGTTACCATGAAGGAGAAGATGGCTCTTTCTGTGGCCATGATGAAAATCAGCCGCAGGTTTATGGAGGATACGGATTTTGATAATCCGGATTCAGAATGTCACGGGATGTCAGGGCAGATGAAACGTCAGATGGATGCTATGACGGCCCTCCGCTCTCTGATGGTTTCCGGTGAACTGAGGCCTATGGGTGATGAAGCCAGTCAGGAACGCAAGCCGTTCAGCGGATGGAAGGTAAAGATAGAATATGAAGCCACTGATTCTGACGGACAGCCATACCGTTCCGAATACTGGTTCATTTTTGATAAGGAAGTGCAATGTGTAATCAGGTCATTTGAAATTCCACTTTTATGAAACTGAAAAGAATTTTATTACCGATACTGGCATGGAGTGGGCTGATACTCACTTCCTGCCATTGTGAACATGAAGAAGTTGACGGCCTTTTATCTTCCCTTCATGTTGGCAATGTGGTCTGTTCGGACGGGAATATATTGTCCATGGACAAATTCAAGCAATCTGACAAGGAAGCTATTGCCATAGTTTTCCATGTAAACCGTAGTCCTGATGCTGACAATCTTGGTTATGCAGTTTACATTCACGATATGGAACCGCTGGCTTTTGCTGACGGTCTTGGTATTGATCAGGGTACTTCTGCATCATTGACTGATGAGGACGGAAATGAGAACACTTATTCTTTGTTCAATAATGATGAAGTCCAATCACCTATGGCTGTTAGGACCTTTGATCTTTGGAGTTATGGACAATCAGCCTATATTCCTTCTGTACGGCAACTCTCTTATCTGTTCGCTGTCCGGCATCAGATCAATGAGTGTATAAATCAAGTCGGAGGAACTCCGATTAATCTGAATCCGGGTGAATGCTGGTTATGGTCTTCTACTGAATTGGAAGGGCAAAAGGAGAATAAAGCATGGCTTTACTCCATGCAATCAGGTACTATTCAGGAAACGCCAAAGAATCAGGCACATAAAATTCGACCAACTATTTCCATCTATTAATAAATGTAATGTTTTTAATTCTGTAACATTAATTTCTAATAAGAATTTTATTTTAACAATCTAAAGATAGTGTATCACTTCGGTACACTATGTAACCATTCTATTTTCCGCTACGACAATTTTATCGGCTGTTTTTCAGCCGAT
>CAUBDX010000032.1 GCA_958434805.1 uncultured Phocaeicola sp.
AAGTCGTCAATAACCGCCACGCCAGGGCGATAACCAAGGAACTTCTTGTATGTATGCTTTGCATCATATTTCTCTGTTTCTATGAACTGGTGGTCGAAATCAACATCATACATCTCACCCTCTTTCAGCTGACCAGCTGCACACATACAATTGAGCAGTAAGGTATTGAGGGTGTCAGCCGTATTGAAATCGTAGTTCTTACCCGTATCTGACGTGTATGAAATGTTCTCCTGCGTCAGTTCCTTTATCGCTCTGAGGATAGTGTCAGAGCTGCAGGTACGAAGTGTCGGATGAAGCGAGAGATGGGGCATCAAATGAGTTGTGACATCCTCAATACATGAGCCGCCACAGAAGTAGATGCTCATGAGAGAACGGATGATTTCGCTGTATTGATAACCATACAGCCTGCATCTTAGACCGAGGGTTGTGTCAATTACATATGACAATGTGGAGTCAAATTGCTCCATCATTGCAAATATTCCTCCAAAAGGAGTGAGTTTCTCAGATTTTATTGCTTTCTTTGCCATGTCTGTCGGGTTTGATACATATTTTGATTTGCAACACTAAGATAGGTGAAAAATCTGACATGACAAAATCCTGAGCAACTTTTTGTTGCTCAGGTACTTAAAAAGTTATATTTATAATAGTGTTGCGGAATTAAGGTATATAAAAGATGTGTTGGGACTTGCTGACAAAATCAAGAACTTGTCGAAGATATACACCTATGCCCGCAACTTCCTTTATCTCGGTCGTGGGTACAACTACCCCACCGCCCTTGAAGGTGCGTTGAAGCTGAAAGAAATATCCTATATCCATGCGGAGGGTTATCCTGCTGCGGAAATGAAGCATGGACCGATTGCACTTGTAGATAGCGAGATGCCCACGGTGGTCATTGCTCCAACGGACTCGCTGTATGACAAGATAATCAGTAATGTAAGGCAGGTGAAGGCGCGTGGCGGTACGGTTGTCGCCATCATTACCAAGGGCAATGACGCAATGAAGGACATCGCCGACCATTGCCTTGAAGTGCCCGACGTACCCGAATGCCTTACACCTCTCGTTGTTTCCGTCCCATTGCAGTTGCTGGCCTATTACATCGCCATCAACAAGGATAGGAATGTTGACCAGCCAAGAAACCTTGCTAAATCAGTTACCGTAGAATGAATAGAATATTATCACTTATTGTTACCATCCTCTTTGCGTTGTGCATTGAGGCTGGCATCTTTATGCTTATTGCCCACTGGTGGGGCATGACTGCGGCCATTACCGTGATAGCCATTGAATGTGTGTTAGCCTTATGGACAGTTTACGAAATGAGACATGCGAGTGATGAACCAGTTGATGAATAACATTGCAGGCTGTGGTTAGAACGAAAAAGGCTAAAAACAAAAGGACGGGTCGATGATTCGTCCTATTTTTGTGTCTTTTTGGTGGCAAAATGTAGCGATTTAGCAAAATAAACATAAATTCCAGTGATATTCAGCATGAAAATTCGCCCATTTAAGTGAAAATGTGTAATTTCGCAACGCAAAATTGTGCCTAAGCATTTGCATCAAAACAACAATAGTTCAATCGAGGCTGATATGAAAGTAGAGATTAACAAGAAACGTTTAGAATACCTGCTGGCATTATACAAGATGTCGGTGGATGACTTGTTGTCTCTTCTGAACAAAGGCAGGAAACGGATAACAGGAGCCGCAGACATCAGTGGAGATTCTATTGATTTGGGGGTGTTGAAGCGTATAGGTGAGATATTCGACAAAGAAGTCAGTTTCTTTCAAGACTATTCTAAGTTGTCAACCAATGCAAGCAGCAGTATCTTCTTCCGCAAGACCTCATTCGGAACAGAGCTGAACTTGGAGTCGATCCGTACTGTAAACCGATTCGAGAGTCTGAAAAACGCTTTGGATGCATACAACAAACTGTCGCAACTGGATGTGAAGTTTGACATAGAACACTACACCCTACAAGATGACCCTAAGACAGTAGCCGTACGTGCAAGAGATTTTTTTTATCCCGGGGAAACTGTCAATCATAGGCAGTTTCTTGTGAAGATGATAGAAAAAATCGCCGATCATGGCATTTTTGTCTTTGAATACATAGAGACATGGAACAAGAAAGAGAAAACCAACATTGACGGTTTTTACCTTAAGCCCAATGTGATAGTGCTTAAGCATCATAAGCATTACAAGCGAGAAATATTCACTCTGGCGCATGAATTGGGGCATTGTCTATTGGGGATTGAAGAAGTGGAGTCGGTGGACATGATGGACATCTCGGCACAGACTTCATACAGTGATGTCGAAAGATGGTGCAATGATTTTGCATATCAGTTCATTATGGGACAAGAAGCAGAAACACTTGCTAACATAGCATGTGTAGATTCCCGTAACGACTACTGCATTGACCTCTTCAAGGCTATCAGTGCACGGACGCACATTAGCCGTCTTGCCTTATATACAAGGATGTATATCGACAGGAAAATCAGCTATTCGAGCTACAGCAATGTCAAGAGTGAATTGGCAGAGGAATACAGAAGAAGAGAGGAACAGGAAAAGTTGAAAAACTCTGAGAAGAGAGGCGGGCGAACACCAAAGCCCATCATTTCTCCGCTATTCTTGAAAACCATGCAATATGCCTATTTCAATGGAGTGGTCAACGAGACCACTTTCTGTTCGAGACTCAATGTCAAACCAGCAAATTTTGAGAGGGAGTTATGGCGATAGTTGTTGATACATGCTCATTGGTGATGATTGCCAAGAATTATCTTCCCTTGGATAAGGACGGACAGTTGTACTCATTCCTGGAAGAGGCGTTCTCCCGCAAGGATTTGATGCTACTTGATGTGATTCTGGATGAATCAAAACGCACCTCCAAAGGAATTGCAGTTGAAAAGATGCCTTTCCTCAAAGACAAGAAATTGGTCATTCCGACAAAGGATCTATTTCCATGTGCCCCAGAGAGATTCAGCAACATGATAGACAACAATTTCTGTGTAAGACTGAAGAAGCAGGAACTGACTGAAGAAGAATACATAGAGCAAAAGGAAGAATACCTTAAAACAGGTGATGCTAAGATTATCATTTATGCACTGAATGTACGACACTCGGACGCTATCCATCTGGAAGAGATGCAAGTAATGACGGAGGAAACAAGGCAGCAGAATGACGGTAAGTTGTTCAAGAAACTTCCTTTGTTGTGTGAGCAGATAGGGATTGGAACACTAACCGTTTCAGAATATCTGCATAGAAACGGGTTCTTTATTGACAAATAGCATAGATATTAGTATCATCTTATGACATCTTTCACGAAATCATATTATATTCGTGAATAAAACACTTGTTTTTCAAGAATAGAAATTGTTGAGGATTAGATATTTAAGACATTATTGCAATGCGGAAGGGGTGATGTGAACGACAAAAGACAAGGCGTTCTATTAGAGTGGATGCTTGATAAGATTGAGAAGAATGGACGGGTCGATGGCTCGTCCTTTTTTTGTGTCTTTGAGTGTGAGGTGCAGGTGGGGACCAGTACTGCGACCACTGTTGCCTGTCAGCGCGATGATGATGCCGGGACGGACGTGGGTGCCTTTGGTGACGAGAGTTTGGGAGAGGTGGCAATAGCTGACGGTGAAGTCGCCGTGACGGAGGGTGACATAGAGGCCTGAACGTTTGTCCTTGCCTACCTTGATGACCTCGCCGTGCATCATGGCGTATGTGGGTTCGTAATTTGCCTTCAAATCAAGCCCGTTGTGTAGGGCTTTTCTTTTTGTAAATGGGTCTCTGCGGTAGCCGAAAGGGCTGGTGACAGAGATATGACGGAGTGGACTGACAAGTGCCGTGTGGCGGTCGGTCTGCTCCGTTTGGGTTTGTAATGGGGCAAAGGCAAGAGAGTCTCGCCGCTGATGCGGCGAGCACGGAGGCAGTTGTTCGGATGTTGCGGACTGCGTCGTTTTTGGCACAGCCTTGCGGTGTACCTTAGTCTGTGTGACGGTATTGAACTGAGCGCATACTGTTGCTGATGAACAGAATATTGCTGCTATTGTGATGAGTAGAAATCGTTTCATGGTGCAAAAGTAACAAGCAATTCTTTGACTGGCATAAAGAACAAAGGGAAGACAAGAAGATTGTAACATAATATAGCAATCGAGTTTGATTTTTGAGCAGAAATCAAACTCAAATAATAATAATCGTCAAAAATAACACGCATTATCTTATGCAATTCTGCTTGTCTCTGAATAGGTATATAACTTTGCATGAGTTTAATTTCAAATTCAAAGTTAAAGTATGAAGCAAGTACGATTTGAAGAGAGCGAGGTGCCTTATCAGACACTGGCTCGTTTTGGTCTCACACAAGAGAAGATTGAAGACCTGCCCATGTGGGCGTTGGAAGATATTGGTCAGGGACGACGTTCACCGTTGCTGCCCATTCAGGTGAATAATGATGAGGGCGAGACATTGAAGAGCCGCACCCGATTTGCGTTGGTCCGTATGGAGGACGGCAAGGTGGATGTGGTCTTCTATCCGCAGTTGGAGAAATCACCATTGGAGGCTTTTACTCAGGAACAGCAGGAGGACTTGCTGGCTGGAAAGGCTATCCTTGCCGATGTTAAGGATGCTGATGGCAGGAGCAGCAAGGCTTTCGTGCAGATTGACACGGAGACCAATCAGGTGATGTCGGTACCTACGCCTGTCATCGGGCGCAACTTGGAGGTGCTGAAGGATGAACTGAAACTGAGTTCGGCAGAACTGACCGTGATGCAGAAGGGTGAGCCGCTCACGCTCATCATGGAGGACGAACAGGTGACGGTGGGTATTGACCTGAACGATAAGACCGGCATAAGGATTAATCAAGGCGACAGTCAGAAGTGGAAGGAGAACACCAAGCGAGAGTGGGACAAATACACCTTCGGGTGCTATGGCTGTTGGGTAATGGGCGATGACGGTAATCTTGACTATGTGCCTGAAGAGGAATACACGGAAGAACTTTGGAATGAGCAGAAGAAGAATGGAGAGCGCAACCGCGCCTCTTTTTCCATGCACAAATAATCTACACATAATATAATAAGTATATGGCATCAAATAAATATTATCCAGAGGATGTGCTCGTCGAGAAGATACAGAGCGGCGAGTACGGTTGGTTGGAGTATGTCAACCATCATTCTGCTGAATGGCAGGAAGAATATGAGAGCTATTGTCTGAACAACGGACTCTGCATTTGTGAAGAGAGTGCGGAGCAGTTTGTCCATCACAAAGATGAGGAACTGGAGAAGGCAATAGAGAACGGTGAAGCATGATAAATGAAGAGTGAAGAATGAAGAGTGAAGAATAAGTATGGCGATAAGAAAGAATACGAATCCCCAACAGATGGACCTGCAACCAGAGATGCGTGACTTGCTCATGCGCAATGGTATGCAGGCTCATGTGGTGAGTAATGGCAGCGGCTATCAGCTTGTGGTGCAAGGGCATGACAGTCCGCTGCTTACCTATAACATCACCGAGAAGCAGATGTTGGCTCTGACCGACTGGGGTACGAATCATGCCAACAAGTTAGCCTACAATACCTTTACGGGCATTGTGGGCAACGACTTCTATATGCCCAAGAACTTCGTTCATGCACGCAATGCCAACGGTCGTGTAGCTATGGGGCTGCACGGCTATCGTGTTGGTATCGGCGAGTATGGACGGATGGGGCGCATCGATATGCCACCACCCTTTTTAGGTTGGACACCACGCAGTCAGGAGGGATTCCATCTTCGCAGAGTTGGAGGACGATTGTTCTTCCCCGAAGCCCCGATTGTGCCTGAACGTTGGGACGGCAGAATGAAGCCTGGCGAATTGCAGAGCGGCGGTTATGGGTTCTATTATAAGGGACAGCAACAGAGTTATAGCCCTCAGCAACAGGATGTGCTGAAAGATTTGGAGGGAATCATAATGCCTTCCATCAGCCGCACGAGAAGCACGGAGCCAGCCAAGCCTTATAAGGAACTGATTACCTCGCCTGTCTATTTCACCAATGAGAAGTGGCAGGAGTGTCTGGCATCGCATGGCATCATCATTGATGAGAATGCGAAGACGCTGACCATTCAGTCGAACAGCGTCAATGCCGACATGGTGTATGACCTGACAGATGAGGAACTGAAGAAACTCACCTCCAACTCCATCAAGGAAGTGCCCGTCGTTCAACGCTTGGAACTGCTGAATGGCATCATCAAGGACGACTTTGCTGACAAAATCCTGATGGACACACTGAATAGCAAGGAGCGCATCGACCTGCATCTGCATCCCGAACTTGAACAGGAGTTGCAGCAGCGTCAGCAACAAGACGAGGAACGGTTGCTTCCGTTGGAAGAGGACGAGACTGTCAGACGTGACGTGTTGCAAGGCGATGCCATGGTGAGAGGTGAAGACCTTGCCTTGATTAATGAGAACAAGGGTTGGTATCGTGAGGGAGCGCATGGGCGTGAAGTGAAAGTCGGTGACATCATGGTGGAGAAAGTGCCTCCGATGGAGGGAGATAAGAAAGGCGAAGATAAGTATCGCATGACCGCCATTATCAATGGAGAAGCCATCACGCACGAAATCAAGCAGAAGGACTACGACAAGTTCTTGGCGGTGGATGACTACCATCGCATGAAACTCTTCTCCAAGGTTTTCAGTGAAGTGGATATGAAGACACGCCCCGAAACCAACGCCGGACTGGGCACGAAGATATTGGCGGCTCTGACGGCAGGAGCAGTCGTTACAGCAGAGGTGGCGCATGACATAAGCCACCATCATCACCATCCAGCCCCGGAGTTCTATGCAGAGCATCATGGCGGTCCACGTCCTTACTTCAAACCGGGAGTGGATTCGCCACAGGAGATTGCGGCAAGGTACTTTGAGGCAGAAGCAAATCATGTTGCCACGGAGATAAGGAGAGGATATTAACAATGTATAATTTACAATTTATAATTTATAATGAGTAGTGAACTGACATACGATGACTTTCTGGACAGGTTGAGCATACAGGAAGTACTGGTGGACGCAGGGTATCATCTGAACAAGAGAGATGGCTTGCGTTATCCGTCGTATGTGCGTACTGACAGTGAGGGCAGACGGGTGCGTGGTGATAAGTTCATTGTCACGCAGAATGGGAAATGTTGCTTCCAACCACCGCAGCAGAAGGTGTATAATGTCATTTCGTTCATCAAGGAGCATCCAGAAATGTTTTCAGAGAACAAGGTGGGAATGTCTCCTGACCGACTCGTCAACCTCGTCTGCAACCGACTGCTCAACCAACCCATAGAGGACAGACCATCGAAGATTACAGAACCAAGAAAGGACGGAAAGCCATTCAACCTGAATGACTACGACATCCACAAGTTCAATCCGCAGGACAGGGAAACGCAGAAAAGGTTTTATCCCTATTTTAAGTTCCGAGGCATCGACCTCTATACGCAGTATGCTTTTCATCGGCATTTCTGTCTGGCTACTAAGCATCGGACGGATGGACTTACCTTTGCCAACCTTGCCTTTCCGCTTGTACTGCCCAAGACACCCGACAAGACTGTGGGCTTTGAGGAACGAGGACGACCGAAGATGGACGGTAGCGGCGGTTACAAGGGCAAGGCAGAAGGAAGCAACAGCAGTGAAGGACTGTGGATTGCCAACCTCACGGGCGAGCCGTTGGATAAAGCAAGCGAAATTGTATGGTTTGAGAGTGCCTACGATGCCATGGCAGAGTATCAGATAAATCCTGTAAAGATGGTGTATGTATCTACGGGCGGCACACCCACCGAGGGACAGATGCGAGGACTTCTGTCCGTTACTCCCAACGCACGGCACTATTTGGGTTTTGACAAGGACGATGCAGGGCGGCAGTTTGTTGCAAACTTCAGGAAGGTGGCAGCAGAGATGGGCTTCCGTCACGAGCATGTGCAAGCCTATCATCCATTGGGTTGCTACAAGGACTGGAACGATGCGCTGCTCAACAAGAAATCAGCAGAACTGATTGCCAAGGGCGAACCAGATACCTTCGACTATGCCGAGTTTATCGCAGCCGGCAAGGCAGAGAAACAAAGGGAAAAAGAAGAAAAGAACACATATCATAGAAGCGTATGAGACAAGAAGATAATAGCATCATCACCTTGTGCCCCAGCATCGGACAGTTTTTCATCAACGAACTGCCTCTGTTGCTGTTGTGCGTGGCAATGCTCCTAATCGGAGGATTGCCCGGTTGTGCATATAGTACCCTGTTGCTTGTCTTCAGCCTCCTGTTCTCCCTCTGTTTACTCTACCGATTCATCTATCTGAGGAGTATCCGCTACCATATCGGGAGCGAGCAACTCATCTGTGAGCACGGAGTGTTTCAGCGGAGCGTGAACTACATGGAGTTGTACCGAGTGGTGGACTTTGCCGAGCATCAGACATTGATACAACAGTTATGCGGACTGAAAAGCGTGACCGTGTTGTCGATGGATAGAACGACACCGAAACTGGAAATGACCGGCATCAGCAACAGCTATGACGTGGTGAGTGTGATACGAACAAGAGTAGAAACGAACAAACGAAGAAAGGGCGTATATGAGATTACGAATAGATAAGATTTGGTTCATTGTCGTGGCATTGGTACTGAGCGTGCCGTCAGCCCATGCACAGATTGTGACTGCCAACCCTTTGGAATGGATGGCATTAGCAGAGGGCAACGAAGCCATCAACGGTGAGATAGAGAAGGAAATCAAAGGTCAGACCAAGACTGCCCTGTTGCAGAATACCATCGCCGCAGAGTTCACCAAGATACACGAATGGGAGAAGAAGTACAACAGTTATCTGAAAACCGCCAGTGGTTATGCCTCTTCCCTCAAAGCCTGTACCTATCTGTACGACGATGGAGTGAAGATATTCATCACCTTGTGTAAGATGCGCAAGGCCATCAACAATAATCCGCAAGGCATCGTTGCCACCCTCTCGATGAACAACCTGTATATGGAGACCGCCACGGAATTGGTGTCCGTCTTCACACTGCTGAAAGATGCAGTCGCCAAAGGAGGCAAAGAGAACATGCTGACTGGTGCGGAAAGGAGCAAGACGCTGTGGGCACTGAACGACAAGCTGAGTGCCTTCAGCAAGAAGCTGCATCGTCTTTATCTGTCTATACGATATTACACCATGACCGATGTGTGGAACGGCGTGACGGCAGGGATGATAGACCGAAGCAATGGAGAGATAGCCACCCAAGCCCTTAGCAGATGGCGCAGAGCAGGACGTATGACCATCAGTGATTAACGATAAAGGAATCAGTCATGAAGTATTTCATATCAATTGCCATTTTTATGTTTATATCATCTTTTGCAGGAGTGCGGGCGCAGAACGACCCGACTCTTGCGGGGATGATTCTGATGTACACCAACAAGGCGGAGAAAGAACTGAAGAATCAGGAGAAAGTGATGCTGCTACAATCCACCGGCCATATCTGGACCAAGGAGGAAGTGGAAGCCACTACCGACCTGCAGCGGGAGTTCAACAACTATCTGGACTCCTTCCGTTCCATCGTCAGCTATGCCGCACAGATATATGGTTTCTATCACGAGATAGGTCAGTTGGTGGACAATATGGGTGGATTGGTGGCGCAGTTGGATGCCCATCCTGCCAACGGACTTGCCGTAGCCCTGTCAGCCAAGCGCAACAAGATATACCGCGAGCTGATTATGAACAGCATCGAGATAGTTAATGACATACGCACGGTATGCCTGTCGGGCAACAAGATGACCGAGAAGGAGCGTGTGGAGATAGTCTTCGGCATCCGACCCAAACTGAAGAAGATGAACAAGCAGTTGAAGCGACTGACGAGGGCGGTGAAATACACCACCATGGGCGATGTTTGGATGGAGATAGACGAAGGGGCAAGACCCACCAAAGCGAACAAAGCCGAGATAGCAGCGGCTGCCAAGAGGCGGTGGAAGCAGGTGGGCAAGAACGTAAACTGATGGAGCAGCGAGAGCAGAGCCGAACTTGTTCGAGCTATGCCGAGTCGTGACAGAAGAAGACGAAGTCAAACCGTGATTAAAAAACGATAAGATATGGGATTTTGGAGTTCATTATTGAAATATGGTGGCAAGGCGGCACGAGGTACTGGCCATGTCATCGGAGTAACTGGAAAGACCTTAGGCAGTGCGGCACTCCACCCGCAACGCACCCTTATGGGAGCCGGCAAGGCTATGCAGACGGCCGCAGTGGGTAGTGCCGCAGGCTATGTGACATGGGAGAAGCTGACCACAGACAAGAGCGTGGCACGCATCGTAGGTGATGCTGTCATCGGCGAGAATGCCACGGAAGCGGTGGCACAAACCGCCAACGATGTGCAACGTCTGACGGGCAAGGCTGGTGAAGCCGTTGATGCGGTGAACACTGTAGCCGGAAAGATGGACACCCAGTTCAGCGGCATCAGTGATTTCTTTAGGAATATGTTCGGAGGCGTAGGATGCGACATGATAGGCAATCTCTTTGGCAATATCGGCAAGGGCAACGTGTCGGGTATGAGCATCGTCGGACTGGTGGCTGCCGCCTTCATGGTATTCGGACGCTTTGGTTGGATGAGCAAGATTGCGGGTGCCCTGCTTGGAGCGATGATCATCGGGAACAATTCTAAGGTGGCGCAAACTCTGCCTAACAGAGGCGGTACGTCTTCACATGGGCAGAACATGAAAGAAGCAGAGACCCAAAGCAGAGGGATGAAACGATAACCAATATACAGTGATATGAGATATACAGAAGAAATGATACTGCGCTCATCGAGCGGCTACTGTATGCCGTTTGAGGAGCCTATAAAGCAGGACGTGCAGATGTCCTTGGGTTACGGAGAGCAGAAAAATCCCGTGACGGGAGAAACATTCTTCCATCACGGCATAGACTTCTCAGTGAACCATTACCTGCTGTCGGCGGTGGCAACGGGAACCGTCTCTGCCATTGGGTCGGACGCGGAGCATGGCATCTACCAGACCATCCGCTACGGCAAATACGAAGTGACTTACAGGCATCTCTCCAATGTCTTCGCCAACTTCTCCCAAAGCGTCAAGGCCGGTCAGACCATCGCCATCAGTGGCGACCTGCTGCACATGGAGGTGAGGTTTGACGGAGAGGAAATCAATCCGTTGGAGTTCCTCACCATGCTCTACGGCAATATCAAGGCATTGGAGCACAATTCCCAAATGGGCATCAATGAACTGGACATGAACATCCCTTCACCCTACGACACCGACCGTCAGGAGATAGAGGCATTGATGCTCCGCTTCCTTCCCTCCTACTTCGAGGACCTTCAACAAGGAGCATACTCTCTGCCCGAACATACGGAGCAGTCGTTGAGAAACATCTTCTCGTTGGGAGCGAGCAAGCATTATTTCTACGAGACCATGCCGAGCATGGCTAATCCCTTGGGCATCGGCAACCGCTGTATGCCTTTGGCGACTAAGGTGCAGAACCTGCTCATTGCCGACTTTCTCAACTATCTTGCCATGCGACATCAGGTATATCTCTCCACGATGGACGAGGTGTTAAAAAAAAACTCCAAGAGCAAGCCCTGACGCATGACGGCATCATCGACCCTCTTGCCGACTTGGACGTGGATATCCAGAGCTTCGACATTCCGAGGATAGTGAGCGTCTATCCCGACCGGGCTGGCGTGAGATGGTGGACAAAGGCATGGTTCAATGGTAAGGAAGAGGGGGAACCCTCCGTGGAGATTGAGGAACGTATGGCCGTGCAGTTCATCCACTGCCAAGTGGACAAGGACGCATGGTTGGAGGAACACTATCCTAAGCAGATGGAGATATATCACAATGCCATCGAGCAGACAAAGGAACAGATATTACAGCAGTATAATATATAAACAAGGTATATGGCAGTTAAGAACAGTCAGCGATTCGCAGAGATAGAGCGTCTGATGGGCGACTACTTCGGGTGTCACCTTGCCCCCGTGATGGGCAGGGTGCAACGGGACTTGTCCAACAGACAGGCAGACGAGATGCGAGCCTACTCCAACAGTACGGCTGGCATCCTACGCTCATTGGCCACTGCCAATATGCCTGGTGATGACCCATACGCCACGCTGAAGATTACAGGCAAGTGGAACAGCAAGACCACCGAAGACTATCTGGCGATGTGCAAGGAGGCTATTGTCGGCAACAAGGATATGCAGCGTGACCTTGCCGTGATGGCTGAGGAATGGCGCAAGGCGGTGGTGACGGAGATAGGACGAGAGCGGTACGATGCACTCTCTAAACAACTCGGTTGTGATTTGGCATACGCCTATATCGATCACCGCATGGAGCAGCTGATGATAGAAAAAATGGTGAAAGACCGTATGCCAACATCTTCTGCCGACTATATCATCCGCAAGGCGGCACAAAGCAGTCTGTTCGGTCTGCCCTACGAACTGAACAAGTCACCCCTTGCCGCAGAGATAGAAGCCAAAGGAGAGGCAGCCTATAAGCCCTCTCGAACAGAGAAGGCAGCGGGATGGGCAGCCGGAGCGGGTGCCGATGTCGTGGCCATGGGAGGGATTGGCTCATGGGCAACCTTCGCCAAGTTTGTCGGTATCGATATGGTGATGAATGTCGGCATGGAGCACCTAAGCAAGAAAGGTAGCAGCCAAGAGGTCTGTGTCGAGGAGTGTATCAGCAAGGGAGTTTTCGGTACGGGCACCAACGTCTTCGCCTCATTCCGCAAACAGGCAAAAGTCATCAAGAACCACGAGAACAGCTATATCAAGGCTACCAACAGCCATTTCAAGAACAAGATTCCCACGAGCAATATCACTTTTATGGATTGGACGAAACAAACCGAGCAGACCTCTTTTCCTTGGAACAAAGGTACGTTCCTTGACCCTCAGAGAAACGAAGCAACCAAACGTACAGGCAAGTACAAGGATGTGCCCTTGATAGTTGCGCCTGGACAGGAAGACGAGTATCTGGAGGTTAAGGCGAGACTGGATGCAGAGGCTGAGAAGGAGAAGAAGGCAGAACCGAAAGAAACTCCTGATTCATCGACTGAAGAGGCAACACCATCTGTAGTCCAGCAGGAGGAAACAGCCTTACAAACAAACGAAAATGGATGGGACGGGCTGTTGCAGAGTTTTGGACTGAACGGCTTTTCAGACATCGGCAAGAACCTTGGTTATGTGTTGGCGATGCTGCCCGATGTACTGGTGGGACTGTTCACTGGCAAGACAAAATCGCTGAATATGGACAATAGCCTCCTTCCTTTGGCCTCTATCGTGGCTGGAATGTTCGTGAAGAATCCTATACTGAAGATGCTGTTGATGGGTATGGGAGGTGCCAATCTGCTCAACAAAGCGGGACATGAGGTGCTGGGCAGGAAACAGCAGGAAGGCATTGCACCTACAGTTAGTCCTGCTGCATCTCGCATTCAGTACCGCCAATATCCTGATGAACCACTCAATCCTCGTATCAGCAACCCGATGCTGCAAGGGCGGTGTCTCGTTGCCAACATTGACCATGTGCCTTGTACCATTCAACTGCCTGACAGTGTGATTGGGGCGCATCAGTCGGGGGCATTGCCGCTGAATACATTGGCTAACGCCATACTTGCCAAGAACGACCAGATGCGACAGATGGCAGCAATGCAGTACGAAGAGCAGGCACGGGAGAGCGTGGTGCGACCGAGGGGAATACAGTGAAGCCCGACAACAAAATTGTCGGGAACGGTGGCTTGGTAAGCCAATTATAGAATGTGATTGAGATAAACAAAAAGATAAAAGCATGAAAGAGAAATCAGAATTTGAGAAGCGGACGGCGGAGAAGCAGGTGTCGCTGCTCACTGAGGCACTGACGAGTGCGGTGGATGCCAAGGGACATTGGTTGAATGCAAGCGGCAAACTCTATCCGAAGCTCTATCCCAAGGGCTTTTCGGTCAGTCCGTTCAATGCCCTTGTCCTTGCCCTTGACTCCGATGCCAAGGGTTGCAAGAGCAATCTGTTTACGCAGTTCTCCGAAGCGAAGGCACGGGGTGAGAGCGTGAGGGAGCATGAGAAAGGTGTGCCGTTCCTGTATTACAATTGGAATAAGTACGTCAACCGCAACAATCCCGACGATGTCATCACCAAGGAGGCATACGCAGAACTGTCGGAACAGGACAAACAGCAGTACAAGGGAGTGAAAAACCGTGAGATCCGTGTGCTGTTCAATATCGACCAGACGCTACTGCCTATGGCTAACGAAACAGCCTACACTACGGCATTGAAGAAGGATGGCACGGTGGAGGATAGAGGTTATGGCGACAAGGAGGACAAGCAGCTGCATGGGTGCGTCAACGGATTCCTTCAGAAGATGAAGGACAACCTCGTGAATGTACGTCAGGACGGCACGGGTGTGGCGCACTACGACACCGAGAAGGATGTCATCTACCTGCCACGGCAGCGTGACTTCGAGCACTACAATGACTATGTACAGGAGATGATGCGTCAGTTGGTGTCTGCCACCGGTCATCAGCAGCGGTTGGCACGTGAGGGCATGGTCATGAAGAACGGCAAAGCCCCGTCGGAGGATGCCGTGAAGAAGGAACGACTCATCACTGAGATAGCTTCGGGCGTGAAGATGCTCGAACTGGGACTGCCTGCCCGTCTGTCAAAGGACAGCCTTAGCATGGTGGACTATTGGACGAGGGAACTGAAGGAAGACCCTTGTCTGATTGATGCCATCGAGAGTGAGGTGAACGGTGCGCTGAAGGTGTTGAAGAAAGCCGAACTGGGTGAAAAGGTGGAGTATGCCACCGACCAGCATCAGCGAGAGACGGCGCAGATACAGGTGCAGTTGCCCAACCACTACTTCGTAGCAGACGAAATCAAGCAGCATCCCAACGAGGAGCAGCGTACTGTGGTCATCGTGCGTGATGATGCCAGCAAGACCGCCGATGTGGTGCTGCCACAGGGTGCATCGTTGGAGGTGAACAACGAGATCAAGGGCATGAACAAGCAACGCTTCACCAATGCCTTGCAGAAAGAGGGTTATGACAACGTGCGTTTCTACAATCCCGACGGAGCCTTGGGCTTCCGTCCCGACGACAGTTATTTCGCCGACAAGAAAATCACGGTATCAAGACTGCGCAACTGGTCTATCGAAGACCTATCCTCGTTGGATGCTTCTGAGGCCGTAACCCACAGCCGTGACATCGGTTTCGACAATGTGCAGTTGGTAAAGGATGACAAGGAGCGGTGGGCATTGTACATCAAGCCCGAAGGTAAGGAGGGCTTTGCCGTCTATCCCGACAAAGGAGACCTCAATCATTTCTTCACCACCTTGAAGCAGTCGATGGACAACATCGAGCGTGTGCGTGAGGAACTGGCACAGAAGTATTATGCTATGGCAGAGGCGAAACCCGACCTGAAGGTGGACATCTTCGGAGGTAATGAGCAGGAGGTTGATTTGAACCGCATCCAGCGTGTGGCAGTATTCCGTGCCAAATCGGGCGAATGCCTGTGTGCAGCCACTATTGACGGCAAGAAGTTGCAGCCGAGAAGTGTCAGTCCGTCACAATGGCAACGATTGTGGGTGGCTCCTGACAGGGATTCCTACAAGCAGAACCTTGCCGCCTCGCTGTTTGCTGATGTATTGCAGAAAGACAACAATGTCGAGCAAAGTACACAAGAGAAGCAGGAAGAAGCGACGGAGGTGAAGCAAGCGGAGACGGCAATTGTCGATAAGCATGATGAACAGAAGGAAGTGGTACTTAAGGAAGATAAAAGCTCTGAACAAAGGGAAGAGAAGAAACAAGAGGAAAAGAAAGAAGAAAAGAAGGATGAAAAGGCTGTCAAGGCTGCTGTCTCTCCCCTTGTCCAACAATATCTTGACTTGAAGAAGAAGCATCCTGATGCCATTCTTTTGTTTCGCTGCGGTGACTTCTATGAGACCTACAAGGATGATGCGGTGAAGGCATCCAAAATATTGGGTATTACGCTGACAAAGAGCAATGGGCGCAAGGATGATGAAGGCAAGCCGTTGGCAATGGCAGGATTCCCATATCATGCCCTCGACACCTATCTGCCGAAGCTCATTCGTGCTGGTGAACGGGTGGCCATCTGTGACCAGTTGGAAATGCCGAAGCAGACAACATCATCGAAGCGTGGAATTACGGAGATGGTGTCACCTGGAAAAGAGACAGGAAAGCAGATGGCACAGGAAAGTCAAGAAACAGAACAACACACCAGTCTAAGGAGATAGGCTTATGGGAAAGAACGCAGCGTATGCCGCACAATATGCGGAGGAAGCCAAAGAACAGATGCGGATGTATGGGATTCCTGCCTCCGTCATCTTGGCGCAAGCCATACTGGAGAGCAGCAACGGACAGAGCCAACTGTCGCGCGAATGCAACAACCACTTTGGCATCAAGGCTACGGCATCGTGGTTGAAGAATGGCGGAGAGTATGGAGTCTATACGGATGATAGGCCCAACGAGAAATTCTGTAAGTACAAAAGCGTGGGTGACAGTTATGAGCATCACTCGCAGTTCCTGAAGCAGAACAAGCGTTATGCGCAGTGCTTCACGCTGTCGCCTGACGACTACAAGGGATGGACGAAGGGCATTGAGCGTGCCGGCTATGCCACGGGCGGCGGTTATGCTGCAAGTCTGCAGCGCATCATTGAAGCCAACGGACTGGACAAGTATGACAGTGAGGTGATGGCTGAGATGCGGGCAGAAGGTCGGTCGTTCGGGGTGGAGAATAATCCTCGTAGAGAAATGCCTGCTGCCCATGTACCGCAGTCTGCCGGGTATTCCTTTCCTGTGGAGCGAGAGGAGTTTCTCTTCATCACCTCGCCTTTCGGCAATCGCCAGGATCCGATGGATGCCACCAAGCAGCAGATGCACAAGGGCATTGACATCAAGACGAACCATGAGGCGGTGTTGGCCACGGAGAACGGCGGCAAGGTGGTGGCGGTGAACCATAATGCGAACACGGCAGGAGGGAAATCCGTCACCGTGGAATACAGCCGTGAGGATGGCAGCAAGGTGCAATGCTCCTACCTGCATCTGTCTGACATAGCAGTAAAGGTAGGTGACGTGGTTAATGCCAGTCAGAAGTTGGGGGTGTCGGGAAATACCGGCACCAGAACCACTGGCGAGCATCTGCATTTCGGAGTGAAGAGTGTATCGGCTGACGGCTCAAAAAGGGATATGGATCCAGCCGCTTATCTGGCAGAAATCGGACAGAAAGGCAACATCAAGCTACAGGCCCTGCATAACGGCAATGACCTGTTGGCAAAATACAAGAGCAATGCGCCACAGGAGCAGAAGGTTTCGTCGGAGGACTGGATGAAGAAAATCCTTTCCTCGGAGGACAGCGGCGTGGGCATTTCGGGAACGAATGACCCTATACTCGACATGGCGATGACCACCTTCATGTCGCTGATGATGTTGGCAGCGCAGATTGACAGCAATGATGAGGAACGACAAAAAGGACTTATCTCTGCCATGGCAGCCAACCGGCTCGTAGATTTGACCTCGCTTGTTCCAGGCATGAGGCAATGCACCATTACTGTGGGTGAGAACGGCAAGACTGTGCTTCATGCAGAGAGCGGTACGGTGAAGATTGACCGTGAACTGACCTCCTCGGAGATGAACCGCCTGTCGCTCATTTTGGGCAATGCCAATCTGTCGGAAGAAAGCAAACGGACGAAGATTGCGGGAATGGTGACAGGCATCGTGGCGACACAGCAGGCTTCGCAGAACTTCGAGCAAGGGATGGAGGCTGAGAGTCAACAACAAAATCTGCAAAGGAAATGAAAAGGATAGCAAGTCATCTGTGTACATTGCTGGTGGGTATGGTAGCTGTGGCAGGACACTTCATGCTTACCCAATGGCTTTTCGGTCAGACCGTGGCCATCATCTATCTCGGCTTCCAACTTATCATAGCAGCGTGGATAGTCTATGAACTGATACGTGCGCTAGTATATGATGATTGAAAAGAGATTATTGTCATTGCTAAGACATTTCACTTGGACGATGGATATGTATAATTCAAATAGTATCGAGCAATGATCAAATGTAATGTAACAGTGTGCGGAACGGTCAGCAAGGCTGCGACCTGCCGCACGAACAAGGAGGGCAAGGCATTCGTGAGCTTTGCCATGAACGTAGTCATTCCAGCGAAGAGCGGGATTAACAAGACCATCGAGGTGTCGGTCATCAAAGATGGGACACTGACGGAGGTGGGCAGCTGCAACATCGGCGAACGCATTGAGGTAGCCGGTGTATTGGTACCAAGAAAATGGGGCGATGTCCTTTATTTCAACCTGTCGGCAAGCAGCATCAGCCACCAGCCTGACGAGGCAGAGGACTGCATCAAGGGCGTGATGGAGTTCCGCGGCAAGGTGGGCAAGAGCATTGAGGACAAGACGGACAAGAATGGTGTGCCGTACTGCCAGTTCTCCGCTTTCAGCGCAGAGAAAGTACAGGACGGATTTGAATACATCTGGGTAAGTTTCTTCCTATTCGATGGCAAATGCGAGGCATGGCTGCAACCAGGCGTGAAAGCGAACATCAAAGGGGCATTGTCTGTCAGTGTCTTCAATGACAAACTGGACTTCTCCTGCCGAGTGTCTGAAATGAGCGAATATGTTCCGCAGCCCTATAATGGTTAATTGACTATGGGAAAGCCTTATGCTAAGGAAGGTCCGAGTGCCGAAGACAAGGCACTCGACCTGTTTGCCGATATGATGATTGAGCGTATTCAGTCGCTGTCGGGCAAAGACGGATGGAAAAAGCCCTGGTTTACTGAAGGTGCGTTGCAATGGCCGAAAAACCTGAACGGACGAGAATATAATGGCATGAACGCTATGATGTTGCTCCTGCATTGCGAGAAGGAGGGTTACAAGATTCCTCGCTTCTGTACCTTCGACCGCATACAGCAGTTTAACAAAACTGGCAAGAAAGACGAGGAACAGAAGCCCCGTGTGTCAGTACTGAAAGGTGAGCATTCTTTCCCCGTGATGCTCACCACGTTTACGGTGGTCAATAAGGAAACAAAGGAACACATCAAGTGGGAGGACTACAAACTGCTCTCTCAGGAAGAGCGCGAAAAGTACAATGTATATCCAAAGCTTCAGACTTACCATGTCTTCAATGTGGCGCAGACCAACCTGAAGGAGGTCAGACCAGAGTTTTGGGAGAAACTGGAACAGGAATACTCGATGCCCAAGGTAGAGAAGGACGAGCAGTTTGCCTTTGAACCCGTGGATAGGATGATAGCGGACAACCGTTGGATATGTCCCATCAAACCGATGTTCGGTGATTCCGCCTATTTCTCCATCAGCAAGAATGAGATTGTGATGCCTGAGAAAAGGCAGTTCAAGGATGGGGAGTCTTTCTACTCGAACCTTTTCCACGAGATGGGACACTCCACGGGTGCGGAGGGACAGTTAGACCGCATCAAGCCCGCTACCTTCGGCTCGGCAGAGTATGCACGCGAGGAACTGGTGGCAGAACTGACGGCTGCGCTGACCGCTCAGCGGTATGGCATGACAAAGCATCTGAAAGGAGATTCGGCTGCCTATTTGAAGTCTTGGCTGGATTCGCTGAAGGAGTCGCCGCAGTTCATCAAGACCACGCTACTCGATGTGAAAAAAGCTACCTCAATGCTCACGCAGCATATCGACAAGATTGCTATGGAGATAGACCAGGAGAAAAAGGCTGAGCAGGAAAACGGGCAAGGGAAAAGTTATCTATCCATAGATGACGGCGACCATGCAGTCTTGGCATATAATGGTTCTGCTGTATATATCCAGCATCATGAGAAGGAGGACTCTGTAAAGATTGCTGTGCCGACGAGTAACGGTCTGGAAGTGAAACTCTCTGTTCCTTACGACCACGGCAAAGACCTTGACACCAATTATCAGGAGGCTTTTGCCCAGTACAAAAGCCTGACAGAGCCTTCACAATCGAAAGAAAACGTCTATTATGCCTCCATCGCCTATCTCCAATCAACGGATGACACATCGGAACTGGATAAGCTAAAGGAGAAAGGTGACTATCAAGGACTGCTGACGCTTGCCAAGGAATACTATGACGGGAACGGCATGGACGAGGAGCAGACCTACAGGAAGCCGTGCCAGAACAGAGGCGATGACCTGCTAATAGAGGACAAGGACTTTGCAGTGGTCTATAACGGGAGTGTCGGCGGTACGTATGAGGTGTTCCTGAAGCATACGGAGCAAGAAGTGCGTGACCATATCACTCGCTATGGCATAGGACGTGCCAGTGAGGACGTGAAGGCTGTGGCGAGGGAGATGACCGCCGAAGAGTTTTCGGAATTGGCGCAGCGAAAAATGCCGATATTCCAAATGCCGAATGGTGGTTTGCTGAACCTGCAATATAACAAGGATAAGGATAGCCTGGATGTGGGGACTGTGACCAATGCAGGACTCTCTGTGAAGCATACCTTCCCTTTCAGCCACAACCATTCTATGGACGCAAACATCAGCTCTGCGTATGAGCAACTGCTTGACATGGAGGAGTACCAGAAGGAAGAGGTACAAGAGGAGCACGTTGCCAAGTCCGCTTTCCGAAGATGAGAGTAGTATCGTAGTATATACTAATCGTAGGCTTTACTACTCATAGTAGGTACTAACAATAGTCAGCCGCAAGGAGTAATGTCCCTGCGGCTGATTTAATTTGGGGTCATTCCATATTATGAAGGAATGCTTGTAAATCCTCGTCTGGAATGCTCTTCAGTTTCACCGGCTTGAAGCCGTCCAACTGCTCCACTTGAAATATCTCGTCCACTCCATATTTGGAGCCATCCACCTTTACGCTCTCCATTTCATTGACGGAGGTATAGCCATACTCCGTTTCATGCAGACCGCATACGATGGTGAACAACGTGGTGTCGTTACCTTCCGGCTGTCCTTCAAGTACGAACCAACGGACGTGTCCGATGAAGAATATTGCCACACAAACGGCATCCTTGCCTTTGCCGTCCTGTGAATACAGAGGATAGGATTTCAGTATCTCCTCCAATACGGGTGTAATCAATCTGCTTGCCATAGTCAATCGTTGTTAAGTGTTCTGTAATACATTCTGTTCTCTACAAGGTGTTCGATGGCCTCTGCTGCCAATCGGCACACCCACTCGTCACGCTGGTCATAACGACCTTTTTGATAGTCGTTGGCAAGGCGTTCCAAGAAGGCAAACACCACCTTGCCCTTTTCGTTGATAAGATAGCGATGGTCATCTGCAAGGGCATTGCCTACCTTGGCGGCTGACCCCATCTGACCGTTTACGAACCGTGAGAAGCACTCGACAAATGCCTGCTCGTTTTCTGATAATCTGTGTAATTCCATACGCAAAGAAATTATTTGTTCAACTTGTTTTTCTTCCCTCCTTTTGAAGCCTTTCGGCTCCTCTTGTCGGGAACTGATTTTTCGTGCATCAAAAGACTGCGGAATGAGGGCGATAAGGCAAGAAAACAGACGGAGGAGTTAATGAAATACCCAAATCTTTGATTTGCGGAAAGCTGTCGTTCAGTCCTCTGCCTGTTAGCATGGCGGTACTTGACCATTCGCCCGGGCAGTAACTTTGCAAAGAAAAATGGGCATCGGCAAGTGGAATAGACACTACAAAACAGGAAAATCATTGATTTTTAGTGCATTTTTCTTTATTTCTTTCTTTGATTTAGGATAAAATATATAACTTTGCCTCCGAAAAAGTGTCACAAGTGACAGTTTTTCGTAAAATATGATAGTAAACAGATATAGATACATAGAACAGTTGAGCCGTTCAAAGAACAACGGGCTCATAAAGATAATCACAGGATTGCGACGTTCAGGCAAGTCGTTCCTTCTGAAGAAACTCTTTCATCAGCATCTATTGGATGAGGGCGTGAGAGAAGACCATATTCTCGTCATCGACATGGAGAGTAGGAAGAACAGAGAGTTCAAGAACCCGGACTACCTGTTGGACTGGGTGGAAAAGATGATGATTGACTATGAGACTTATTATATCATCATCGACGAGGTGCAGGAGGTGGAAGACTTTGTAGAGGTGCTCTCTTCCTTGTCAGTTACCGAAGGGGCGGATGTGTATGTCACAGGCTCCAACTCGCGTTTCCTGTCCTCTGACCTGGTGACGGAATTCCGAGGCAGAGGTGACGAGATACATGTGTGGCCACTATCCTTCAAGGAGTTCATGACGGTGTATGATGGTTCGAAAGAAGACGGTTGGGCTGAATACAGACTGTACGGAGGTTTGCCGCAACTACTTACACAGGTTGGGGATGAGAAGAAGGCTGATTTCCTGCGTCGCCTTTATCGCACGGTATATCTACGTGACATCTACGAGCGGAACAACATAGAACTGAGACCTGAATTTGAAGAATTGTCGAAGACCGTAGCATCCAGTATAGGAGCACCTGTCAATGCACTGAATATAGCCAATACGTTCAAGTCCGTAAGCAATGTGCAGAGCATAACCGACAAGACAGTGTCGGCTTATCTGGAATATATGCAGGATGCTTTCCTTATCGAAAAATCCGAAAGGTTCGACATCAAAGGACGGAAATACATAGGTTCGTTGTCCAAGTATTATTATCAGGACGTAGGTCTGAGGAATGCTATTCTGTCGTTCCGTCAGAGCGAGCCGACACATATCATGGAGAACGTCATCTACAATGAGATGCGTATGCGAGGATGGCTCGTGGATGTGGGTAACGTCTATCATCGAGTGAGGAATACGGAAGGAAAGCAGCAGAGGGTGACATTGGAAGTGGATTTTGTCTGCAACAAAGGGAGCGAGCGGATCTACATCCAGTCGGCGTGGCGTATGCCCGATGCAGAAAAGATGGAACAGGAGAAACGGTCGTTGCGTCTTGTAGATGACTCTTTCCGCAAACTGCTGATCGTGGGAGAACATACCAAGCAGTGGAGCGACGAAAACGGCATACAGATAATGAGTATATATGACTTCCTGCTTGACTGGTCAAGTACTGAGAAACACGGATAAAAAAAAGATATGCGCATAGAATATGCGTTAATACATATATGATTAAGGGAGGGCCTATCCATCACGGACAAGCCCTCCCTTTCTAAAATTTATCAATGAAAAAAAAGTTTTAGTGCTCTTGTTCGGAGCTGTATGTCTGGCTATAGATACAGCAGGATTCTGGTATGGCGGTTCGCCTCATTGGGCGAGTAATCGTCAATGCCGCCATCGAAAATCTGAGAGATGGTGCCATTTTCCATACCACGTTTCATCAGTTCCTCTGCAATGAATCTGGCACGGGAACGGCTGAGGTTATCATTGATGGCTTCACTGCCTGTGGCACTGTCGGCAGCGCCGATGACCTTAACTTTCAAGCCATATTTCTTGGCGATGCGTGCTACTTCGTCGAGATTGACGAGCTGTGACCTGTTGAGCAACCTGTCAGTGCCAAGTTCAAAGAAGAAATAGATGGGCGCACCTATGCAAGCCTTTCCTGAGTGGATGAGCGATAGGTAATCGTCTTCCGGCTCACCTTCAGCATTGCCATATTCTTCTGTACAAGAGGCGGACTCCATGACCTTTGTCTTTTGACCATTACCATACTTGTCTCTCATTCTTGCACGCAGCGAGTTGAGACCGCTGTAGTCGTTTCGAGGATAGCCATTTGTGACGGAAGAAGCGGCATCGTCAGAAAAGAGGTGGCCGTACTTGTCCAGAAGTCCCTCGATGGCAAGAATCTTGCGCAGCTGCTCCAGAGTCTGACAATCTCGATCGTGCTGGGCGTGATAGCGGCTGTTGCTGTCAGAAAGGGATGAGGCGTATGCCGAAAGCCATTCGTTCTGTGCGATGTACGGGCGAGCGTCTATCACTCGCTTCCAGCCAGTCTTGCCGATGCGGACAGAGAGGCCGAGGGATGCGGACAGCAGATGGTCGCCAAGGCGGTGTGCCTTGCCATAGCCGTCAAAATCCTGCATGGTGGTCATGTTGCCTATCTCTGCCGTAACAGCAATGCGTGGGGAGAGATGATACTGCCCCTGTATGCCGTAGGAAATGGCAAAGGGCTTGTGGGCATTCACCTTGTTGTGCAGCATACCCACGCCCACGTATGGAATGACACTCCATCTGGCAAGAGTGTGTACATCGTCCTTGTAGAGGTTGCCGAGGACATTCCACATGAAATCAGCACGCAGGTACTGGTAGTCCTGCGAGGAGTTGTTGCAGTCGTTGAACTGCATACCGCCATAGTTCAGACGACCGCCGACGGAAGGTGTGAACCATTTGCCGATCGACACGGAGAATGCCGGTTTCATGCGACCGAATAGGTCGTTGCATCCGAGCGGTTTGCCGAGGAAGACCGTAGTTCCTCCTGCCGCTTGGACAAACCAGTTGTCCGTCCATGGCGAAGCTACCAATGCCCCTTTCATGTAGGAAGGTTTAAGCGGACGAAGCATACCGTCTGCCGAAAGTCTGCATACAACGGTGGTGGTGTCCGCCGTGCGGTGATAGTCTTTGGCTTGCGCACCCAATGAAAGGGCGAAGCCAAGGGATAGAATAAGTATTTTTCTCATGTTGTTCAATTTAATCTGGTGAATACTATAACAGGTGATACGTGACAGTGCCGCTTATCGTTTCTTCCTTTTGCCGGAAGAGGGGCGCATCATGCGTGCAGCTTTCATCATGCAACGGCGTGCCCAAGCGCGTTCATCCTCGTCATCGTCACGTCCCCATTTGAGGTCGGACGAACTGCCGCCACCGCCATGACCTTCGGCAAAGGTGGTGGCATCATCGACGTAGCCGAGGAATAGAAGCGTGGCACAGTACATCACCTCCGTTCCATTCTCCGCAAAGGCCTGAAGCAGGGAACCGTCAAACACGTCCTTGCCCTCATTGGAAAGCCGTGCCACACGTTCGGAGAACTCGCTGACCATGTTTTCGAGAAGGGCATTTCTGAGAACGGTGTCCGCACCTTGTCGGATAGTATCGGAATATCTGTGTGCCTCCTGCCGCAACTCCTCCGTGCGCTCCTTCATGGCGGTCATCTCCTCACGCAGGGCATCGAGCTTGCGGTCAGCCTCTGAGAGCTTCTCCTGCTTGTCGTCCAGTTTCGACTGGATAGCGGACAGTTCCTGCTCCAGCTCTTGGACTTGCTGACGGAGAGCATCAGGATTGTCGTGACCTGCAAGAATCTGCCGATGCAATTCAGCAAGTGCCGCCTCCTTCTCAACCTTCTCCTGCAAGAGGTTGTTGACCATTGAGGTGAGTCCTTTTACTCTCCGCTCTGCCAGACGGATGTCCGATTGGAGCGAGGCGAGTGTCCGCTGATGGGTGGCGACGGACTGCTCAATGGTGGTGCACTGTTCTGACAGCTGGCGGCGGTATTCTTCGGTGGTGCGGTGGCGTGCTCCCGTCTCTGAGACGGAAGTTCCGCGCTCCATGCCCCAACGCTTGTTGACATCGGCAAATTCGCTGTGCAGGGCTTTCATCCTGGCAGAAAACTCGTACTTGTCCTTTCCGGCGAATATCTGTTTGTATGCAAACTTGCCGTCCTTGATTGGCAAGAGGGTGCAGTGAACGTGCGGATTGGTTTCGTCCAAGTGTAAGATGAAAGCGACGATGTTCTCCTCACCGTATTTGTCCGCAACAAAGCGGTAAACATCCTTTGCCCATTCCTCAATGTCCTTGCATCGGGTTAGATGCGAATTGTCCGCTCCGTGAGTGAGATTCACCTTCTGGTCACCGAATGCCAATTCTGTCATACGTTCTCGTGAGCCTCCGAAGATGAAATTGACCACTGTGCGGAAGCGTGGCTCTGCCAGTCCCTCGTTGGGGTCTTTGATTCCACGGCTCCGCAGGATGTCTGCCATGCGCTCCGGGATGCTTCGGCTCTTGTCTATAGGACAAACCTTGCCGCCCCGAACCTCGAAGTTGAGCCGCTCACGGCTGCGGTCGTAGTTGCCTGTTGATTCAGCGGATCCCCAACCCTTTTCCGTCCAACGGCGTTGGTGCTCGTTGCTCTGTGCTGTGGTGATTCCCTTAGATGGTCGGAAATCCATAACCTGTTTTGGTGTTGCCATAACCTATTTCCTTTTATGTGTGTACAACTCTCCTGTCTCCAGCTTGCTGCTTGTAAGGACAGCCTCCCGATGGTCGGAGACCAAGAGGGGTATTAGGCTACCCAAATTCCCTCATTTCCGACCAACGGGCAAGCCCGATTATTTTACAGCAATGGCAGACGTGTAAACACTGTGCCAGTAGAAAAGAAGAAGCGTTGTACGGTGATTATTAGAGGTTAATACAGCCTTTTGATGGACAGGAGCCCTCTTGGTTGGCTACAATGGCAAGGAACGGTCGGCAGAGTGACTGAAACTGTGACTTGATGGCTGCGCTTTCCTGATGCAAGGCTGGTGAGCTGCCATCCAATGCCAATTCTGATATTGCCTTTGCCGCCTCGATGAATGAGAGCCAGTCTCCTCCCAGGTCTTTGTAAAAGAAGGGAAGAAGGGAGGTAACGAGGGCGTTATCTGTTTCCTGCGAAAGCACCTGATGGAAGGTGGCTTCGCAGACAGCTGTGAGTGCAGTCATACAAAAGGCGTGTCCTACAGATTCGGGAATGTTTCTTCCGCATGGCACCTTGCCAATTGAATTGCCATTGTCGGCTTTCTGCAAGATAATGGCTACTTCCTCTGTTGCATCTTCGTAGAGTTGTTCACATTCCGAGGCGCAAGCCGATGCGGACATCTTGCCGCTTCGCCATTCGTCCAATGCGGTACACATCTTCTGGCGGAACACATCCAAGGCTGCGTCAATCGGAGAAACGGCAGGTGTCTCAGCCAACATCGGGATGGTGATGATTTGGCTCTTCGTGAGACGGGTGACGGAAATCTGGTTCATCTTCTCCAACTGCTCGATGAAGGTGCGGACAGTGGCGCGGTGCCAATGCCAGCATCCTGCCAGTTCGGTAATGGTGATTACAAACTGCCCGTTGGACAGGCTGAACTCCTGCTTGCACAGATCCTTGGGGATGTACTGTACAGAAGCCTTGTCTACAAGGTCAAGGTAGGCTTCGAGCTTCGACAGCCTTATCCCGGACCTCTCTTTCAAGAACTCCAACAGGGACATCCGTTCAGACATCTTGCCGGAACTCGTTCTATGTTTCTGTTTCTTCATTTCAATAATCTGTTTGGTGAATACTGTTGTTTGTCGCCAGCTCCATTATACAAAAGGAACGGCATGATACAGGTGATACTTAATAGTAGTATATGATGAGCATTTCTGTGTCTTCGAGGAGCATCTTGCGGTCAGCCTTGTTCTTCCACAGCGATATGACTATGCGCGAGGGATAGAACAGTGATGCCAGAAGGACAAAGGAGATGGTGACAGCAAGCGTGAACAGATGAGGAGTGAAGACAAACACCACTGCCGCCAACGCGGCGATGCAGAAGGGTGTCCGCTCCTCGTGCAGACGCTGTAGCCACCTCTCCACATCCATAAAGACAAAGAATATGGCAAACGCTATGGTGGAAGCCACTACGCCTATGTCGTTATAGTGTACACAGAGGTAGAGGAAGTGGAACACGTACAGCAGGATGAGCAGCATCAACCGGTAGAGCTTCCTTGCTGTCACAAGCGCGGTCATGCGCAGATAGAACCGTGTCATAAACTGTCTGCGGCTTCTGTGCAGAATCATCGTCACAAAGAAGAACGCTGACATCAGGATGAGAAACAGTATCTTACTTGTCATAATATGTATAGCATGTGAATAATGGAAGTGGACTCAGGTCGGGCTGGACGACACCGTGTGTGGCAGTGGATATGATACGCTCCACATCCTCCAGTGTCAGTTCTCCCTTGATTATTCTCTGACGGAAAGCTCCGTCGGTTGTCCGAAGGCTCTTGATAGCCTGTTCCAAGTCGTACTCGGCTATCTGCCACACTTGCCCTCTCGTGTAGGGGAAATGATGGTGGATGGCCTTGACCACAAGCACACGGCTGAGGATGTCGGTCATTCTGCCGTTCCTGACTATCGTGTGGTTGCGGACAGTGGCGATGCTCTCAATCTCCAGCCATGTGCGGTGACGGTCGAGAAGATGGATAATCTTCATGTAAAGCGTTTCCTTCATCAGATGGTCGGGAGCTTGTGGCATGACTTTGGCCTTTGTTGTGGACAACAGAATGGAGCGTTGTTGCGGTAGAACAGGACTGTCATCTGGCAAATGTAACTTTCAAATGAAGTCGAGCAGGACTTCCTCCTTGGGCTTCATGTATTTGAAGAACCCGTTCTTGCAATGCAGACTGAGGTCGAGGCATACATCTGCCGACATGTGCTCCAGCGAGTCATAGATGGTCACTTTTATCTGGCTGACCATGCCACGCTCATCTGTGGAGCCGTTGACCTTGAACATCCGTCCGAAAGAAGGGTTGGAATAGGCACAGCAGCTGTGTCCGAACTCCGTATGACGGCTTGGAATGTGGTGATAGAGGATTATCATTTCCATCTCGTCTTCGAGCATATCCATCACCTCCTCTATCGTGAAAGGGGTGTTCAACTGGAAAGTAAGAAGCACGTAATCGTCATACTTGACAGGCTTCTCCATCTTGCGCTTGTCCAGCAGTTCTGGCAACTGCAAAGGCACGACGGCAAGGAAATCATCGCAAAACTGTTCTAACATAATCGTATTCTCTGTTTGGGGTGTTTATAATCTTGTGACATAAATCTTCATCATGAGCATGGGCATATCCGACAGGCGTTGCTTGTCGAGGTGCAGTTTCTTGGCCAGACCGTCCATCTCCTTGGGGAGCGCATCGGCTATTTTGTAGAGGTCTGCCTTGTCCTTGTCGGAGAGCACGCTCACGGAAAGGTCATCCATCGTCATGAACGGCTGCATCATCATCAGGAGGTAGGCGTGCATGGTGTGCTCGTCCTTTACCCTGCCACTATTCAGATCCTCGATAGCCGCTTGTGCGTTGCGCAGCAGACGGTGGTTGGTGCGCATGGAGAGGTATATCATTGCATCCTTGTGGGACAAATCCTTGCGGTCGGCGGCACGGAGTATCTCCCGACAGCAGTGTTCGGTGTTTCGTCTGATGTCACCGATGTCATCGTCAGCAAAATCCGGCAGGTATTGCAGGAAGGATTTGAAATACAAATGCTCTTCCTTGATGAAAGCGAGCAGGTCTTCCTTGCCGTGAATGCCTTGCTTGGCGGATTTTTGCAGGAACAGCAGGTAACGCTTCAGTACCGCCTGTTTACCACCTTTATTATATATAGGCAGGCTATCCAAGGAAGCGAAGAATGGCTGTGCTTCCTTCACGGCTTGCTGTAGTTCCTCATCACCAACATGGGAAGAGGTCTGTTCTCTGAGATAGAGCAGGTCGTGAAAGGTGCGTTGCTTAGACATCGCCATACGGCACAGCTCGATGTGGATGGAGTCGTTCAACTCATGATATACCGTGAACGGGTATGAGTGGGCTTTCCTGACAGTGTCACGTGAGATGCACGATGTCACGGAATCGTCCAACACGCGCCATTCGTTGACAATCTTAACTAATGTCTGAATTGAGACCTTGCCGTTCTGTCGAAGAGTGGTCAGAAAGCCATGATACTCTCTGATGGCTTCATCGCTCGAATGGAACGACTTCGTGCCGTTTCCGTCTGAACATGCTGTCAGCATGACTACGGCAAACGCAGTGGCAATACAAATGGCAAGTCTGATACAGCCATGCGAGTTTGATTTTGCATTATGCAATATTTGCTTCATGCAATGGAGGTTGGTTTGTCCTCCGAAAAGTTGGGTTTCATATTTCATTGTTGTCATTATTTTGAGTCTGATTTTGAAATTGACGGTGCAAAGTTAATGCGTTTCAGCGATATATTTGCAAGAATGACAGTAAGTTTAATCTTATTTGTGTATCATACTTGCGAGTATGATTTTCAATGAAATCAAGTGAAAAGAAAATGGCAAATTATCGTGTTTAAGTATGATTTTTCGTTCAAGTATGATTGTTTCTCGGAAAAATAGTGTACCTTTGCACTTGATTTCATTTAATAGCGTACAACAGTATGGCAAAAGTAGGTTACATCTTTATCGCCACCAATGGCGAAGAGTATGCAGAAGACAAGGCTTGGATGCAGCAATACGGCTGTGTTCAGGTGATAGAGGAACTGTCCGAACACGAGAGGCTGCGCCCGATGTGGAAGCAGCTCATATCGAGTCTGGAGCGCGGCGACGAGCTGGTGGTGTCGAGGTTCAGTAACGCACTGCGTGGCACCCGTGAACTGGCTACATTCATAGAATACTGCCGTGTGAAGGTGGTTCGCATCATCTCCATCCAAGACCGCATCGATACGTTTGACGAACTTTTCCCCGACACCAAGCCCTCACAGGTCATCCGTATGTTCGGGTCACTCTCTGAGGAGTGTGCCGTGCTGCGCAAGGCATCGGCACACATCATCCATCTGCAACAGAATATCCGGCCGCCCAAGAAGTCGGAAAGGGCACTGTCGAAACTGGAGCGTGAGAAGAATATCGTGAACATGTACAACGAGGGGCACAGCATAGATGACATCTTTGCCATCAGCGGCTTCACAAGCCGAAGTTCCGTGTTCCGCATACTCAACAAGCATGGTGTGACGCTGAACCGTGGACCTCATAGTGGACCGCTGAAGAAAAGGAATAAAGAATAAACAAAAAACAGATACAATGAATAAGACATTCAACATCTACTGTGATGAAAGCACCCACATGGTGCATGACGGTCATCCCTACATGCTTTTGGGATGTACAAGTATAGCATACACACAAATCCGCATGGCAAAAGATGCCATAAAAGATATTAAGAAGAAGCACGGCTATAGTGATGAGCTGAAATGGACAAATGTCCACGAGGCCACGTATAAAGTCTATGCAGAGCTTATAGACTGGTTCTTTATGAATGACATGGAATTTAGGGCTGTGGTTGTTGACAAGAGTCAGATTGACGAGAAACGAGAAGACTATACGTTTAATGATTTCTACTTTCGCATGTACTACCAATTGCTGCATCACAAGATGGACATGGATTATACATATAACATATATATGGATATCAAGGACACATGCAGTAGCGATAAGCTGGAGAGGCTCAGAAAAATAATGGAATACAACTCTTCCATTGGCAGGTTTCAGTTTAT
>CAUBDX010000033.1 GCA_958434805.1 uncultured Phocaeicola sp.
CAGTTTGAAAACTTGGGGGAATTAGTTAAAAGCCTTATCTTTCCCGTGGGTGTGGATACGTTTCCCACGGAACTGTCCGGAAGGCTCCGCCATGTCCTTTCTCCGGCGGAAGCGGTTCCGGAAACCCTCGCCGGGTACTTATGCCTTGGAATAGGGACTGGAAATAGAACAGGCAGGTCTGAAGACCTGCCCTGATAGAGAACCGGGAGATGATAATAGGGCCTTTATGCAAGCTGCATGAGCCGAAAAGGGATAGTGGAGTATAAAGGGAAGAAGTGTACAATGAAAATCACTGATATGAGATATGAAAGGCAAACACACTTCAAAAAAACGCTAAATTATGCGCTAAAAATAATATATGTCTAATTTATATTTGAAAAATACGCACTTATATTATACATATTGGAATATTATTCGTATCTTTGTCGCCCGATTTATATAGTATTGCTTTGGGAAAGTTTGATAAATATAAGATTGAATTGAAGAATATGAAAGCGGACTCTGCTAAGTATGAGTTTACGCTGGATAATCAATTCTTTGTAGATCTGGATGGACCGGAAGTACAGAAAGGGAAACTGGCAGTAGAACTGAATGTGAAAAAGACATCCGGTGTTTTTCTGTTGGATTTTCAAACTGAAGGCTTTGTCATTGTACCGTGTGACCGTTGCTTGGATGAAATGGAATTACCTGTTTCAACTTCAGATAAACTGAAAGTAAAGTTAGGTTCTTCATTTGCGGAAGAGGGCGACATAGTTGTAGTACCTGAAGAAGATGGGTATATTAACATCGCATGGTTTTTGTATGAGTTTATAGCCTTGAATATTCCCATGAAGCATGTACATGCGCCTGGGAAATGCAACAAAGGCATGGTTGGCAAGCTGAGTAAGCATTTGCGCATTTCGGCGGATGATGAAGATGATGATGACATAGCGGTGGAGTTACCCGAAGGAGATATCAGCGAAGGGCCCCAGGAAATAGATCCGAGATGGAATGAATTAAAGAAAATATTAGATAATAATTAAAGTTTAGAAAAATGGCACATCCTAAAAGAAGACAATCAAAAACGAGAACTGCAAAGAGAAGAACTCATGATAAAGCAGTTGCTCCTACTTTAGCTATCTGTCCTAACTGCGGCGAATGGCATGTTTACCACACTGTATGTGGAGCTTGCGGTTATTATAGAGGTAAGTTAGCAATCGAAAAAGAAGCTGCTGTCTAATCAGTAGCTTTAAACACGTTTGTACGTTTTATAAAATAAAGCCGGCGAGCTTCGGCTCTGTCGGCTACTTTTTTGTAAGGGTATAAACTAATTAAATTGGAATGATGGAAAAAATAAATGCAGTAATAACAGGAGTCGGTGGATATGTACCAGATTATGTCTTGACTAACGAAGAGATTTCAAGAATGGTAGATACCAATGATGAATGGATTATGACTCGAATCGGAGTTAAAGAAAGACGTATTCTGAATGAAGAAGGATTAGGTACATCGTATATGGCGCGTAAGGCTGCCAAACAACTGATGCAGAAAACAGCTTCTAATCCGGATGACATTGATGCAGTAATCGTAGCAACTACTACTCCTGACTATCATTTCCCTTCCACTGCTTCTATCCTGTGTGATAAGCTGGGATTGAAAAATGCATTTGCATTTGATTTGCAGGCTGCCTGCTGCGGCTTTTTGTATTTAATGGAAACTGCTGCTTCACTTATCGCATCGGGAAGACATAAAAAGATTATTATTGTCGGTGCAGATAAGATGTCATCTATGGTAAACTACCAGGATCGTGCAACTTGCCCTATCTTTGGTGATGGTGCAGCAGCATGTATGGTGGAAGCTACTACAGAAGATTATGGTATTATGGATTCTATTCTTCGTACAGATGGTAAGGGACTTCCTTTTCTTCACATGAAAGCCGGTGGTTCTGTATGTCCTCCTTCTTATTTCACTGTTGATCATAAGATGCATTATCTTTATCAGGAAGGAAGAACAGTATTTAAATATGCTGTTTCCAATATGTCGGATATTACAGCGACTATTGCCGAAAAGAATGGTTTGAATAAAGATAATATCGACTGGGTAATTCCTCATCAGGCTAATCTGCGTATTATTGATGCGGTAGCCTCTCGCTTGGAAGTTCCCTTGGAAAAGGTAATGATTAATATTCAGCGATATGGTAATACCAGTGGTGCTACACTTCCGTTGTGTCTTTGGGATTACGAAAAGCAGCTGAAGAAAGGAGATAACCTGATATTTACAGCTTTCGGCGCAGGTTTTACCTATGGAGCCGTTTATGTGAAATGGGGTTACGATGGTAGTAAGAGATAATAATCATTAAACTACAAATACAAATGAACGCATCCGTATTCCGATGCGTTTTTTTGTCTGTAACCAATAAAATGAAAGAATTATGCATAAGGCAGGATTTGTAAACATAGTAGGAAACCCCAACGTAGGCAAGTCGACACTGATGAATTTGCTGGTGGGGGAACGTATTTCTATTGCAACGTTCAAGTCGCAGACAACTCGTCATCGTATCATGGGAATCTTGAATACGGACGATATGCAGATTGTATTCTCGGACACTCCGGGAGTAGTGAAGCCAAACTACAAGTTACAGGAATCTATGTTGAACTTCTCAGAGTCGGCATTGGTGGACGCGGATATATTGCTGTATGTGACAGATGTGGTGGAGAAAACGGATAAAAATGCGGACTTTATAGAAAAAGTCCGTAATGTCAAGGTTCCTGTCTTATTGTTAATTAATAAAATAGATTTGACCAATCAGGAAGATTTGGTCAAGTTGGTGGAAGCATGGCACGAACAGCTTCCTCAAGCTGAAATTATTCCGATTTCCGCTACTTCTAAATTCAATGTGGATACGGTAATGAAGCGTATCAAGGAATTGCTGCCCGATTCACCCCCCTATTTCGGTAAGGATCAGTGGACAGACAAACCGGCGCGTTTCTTTGTCACCGAGATTATCCGCGAGAAGATTTTGCTTTATTATGATAAGGAGATTCCTTATTCTGTAGAAGTGGTAGTGGAGCAATTTAAGGAAGATGCTAAGAGTATCCATATCAATGCTGTGATTTATGTGGAACGTGAATCGCAAAAAGGTATTATTATAGGTAAGCAGGGCAGGGCATTGAAGAAGGTGGCTACAGAGGCTCGTAAAACGTTGGAACATTTTTTCCAAAAGTCTATTTATCTGGAAACCTTTGTGAAAGTTGATAAGGATTGGAGAAGCTCGGACAAAGAATTAAAGAACTTTGGGTATCAAATGGATTAAAATCGACTGTGATAGCCGTAAACAAGAAAGAAAATGGGAAATTTAGTAGCAATCGTAGGACGCCCCAATGTGGGAAAGTCTACACTTTTTAATCGTCTGACCAAAACGCGTCAGGCAATTGTAAACGAGCAGGCAGGAACTACCCGCGACCGTCAGTATGGCAAGTCGGAATGGGTGGGACATGAGTTTTCTGTCGTTGATACCGGTGGATGGGTAGTAAACTCGGATGATGTTTTTGAGGAAGAGATCCGTAAACAGGTAAGTCTTGCCATAGATGAAGCGGATGTAATCTTGTTTGTTGTGGATGTAGTGAACGGGGTTACCGATTTGGATATGGCTGTAGCCTCTATTTTGCGGCGTACAAAGAAACCTGTTATTATGGTAGCTAACAAGACTGATAATAATGAACTGCAATATAATGCTGCCGAATTTTATAAATTGGGGCTGGGTGATCCCTATTGTATTTCTGCATTAAGCGGAAGCGGTACAGGGGAATTGTTGGATCTGGTGGTAGGTAAATTCAGTAAGGAGGGTGAAGAACTGCTGGATGAGGATATCCCTCGTTTTGCAGTAGTAGGACGTCCGAATGCCGGAAAATCTTCTATCATCAATGCCTTTATCGGGGAGGACCGTAATATTGTAACAGAGATTGCAGGTACTACCCGCGATTCTATTTATACCCGTTATGAAAAGTTTGGTTTTGACTTTTATCTGGTAGATACTGCCGGTATCCGTAAGAAGAATAAGGTAAGCGAGGATTTGGAATATTATTCTGTCATTCGCTCTATCCGTTCTATTGAGAATTCGGATGTGTGTATTCTTATGCTGGATGCCACCCGCGGCATTGAAGGACAGGATTTGAATATCTTCTCTCTCATTCAACGTAATCAGAAAGGTTTGGTGGTAGTGGTGAACAAATGGGACTTGGTAGAGAACAAGAATGCCAAAGTGATGAAAACTTATGAGGAAGCCATTCGTTCCCGTCTGGCACCGTTTGTTGATTTTCCTATCATCTTTGCTTCCGCTTTGACAAAACAACGTATTTTCAAGGTGCTGGAAACTGCAAAAGAAGTATATCAGGCACGTACTACCCGTATTCCGACAGCTCGTCTGAATGAAGAAATGCTTCCGTTGATCGAGGCTTATCCGCCTCCTTCAAATAAAGGTAAGTATATCAAGATTAAATATTGTACGCAGTTGCCAAACACACAGGTTCCTTCTTTTGTGTTCTTTGCTAATTTGCCGCAATACGTGAAAGAGCCTTATAAGCGTTTCCTTGAAAACAAGATACGTGAGAAATGGAATTTGTCAGGAACGCCGATAAATATCTTTATCAGACAGAAATAAGAATAGTGGTTAATGATTAGTGGTTAATGGTTTTCACCGTGATATCCGCTGGTTATTAACCACTAATCATTTTATCATTATTTTCTATGTTCTTCCACTTCTCTCACCTTGCGGAGCAGATCAGATGCAAAGATAAAATTATTCAGCCGTTCATTGGTAGCAGTGAACACATCATCTTTTGTTCCTTCCCATTCCTTATGTCCTTGATAAATATAGAGAATACTGTCGCCGATTCCCATAACGGAATTCATATCGTGAGTATTGATAATAGTGGTCATATTATACTCTGTAGTTATGTCATGAATCAGTTCATCAATTACCAGGGAGGTTTTAGGGTCCAGGCCGGAATTAGGTTCATCACAAAACAAATACTGGGGATTTAAAGCTATGGCACGTGCAATTGCTACACGCTTTTGCATACCACCACTGATTTCTCCCGGATATTTGCTTTGTGCCTCAATCAGGTTCACACGGTCCAGGCAGAATTGGGCGCGTTTTACGCGGTCACGATACGTATCGTTTGAGAACATATCCAATGGAAACATTACATTCTCTAGTACGGTAAGAGAGTCGAACAAGGCGGCACTTTGGAAAATCATTCCCATTTCGCGGCGCAATGTCTTTTTTTCTTTTTTATTCATGTTGAGGAAGTTGCGTCCGTCATACAGAATCTCGCCTTTTTCGGGAGTCAGCAAACCGACGATACACTTCATTAATACCGTCTTCCCGGAACCGCTCTGACCGATAATCAGATTGGTCTTACCATTGTTAAAAGTAGCATTGATATCCACCAATACGTCTTTTCCCTCGAATGATTTATATAATGATTTAACTTGTATCATCCCATTAAAAGTTGTGTTAATACTAAATCGGAAAATAGAATGAGTACACTGCTCATTACTACAGAATCTGTACTGGCTTTACCTACTGCAATAGAACCTCCTTCTACCGTGTAACCGAAATAAGCAGATACACTGGAAATGATGAAAGCGAAAAAGATAGATTTAATAAAACTGCACCATACAAACCATTCCTGAAAACTATATTGCAGCCCATAGGCCAGATCCTCGGCATTCATGACTCCTCCGAACCAACAGGTGCAAAAGGCACCAATAATCCCCGAGGATATGCTGAAAATAACCAAAAAAGGAATCATTGTCATCAAAGCTATAATTTTAGGAAGAATAAGGTATCCGGCGGAATTGACCCCCATGATTTCCAATGCATCAATCTGTTGGGTTACACGCATGGTTCCTATTTCGGAGGCAATATTAGAACCTACCTTTCCTGACAGGATCAAGCACATGATGGAGGAGGAGAATTCCAGCAACATGATTTCGCGAGTGGTGTAGCCTACCACAAAACGGGGCATCCACGGGCTTTCGATGTTTAATTTGATTTGAATGGTAATTACGGCACCAATGAAAAAAGAAATAAGCAGTACAATACCGATGGAATTTACTCCCAACTGTACCATCTCATTGAGATATTGCTTGAAAAACATATGCATACGTTCCGGACGAGCAAAAGTACGCCCCATCAGCATGATATATTTCCCTACGGTTGTTATGGGTCTTATCATCATAGTTTTCACAATTTCCTGCAAAAGTAGCCTTTTTTGTCTATATAAATGCAAAAGATGTTCTGATTTTCTGTTCTGTTATGCGTTTCCTAAACTTTTTTAGTATTTTTGTCGCAAAATACATGGATATGTCAGAGCAGGAAATAGAACAACAAAATACAGTGACCGATGACAACCGTATGATACTTCGTACAGAAAATCTGGTGAAGAAATACGGCAAGCGTACGGTAGTAAGTCATGTTTCTTTTGATGTGAAGCAGGGAGAGATTGTAGGGTTATTGGGACCGAATGGTGCCGGTAAGACTACTTCGTTTTATATGACTACGGGACTTATCGTGCCGAATGAGGGGCATATATTCCTAAATGATTTGGATATTACCAGTTATCCTGTATATAAGCGTGCTCAGAATGGCATTGGATATTTAGCACAGGAGGCTTCAGTTTTTCGTAAGATGAGCGTGGAGGATAATATTGCCTCTGTGCTGGAGTTGACTAATACTACTCCGGAATATCAAAAGGACAAACTGGAAAGCTTGATTGCCGAGTTCCGTTTGCAGAAAGTACGTAAGAATTTGGGAGACCAGCTTTCAGGAGGCGAGCGTCGTCGTACGGAGATTGCGCGTTGTCTGGCTATCGACCCTAAGTTCATTATGTTGGATGAACCGTTTGCAGGAGTAGATCCTATTGCCGTAGAGGATATCCAGCATATTGTATGGAAATTGAAAGATAAAAATATTGGTATTTTAATTACCGACCATAATGCATTGGAAACGTTGCGCTTGACCGACCGTGCGTATCTGTTGTTTGAAGGAAAAATTCTGTTTCAGGGAACCCCTGAAGAACTAGCGGAAAATCCTGTTGTCCGTGAGAAATATCTAGGCACTAATTTTGTGCTTCGCCGTAAGGATTTTCAATTGGCGGAAAAGGACAGGCAGGGAAAAAATGTATAAAACCGGAGATGTGGGATATAAAAAAAGCTCTGAATTTGCTCAGAGCTTTTTTTTTGATTGTATCAGATAAGTAATTAGTCTCTAGGTCTTGCTTCCTTGATTACCAATTGGCGTCCCATGAATTCCGAGCCGTTCAGTTCATTCATGGCCTGGGCTGCTTCTGCGTCATTTTCCATTTCAACAAATGCAAATCCTTTAGATTTACCTGTTTCGCGGTCTTTGATAACTTTTACAGAAGTAACAACTCCATAAGCCGCCATTGCTTGTTCCAAATCTCCTTCCTTAACACGGTAGTTAAGGTTTCCAACATACATGTTCATAGTGAAAAAATAAAAATAATTAAAATAAAAAATACTCTCTGAGTGGTGATTATTAATGAAGTAGGGGATTCGAACGACAGAGAGTTTACGTAAGTGCTATTCGTACAAAAGTAAAACCTTGTAATAAAAATCACTAGCTATAATTAGTATCACCAGTCGGGCACAAAGGAACGCATAAATTTTGAATTTGCAAGAAGAAAAACAACTTTTTTTTCTTTTTTTTGAATCGGTTTCTTAGTCAGTCATTTTAAATGGATACTTTCTGCTGTCAATTAGTATTTTTTAGTCTGTGTATTTGGTTATTGAAAGATTAAACACTAATTTTGCAACCTCTTTGGTGAAAAACAGAAAGAAGTAATAATTAAATAAATAAAGTTCAGAATGAATATTTCATTGCAAAACGTTGACAAAGTGAGTGCATTGCTTACTTTAAAACTGGAAAAAGCTGATTATCAGGCAAGAGTAGAAAAGACACTGAAGACTTACCGTCAGAAAGCTAATATTCCGGGATTCCGTCCGGGTATGGTGCCTATGAGTTTGATTAAAAAACAATTTGGCAAGTCTGTCCTTGTAGAAGAGGTTGATAAAATGATGCAGGAAAAGGTAAACGAATATATCCGCGACAACAAAGTGAATATGCTGGGTATGCCGTTGCCTAATGAAGAAAAGATGAAACCTATCGATTTCGATACGCAAGAAGATTTTGAATTTGTGTTCGACATCGCTTTGGCTCCTGAATTTACAGCTGAAATCTCAGCTGCGGATACAGTGGATTACTATACTATCGAAGTTTCAGACGAACTGATAGAACAGCAGGTTAAAATGTATACTCAGCGTGCTGCAAAATATGATAAAGTAGAGCAGTATGAAGACAAAGACATGATTAAAGGTCTGTTGGCTGAATTGGATGAAAATGGAAATACTAAAGAAGGCGGTATTCAGGTAGAAGGTGCGGTAATGATGCCGGCTTATATGAAGAATGATGAGCAAAAGGCTATATTTAACGGTGCTAAAGTAAATGATGTGCTGGTATTTAATCCTGCTGTAGCATTTGATAATAATGAAGCTGAACTTTCTTCTTTGTTGAAGATAAAGAAAGAGGAAGTTGCCGGTGTGAAAGGTAACTTCAGCTTCCAGGTGGAAGAGATCACCCGTATGGTTCCCGCTGAGTTGAACCAGGAATTGTTCGACAATGTATTTGGCGAAGGCACTGTAAGCAGTGAGGAAGAATTCCGCGCTAAGATCAAAGAAGGAATTGCAAAGCAGTTCGAATCAGATAGCGATTATAAATTCTTGATCGATGTTCGTGAATATTTGGTTAATAAGATTGGTAAGTTGGAATTCCCCGATGCGTTACTGAAGCGTATCATGTTGCTGAATAATGAAGAGAAGGGTGAAGCTTTTGTCGCTGAAAACTATGACAAGAGTATCGAAGAACTGACTTGGCATCTGATTAAAGAGCAATTGCTCAAGAATAATGAGATTAAAGTGGAACAAGCCGATGTGATGAATATGGCCAAGGAAGCAACTCGCATTCAGTTTGCTCAATACGGAATGTTGAATATCCCTGAAGAAGTTCTAGAGAACTATGCAAAAGAAATGTTGAAGAAGCAGGAATCTGTAGAAGGTTTGGTAAACCGTGCTGCTGAAAGCAAACTTTCTGCCGCATTGAAAGCTAAGGCTACTTTAAACCACAAAACGGTTTCTATGGAAGAATTCAACAAAATGTTTGAATAATAACTTAGTAAGTCGAAGTAAGTGATTGCTAAAACTTTCTAAAAAAGGGGTTTTTGACCATAAATTTTCGTTATAGATAAGAGTATTGGATACGTTAACCGTATTTTTTTGTACTTTTGTTTGTTTGAAAAATAGAGGTTGAAAACCCTTTTTTGTTACTAATAACTAAACCATTAGATTATGGATGATTTTAGAAAATTTGCTACCAAGCATTTGGGGATGAACAGTATGGTGCTGGATGATGTCATCAAGTCGCAAGGATATCTGAATCCTTACATTTTGGAGGAGCGTCAGTTGAATGTGACTCAGTTGGATGTGTTTTCCCGACTGATGATGGACAGAATTATTTTTCTGGGTACACAGATTGATGATTATACAGCCAATACACTCCAGGCGCAGCTTTTATATTTGGACTCAGTAGAGTCTGGTAAAGATATATCTATTTATATCAATTCTCCCGGAGGATCTGTTTACGCCGGATTAGGTATTTATGATACCATGCAGTTCATTAATAGTGATGTTGCCACGATCTGTACAGGTATGGCCGCTTCGATGGCAGCCGTGCTGTTGGTTGCGGGAACAGAAGGTAAACGTTCTGCGTTGACTCATTCACGTGTGATGATTCATCAGCCGATGGGAGGCGCGCAAGGACAAGCTTCGGATATTGAGATCACGGCCCGTGAAATCCAAAAGTTGAAGAAAGAACTGTATACCATTATTGCAGACCACTCTCATACGGATTTTGACAAAGTATGGGCAGACTCTGACCGTGACTACTGGATGACAGCTCAGGAAGCTAAGGAATATGGTATGATTGATGAGGTGCTGTCACGCAAACCGGCTGCTCTATAATGTATTTATTTCCATTCGATAAGAATAACAGTACTAAAAACAACCCAGGTTTCCGCTATCATTTCATGCAGGCTTCTTTCTTAAAGACGCATTAGGAAACTTGGATATTTAAAGGAATAAACATTGGAAGATAATAAAACACCTAGAAACAGTAGAAGGAAATGTAGTTTCTGCGGACGTTCGGAAAATGAAGTCGGATTTCTGATAACCGGAATGAACGGCTGCATTTGTGACAGTTGCTCGGAGCAGGCATATGAAATTATGCAGGAAGCCATGCATCAAAAAAAAGGTGCACCGGGTGAGTTGAACTTGAAGGAACTTCCGAAGCCAAAGGAAATCAAGGAATTTCTTGACCAATACATTATTGGTCAGGATGACGCCAAACGCTATCTTTCCGTTGCCGTTTACAATCATTACAAGCGTCTGCTCCAAAAAGTGGATAAGGATGATATAGAGATTGAAAAGTCCAATATCATTATGGTAGGTAGTACGGGAACGGGAAAAACCTTGCTGGCACGCACTATTGCCAAATTATTGCATGTGCCGTTTACCATTGTTGACGCCACCGTGCTGACAGAGGCCGGATATGTGGGTGAAGATATTGAGAGTCTTTTAACCCGTCTGCTTCAAGTAGCGGATTATAATGTGGCGGAAGCTGAAAGAGGCATCGTATTTATTGATGAGATTGACAAGATTGCCCGTAAAGGAGATAACCCCTCCATTACTCGTGATGTAAGTGGTGAAGGTGTACAACAAGGTCTGTTGAAACTGCTGGAAGGATCTATCGTGAATGTACCACCTCAGGGAGGACGTAAACACCCCGACCAGAAAATGATTCCGGTCAATACGAAAAACATTCTGTTTATTTGTGGTGGGGCATTTGATGGTATTGAACGCAAAATTGCGCAACGTTTGAATACGCATGTGGTAGGTTATAGCGCGGCAAAGGACGTGGTGAAGATAGATCGCGGCAACTTGATGCAATATATTGCCCCTCAGGATTTGAAATCATTCGGGCTGATTCCTGAAATCATAGGCCGTCTGCCCATCTTGACTTATCTGAATCCGTTGGATAGAACCGCTTTGCGCAATATCTTGACGGAACCGAAGAATTCCATTATCAAACAGTATGTTAAATTATTTGAAATGGATGGGGTCAAGCTGGAGTTTCAACCCGAAGTATTCGAGTATATTGTAGACAAAGCTATTGAGTATAAGTTAGGAGCACGCGGATTACGTTCCATTGTGGAAACGATCATGATGGACGTTATGTTTGAAATTCCCTCTCAGAAAGCGAAAAAGTACGAAGTGACACTTGATTTTGCAAAACAGCAGATGGGAAAGGCAAATATTTCGCGAATGCAAACAGCTTAGTATCAAGATATAAAGGGAGAGAGAAAGAAAAAATGCAATTCTTCTGAAAAATATTACCCGAAATATTCGTGTAATTTGAGAACTTGTTTATAACTTTGTTAGGCAACAAAAGATGTAAAACAAGAAATCGGGAAAACCGTGAAAAACTATTGATACAATGACGGAGAATATAAATTTAACGGACGCATTAAAAAAGTATTTTGGATTTGATACTTTCAAAGGTAATCAGGAAGCGATTATCCGTAATCTGCTTGCCGGAAATGATACATTTGTTTTGATGCCTACGGGCGGTGGTAAATCGTTATGCTATCAGTTGCCATCCCTTATCATGGATGGAACAGCAATCGTTATATCTCCTTTAATTGCATTGATGAAGAATCAGGTGGATGCCATGCGTAATTTCAGTGAGGAAGACGGAGTAGCACACTTTATAAATTCGTCATTGAACAAATCGGCTATAGACCAGGTTAAATCGGATATCCTGAGCGGCAAAACCAAATTGCTCTACGTAGCTCCCGAATCCTTGACAAAGGAGGAGAATGTAGATTTCCTGAAAGGAGTGAAGATCTCATTTTATGCGGTGGATGAAGCACACTGTATTTCGGAATGGGGGCATGACTTCCGTCCGGAGTACCGTCGCATCCGTCCTATTATTAATGAAATAGGAAAGGCGCCGGTGATTGCCCTTACTGCTACTGCAACTCCGAAAGTGCGTATGGATATTCAAAAAAATCTGGGTATGCAGGATGCGCAGGAGTTCAAGTCCTCTTTCAATCGCCCGAACCTGTATTATGAAGTGCGCTCGAAGACAAATAATATTGACAGGGATATTATCAAGTTTATCAAGGCTAATCCTGGTAAATCAGGTATTATCTACTGTTTGAGCCGTAAGAAGGTGGAAGAATTGGCCGAAGTGCTTCAAGCTAACGGAATCAATGCGCGTGCTTATCATGCCGGAATGGATTCTGCTACACGCACAGCCAATCAAGACGGGTTCCTGAAAGAGGATATAGATGTGATTGTAGCTACCATCGCTTTTGGAATGGGAATTGATAAGCCCGATGTGCGCTTTGTGATACATTATGATATTCCGAAAAGTCTGGAAGGTTATTATCAGGAAACGGGGAGAGCCGGTCGTGACGGAGGGGAAGGTCAGTGTATTACGTTCTATTCCAACAAGGACTTGCAGAAGCTGGAGAAGTTTATGCAGGGAAAGCCCGTGGCAGAGCAGGAAATCGGTAAACAGTTGCTGTTGGAAACAGCTGCATACGCAGAGTCTTCTATATGCCGTCGTAAATCATTGTTACATTATTTTGGGGAAGAATATACAGAGGAGAATTGTGGAAATTGTGATAACTGTTTAAATCCTAAAAAGCAAGTGGAGGCTCAGGATTCATTATGCGCTGTGATTGAAGCAATCATAGCAGTGAAAGAAAACTTTAAAGCAGATTATATAATTGATATTCTTTTGGGTAAGGAAACGTCAGAAGTACTTGCTCATAAACATGAAGAACTGGAAGTATTCGGTTCAGGCATGGGAGAAGAAGAAAAAATGTGGAATGCTGTCATTCGTCAGGCTTTGATAGCGGGTTATTTAAGTAAAGACGTAGAGAATTACGGTCTGTTGAAGGTTACCCCTGAAGGACATAAATTCTTGAAAAAACCGAAATCCTTCAAGATTGTTGAAGACAATGATTTTGAGGAGGAGGAAGAAGAAACTCCGGTTCGGGGAGGTGCCTCTTGTGCAGTAGACCCCGTGCTTTACTCTATGTTGAAGGATTTGCGTAAGAAGCTGTCCAAGAAACTGGATGTGCCGCCGTATGTTATTTTCCAGGATCCTTCTTTGGAGGCGATGGCTACCATTTATCCGGTGACTTTGGAAGAATTGCAGAATATTCCGGGCGTAGGTGCCGGAAAGGCAAAACGTTATGGCCAGGAGTTCTGTGTATTGATAAAGAAGCATTGTGAGGAAAATGAAATAGAGCGTCCGGAGGATTTGCGTGTCCGTACGGTGGCCAATAAATCCAAACTGAAGGTATCCATCATTCAGGCTATTGACCGGAAGGTAGCCTTGGACGACATTGCAGTGTCAAAGGGGTTGGAGTTCGGTGAATTATTGGATGAAGTGGAGGCTATTGTTTATTCAGGAACCAAGCTGAATATTGATTACTTCCTGGAGGAAATTATGGATGAAGACCATTTGAACGATATTTATGATTACTTCAAGGAGTCTACAACAGACAAAATAGATGACGCGATGGATGAATTGGGTGATGACTATACGGAGGATGAAATCCGGTTGGTCCGCATCAAGTTTATTTCTGAAATGGCAAATTGATGCTTCTTTGATTGTTTTGATAATAAAAAAGCCGGGCGACAGAGATGTTTGTCCGGCTTTTCATATGTTTTTATAGCATATTCTTGTTTCGGGAGAAAATATCCGTTGTATTTGCATAAACCTTAAATTTGGTATTATGAGAAATCTAAACTGTCACATCCGTCACATCTGTCACACAGCAGTTTATGCGCTTGAATTACAACGTGTTGCGATGGTGACGGATAGCGTGACGGATACGGTGACAGACTTTTGTCAATCTTGCACATATGCTACAGCCTCTTTTTACATGCATGATGTGGGTTGTTCCACTTGTTGGAACAGTTTGTTCCGCCCAGTGGAACAAATAGTTTCATGCTAATGGAACAAATTATTCCTATCAGTGGAACAACTTATTTCTATATGTAAAGACAGGTTGTACCATGCGCTAGAATTAATGGTTTCTATTAGAAAAACTCATTGTTCCAAATGGTGCAATACATTGTATCATAGCATATAATGGTCTGGATTATACCTGTCGCGAATGCATTCCTTCAATATCTTTCCGCTTCACCTCCCTATCGGAAACTCCTGTGCCCTTCGCGTCCTTTTTTTTGAAAGAAACCTTCCTGTATATTGCTTTGTTTCCCGATTTTATCCGTATCTTTATAGATTGGAAAAAACGAATAAATACACGATAAATGATAAAGATTACCCAAGTACGCGACGGCGGAAACCATGTAACCCAAAGCACCCTTACACTGGATGCATGGGTAGAAAGAATGAAAGAGGAAGTGAAAACCTATCCCGTCACCATGTTCAGAAGCCAGTTGCGCCATTTCCTCCCCGGCGACCATTGCGAGGCGGCGGACAAACTGCCCAAGATGATGCCCGCCGCCGAGTTCCGCAAGACGGAGGGCGGACAGTGCATGAAGGCTTATAACGGATTGGTGGAATTGACCGTAGGCCCCTTGGCGGGCAGGGCGGAAGTGGAGCAGGTGAAACGGGAGGCATGGAAGTTGCCGCAGACGCGGTGCGCCTTTATGGGCGCCAGCGGACATTCGGTGAAAATCCTGGTGGCTTTCACCCGACCCGACAATACGCTGCCCCTTACCCGTGCGGAGGCGGAAGCGTTTCATGCTCATGCCTACATCATGGCGGTGAAGTGCTACCAGCCCCAGTTGTCATTCGATATCCGTCCCAAGGAACCTTTCCTGGAACAATATTCACGCCTTTCCTATGACCCCGATGTGCTTTACCGGCCGGACTCCGTGCAGTTCTACCTGTCACAGCCTATGGGGATGCCCGATGAAATGGCCTTGCATACCGAACCTGCTGTCTCCGGCCAGCGTCCTTTGGAACGTGCCTTGGGGAGTTATGAAACGGCAGATGCGCTCTCCATGCTGTTCGAGGCGGCCTTGAGGCAGGCTTACATTGATTTGGATAAGCCCGATCCGGCCGATGAAAAGTCCTCCTATAGCTGGGATACCCTTCTTTCGCAACTGGCGTTGAACTGTTTCCGGTCGGGCATTCCGGAGGAAGCGGTGGTCAGCAGGGCGCGTTTCCGTCATTTTGCACGCAAACCTTTGGAACTGGTGCGTCAGGTGGTACGGAATGTGTACAGCCGGCGTCAGGATTTCGGAAGCAAATGCGCTTTGAGCCGTGAGCAGCAATTGTCGGTCCTCATTGCCGAGTTTATGAAAAGACGTTATGAATTTCGCTTTAACGTGCAGACCGGCGAGGCGGAGTTCCGCGAGCGGCATTCCTTCTGCTTCCGCTTTCAGCCGGTGGACAAGCGTGCGCTGAACAGCATCGCCCTGGATGCACAGGCCGAAGGTATCCCATTGTGGGACAGGGATATCAGCCGCTATGTGTATTCCAATCGTGTGCCGGTGTATAATCCGCTGGAGGATTTTCTGTTCAACCTTCCGGAGTGGGACGGACGCGACCGCATCCGTCCGCTGGCGCAGACCGTACCTTGTAACAATCCGCATTGGCCCGAATTGTTCCATCGCTGGTTTCTGAACATGGTGGCTCATTGGCGGGGAATGGACAAGCGCTATGCCAACAGTGTTTCGCCCCTGCTGGTGGGAGCGCAGGGAACGCGCAAGTCCACCTTTTGCCGCAGCATCATGCCGCCTTCCGAATGTTCCTACTATACGGACAGCCTCGATTTCTCACGCAAGAAAGATGTCGAACTAAGCCTGAATCGCTTCGCGTTGATCAACATTGACGAGTTCGACCAGGTGAGCGCCACACAACAGGGATTCTTGAAGCACATCCTGCAAAAGCCGGTGGTGAATGCGCGCCGGCCTTACGGCACATCGGTGGTGGAGATGCGCCGCTATGCTTCGTTCATTGCCACCAGTAACCACAAGGATTTGCTGACCGATCCTTCGGGCAGCCGCCGCTTCATCTGCATTGAGGTGAAGGGGGTGATTGATACCTCGCGTCCCATAGACTACGATCAGTTGTATGCACAGGCCATGCACGAGCTGGCGCACGGCGAGCGTTACTGGTTTAATGATGCGGACGAGTATGTCATGACGGAGGCGAACCGCGAATTTCAGCAATATTCTCCTGAAGAGCAGTTCCTTTTCCGTTATTTCCGCATGGCGGAAGCGGGGGAAGAGGGCGAGTGGATGGCGCCTGCCGAAATATTGAAGATATTGCATCAGGAAGTGGATATTCCATTGAACGCCAAGAGGGTGGCGGCATTCGGACGAATTTTGAGGAAACAGGGTATTCCTTCACGGCATACACGTAAAGGCACTGTGTATCAGCTGGTAAGGGCATGATGAGGTCCGGAGGCGGCGGTGTGACAGATAAAAGTCCGTCACACCATCTGTCACACCATCTGTCACAGTGGTAAACTATTGTCGCACAATGTGTTGCATGCGGCTGTGACAGTGTGACGGATATTACCAGTTAAATTCATTTGTGTAGTAGTCGAATGACGGCTCTTCGCTGATGCCTCTCTGGCGGAACAGAAGGCGGATGGTCTGTTGGTCCTGTGGTGAAAAAGGGCGTTCCTTGCGGAAGCACCGGTAATACTGGCTTCTGCCCAGGTGGTTGATGATCATATTGCGCAGCAGGCTGCCTTCTTTGTAGGGCACATTGTCCAGCAGGTGGGTGACTCCCCATGCCATCCGCACTTTGTCGGTGGAACGGAACAGTTCACATTCTTCACCCTCCTTGGGATAACGGAGCGGGTTTACCACTTTGAGAAATAGATGTTCATCCGTATCCTGCAGGGCGGCAGTTCGTCTCAGGCAGTTTTGGGAACGGGGGCATGTGGCGTTAAGGCAGCGTGCGAAGTCTTTGGGCGCAAAGGGAAATTGCGGTTGTTTTTCCATGTTTCTTTTGTTTCTTTTGTTCAAAGTACAAATTTAATGAAAAACACTGGACCTGAAGAATAAAAGCGCTTCATTTGTTTCATGAACTCCCTGTTTTTTTGTAATTGTTTTATGTGAGCCATTTGGGGGACTGATTCTTTTTATTTCTGCAAAATTTCGTATTCTCTTAGCAAAAAAATATTCTATCGTTTTCCCATATTGAATAAAATGCGTATATTTGCACGCAATAAAATCTAAACGCATAAAGCCCTATGTCATTTATTGCAGATAAAATCGTAATGGACGGATTAACCTACGACGATGTATTGTTGATCCCCGCCTATTCTGAAGTTTTACCAAAAACAGTCGAACTCACGACTAAGTTCTCACGCAACATCGAGTTGAAAGTCCCTTTTGTGACTGCCGCTATGGATACGGTTACAGAAGCGAAAATGGCCATTGCCATTGCCCGTGAAGGGGGAATCGGTGTGATTCACAAAAACATGTCTATCGAAGAGCAGGCACGTCAGGTAGCCATAGTGAAACGTGCGGAAAACGGTATGATTTATGATCCTGTGACTATCAAGAGAGGATCTACTGTGAGAGATGCACTTGCGTTGATGTCTGAATATAGAATCGGCGGTATCCCTGTAGTAGACGATGAAAGATATTTGGTAGGTATTGTGACGAACCGTGACCTTCGTTTTGAGAAGGATATGGACAAACGTATTGATGAAGTAATGACGAAGGAGAATATTGTCACTACCAACCAGTCCACTGACATGGAGGCTGCCTCACGGATTCTGCAAGAGCATAAGATTGAAAAGTTGCCGGTGGTGGATAAGGAAGGTAAACTGGTAGGTCTTATTACTTATAAAGATATTACAAAAGCGAAAGATAAACCGATGGCTTGCAAGGATGCCAAAGGACGTTTGCGTGTGGCTGCCGGTGTAGGGGTTACTGCCGATACGCTGGACCGTATGCAGGCCTTGGTTGATGCCGGTGCGGATGCAATCGTTATTGATACGGCTCATGGCCACTCCATGTATGTGATCGAAAAATTGAAAGAAGCTAAGAAACGTTTCCCGAATATTGATATTGTGGTAGGTAATATCGCTACGGGCGAAGCTGCCAAAATGTTGGTGGAAGCCGGTGCGGATGGTGTGAAGGTCGGTATCGGTCCGGGTTCTATCTGTACTACCCGTGTGGTTGCCGGTGTGGGTGTTCCCCAGCTTTCTGCCGTTTATGATGTTGCCAAGGCGTTGAAAGGTACAGGTATACCCTTGATTGCTGATGGTGGCTTGCGTTATTCGGGGGATGTGGTAAAAGCTTTGGCTGCCGGCGGTTATAGTGTAATGATCGGTTCATTGGTTGCCGGAACGGAAGAGTCACCGGGTGATACGATTATCTTTAACGGACGTAAATTCAAATCTTATCGTGGAATGGGATCTTTGGAAGCGATGGAGAACGGCTCGAAGGATCGTTATTTCCAGAGCGGAACTGCCGATGTGAAGAAACTGGTTCCGGAAGGTATTGCAGCCCGTGTACCTTATAAAGGTACTTTGTATGAAGTGATTTACCAGTTGGTAGGTGGTCTTCGTGCGGGAATGGGATATTGTGGCGCTGCTAATATAGAACAATTGCATGATGCCAAATTCACCCGTATTACTAACGCAGGTGTATTGGAAAGTCATCCGCATGATGTGGCCATAACCAGCGAGGCTCCTAACTACAGCCGTCCTCAATAAAATGTATGAATGATGCCGCATAGAATGGTCGGTATTCTGTCACTTCTCCTTGTGTTCGCGTTGGAAATGCGGGCGCAAGGAGAAGTTGTGTTATCTATTGACGGTGAACCTGTAAAACGTTCCGAGTTTGAATATTATTTTCGTAAATCTTCTCATCGGACCCCGCTTTCTTTTCTACCTTCTTTTATCAACTATAAATTAAAAGTACGCTATGCACATGATATGGGAATAGATACGTTGTCTGTTTTCCGCAGGCAGGTGGACTGGTATCGGGGCAAACTTTTAAGAACTTATTTGGCAGATGCAGAAAAGGAGGAACAGGCTGCCCGCCGATTATACCTGCAAGGTGAACAACGTTTGCAGGCAAATGATTGGATAAAAATTGCCCATATTAGCAAATATTTATCCCAGAATGCAAGCCGTCAGGAGGAAATGAGGGTGCGGCAGCAAATGGATTCGGTTTATGAAGCATTGCGGGAAGGCGCGGATTTTGCAACGCTGGCCCGCCGGTACTCGGATGATGAAGCTTGTAAAAATGTGGGAGGAGTGTTGCCGTGGATGCCTGTGAACAAGAATATGCAGGAATGGATAGACAAACTGGAATCTTTGGAAAGAAATAAGATTTCAGCTCCTTTTTATTCACCTATGGGCATTCATATAGTGAAATGGATAGAGCGCAGGCAGGGTGTCAGTTTTGAAGAAAAACGGGAACAGTTATTGAATTATCTGGAGAAGAATGGCAATTGTACATGGAAGGAGCTTTCTGCAGGACAGAAGGAAGAACTGGAGTTCCGGGTGCGGGAATTGCAGGATGGTTTGCTTGCGGCTTATTTGTCGCAAAAATATCAATCGGGTGATGAAGCTTGGAATGAGGATGACCTGGAACGCTTCTTCAAGCAACATAAATCAGACTATGCCTGGGAATTGCCGCATTATCGGGGAGCAGTGATTCATTGTAAAGATAGAAAAACGGCTTCAGCCATTAAGAAACAATTGAAAAAAAAACCGGTATCCCAGTGGAAAGATATATTACATACACTGACCGGAGATGATGCTTCCTCCAAAGTTCGTATGGAAGCAGGTGTCTTTCAGATAGGGACCAACAGGTATATTGATAAATTGGTCTTTAAATGCGGTAGCTTTCAGCCTGAGCCGGATTTACCTTATACTTTTGTGATGGGAAAGAAGTTAAAGAAAGGTCCTGAAAGTTATGAGGATGTAAGAGAAGCGGTTGTCAAGGATTATCTGACTGTCTATGAGGATGCCTGGTTGAAAGATTTGAAGCAGAAATATAAGGTTGAAATTAACCAAGAGGTTTTAAAAACAGTTAATAATAACGGAAGTAATTAATTATTGCAGTATCTTCGTTCACTATTTTAATGTTATATGAATATCGTGAAAAACTGGGGGGTGTTACTTGTTATAGCAGGTGCTTTGTCGGGATGCGGCCAGGAGCACGACCATAAGGGGAGGACTCCTTTAGTGGAAGTTGCTGGTGAATATCTCTATAAAGAAGATTTGCAGGCGGCGTTGCCTTTCCATATTTCAAAAGACGATAGTGTCTTGTTTGCCGAGCACTATATAAAAAACTGGGTGGAGGATGTGCTGCTTTTTGATAAAGCGGAAGGAAATATTCCTGATAATGCAAAGATTGCCAAGTTAGTGGAGAACTATCGCAGGGCATTGATCATGCATACGTATCAGGAGGAACTGGTTAATCAGAAACTGGCCAATGAGATAAGTGATGAGGAAATCAGCACTTATTATGAGAAAAACAAGGAGTTGTTTCATACAGAACATCCTTTTGTGAAAGGGCTGTTTATAAAAGTCCCTCTTCATTCTCAGGATTTGGCAAGTGTACGCAAATGGTATAAAAAAAATAACCGGGATGCTATTGAGAGCCTGGAAAAATACAGTTTGCGCAATGCGGTGAGCTATGATTATTTTTATGACCGTTGGATGCCATTGTCCGATATTGCTGTCAAAATACCTTTGAAAGCGCTTGATACGGATGAGAACTATTTGGACAAGAACCGGAATATAGAGGTAAAAGACACGGCGTTTTGTTATTTCCTGCATGTAGAGGAATTCTTGGGTAAGGACCAACAGAGGCCGCTGGATTTTGCAAAGACGGAAATTAAGGAGATTTTAATAAACCTGAAGCGGGTTGAATTTATAAATAAAGTCAAAGAAGAGTTATACCGACACGCTTCGGACAGGAACAAGATTAATTACTATTATTTGAATTCAAATGAATAAATTGATGTGTACCAAAGTTTATGCACTGATGCTGATGCTGTTTGCCGTTGTTTCAGTATACGGGCAAGACAATGTGATAGACGAGGTTGTATGGGTAGTAGGTGATGAGGCCATTCTAAAATCGGACGTGGAGAATGAACGTCTGAATGCCCAGTATGAAGGCCGCAAGTTTGACGGTGATCCGTATTGTATTATTCCGGAGCAGCTTGCCATCCAGAAATTGTTTCTTCATCAGGCTGCTATTGATAGTATTGAGGTTTCCGAACAGGAAATTATCAGTGATGTGGAAAGACGTACAAATTGGCTGATTGATCAGATTGGTTCTAAGGAAAAAGTAGAAGAATATTATAATAAGACTTCTACACAAATACGCGAAATGCTCCGCGAGAATATACGTGATGGAAAAACGGTGCAGAAAATGCAGCAGCAGATTGTGGGGGATATCAAGATTACTCCGGCCGAAGTCCGTCGTTATTTCAAGGATCTTCCTCAAGACAGTATTCCTTTTATTCCTACTCAGGTAGAAGTGCAGATCATTACTATGGAACCTAAGATTCCGCAGGAAGAAATTGAGCGTGTGAAGAAGACTTTGCGTGACTATACGGAACGTGTTACTTCCGGTGAAATAGCTTTCTCCACTTTGGCACGTCTGTATTCGGAAGATGAAGGTTCGCGCCGCCGTGGTGGCGAACTCGGCTTTATGGGCAGGGCTGAGCTGGTACCTGAATATGCGAATGTGGCATTCAATCTGCAAGATCCTAACAAGGTATCCAAGATTGTGGAGTCTGAATTCGGCTTCCATATTATCCAGTTGATCGAAAAACGTGGTGACCGTATCAATACCCGCCATATCTTGTTAAAACCGAAAGTGGATGAAAAAGATCTGGAAGCAGCCTTGTTACGTCTGGATTCTATTGCCAATGATATCCGTAATGAGAAATTTACTTTTGATGATGCCGCTACTTATATCTCTCACGATAAGGACACGCGTAACAACCATGGTTTGATGGCGAATCCGCAGACTGGTACGGCGCGTTTTGAAATGCAACAATTGGCACAGGTGTCACAAGAGGCTGCAAAGATGGTGGAAGGCATGAATGTGGGGGAAATTTCCAAACCTTTTACCATGATTAATGCAAAAGGAAAGGAAATTTGCGCTATCGTGAAATTGAAAACCCGTTTGAACGGGCATAAGGCAACCATAACGGAAGACTACCAACGGCTGAAAGGCATCGTGATGGAAAAACGCAGCGAAGAAAAACTTGATAAGTGGATCAGGGATAAACAAAAACATACCTACGTGCGTATTAATGAGAAGTGGCAGAAATGCGATTTCAAATATCCGGGTTGGGTAAAGAAATAATGTAGTGTATAAAGTATATGCTTGGAAAAAGAAAGAATAAATACTCTTCGGGCAGGCATAGGATACTTGTGGTAAGTGTCCTGTGCCTGTTCGGCTTTTGCTTGCTGGCTCAGGTGAGACCGGCTAAAAAAGGGGAACAGAAACCGGCTAAAAGCAAGGTGTATCTGTTGCATTCGGATGTGTTGAAGAAAAGTCCGTTGAATCCGGACCCGGATGCACAGATTCTGATTGGAAACGTTGCGTTCCGTCACGACAGTGTATATATGTATTGTGACAGTGCCTGTTTCTATGAGAAAACGAATTCGCTGGAAGCTTTTGACAATGTGAAGATGGTGCAGGGGGATACCTTGTTTCTGTATGGGGACTATTTGTTTTATGACGGAAATACCCAGATTGCCCAGGTACGCTATAATGTACGCATGGAAAACAAGAATACGACTTTGTTGACGGATAGCCTGAACTACGATCGTATTTATAATTTGGGATATTACTTTGATGGCGGGACATTGATGGACGAGGAGAATGTATTGACTTCGGAATGGGGGGAATATAGTCCGGCTACCAAAATATCTGTGTTCAATTATGATGTGAAGTTGGTCAACCCTAAGTTTATTTTGACTTCCGATACATTACGATACAGTACAGCAACCAAAATAGCCAATATCCTTGGTCCGTCCGATATTGTCAGTGATGCTAACCATATTTATTCGGAATTGGGCTTTTATAATACTCAGATAGGGCAGGCGGAATTGTTGGACCGGTCCGTGCTGACCAATGAGGGGAAGCGTTTGACTGGAGACAGTCTGTTTTATGATCGTGTAAAAGGATACGGGGAGGCGTTTGATAATGTGATCATGACAGATACTGTAAACAAGAATATGCTGACTGGTGATTATTGTTATTATAATGAATTGACCAAGTATGCTTTTGCTACTAAAAAAGCGGTGGCAGTGGATTATTCACAAGGTGACAGCTTGTTTATGCATGCCGATACATTGCAAATGTATACCTACTATTTGAATACTGATTCTATGTTCCGGGAAACGCGGGCGTATCATAAGGTACGTATGTATCGCACGGATGTGCAGGGGGTATGCGATTCGTTGGTCTTTTCCTCCAAGGATAGCTGCCTGACCATGTATTATGACCCTATACTGTGGAATAACAACCAGCAGTTGCTGGGAGAGAAAATCATGATTTATATGAATGACAGTACGATAGACTGGGCACATATTCAGAATCAGGCTTTGTCTGTAGAACAACTGGATTCTACTAGTTATAATCAGGTGACAGGAAAAGAGATGAAGGCTTGGTTTCAAGGCGGTGAGATGCGCAAAGTAGATGTGATCGGTTCGGTTCGTCTGGTATATTATCCGATGGAAAGCGACAGTACACTGATTGGAATGAATGTTTCTGAAACCAGTCTGCTGAATATGTTTCTGGAAAACCGGAAGATGAAAAAAATGATTATGAGTCCGAAATCGAACGGTACTCTTTATCCTATGCTCCAACGTCCGCCGGAGAAGATGAAGTTGGATAACTTTGTGTGGTTTGACTATATCCGTCCGCTTGATAAAGAGGATATCTTTAAGTGGCGTGGAAAGAAAGCCGGTCAGGGGTTGAAGAAGAGTAACCGGAGTGCTGTTCCTTTGCCCAATCATAATTTATTTAATAAAAAGAAATAGCTATGGGAATGTTTAAGATGGAAAAGCCCCGCCGTTTCAACCATCAATATATTTATGTGGATGAACGGAAGGAGAAGCTGCAAAAACTGGAGGAGAAAGCCAAACGCGAGTTGGGTATGCTTCCTCCCAAAGAATTTTCTCCGGAAGATATCCGTGGAAAGTTCGTTCAAGGTACCAAGCATTTAAAACGCAGAAAAGAAAGCGGGCGTAAGCCGATGACTTATGGAGCTTTGTTTGTGGCCATTTTGGTTTTGTTGTATATTCTGCATTACCTGGTGACCGGTGAGTTTACTTTTTAATTACGTAAGTTTATAAGATATATGAGCGATATTATCCGTTTGCTGCCGGATTCCGTTGCCAATCAGATAGCAGCGGGAGAGGTGATTCAGCGTCCTGCATCAGTGATTAAAGAATTGGTGGAGAATGCTATCGACGCAGGTGCTCAGCACGTTGACGTGTTGGTAGTGGATGCAGGAAAGACTTCCATTCAGGTGATTGATGATGGAAAAGGTATGTCGGAAACAGATGCACGTTTGTCTTTTGAGCGCCATGCGACTTCTAAAATTCGTGAAGCTGCTGATTTGTTTGCTTTGCATACCATGGGATTTCGTGGAGAGGCTTTGGCTTCTATTGCTGCTGTGGCTCAGGTGGAGCTTCGTACTCGTATGGAAGGGGAGGAATTGGGAACGATGTTGACGATATCCGGCTCCAAGGTAGAGGGACAGGAGGCGGTTTCTTGCCCGAAAGGCAGTAGCTTCAGTGTGAAGAATTTATTCTTTAATGTGCCGGCGCGTCGTAAGTTCCTGAAGTCGAACCAGACGGAGCTGAGTAATATATTGACGGAGTTTGAACGGATTGTATTGGTTAATCCGGAGGTGTCTTTCACTTTGCATCATAATGGGGCGGAACTGTTCAATCTTCCTGCACTTCAGTTGCGCCAGCGTATCATGGGAGTTTTCGGAAAGAAAATAAATCAGGAGTTGTTATCGCTGGATGTAGATACTACAATGGTCCGTGTTTCCGGGTTTGTAGGAAAACCTGAAACAGCCCGTAAGAAAGGAGCCCGCCAATATTTCTTTGTAAACGGGCGATATATGCGCCATCCTTATTTTCATAAGGCTATCATGGATGCATACGAGCAGTTGGTTCCCGTGGGTGAGCAAGTATCTTATTTCATTTATTTTGAGGTGGATCCTGCTAATATTGATGTGAACATACATCCTACTAAAACAGAGATAAAGTTTGAGAACGAGCAAGCCATCTGGCAGATATTGGCAGCTGCCGTGAAAGAAACTCTAGGTAAGTTCAATGCGGTACCTTCCATTGATTTTGATACGGAGGGAATGCCGGATATTCCAGCCTTTGATGCATCTCCATACACTGGTATACAGCCACCAAAGACGACTTATAATCCTGATTATAATCCTTTTAATGTTTCGGCTGCTCCTCCCTCTTCTTATTCAAAGCCTAGTAAGGACTGGGAACAACTGTATGCGGGGCTGGAACGTCATGCTTCTTCTCAAAACTTTCATCCTGACGAGAATGATTATAGGGCGGAAGAGGCTTCTCCTGCGGAGGAAAATCCCGGATTGTATGATCATGTGGAGGACTCTTCAGTCAGTGAGAAATCCGGCCAGCATTATCAGTTTAAAGGACGTTTTATTTTGACTTCTGTAAAGTCCGGCTTAATGATCATTGATCAGCAGCGTGCCCATATCCGTATTTTATATGACAAGTATATAGACCAGATAAGTCGTCGTCAAGGTGTTTCTCAAGGAATGCTGTTTCCGGATATTGTGCAGTTTCCGCTTTCCGAAGTGGCTATTTTGCAGGAAATTATGGAAGACTTGTCTTTCCTGGGATTCGAACTGACTGATTTGGGAGGAGGAAGTTATGCCATAAACGGTGTTCCTGCAGGTATTGAAGGCCTTAACCCGATAGACTTGATCCAAAATATGGTGCATACAGCTATGGAAAAAGGTGGCAAGGTAAAAGAAGAGGTGCAGAGTATTCTGGCATTGACTTTGGCTAAAGCGGCGGCAATTGTTCCCGGACAAGTGTTGACGAATGAGGAAATGACAGGTTTGGTGGATGGCTTATTTGCTGTGGCTACTCCTAATTATACTCCGGATGGTAAAACGGTTCTTTCCGTGATTAATGAGGATGATTTGGAAAAACTGTTTAAATAATTTGCCAATGTGCTGGTTTGCCAATGTGCTGCTCTATGTCCGCATGGTAATTGACACATTGGCATATTGACACATTGTTACATTATAAAGAACGTGAAGATTCTTGAACTAAATAAAAACAAATTCAACACACCGTTATTCTTTGGCAGGACTTTTGTACTTTTGAAAACTCATTTGCCGTAGAAAGTTTTTTTGAGTAAGGACTTTGGGCAGACAATAAACTATTATATGAAAATAACATTACTTAGCTTGGTCCTGTGCCTGCTTTGTTCTTTGAATATGGCGGCACAAGGAAGTGACATAGGTAGTAATCCTGAGGATACCACCATCCATCAACTTTCAAAAAAAGAATTAAGACGCCGGAAGGTGGCTAAGCGCAATATACATTATAATATATTGGGAGGACCGAGTTATACTCCGGACTTTGGTGCGTTAATAGGAGGTAGTGCTCTTGTTACATTTCGTATGAATCCGTCGGATACCTTGCAGAAACGTTCTGTGTTGCCGATGGCTGTTGCGGTAATGTTCGAGGGGGGCTTGAATCTGATGGTGAAGCCTCAGTTGTTTTTCAAAAATGATAAATTCCGTATTTTTGGAAAATTCACTTACAAGAATACATTGGAGAATTTTTATGGTATCGGCTATGCTACCAATAAGCATTATGAGCGCAGTGACTCTACCAGTGAATATCGTTATAGCGGTTTTCAGATTAATCCGTGGTTTTTATTCCGTTTGGGTAAAAGTAATTTCTTTGCCGGTCCTCAGATTGACTTGAGTTATGATAAAATGTCCGAGCCTGCCAAACATTTAATTAATCAGCCTGATTATAAAAGGTTGGGAGGTACCGCCAGCGGATATTCCAATTTCAGTTCGGGAGTGGGATTTCTGCTGACTTATGACAGCCGGGATATTCCTGCCAATGCTTATAAAGGCATTTATCTGGATTTTCGTGGGCTGATGTACCAGAAGTTTTTGGGAGGAGATAATAACTTCTACCGCTTGGAAGTGGACTACCGCCAATACAAAAAGGTAGGAAATAGAAAAGTTATAGCTTGGACTGCCCAAACCAAGAATGTGTTTGGGGATGTTCCTATGAACCAATATGCTTTAAGTGGCACTCCTTTTGATCTTCGTGGGTATTATATGGGGCAGTATCGTGATAAATCTTCTCATGTGGTGCTCGCCGAATATCGTCAGATGTTCAATACGGATAAAAGTACATGGGTAAAGCGTATGTTGCATCATTTGGGTTTTGTTGCATGGGGAGGGTGCGGTTTTATGGGGCCTACCATGGGTAAGATTGAAGGAGTGCTTCCTAATGCCGGTGTGGGACTTCGTATCGAGGTGCAGCCGCGTATGAATGTACGTCTGGATTTCGGACGTAATTTTGCCAATGATCAAAGTTTGTTCTATTTCAATATGACAGAAGCATTTTAATGGAAGTAAACACTATGCAGACTGAATATATATTAAAAGCGATGGATGCGGCTTTAGCTGCCGGTAAGGAAATTCTGAACGTTTATAATGATCCTTCTTCTGATTTTCAGGTTGAAAGGAAAGCCGATAATTCTCCACTGACTCTTGCAGACCGTAAGGCGCATGAAACCATTATGACTTATTTGCAGGAAACAGACTATCCGGTATTGAGTGAGGAAGGAAAGCATTTGCCTTACGAGAAACGGGAGCAATGGGATACGTTGTGGATAGTCGATCCCTTGGATGGAACAAAGGAATTTATAAAACGGAATGGGGAATTTACTGTCAATATTGCTTTGGTAAAAGAAGGAGTTCCTGTTTTTGGAGTGATTTATGTTCCTGTCAAAGAAACGCTTTATTGGGGTGAAGTGGCAACCGGCGCTTATAAAATGGAAGGAGTGACCGGACGTGCAGGCCGTTCACTGGAAGAAATGAAGGCATCGGCATTTCGTATGCCCTGTGCCGAAACAAATGAAGTTTTTGTCATTGTTGCTTCCCGTTCCCATCTGTCGGTCGAAACGGAAGAGTATATTGAGGAAAAGCGAAAGATATATCCTCATGTGGAGTTGATATCGGTGGGCAGTTCCATCAAGATTTGCAAAGTGTGTGAGGGACTGGCCGATGAATATCCTCGTTTTGCTCCTACCATGGAGTGGGATACGGCTGCCGGGCATGCCATAGCCAAGGCATCAGGAGCAGAAATATATCAGGCGGGAAAAGAAGAACCGTTGAAATATAACAAGCCGGACTTGCTGAATCCTTGGTTTGTCGTTAAACGAAATTAATATCCGGAAACGATGCTGACATTCGAAATGATTATTGTGTTTTTGGGATTAATAGGGATGGTGACTGCATTAGTCCTTGATAAAATGCGTCCCGGAATGATTCTGTTCTCTGTTACTGTACTCTTTCTTTGTTTCGGTATATTGACTCCGAAAGAGATGTTGGAGGGATTCAGTAATAAAGGGATGATTACCGTAGCGTTGCTTTTCCTGATCAGTGAAGGAGTCCGGCAATCGGGAGCGTTGGGACAGTTGATAAAGAAACTTCTGCCTCAAGAGAAGACAACGGTCATGAAGGCGCAGGCACGTATGCTGCCCGCTATTTCTTTTGTTTCTGCTTTTCTCAATAATACGCCGGTGGTTGTGATTTTTGCTCCTATTATTAAACGTTGGGCGGAATCTGTCCGCATTCCGGCAACTAAATTCTTGATCCCTCTTTCATATGCTACCATACTGGGGGGAATGTGTACGCTTATCGGGACTTCTACTAATCTGGTGGTGGATGGTATGATTTTAGATGCCGGATATAAGGGCTTTGGTATGTTTGAATTAGGCCGGGTGGGCATTTTCATTGCTTTGGCAGGAATTGTTTATTTGTTGTTTTTTTCTTCCAGGTTGTTGCCGGAGGTCCGGAAAGACACGGTAGGCGACGAACATGGGGAAGCGGATGCGTCTTCTTTTCATCGTGTTGAAGCGGTGATAGGTGCTCGTTTCCCGGGTATCAATAAAAGGGTGGGGGATTTTAATTTTGTCCGTCATTATGGTGCTGAAGTAAAAGAAATAAAACGAAGCGGAGTTAGTATTGTAGAGAATCTGTCACGGGTGAAGTTTCATGAGGGAGATACGTTGGTGCTATGGGCGGATGATTCATTTATCTCTACATGGGGAGATTCTTCTGTATTCGTGTTATTGGCCAATGGCAAAGATACCGAGCCGAAAGCCGGGAGAAAGAAACGTTGGTTTGCATTGACTTTATTGGTGCTGATGATTGTGGGGGCAACAGTAGGAGAGTTGCCTTTTATGGAAAAATTACTTCCCGGTATTGATCTTGATATGTTCTTTTTTGCAGCTGTAACGACTGTGATAATGGCATGGACCAAACTTTTTCCGGCACGTAAATATACAAAATATATATCATGGGATATCTTGATAACCATTGCCTGTGCGTTTGCTATAAGTCGCGCCATGGTAAATTCCGGAGTGGCGGATATCATTGCGCATGGAATCATTGATATGAGTGATGACTACAGTCCGCATGTGTTGCTGGCTGTTTTGTTTATCATTACAAATCTGTTTACCGAACTGATAACCAATAATGCCGCCGCCGCATTGGCTTTTCCGCTTGCCCTTTCCTTATCCAATCAGTTGGGGGTAAGTCCGATGCCCTTTTTTGTTGTCATTTGCATCGCTGCATCTGCCAGTTTTTCCACTCCTATCGGTTATCAGACTAATTTGATTGTGCAGGGTATCGGAAACTATAAGTTTACGGATTTTGTACGTATCGGTTTGCCGTTGAATATATTGACATTTATAATTTCGGTTATTCTGATACCGCTGATATGGCCTTTTTGATGAAGTTAAAGACAAAATGAAAATAGAGAATGGAAGAGGAAAATATATATCCTATCTTTGACCGTATGCTTTCCCGGAAAGATAAAGAAGAACTGCTGGGACAACGGGGAGTTATGCTGTGGCTGACGGGACTTAGCGGTTCCGGTAAGAG
>CAUBDX010000034.1 GCA_958434805.1 uncultured Phocaeicola sp.
AAAAAATAATTAGCATGGAAGAAAATAGTATAAGATTTGAAGATATTCCCAACGCTATAACGGGGGTACTGAAAAAGCTGTCATCATTAGAAGACAAGATTGATGGTATATATGAACTTGTTCAATCAGAAAAAGAAGAAACATGGTTTACGGTTGCTGAATTATGTGCTTATCTCCCAACACATCCGGTAGAGCATACCATATATTGCTGGACAAGCAATCGGGAAATACCGTTTCACAAGAGAGGCAAACGCATCATGTTCCTCAAATCTGAGATAGATGAATGGCTTCAAGGAACCAAGGGCAAATCGAAGAACGAGATTCAAAGAGAAGCAGAGGAATATGTACTATCTACACAAAGAAAGAATAGACGGCTAATATAACCGTGCTACTGTCTGTAAACAATTTAATTAAGGTACGTGACACATGAATGAAAGACATTTTAGACTCTATGAGCGAATTGTCGCAATAGAAGACAGTTTGGAGGCTTTGGGACCTATTGACAAACTAATAGAGCGAATCGAGGAATTGGAGAAGATGTTCAAGCAGACCAAAACCGTCTTGGGGTTTGACGAAGCATGTAAGTATATTGGTGTTTCTGAAAGCCTGCTATACAAACTTACAGCCGCAAAAGAAGTTCCACACTATAAGCCAAGGGGAAAAATGCTGTATTTTAATAGAGAAGAAATCGACAAGTGGCTGCTCCAAAACAAACAAGAGGTCATTGGAATGGTAACGAAAATAGAAATTGATAATCCGAAAGAATGAAAATGGAAGAAAATAACAAACATGTACAGCCTAACTCAAAAGAGGAAGGAGTACAGCGTCTCAATCGCATATTGAGCGAATCGTTGATAAAGGCAACAGATACTTATAAAACACCTCCTCAGATTATATGGGTTGATAATTCCAGCATAGCCACATTGGGCAACTTCAGTGCTTCTACTGGTAAGGCAAAGGCGAAAAAGACCTTCAACGTGTCTGCCTTGGTAGCCGCTTCCCTCGCCAACGGCAAGGTACTGAACTATCGCGCCAGTCTGCCAGAGGGGAAACGCAAGATACTGTATGTAGATACGGAGCAGAGCCGCTATCACTGCCATAATGTGCTGGAGCGCATCCTGAAGCTCGCTGGTCTACCTACAAGCATCGACAACGAGAACCTTGACTTTATCTGTCTGAGAGAGTACACGCCCTCCGTCAGGATAGAGGTCATAGACTATGCGCTTGCCCAAGACCAAAGCTATGGACTGGTCATCATCGACGGAATCAGAGACCTGCTTCTCGACATCAACAATGCGGGAGAATCGGTCGAGGTCATCAACAAGATGATGGAATGGTCATCAAAGTATGACCTGCACATCCATTGCGTATTGCATCAGAACAAGGGCGACAATAACGTGCGCGGGCATATCGGTACGGAGATGAACAACAAGGCAGAGACGGTGCTTGTCATCACCAAGAGCACCACCAATCCCGACATCAGCGAGGTGAAGGCGATGCACATCCGTGAGAAGGAGTTCAAGCCGTTTGCCTTTACAGTCAATGAGGAAGGGTTGCCAGAGATTGTCGAGCACACGCCGGAGAAGGAAGAAGGTGACAAGCAACCGTCAAGGTTTACTTACCAAGACTTGACATCCGAACAGCATAACGAGGCGCTGACGGCTGCATTCAAGGAGAAACCTATCAAAGGATTCGATCGCATGGTGGAGGAATTAACGCAAGCCTATGCAGACATTGGCTTTAAGCGTGGCAGAAGCGTCATCATCAAAATGCTGAAATACCTGATTAACGAGCAAAAGCTCATAGTGAAGCGGGATAATCATTACTATTTCGGATATACACCTGCCGAGATTGACCTGTTCCATGAAGAGGAATAAAAACAGTTCAGAAACCAGTTTAGTTTACGTCCGTACCTATATATAAGAAATAAGGCCAAAGTAAACCGAAATCGGAGGCTGAATTGGGAAGCGGAAAAGTAGTTTAGCAAATGGTTTAGTTTACGGGTGTGCCTATATAGGAGAAAGGGTAAAGTAAACTGTTTCCATGGACAAAGTAAAACCGAACAAATGAAAGTACAATGAATATTGAACAATCGAAGAAACTGAGCATTATAGACTTCTTAGACAAGGAGAATGTAACGCTGAAAAAGAAGAAGGGCAATGCCTACTGGTATCTGTCACCCTTCAGGGACGAGAAGACCGCATCGTTCAAGGTCAGCAAGAAGGAGAACCTGTGGTACGACTACGCCATTAAGGAGGGCGGTGACCTTGTGGAGCTGGTAAAGCGTATGTATAACAAACAATCCGTTTCCGATGCCCTTGCCTACCTTGCGTCCAAGAGTATTGCCACTGTGGATAAGGCAATCGAGACCGCTATCGCAGCCAAGGAATACACGACAACCAAGATGAACGATGTGAAGCTGCTCCCACTGAGCAACCATTCTCTGCTGTCCTATTTCAGTAGCCGACGGATAGACATCACCATTGGCAGGATGTATTGCAGGGAGATACACTACAAGGTTGAGCAAAAACATTACTATGGCATTGCCTTTGGCAATCTGAGTGAAGGACATGAGGTGCGCAATCCCTATTTCAAGGGCTGCATCGGGCATAAGGACATCACCCTGCTTGCCCATACGTTCAACGAGTGGCAAAACGGTTGTCTGGTCTTTGAGGGCTTCATGGACTTCCTTGCTTATATGACCCTCGTTAAACAGCAAGACCGATGGTTTGTCGTTGAAAGCCCTTGCGACTATATGATACTGAACTCAGTCGCCAACCTCAAACAGGCATTGCATTACCTTGACCGTTACACCCACATCCATTGCTTCCTCGACAACGACCAGGCAGGACGCAAGACGGTTGAGAGCATCAGCAATGTATTCGAGTACAGGGTGACGGACGAGTCCTTCAGATATGCCGACTACAAGGATGTCAACGACTATCTGATGAGGAAGAAACGAACGGCATCTGAATGACATTATAAAGACGAAAACACCATCATTTGATGCAAAAATGGCTCAAATGCATTGAAATTACATATCAAATCTGCACTTTTTCGCCCAAACATGCTTGATTCTCAATTATTATCCTTATTTTTGCATCGTTTTAATACATTATTAAAATGTAGCAGAATGGAATTGAAAAAAGAAATAAGGATATTGGGCAGACGCTTTGAGGTGGAACCTCGTGCCAAGGAAAGCCTGAAAGGCATCACGGTTGGCGAGAAACTCTCATACCGTTTCTATGATGGCACATACCAAGGCACGCCCCTGCTGTTCGTTGAGCCCAAGAAGGGCAATCCCTCTCCACGGACTTGCGCCATCACGGGCAAGCGGTTGACCGAAGCCCTGGGACTGCCTGCGGTGTTTATCCTTGCGCCCGGACCCACCTACGAGCGACACAGACTGGCAGACAAAGGAGTCTTCTTTGTCATGTCCGAGGAATATGCCCATCTGCCAGGCATCATAGCATTGGAGAAGACAAGCAACAGGAAGATTGCCGAAGTATTGACCCCTGTGGCGCAATACATACTACTCTATCACCTACAGGTGGGCAGTATTGAAGGAATGTCGCCAAGGGATATTGCACCGTTGCTTCCATATTCTTACGAAAGCGTCACGTTGGGTGTCACCTGTCTTGAAGATGTAGGACTGTGTCAAAAGATTCAGAACGGACAGCGCAGCAAGGTGGTACACTTCGAGTTGAAGGGCAAGGAACTGTGGGACAAGGCTCAGAACGTCTTGCTGTCACCTGTGGAGAACCGCATCTTTTGCGATGACATACGCTTGGATGCGGAATACCCCGTATGCGGCATCAATGCCCTGGCACATTATTCCATGCTTAATCGTGACCGGGAAGAGATGATAATGATGACAAGCAAGGAATATCGTGCCGTCAAGTCGGCTGATGTCATGGAGAATCCCAACATCTATGACGGCAACTATATCATAGAGGTATGGAAATACCCTGTTGTCAGCAAAATGGGCGACAAAAGCCAGTGGGTTGATCGCCTTTCCCTTGTCCTTTCGTTGAGAGATGATGATGATCCGAGAGTAGAAAAAGAAGTAGAACGAATAATCAGTGAACAGAAATGGAAGGATTAGTCAAGTTCCGTGAAGCATTTGCGGAATACTCAGAAAACTATGTGGTGATAGGCGGAGCAGCCTGTGACATCACCATGACCAATACCGTGGTGCGTCCACGCGCCACACACGACATCGACATGATAGTCATCGTAGAGAACATGACCGAGGCTTTCGCCAATCGCTTCTGGCAGTTTGTGCGGGAGGCTGGCTATCGACCTGAAAAGAGGAAACAGGAGGCTGGTGAGCCACCAAGGTATGAAATGTATCGTTTCCTTGATGGTAAAGACGGCTATCCCGAGATGATAGAACTGCTGTCACGCCACCCCGACGTGCTTGGAGAGCCAAAGGGATTTGTCATAGAACCTATCCCGACCGATGAAGATGTGTCGAGTCTTAGTGCCATCATCATGGACGATGATTACTATCACTTTACTATCGCACACAGCCAACTGACTGATGGCATACGCCATGCCAATTCCGCTGCCTTGATAGCACTGAAGGCAAGAGCCTACCTAAATCTCATGGCAGACAAGCGGGACGGCAAGCATGTGAACACCAAAGACATCAAGAAGCACCGTTCGGACATCCTGAAAAATGTGGTCATAATGACTGAGGACAACATTGAGGCTCCTGCTTCAATAGTGGCATGTATAAGGGAGTTTGTCGCCTCCATCAGAGCCGACTGGTCAACTCTCGCAGAACCATTGTCAAAGTCACTCGGTCAAGACGAGGCATTTGTGACCGGACTGTTAGATCAACTGGATGAATTGTTTATAGAAGCATGACCAATATGAAGATACAATACGCATCCGACCTGCATCTGGAGTTTGCCGACAATTGGCGGTATCTGAAAGCCCACCCCTTGGAGGTGACGGGCGACATACTGCTGCTTGCCGGCGACATCGGCTATCTCGGCGATGACAACTACTCCAAGCATCCCTTTTGGGACTGGGCATCGGAGAACTACAAGGAGGTGCATTGCTGCATGGGCAACCATGAGTTCTACAAATATTATGATGTGGCGACACTGCCCGACGGCTATCTCTTGGAGGTACGTCCCAATGTATTCAGCCACTACAACGGTATTGCGAGGATTGGCGACACCGACATCATCCTCTCCACCCTTTGGTCGAGGATTCCTTTGGAGGACGCTTACTTCACCGAGCAAGTGATAAGCGACTTCCGCCGTATATTATATAAAGGTGAGCTGATGACCCATGCCCAATTCAATGCTGAGCATGAACGTTGCCTCACCTTTATCAAGGATGCAGTGGCATATTCGCAAGCAGCCCATAAGATTGTTGTCACCCATCATGTACCATCGTTCCGTATGCTCCACCCAAAGTTTCAAGGCAGCAAGGCAAACGTGGCGTTCACCGTAGAGTTGGAGGACTATATCACCGATAGCGGCATAGACTATTGGATATACGGACATTCGCACACCAACATCGATGCCAGGATAGGCAACACCCAATGCTTGTCCAACCAGTTGGGCTATGTTTTCTCTAACGAACATCAGGACTTCTCCCATGGCAAGTACCTGACCATATAGCCATCCACATTTTTTTCATCCACCCTCTTTACAAGCTCTTCCCTATCGGAAGGGCTTTTTTTGTGCCTTTCGAGTTTGATTTTTGAGTATGATTGCGAGTGTAATCAAAATTAGAGTTAAGATTTGGCTCCGCGGAAAGTCATTTCGGTTTAAGATTGAAGAAAAGGTAGTTCCTTTGCATCGGCAATAAGCCAAACCATAGTAAAATCAAACTTGAAAATATGAAGTCATTTGTAATATTCGCCATTGTCGTGACCATAATCTATGTCATCTACTATACGGTCATCATCGTGCAGGATCTGTACGGAAAGCCCAAGGACGAGAAGTCACAGGGCGAGTCGTTTGATGTCAGTGACATGACCGACGAGGAAGAGTCGATAGCGGTCAGCGAGAGCGACGGTGGTTTCAGCGTAGGCGACAACCAATATGAGACAGCCTACGAGGAGAAGCAGCTTGCAGAGCCTACAGAGGAGGCAGCCGCCACTGCGGAAGAGAGCAAGCCTCATGTGCTTGAAAAGATACAAAGCGCAATCGAGAAGAAGATGGAGGAAGTGAATACCACCTATTCCGACCCCATGTATTCGGAAGAATTGAACAACACCATCATCGCCCGCGGTCTTCGTCACAATGGACGTGACATGGTCAAGGTGGAATCACTCAATAATGAGATATGATGTCAAAAACAAGAAGTGCATTTCTATCATTATATGCCGCTTTAACCCCAGCTCTGGCCAGTGCTAAGTGTGGCAACGTGGACTACAGCTGGGGAGCGGACGCACTTGCGAGTGCCCATGACTATGCCGTGACGATGATGCTCTATATCGTTTATCTGTGCTATGCAGTGGCGGGCATCGTGGTCATAGTCAGCGCCTTGCAGATATATATAAAGATGAATACGGGCGAAGAAGGAGTGCAGAAGAACATCATGATGCTGGTGGGAGCCTGCCTGTTCCTCATAGGAGCGACCATCGTCTTCCCCGCTTTCTTCGGTTATCAGATTTGAGATACAGGTGATACGAGATAAGATAACTCAAAGTGTAACAAATTAAAAGGTAAAAAGAATGTTTGAAAGGATTAACAAGAAGGTGAAGGGATTCTTCTCTTCACAGCGCATGAAAACGCTCGCCCTGATGTTGCTTGTCGGCACCACCGCAGCAATGGCACAGAACGCAGCCGGCGACTACTCGGCAGGAACGACCGCGCTTACCACAGTGACGGAGGAGATTGCCAAGTATGTACCTATCGTGGTGAAGCTCTGCTATGCCATTGCAGGTGTCGTTGCAATTGTCGGAGCCATAAGCGTTTACATCGCCATGAACAACGAGGAACAGGACGTGAAAAAGAAGATCATGATGGTCGTCGGCGCATGTATTTTCCTCATTGCAGCAGCCCAGGCACTGCCTCTGTTCTTCGGCATTGGAGGTTAAACGCAGCGTGAGATTGTGAGTATGTAGAACGTTAAAACACTGACAGTTATGGCAGATACAAAGCAAGAGCGTTTTCCGGATTATCCCATTTTCAAGGGACTGCAACGTCCATTGGAGTTCTTCGGGTTGCAGGGACGCTACATCTACTGGGCGGCAGCCACCGCAGGAGGAGCCGTTGCGGGTTTCATCCTCGGCTACTGCATCTTCGGTTTCGTGGCAGGACTCGTGCTGCTAGTCCTCGCCGTAGCTGTCGGTGGCGTTCTCATCGTCATGAAGCAGCGCAAGGGCTTGCACAGCAAGAAGAGTGACAACGGCATATTCATCTATGCCTATTCAAAGAAAGTGTAAAACAAAAAAGAGAATCCATTATGTCCAAGTGGAAAGCTATCAATGATTGTAAGTGAATGGAGGTGGGGGCATCACGCATGAGGGTGCGCCCGCCTTTTTGCGATTAAAAAAGAAAAAGAACAATGACCCTATACATCATACTCATATTCTCAGCCATCTGCGTGGGCATGGCCATCAGTGTCAAGGCATTCGGCACGGGAGGGAAGCGCAAGCGCATCTTCCAGGACATCTACTTCTCCATCGAGGAAGTGGATGGCATCGGCGTGCTCTATACCAAGACGGGCGAATACTCCGCTGTTCTGAAGATGGAGAACCCTGTGCAGAAGTATTCCGCCAACATCGAGGCCTACTATGAGTTCACCCACCTCTTCGCCGCCCTTGCCCAGACCTTGGGCGAAGGCTATGCGCTGCACAAGCAGGACGTGTTTGTGAGGAAGGCATTCAAGGAAGAGAACGGTGGAAATCATGAGTTCCTGAGCGAGAGTTACTTCCGCTATTTCAACGGCAGACCCTTTACCGACAGCGTCTGCTACCTCACCATCACACAGGAGAACAAGAAGAGCCGTCTGATGTCGTTCGACAACAAGAAATGGCGTGACTTCTTGGTGAAGATACGCAAGGTGCACGACCAGCTGAGGGATGCCGGCGTGAAGTCCCGATTCCTCGGCAAAACGGAAGCCTGCGAGTATGTGGACCGTTTCTTCTCCATGAACTTCCGTGACAAGGTGGTGTCGATGACCAACTTCAAGGTCGATGACGAGACCATCGGCATGGGGGACCGTAGCTGCAAGGTGTATAGCCTTGTGGATGTGGATTATGCCAACTTGCCGTCGGTCATCCGTCCCTACGCAAATATCGAGGTGAACAACACCAGTATGCCCGTTGATCTCGTGAGCATCGTCGATAGCGTGCCCGGAGCCGACTGCGTGGTGTTCAACCAGATGGTGTTCGTGCCCAACCAGAAGCGTGAGCTTGCCCTACTCGACAAGAAGAAAAACCGCCATGCCTCCATGCCCAACCCCAGCAACCTGATGGCTGTAGAGGACATCAAGCGTGTGCAGGAGGTGATAGCCCGTGAGAGCAAGCAGCTCGTCTATACCCACTACAACCTCGTGGTGGCAGTGAGCGGCGACACCGACATACAGAAATGCACCAACCATCTCGAAAACTCCTTCTCGCGCATGGGCATCCACATCAGCAAGCGGGCCTACAACCAGTTGGAGCTGTTCGTCAACTCTTTCCCCGGCAACTGCTATGGCATGAATGCCGACTACGACCGATTCCTCACCCTCGGCGATGCCGCCACCTGTCTGATGTACAAGGAGCGCATCGTGCATAATGAGGACACCCCGCTGAAGATATACTATACCGACCGCCAAGGTGTGCCCGTAGCCATCGACATCACAGGAAAGGAGGGAAAGGAGAAGCTGACCGACAACTCGAACTTTTTTTGTTTGGGTCCTTCGGGCAGCGGCAAGTCGTTCCACATGAACAGCGTGGTGCGTCAGTTGTGGGAGCAGAACACCGACATCGTCATGGTCGATACGGGTAACTCGTATGAGGGACTCTGCGAGTATGTGGGCGGCAAGTACATCGCCTATACGGAGGACAAGCCCATCACCATGAACCCCTTCAACATCAGCAAGCGGGAGCTGAACATTGAGAAGATAGACTTCCTGAAGAACCTGATACTGCTGATATGGAAAGGCTCGGAGACGCAGATACCCGAACTGGAGTTCCGTGTCGTGGAGCAGTTGGTGACGGAGTATTACGATTTCTATTTCAACGGTGTGCAGCCCTATCCTTCCTCACAGAAGGAGACACTGAGAAAAAACCTCTCCACCATGGAGAAGCGGCGCGGCACGGAGCTGACGCAGATACACGACAAGGTGGAGAAACTCATCAAGGGACTGGAGGAACGGCGCATGGCATTGAGCGTGAAGACCCTCTCCTTCGACTCATTCTATGAGTTCGCCTGTGAGCGTCTCGACCAGATCTGCATCGAGAACAACATCACCACCATCGACTGCGACAACTTCGCCTATATGCTCCAAAACTTCTACCGTGGCGGCAAGTACGACAAGATTCTCAACGAGAACGTGGATAGCACCTTGTTCGACGAGACCTTCATCGTCTTCGAGGTGGATGCCATCAAGGAGAACAAGCAGCTCTTCCCCATCGTGACGCTCATCATCATGGACGTGTTCCTGCAGAAGATGCGCCTGAAGAAGAACCGCAAGTGCCTTGTCATCGAGGAGGCATGGAAAGCCATCGCCTCGCCGCTGATGGCCGAGTACATCAAGTACCTATACAAGACAGCCCGAAAGTTCTGGGCGAGCGTGGGCGTAGTGACACAGGAGATACAGGACATCATCGGCAGTCCCATCGTGAAGGAAGCCATCATCAACAACTCCGACGTGGTGATGCTGCTCGACCAAAGCAAATTTCGTGAGCGATTCGACGAGATCAAGGCGATATTAGGATTGACGGATGTGGATTGCAAGAAGATATTCACTGTCAACCGCTTGGATAACAAGGAGGGAAGAAGTTTCTTCCGTGAGGTGTTTATCCGACGTGGATCGACGAGCGGAGTGTATGGTGTGGAGGAGCCGCACGAGTGCTATATGACCTACACCACCGAGCGAGCTGAGAAGGAGGCATTGAAACTCTATAAGCATGAACTGAAGTGCAGACATCAGGAGGCTATCGAGCGGTATTGCAGAGATTGGGATGCCAGTGGCATCGGGAAGTCGTTGGCATTTGCGCAGAAGGTCAATGAGGCGGGGCATGTGCTCAATTTGACGGACGATGGAGCCACTCGCCGCTGACACGGCGAGCACGGGGGCTGATTGATGGAAACGGAAATCCCGGAATAGACGTAAAGCCCAGATGCCCGAAAGCAAAACTTTCGGGAACGGTGGCTGGGTAGTATTTACGATTAGTAGTAAATACGATTAGTAGTGAATACTACCAATAGTAAATACTACAAGTAGTAAAGTAGTGGAATAGTAGAAACTGAAAGTAGTAAAAACGTAAAGTAGTGAAGCAATGAGACGTTTATACCTTATTATAATATATATGTGTCTTACACTTGTCGTGGGAAGGGTTCATGCGCAGTATTACAGCGTGAACTACGACAAGCAGATCGTTGCCGCCATGGCTGCCGCATTCGGTGCTGGAGCTATGGCAGAGAGCTATTATAACGAGCAGGTGGGCGAAATCTTGAAGCACTACAATGCCGCAGAGGTTGCCACTGCCGGCATCTTCGCTGCCAAGTTCTTGGAGCGCAAGGCATTCACCGACCTCGGCATTTGGAGCAGTAGCACGGAGAACTACTATTACCGCCGCATCCACAATATGGTGGCGAACAAGATTATGCCCAAGATATGGACGGTGGCAGGAATGATGCTGAAAAGTCCGCAGACCGCCCTCTACTGGGGCAGTTACCTGATGAAGATATGCGCCGACACAAAGTCGCTGTGTATGCAGTTTGAGAGTGTCGTGACCAACAGTAGCTTGACCTTTGCCGACATTCAGTTCTTGGAAATCAACCAAGAGATAGCCGCCATCCTCAAACTCTCGGAGATAGGCAATGTAGATTGGCAGCAGCTGTTGGATGACATCGCCAGTGTGCCCGGCAACTTCACCGTGGAGAACCTCACCGCCGACATCGAGACGCTTTACAATATGGGAGCATCGTTGGCGACGGCAGGTATCAACGGGGCATCAGGCGCACTCTTGCAGCAGAGTGCCTTCAACGACCTTTTCAATGGCAAGGTGAGTAAAATCATCGACATCTATGACAACTACCATGACCTCTATGAACAGGCAGAGAACGGCATCGGCAGCACACTCCTTAGTCTGGTGGGTGGCGAGGACAACGTGGCAGCCCTCTTCGACCTCTCCAACTACAACATCACCTCGTGGATGACAGACTATCTGAGCGAGACGCAGGGCAACTACTATACACAGCGTTGGTACATTGCCCGACGAGACCAAGGCAGCGTAAGCCTCTGTGACTACTATCCGCCGACCGATGACAACAGTATTCTGAACGGTGACCATTGGTATCGTATCAACACCTCCGACCCCAACTTCTACCCTAACAGCACGCAGCGAGAGCAGATACTGGCCAACTCGGAGAACCATGCCGGATGGAGCCGCAGCCGTGTGCAGCAGCTCAACGCCCAGAGCGACGGCTTCACCTATACGATGAACTATTGGATGTCGTCGTACATCATCAGCCGTGGCGGCAAGCAGACCAAGAAGGCCTACGCCTACGAGATACACGTTACCAAGAGCTGGAACAACGTGGAAGAGGTGTATGAGGATGTCTTCGACTCCTACAGCATGGACTTGAATACCTTCAAGCGTCAGTTGCAGGCACGTCTCTCGGAGTATAACGACAACGAGGAGGGCTATGTCTATTACATCGGCAGTGACGCACGCCGTTACTATCAAGCCACCGATGCCGCCAAACTGAAGGGCGTGGAGAGCGTGACCATCAGCGTCACCTGTTCGGACGGTGTCACCCTCGGACAGGGCAGCACGCAGTACAAGTGCCGTGAGTGCGGCGGTTCGCTCAATGCCCACAGCAAGGAATGCGCCATGAGGACAAGCGTATCAGAAAATAATCTCGACCTATCGGAACTGGACGAGAAGGAACGTGAGGCGAATAGCAAGATAGCCCTGTTGGAGGCGCAGATAAGCCAGTTGGAGACAGAGAACAGGAACCTGCTCACGCAGATAGCCAATGCCTCTGTGGAGGAAGCCCCTGCCTTGCGGCAGCAACATAATGTCAACAAGACGAAGATAGACAACCTGAAGAAGGAATTGGCGACATGGCAGCAGCAGTTGGCAGACATACAGAATGCCAAGAGCGAGGCGGCTAACGACAATGCCACCTCCACCGATGACTACTACCGCATCCCTGCCATCATGCAGGATGTGAAGTCAGCCTACAATCTCACGTGGCAAGGTGCCGGTTCGTGGAACGGCTACACCTACGTCCGAACTGCCACCATGCCCAACATCAACGGCATTATCACCTTCAAGGCGACACTGTCCATTGCAAGGAAGCCCAAGTACTTCCTTGGCATCAAGATACACCGTGCGATACTGCAAATATCGTGGGAGCTGACCTCGGAATACACCGACACACAGGTGGTGGATGTGCTGACCCTTGACCCGAATGCCTCTGACGAGGAGAAGACGAGGCAGGTGAACAGCCGTATCTCGGAGATAGCCCAGGAGTTCCCGTCGTGCAGCATCACCACAGAATATGCCAAGAGCGAGGCAACCCAGACCGCCGACAATGACGATGTAATACACCTGCTCTGGTCGAGCGACCGTCTGGAGATAGCCCGTGAAGTAGATAGCCGTATCACCAAGATTTACGCCGACTTGGTATCATTAGAAAAAATGATGCACTACAAGCGCAGCATCATTGACGTGCTGAAGGACATTCTTCCTTCAATCGACGCAGACCAAGGTCGCAGAAGGACACTCATTGAAGAGTGCTACGAGCGATGGAGAGAGAATGCAGACCCTAACAGAGGGAATGGTGAAGATAACGAGAACGAAAACTGAGGGAGGAACGGAGAATGAGACATACCATCATCATAGCTCTCCTGCTGATTACCCTCTTCCCCAATACAGCCTTGGCGCAATGGGGATTCGATGCGGTATCGGTGGAAGCATACATCAACGACCACAAGAAGCAGCGCAGCCTCTTGCTGGCACGCAGCACTTTGGAGTACAGCAATCAACTGCTGCATGAATACAGCAGTGAAGAGGTGGGCAAATACAAGGAACTGAATGTGGATTTGGACAAATACACCCGGGCCTTCGACATCATCGATGTGATGTACCAGTCGTTGCGCACGGTGCTGAACGTGAAGAGCACCTACCAGACGGTGAGCGACCGCATCAGTGACTACAAGAACCTGTTGGAGGACTTCAATGATAAGGTCATCAAGCGGAAACACATCGAACTGGCTGACACGATGCTCATCAGCATCAACAAGAAAGCCATCGACAACATATACAACGAAGGAAGCCAACTCTACCATAGCGTCAACGACCTCGTGTTGTATGCCACAGGAGCGGCAGCCTGTTCAACTTCCGACCTGCTGATGGTGTTGGACAATATCAACAATTCGTTGGACCTGATAGAAAAACATCTGAACCAAGCCTACTTCCAGACATGGCGGTATGTGCAGCTGCGCATGGGCTATTGGAAGGAGAAGGTGTATCGGACGAGGACGAAGGAAGAGATACTGGAAGATGCCTTCAGCCGATGGAAAGTGGCAGGAAAACTTGACTATTGACGGATTGTAAACAAAAGAAGAACGGACATGAAGAAGACAATGATACTCATCATGGCGGTAGCAACCACCATCAAAGCCACAGCCCAGAGCGTGACCTACAACCACGACTCCTCCAAGCAGAACCAGATAACGGTGATGGAGACAGGTGGCGGTTCTCTCACCCCTGAGTTCTATTATTGGCTGTTACATAACAACTATAAGAAGACAGCGGCAGAGAAGAACAAGTTAGGTTTCCGCACTCTTGCCGGCATCAACCTCTACAACCAAGTAGATGATGCGGAGAAGATAGACTCTGCCCTCACCAAGCGTGCTGAGGTGGAAGCCTTGAACGTAGCCGACCGACAGATAGACCTCGCCTGGCTTGCCGAAAGCAGCAAGATCAACGGTCAGTTGGACAAGATGAAGGCGAACATAGACCATATCATCCCTACAGGAGGCACCATCAACGACAAGCGTCGGTGGGAGGAACTGTACAATATGTACCAGTGTGCCGTGAAAGCCACCAAGGATGCCTATATGCCCAATGCACAGAGAAAGCGGCAGTATCTTAGCATCTATGCCGACCTGACGACACAGAACGAGACACTACTGAAATACCTTGTGCAGCTCAACACCCAAAGCCAGACTACCGCCCTCTTGGCAGCCACCAACGACCGTGTAGTACATAAAGGCAGCATCATCAGCGATGCCAAGAGCCGTTGGCAGGAAAACATGAAGGGCGTGAGGAGCTCGACAGGCACTGACGGCGATGATGCCAACAGCGGTGAGGGTGAAGAAAGTGTGAACAGATAGAAATAAGGGAAGAGAAGAAATAATCACAAAACAGCATAGAGATATGAACGATATTCAGATTTTCAACAACGAGGAATTTGGAGCAGTCCGAACCACAGGAACACCAGAGCAACCCTTGTTCTGTTTGGCTGATGTGGCAAGAGTTCTTGGACTAAAAACCAGCAAGTTGGTACAACGACTTTCGGATGATGTACTTTCAAAGTACCCCATCTCGGATAGTCTTGGAAGAGAACAGGTTACAAACTTTATCAATGAAGACGGACTGTATGATGTCATCCTTGACAGTCGCAAACCCGAAGCCAAACGTTTCCGCAAGTGGGTGACATCGGAGGTGCTCCCCTCTATCCGCAAGCATGGTGCCTATATGACACAGCAGACCATCGAGAAGGCATTGGCAGAGCCAGACTTCCTGATACGGTTAGCAGTCAATCTGAAGGAAGAACGACAAAAGCGTCTGCTTGTCGAACAGGAGTGTGAACACCAAAGGACACGCATCGTTGAGTTGGGATCCAAGGTGGATGACCTGCAACAGGAGGTGACGGAGATGAAGGACAAGGTGAGTTACCTTGACATCATCCTTGCCACGAAGAGCAGTGTCCTGGTCACACAGATAGCACAGGACTATGGCGAGTCGTCCATCCGCTTCAACCGACGTCTGAAGGAGATGAACATCCAGTATCAGCGTGGCAAGCAGTGGATTCTGTATGCCGACTACAAGGACTGCGGTTATGTGACCAGCGAGACCTACCTCATTAAACACAAGGACGGTACGGAGGATGTGCGCATGAACACCAAATGGACACAGAAAGGTCGCCGCTTCCTCTATGAGAAACTGAAGAGCGTGGGAGTCATTCCTGTTATCGAAAGAACATAAAATAAAGAAATAGCTATGGAATCAATATCAAAAATACAGTTACGTCTCTATGCCGCCAAGAGGAAAAACGGCAAGTGGCAGTTGGAGATGTCAAGGATGCCGAAGCGAATCAGCGTTATCGGCAGGACACCCATCGTTGATGAGCATTATATGCCATCTGATTTAGAGGTAGTTTCAATGTCAAAGCTTCACAAATATGTCGGAAGTTACTACGGCAAGATTGTGAAGACCCTCAAAGAGGAAGGCATCATCACCAAGGAATATGGAATGTGGAAACTGCGTGAAGACCTTCAGGACAAGGGCATTGCGGTATATGTCACAGGCAGGATGCGCTGCTTCTACCACTTCTATCTGTCATGGACACCGAAAGGCATAGAGTTTATCAAAGAGATTATCAACAATAGAACCAGGCACTGATGGCAGACAACATACTCAGCGATTTCGGCATCAACATCCTCGAAGAGGAGATTGACGATGTGATATTCCAGACCAACGAGTTCCTGACCGATGCCACCTTCACAGGCTCACAAGGGCCGTTCTGGTGGATCCTCCAAATGTGTATGGCATTGGCGGCACTGTTCTCTATCATCGTGGCGGCAAGCATGGCCTACAAGATGATGGTGAAGAACGAACCGTTGGACGTGATGAAACTGTTCAAGCCCTTGGTGGTGAGCATCATCCTCTGTTGGTGGTACCCACCTGCTGACACAGGCATGACCAACAGCGGCAGCAGCTGGTGCGTATTGGATTTTCTATCCTATATTCCCAATTGCATCGGCAGTTACACCCACGACCTCTATGAGGCAGAGGCGACCCAAATTTCCGACAAGTTTGAGGAGGTGCAGCAGTTGGTATATGTCAGGGACTCGATGTACACTGACCTCCAGGCACAGGCAGACGTGGCGCATAAGGGCACATCAGACCCCAACCTGATAGAGGCGACGATGGAGCAGACGGGCGTGGACGAAGTGACCAACATGGAGAAGGATGCCAGCAAACTGTGGTTCACCTCACTGACGGCAGGGGCCGTGGTGGGCATCGACAAGATAGTGATGCTGATAGCCCTGATCGTGTTCCGCATCGGTTGGTGGGCGACGATATACTGTCAGCAGATATTGCTCGGAATGCTCACTATATTCGGTCCAATACAATGGGCATTTTCGTTGCTGCCCAAGTGGGAAGGAGCGTGGGCGAAGTGGCTAACCCGTTATTTGACAGTTCATTTCTACGGAGCCATGCTCTACTTCGTCGGTTTCTACGTCCTGTTGCTGTTTGATATTGTGCTCTGCATACAGGTAGAGAACCTGACGGCCATCACCGCCAGTGAGCAGACGATGGCAGCCTATCTGCAAAACTCGTTCTTCTCGGCAGGCTATCTGATGGCAGCGAGCATCGTGGCGTTGAAATGCCTGAACCTCGTGCCCGACCTTGCGGCATGGATGATACCAGAGGGCGACACCGCCTTCTCAACCCGAAACTTCGGCGAGGGCGTGGCACAACAAGCCAAGATGACGGCTACGGGAACCATGGCGACCGTGATGAGATAACATGTGAGTGTGCGGTGAGTCACCGCACCTCCTATTGAAACAAATAAAAGTAACCATCAAGAAAAATGAAAGCAAAAAATGAAATTGAGCGTTGGCTCAAAGATGAGAAATTCATGGCGTTTGCCAACAAGCGTGCAAAGGAAGAGTTTTTCAATTCCGAAAACAACTACATCGACCCACAGTATGAGGAGATGGCAGAAGGCTTTGAGGATAACGACGAGTATGTAGTGCCTATGGTAGATTACCTGAGTTATCGCTTGCATCGTGCCAAAATCTACAGAAATCGACGGAGACGTGAACGTGACATCTGGTGGGTGTGGATCCAACTGAAATACGAAGGCATCTACGTAGAGGCTTGCATCAAGTATTACGCCAAACTGGTGGAAGAAGTTGAGAAGGACATATACACCATCCTGCACCGTGAATATGTGAGAATGAAGAGAAATCAGACCTCAAACAAGCAGTAACGTATGGTAATCAAGAACTTAGAAAACAAAATCAAGCTGGTGGGCATCATCTGCTCTGCGTTCCTCATGGGCTGCATCATCATCTCGGTGTCGAGCATCTGGACGGCGCGCTGCATGGTGACGGACGCGCAGCAAAAGGTGTATGTATTGGACGGCAACGTGCCCATACTGGTGAACCGCACCACGATGGAGGAAACGCTGGATGTGGAGGCAAAGAGCCATATCGAGATGTTCCACCATTACTTCTTTACGCTTGCTCCCGATGACAAGTACATCCGCTATTCGATGGAGAAGGCGATGTATTTGGTCGATGAAACTGGTTTGGCGCAGTACAATACGCTGAAGGAAAAGGGCTTTTACAACAATATCATGGGTACGAGTGCCGTGTTCAGCATCTTTTGCGACAGCATCAAGTTCAACAAGGAGAAGATGGAGTTCACCTACTACGGTAGGCAAAGGATAGAGCGAAGGAGCAATATTCTGATGCGTGAATTGGTGACGGCGGGACAGGTGAAGCGCGTGCCGAGGACGGAGAACAATCCTCATGGACTGCTCATCACGAACTGGAGAACCTTGCTCAACAAGGATATTGAGCAGAAGTCGAAGTCAAACTTCTAATATCCTAGCGGTATGAGTGTAAAAGGAATCAGACGGATGCTTGTGGGCGAGGATATGCCCGACAAGAACGACCCCAAGTACAAGAAGCGGTATGAGAAGGAGGTGGCGGCAGGGCGCAAGTTTGCCAAGACCGCGAGGATAGACCGTGCGGCGGCTAAGGTGCAAGGCTTTGCCAATGCCCACAAGACGCTGTTTCTCGTCATCGTCTTCGGCTTTGTCGCCACGTGCTTCGGCATCAACATCTACAGGATGGTGCGGTATTACGGTCATCGGACGGAGGCTGCAAGTGCCATCGAGCGGCAGGAAGGGCGCATGAAGCAGATGATGAATGCAGCCCATTGCATCACTCCTCCCGTGACGCATCGAACCAACGAGGAGAATCGAGACAAGTCAGTAACATCAAAATCAGACAGCGATGAGAATAACAGATAAGATAAACTTCCGTCAGCCGAAGTACATGCTGCCAGCCATCGTGTACATCCCGTTGATTGCCACAGGCTATTTTGTCTTTGACATGTTCAATACGGAGGTGGCGGAAACGCAGGACAAGAACCTGCAGACCACCGAGTTTCTGAACCCCAACCTGCCCGGAGCGCAGATTAAGAATGGTGACGGCATCGGTGGCAAGTATGAGAACATGGCGAAGTCGTATGGTCGCATAGCAGACTATTCGGCTGTTGATAACATTGAGCGTGACAACGAAGAAGAGAAAGAAGCGTATGAATCCAAGTACACAGAAGAAGACCTTGCGGAACTCGTCCGTCAGGCAGAAGAGAAGGACGATGCAGCCGAAGTGGCCGATGCCAAGGCGCGAGAAGCGGAAGCACTCGAAGCACTCAACAAGGCACTCGCCGAAGCGAGGCTGAGAGGACAGGCGGCAGTTGCCCCCGTGGCCCAGGATACCACACAGGCTGGGCCTCCCAAGGAGCAGATTGAGGTGAAAGGTCAGATTGCCGAGGACAGCAAGGCGGTGAAGGCACTGGACGAGGAGGACAAGGCACAGGAGGTGGTGAAGAAGGTGAAGGTGACTTCGGACTATTTCAACACCCTGACGCAGAACGAGCATGAGCCAAAGCTCATCAAGGCCATCATTGACGAGGACGTGAAGGCTACGGACGGGTCGAGGGTGCGGCTGAGACTGTTGGACGATATTGAGATTGGTGAGACCGTGGTGAAGAAAGGGTCGTACCTCTATGCCACCATGAGCGGTTTCGGTTCGCAGCGAGTGAAGGGTAGCATCAACTCCATCCTTGTGGATGACGAGCTGATAAAGGTTTCGCTTTCGCTTTATGACACGGACGGACTGGAGGGACTGTATGTCCCCGGCAGCCAGTTCCGTGAGACCACGAAAGATGTGGCGAGCGGTGCTATGCAGAGCAACATGAACATCGACCAGAGTGGAGCGAACAACAGTTTCTCGCAATGGGGAATGCAAGCCGTGACCAATGCCTACCAGAAGACAAGCAATGCCATCAGCAAGGCTATCAAGAAGAACAAAGTGAAGCTGAAGTATGGGACGTTTGTTTACCTTGTAAATGGGAAAGAGAAAAGGAAATAGACACTGCCCGACAACGGAATTGTCGGGAACGGTGGCTCATAGAGTATAAACATCAAAAAATCAACTAATATGAATTGTTTTCAGAAAATGAATGTCTGTGCATTGCTTTCGCTGAGCGTGCTTTCAGCCAAGGCGCAGACCACCTACATGGAGATGGAGCAGCTGACGGTCAACGACCAAGTGACCACCGTCATCACCGCCTCCGAACCCATCCGCTTTGTCGATATATCCACAGACAAGGTGGTGGGCGACCAACCCATCAACAACACCATCCGCCTGAAGCCGAAGGACAACGTGTATGCCGACGGTGAGGTGTTGGCGATAGTGACAATCGTGACGGAACGCTACCGCACGCAGTATGCACTGCTCTATACCACGAGGATGCAGGAGGCAGTAACCGATAAGGAAATAGAATGCTCGGAGCGCAATGCCTACAACAATCCCGCTGTAAGCCTGTCCACTGCCGACATGACCAAGTATGCACGTCAGATATGGTCATCGTCTGCCAAATACCGCAACGTGGCGACGAAGATGCACCGCATGGTAATGCGCCTGAACAACATCTACAGCGTGGGCGAATATTTCTTCATCGACTTCTCCGTGGAGAACAAGACCAACATCCGCTTCGACATCGACGAGATGCGCATCAAACTATCGGACAAGAAGCAGAGCAAGGCTACCAATGCGCAGATAGTGGAACTGACCCCATCTCTTGTGTTGGACGATGCGAAGACCTTCAAGTATGGCTATCGCAACGTGATTGTGGTGAAGAAGATGACCTTCCCCAACGACAAGGTGCTGACCATCGAGCTGTCGGAAAAACAGATAAGTGGACGCACCATCTCGCTCAGCATCGACTATGAGGATGTGCTGTCTGCCGATTCGTTTAACCATATACTGTTGGAGGAGGAATAATGAGAATTAGGAATGAGGAATTAGGAGTGAGGAATTGGCTTGTGCATACCTTACTCGTTGTCATCTGTTTTATGGCAAGCATGACTCCGGCAATGGCGCAGCAGAATAGCGACCGCATATCCTTGGGGTTCGGATGCCTGTATGAGCGAGGACTGGACGTGACGCTGTCCTACGAGTATGAGACGAAGTACCACAATGCGTGGGAGTATTTTGCAAACGGATATATCAAGTGGAACGAGTGCGCATCGTGCGGTCATGTCTGTCCTGAGAGTTTTTGGAACAACTACCGCAGTTATGGTTTCGGCTTTGCCTATAAGCCCTGTGTGGCAAGAGGACGCAACCACCATGGCAACATGCGCATAGGAGCATCGGCAGGTAGCGATACTGACAGGTTCTTGGGTGGCATCCACCTCGGCTATGAGCAAAACTATACACTCAGACACGGCTGGAAGCTCTTCTGGCAGGTGAAGACCGATGTGATGATCAAGGGTGAAGACCTGTTCAGAACGGGTATTGTCCTGGGTGTGAAACTTCCTGTAAAATGACTATGCGTATGAAGAAACTGTTTTCAATCTTGGCAGTTGCGGCAACGGTGTTGCTGACTGCCTGTGACGAGCATCAGGACTTTCCCGACACAGCCATGAAGGTCACCCATATCTTGACCACTGACGGCAAGGTGATGCCCTACGAAACCTACGAGCAATCGTGCAAGCAAGCCATTGCAGTGGTGTTCAACGTCAATCAGAGGGAAGAAATGGAGGGAAACGGATATGCCGTCTATCTGTGGGACATCGCTCCCGAAGCCTTTGCTGACAGTATCGGTGTGGAACAGGACACATCCTGTGACCTCACCGCCTACGACGGCAACAAGAACACTTTTGCCCTTTATGGCACGACCGATGTGAAGTCGCCTTTGGCTGAGCGTGTCTTCGACATGTGGCGTTACGGGCAAAGTGCCTATATCCCCAGTGTGGCACAGATGCGTCTGCTCTATCATGCCAAGGACATCATCAACCCATACATCCTGAAATGCGGCGGCACACCTATCCCCGATGAGGATGATGACTGTTGGTATTGGACTTCAACGGAGGTAGAAGGACAAGCGACCGCCAAGGCATGGCTTTACTCACTGGGAAGCGGTGCCATACAGGAGACTCCCAAGTGGCAGCCGCATAAGGCGAGACCCATCATCACGATTATGGATTAGCCCATATACAGACATCGAGTATCACCCGTATCATCATCAAAGTACAACAATTAAAAAAGAAAAAGCATGAAAAAGAATTTGTTTCTAATGTTGGGACTTGGAGCCATGCTCCTCACGTCCTGTGACCAAGACATCGTCAATGAGATTTACCTGCCCGGTGGCGGAGGTTCTGTGGTCGTGACCGACAGCACATCAACCAAGCAGCTTCAGGTATTCACCAATCTGGAGATGCTGCAACCTGCCGTTTCCACACGAGCCGTTGACAACCAGTGGGAACTCAATGATATGATTGGCATCTCTTCCACAGGGATGATCAACAATATGAAGTTCACCCGAAGCGGCGGCACGAATCAGTTTGTGTCAGCCAACAAGGTGTTTTTCACGGACACAGACACTCACACCTTCAATGCCTACTATCCCTATACGGCAAATCCTACCAACGACCTCATAGAGTTCCAAGTGCCGGAGGCAGCTGTACAGAGTGAGCAGAAGGTCAATGATTTTCTGTTTGCCAGTGGAGCGGCATCATACGCCAATCCGAGCCTTACATTGAACTTCACCCATCAGATGGTGCGTGTCATCATCAAGGTCTATACCTCACCAGAATACGGTTTCACCACCAATGATTTTGCAGGAAGCCTACTCACGTTCGTCGGTTATTTTGACAGCGGTACTTTCAACATCAAGACCGGAAAGGTAGAATGCAGTGACGAGTCGGTGACGACCTATTATTTCGGCGACCCACAAAGTGACCACATGGAATATACGCTTTATGTTCCTGCACAGGTTATGCCAGACATGACATTGCAACTCAGCAATGGGGAGAACTTCGTATTCCTCACAAACGACACGTGGAAAGCGGGTCATTCCTACAGCTATTCATTGAAGCCTGTACGCAACACCTTGGAGGTCATATCTGCAACTATTTCTCCGTGGACAGTAGAGTCTGAGAAGACCATCAACGGCTACGAATAAAACTCATAAGAGGATTGGAGGGTGTCCACCGTGGCATCCTTCATCTTTTCTCATTATCACCCAACATCATCGTAAAGTAAATGGAAGAAAGCAAAGAGTTACAGGGTTTTTACAAGATATTCAGGGCGGTGATTTATGTCTCCATCCTGATGGAGTTCTTCGCCTACGCACTGGAGCCGGAGCAGTTGGACTTCTTGGGCGGCGTAGTGACGGATATCCACACTCGCATCAAGCGGTGGATGATTTACCATGACGGCAACCTCGTGTATAGCAAGGTGGCTACGTTCCTGCTGATATGTATCACCTGTGTGGGAACGCGCAACAAGAAGCATCTGGAGTTTGACGCTCGCAGGCAGGTGCTCTATCCGCTGCTGTCGGGAGTGCTGCTGATTGTGCAGTCCGTATGGCTGTTCGGTCATTCGATAATGCCCTGTTTCTATACCCTCCGTTTGAACACTTGGCTCTATATGCTCACTTCCATCGTCGGTGTCGTATTGGTGCATATCGCCCTCGACAATATCTCTAAGTTCCTGAAGGAAGGGCTGCTGAAAGACCGCTTCAACTTCGAGAATGAGAGCTTTGAGCAATGCAGGGAGTTGCAGGAGAACAAGTACAGCGTGAACATCCCTATGCGCTATTATTACAAGGGCAAGTTCCGCAAGGGATGGGTGAACATCGTCAATCCGTTCCGTGGCACATGGGTTGTGGGTACTCCTGGTTCTGGTAAGACCTTCTCCATCATCGAGCCGTTTATCAGGCAGCACAGCGAGAAGGGCTTTGCCATGGTGGTGTACGACTATAAGTTTCCCACTCTCGCCACCAAACTCTACTATCATTACTTGAAGAACAAGAATGCCAAGGACAGCAAGATGCCCCATGGCATGAAGTTCAACATCATCAACTTTGTGGATGTGGAGTATTCGCGCCGTGTGAACCCCATCCAGTTGAAGTACATCAACAACCTTGCCGCAGCGAGCGAGACCGCCGAGACCCTGCTTGAATCCCTGCAAAAAGGCAAGAAGGAAGGCGGCGGTGGCAGCGACCAGTTCTTCCAGACCTCTGCCGTCAACTTCCTTGCCGCCTGCATCTATTTCTTCTGCAACTACGGCAAGGAGCCCTACGACAAGGACGGAAAGATGCTGATTGCCGAGCGGCGTGAAGACCCAAAGACGAAAAGGCTGATACCCACAGGACGGGTGTTCGACCATTCGGGCGCGGAGGTGCAGCCCGCTTATTGGTTGGGCAAGTACAGCGACATGCCACATATCCTATCGTTCCTCAATGAGAGTTATCAGACCATCTTCGAGGTACTTCAGACCGACAACGAGGTAGCCCCCTTGCTTGGCCCGTTCCAGACTGCCTTTGCCAACAAAGCCATGGAGCAGTTGGAAGGTATGATTGGCACGCTACGTGTCTATACCTCCCGTCTCGCCACCAAGGAATCTTACTGGATATTCCACAAGGACGGCGATGACTTCGACCTGAAGGTCAGTGACCCGAAGAATCCAAGTTATCTGCTCATTGCCAACGACCCCGAGATGGAGAGCATCATCGGTGCACTGAATGCCTTGATTCTCAACCGCCTTGTAACGAGGGTGAATACAGGACAGGGCAAGAACGTTCCTGTCAGCATCATCGTCGATGAGTTGCCGACCTTGTATTTCCACAAGATAGACCGACTGATAGGCACAGCCCGAAGCAACAAGGTGAGCGTGGCACTTGGCTTTCAGGAACTTCCGCAGTTGGAAGCCGATTATGGCAAGGTGGGTATGCAGAAAATCATCACCACCGTGGGCAATGTGGTGAGCGGTTCGGCAAGAGCCAAGGAAACCCTCGAATGGCTGTCGAGTGACATCTTCGGTAAAGTAGTGCAACTCAAAAAGGGCGTGACCATCGACCGTGACAAGACCTCCATCAACCTCAATGAGAATATGGACAGCCTGGTGCCTGCAAGCAAAATCTCCGATATGCCCACAGGTTGGATATGTGGACAGACCGCCCGTGACTTCGTAGTCACCAAGACCGGGATGAACGGAAGCATGAACATCCAGGAGAGCGAGGAGTTCAAGACATCCAAGTTCTACTGCAAGACCGACTTCGATATGACGGAAATAAAGAAGGAGGAATCGGAGTATGTCCCTCTCCCTAAGTTCTATAAGTTCAAGTCGAAAGAAGAGCGAGAGCGCATCCTCTACAAGAACTTCGTTCAGGTTGGGGAGGACGTGAAAGCCATGATTAAAGAGATTCAGCAGTTCCGCACTATGATGTAGTGATATTGATTAGAGTGCGGTGAGACATCGCACCTCCTATATAAAATAATGTAATGAGAAGATACATCATCGTACTATTGAGCATGTTGGCCATCTGTAGCGTGCCCTGTCAAAGCCAAACCATTGACAGGGCACTGTTTGAACGGATGGTAGCCATTACCAAACACTTCGAGGGTTGGCACGACCCAAAGACCACACCGGGCTATGTGGGCTATGGTCACCAGCTACAGAAGGGAGAGCGTTTCCCGAAAACACTGACACGTCAGCGTGCAGATTTGCTGTTACGGACAGACCTCCTCCGGCACCTGCGCCTATATGCCCGTTATGGCAGGGATGCTTATCTGCTTGCCACCCTCTCGTACCAGATTGGACCAGCCAAGTTGTTAGGCAATGGACGATACCCGAAAGCGTCCCTGCTCACCCGATTGGAACGTGGCGACAGGGACATCCTGCCACTCTATCTGAGCTATTGCAAATGGAGGGGAAAAGCAGTGGCATCCATTAGGAAACGGAGGTGGGTGGAATATCAGCTGTTGTATGCCGAGCGGTGAGGCACCATCCCTCCTATACCTGTTTGTCTGTCACTTATATTATATATAAAGGTAATAATTGCAATTTCAATGTTAAAGTCAGAGCATTATGGCATCCATCAAATTAAAGTTCAGAACATCATCTGTTCAAGAGAAAGAGGGTCGCCTGTATTATCAGGTGATACACAATCGTGTGGCACGTCAGATCCATACAGAGTACAGAATCTATTCCTCAGAGTGGGATGCGGACCATTCAAACATCATTTTGCCAACTTCCGTCACTCCACAACGTCAAGCCTATCTTCTTTCCTTGAAAGATACATTGGATGCTGACAGGAAGAAACTGCTGTTGGTCATTGCACGGTTGGACAAGGAAGGGCAGTCATATACAGCAGACACCGTCGTTGACAACTTCCATGAGGGAAAAGAATTACATGGCATTATCGGCTATACGCTGGAGTTGAACGAAAAACTGAGACGCATCGGCAAGAAGCGGATGGTAGCAAGGTACAAAACCACCCTCAACAGCCTCCAGCGTTACCTGAAAGGAGGCGATGTGCCATTGGAGGAAGTCGATGGGACAACGATACAAGGCTATGAACAGTGGCTGAAAGACAGCGGACTGTGCCGCAACACCACCTCTTTCTACATCCGCAACCTGCGCACCATCTACAATCATGCCGTAGATGACGGACTGGTCATCTCTTCCTCACCGTTCAAGCATGTATATACCGGCATCGACAAGACCGTCAAGCGGGCACTCCCCTTGGAAATCATCAAGCAACTGAAAGAGCTGGACTTGAGTCTGAACCCCCGTTTGGAGCTTGCAAGGGATATGTTCCTGTTCAGTTTCTATACCCGTGGGATGTCGTTCATCGATATGGCACAACTTACACCAAGCAATCTGCATGGCAGTACGCTCATTTACCGCCGTCAGAAGACCTCACAACAGTTGCACATCAAATGGGAACCTGCCATGCAGGAGATAGTGGCGAAGTACAAAACAGATGATTCTCCCTACCTGCTCCCTATAGCAAAAGGAGAGGGAGCCATATTCTGGAGACAGTACAAGAATGCCTATAGCCGTATCACCAAGCAGTTGAAGAAAATCGGAGAAATGATAGGCCTGTCCGTACCCCTGACCACCTACGTAGCCCGCCACTCCTGGGCAAGCATAGCCAAGAGCAAGAACGTGCCCGTATCTACTATCAGCGAGGCATTGGGGCATGACTCCGAGAAAACCACACAGATATACCTCTCCTCATTGGACACCTCTGTCGTTGACAACGCCAACAATCTCATCATCAATTCTCTTTAGGAGGTGCAGCGTCTCACTGCACCTTTATTTCAATATTTATAACTATTGTATTGCGGTGTGATACCGCAACTATAATAAAAAAGTCGGGGATTGTTGAGCAAAAAGGTGTTTCTCTCTTTAAGAGAAACTCTTCGGGATGCAAAAATATGAAAATAACTCCAATTCACCAAATTATATAGCGACTTTTTTACAAAAATGCTAAAATTTGTTGATTTCCGTCAAGCAATTGTTGAGCAAATATGTCTTTTACGATAAAATGATACCTCAATATCAACTGTTTAGCAAAACGATATTTCTCTTAAAGAGAGAAACATCTTTTGCATACCTTTTCCGACCGAATTTTTATGTCGTAAAGAGGGGCTTTGCAGGGGGTGGACTCAGAAAGATGAGAATAGATGACTATTGTAGTTGAAACACATAGAAAGTTGCTGATATACAGACCGATACGCATATCGGGATGAACCATGAGTACGTTCTTTTCTCGAAAAACACATGTCAAAACAGTATGGTGAATGTATTGGACAAGGATAAGATACTGTGGTATGTCATGCGGGCCTACAAGAACGAGAATACTGCCGAAGATCGGCTCTCTAATGAAACGTATGGCTTAGAGTATTTCATACCCAAGCAGAAAGTCCTTCGCACTGTCAAGGGCAAGAAAGTCTTTTTCA
>CAUBDX010000035.1 GCA_958434805.1 uncultured Phocaeicola sp.
GTTTCAGGTGCGTGTGTCGAGAGGCATGCAGGTTCGAGTCCTGTTCTGGGCACTTATTGCGGAAATAGCTCAGTTGGTAGAGCATAACCTTGCCAAGGTTAGGGTCGCGAGTTCGAGTCTCGTTTTCCGCTCTTTTTTTGTTGTTTTGATTGCGGAAATAGCTCAGTTGGTAGAGCATAACCTTGCCAAGGTTAGGGTCGCGAGTTCGAGTCTCGTTTTCCGCTCTTCAGAGAAATTGACCTTAAGGTCGGTTTCTCTTTTTTTATGCCTGTAGGCTTGGTGTGATTATGAGGAATTAATATCTTTGTGAGACAATTCAAACTAAACTAAGAAAGAATGGAAACGTATGATATTTATTTCTCTGATGGGCAATCGAGCGACCATAAGGGGTTTTCTATAAAAAACTCAGAGAAAGCCATCCGTATGGCAGAGGATATGCTTCTGAAAGGCAACAGCTATACGAAAGAATATGCTGGAGGAACCATAGCAGTAGTTGCTTCAGATGGAGTAACTGTATGGAGTAAATGTATACCGGAAAACAGATTATAAAAATTAAAACTTGGAAATTATGTTCTCAGGAATTGTAGAAGAATATGCAGAAGTGGTGAAGGTGGTAAAAGACCAGGAAAACCTTCATCTTACGTTGAAATGTTCATTTGTAGATGAACTGAAGATTGACCAGAGCGTATCGCATAACGGCGTCTGTCTGACCGTAGTTAGTATTCAGGATGGTACCTATACCGTAACTGCGATGAAAGAAACCATTGAACGCTCTAATATCGGTTTGCTGCAGGCGGGCGATAAAGTCAATGTAGAACGCAGCATGATGATGAACGGACGCTTGGACGGACATATCGTACAGGGGCATGTTGACCAGACGGCTACGTGTGTGGCTATCGACGACGCAGAAGGAAGCTGGTATTTTACCTTTAAATACGACTTCGACCCGGAAATGGCAAAGCGCGGTTATTTTACCGTCGATAAAGGTTCGGTTACTGTAAATGGGGTAAGCCTGACGGTTTGTAACCCAACGGAGGACACTTTTCAGGTAGCTATCATCCCCTATACTTACGAACATACCAATTTCCATACATTTAAAGTAGGAAGCATTGTAAACCTGGAGTTTGATATTATCGGTAAATATCTCAGTAGAATGATGCAGCTCACTAACTGATTCTACCTCCTTTCATTTGCTGGCGGATTCATTTGCTTATAAGTTCTTCCGATAGTGTTGGGGAGAGGTGCCTGTCTGTTTCTTGAAAAAAGTTCCGAAGTGAGAGGCATTTGAGAAATTGAATTCGTCAGCAATTTCCTGTATGGTCTTCTGTGTATTCTGTAGCAGAGAGATGCTTTTTTGGATAATGGCTTTGAAAATGAGCTCTTGTACCGTATATCCACAAATCTCTTTTGAAAGAGTTGACAGATATTTAGGCGACAGGCAGAGTCGGTCGGCATAAAACTCAACCCTTCTTTCATGCATATATGAGTGTTCTATTTCCTGAATCAGCTTGATGAATATTTCATGTTTATGGCTGAGAGCACCTTGCTGAAGCAGCAGCTTACGACTATAGATAGAGCAAAGCCTGTGGGTTAGTGCAAGTAACAGCAGTTTTCGTTCATGCTGGGAAAACGAAGAACTTCTCCCTTCCCCGGTACTGTCTAACAGCGAAATATATTGCGTAATATCACATTCTTCCCCCGTGCTCCATACGTAGCATGGTTCTGTCGCTAATTGGGAATAAGGGAACATGGCAAGAACCAGATTTCCCATGATATTTCGTATGGGATCAATTTGGTAAATAAGAATAATCACTTCCAAATCGGATGATTCACTGGTGATTTGCAAGAAAGAACCACTGGGAATGAAAAGCGTTTCTCCGCTCTTTGCTATCAGTTCCTGTTTATTCAGATGAAAATTAAACTCTCCGTTTTTGCATATAATAACGCCTACACCATTTACTTCATAGTGTTGTTTTAATATAGGAGGGAAGTTATAGAGTGTTCCGTTCGACGAACACAGCTCTTTCTTCTCGGCAAGAGAAGAATTTAGCTGTGTAAGTCGTTGCTTATATTGTTCTTCTTTCTCTTTATCCATGCGGTTGTCTTTTTAAACCGCTAAGTTAGTAATTTTCTTTTAGGATATGGAAGTATTAATACAAATATTGTGCAGAACAGGCAGGCATAAAGCGTCCATCCCGCCATTTCTTTCACCGAAACGAGGGTAGCCTGCATTTGAATTTGTCCTTTTGTGGACATTGCAGCCATGTTTACGGCCTCCGATTTGCTTTTACCTTGATAACTCATTCCCTTGACAGTTCCCATAAACGAACTGGCAGCATCAGGGTTGAGCAAATCTACGTTTTGCGCATAGCGCGTTACGTAATGCTGTTGTCTTTCTTGCAGTACATTGGTGTAAACGGCAGCTCCGAAACTGGGAGCTATAACCATGCGGATGGTCAGCATGGTACAAATCCACGAGGAAAGGAATTTGTACGGCATACGTTGTGTGGCATAGGTAGGAATGAGCGAGTACAGCATCATCATACCGGTTGCACGGATAATGACCGGATATTTCATGCGTTCGTATAAGCCGGCTGTCTGCACTTCAAAATACATGAACATAGCCGAAAGCCCGAGAATCAGGAAGCCCCCTGCAAAGATATATTTGAAATGCACTCCTTTCATACTGAGTATGATGGTAGTCATTCCTCCTATGAAATAGCCTGCCATAGTCCAGTTTCCCAGCATGGCATTCTGGAAGTTATCCAGTTTCATGCCTATTCCTGCAAATACATTCACAAACATGGCGCTGGAATTCAGAAACATAAGCAGGAAGTAAAACAATACACTCATGCGGATGGTACGTAGTTTTAATACATCAAGCAGGTAATAAGGGCTTTGATGCATAGATTCTACATAGACGAACAATGCCGCACCGAGTATAGCTATAATCGTAGCGATACGGATGGTAGGGTCGTCAAACCAGTCGAGCACTTTCCCGTAAACCATCACATAAGTAAAGCATACCAGTGGAATACAGAATAAAGTAGCATTACCGAATTGTCTGAAATTGATAGGAAAGCGTTTGGTTTCAAACTTCTGATACGGCATGGTAATGAAGATGACCAAGATGCTTAACAGCAACATACCCATCATATAGTAATACACATATTTCCATTCATACTCAAAGGAAAGCCATGCAGTAAGCCACGTACCCAACTGCCCCAATATCATGAAGAACAGGTAAATACCCGGCTGGGCAATACTTCGTTCGATGTCAAGTTTATCCCATGCCTCTCCGGTTTTCGGTTCCAGTCCGGGAGTAATCTTTAAATATGCTTCAATATTTCCGGCATATAAAATCAGCGTAAATAAGTTGACCATCATCAGCACCATACGCAGAAACCCCATCAATACGCTACATAATGCCAGCAGGAAAATACTGTCTGTCTTGGCACAGATATAGCTGAGGATATACATCATGGAAAAGCCGGCAATGCACATCATTTTCTCTTTACGGATAACAACAAGGCGGTAAAGGAAAGGGCAGAATGCCGCCATCCCGATGGAGGTAGCAAAGTTCGTAAACTGAAGATGTTCAGAAATAATACCCAGTCCACTCATCATCTCGGTGCTGTTTACAGAGTAAACCCCTCCTATGGTAAGGATAGGGAGGAACAGCAGCACCAAGATGAGTATGCCTACAGGCTTGGGAACCCAATCGTAGAAAGGATAATTTCGAGGTGTCTGGCTCATGGTTTCAGAGTTTTGTTTTTACAATAACCATCATTCCGGCTATAAGTTGTTCGTTTTCTTCTTTAGTGAGATTAGTAAAATCAATGCGCACCGGAATACGTTGCTGAATCTTCACGAAGTTTCCGGCAGAGTTATCTGTGGGAACCAATGAATATTTAGATCCGGTTGCACCTGAAATGGCTGTAATCTTACCGGTAAAGGTTTTGTCGCTGATAGCATCTACGCTGATTTCTACCTCTTGCCCCACCTTCAGGTTTTCAATCTGAGTTTCCTTGTAGTTGGCGATAATCCATTTCTGTGTGTTCGGAACGATGTATGTAATGGTTTGTCCGGCGTTCACAAACTGTCCTTCTTCCAGTGCACGCCGGCCTAAAGTTCCGTCGCAGGGAGCCGTAACGATGGTGTATGACAGATTCAGTTTAGCCATATCATAGGCAGCTTGCGCTCTTTGGATAGCAGCTTCAATATTTTCCTGACGGTGATAAACCTCGTTTACTCCAGAGTGAGCCGCCTTCTGTTGCCGTTTGATGGCATCCAGTTTCTTTAAAGTAGCTTCATATTCCGTTTCAATTTGTTCCAGCTGAATCGGAGTAGCCGCATTTCTTTCCACCAGATTCTGGTAGCGCTGGCGGTCTTTTTTCAGCTTAGCCAGCCGGATTTCAATTTCAGCTATTGAAGCCTCGAAAACAGAAGCACTGCTTCGTGTGGTTTGCAGCGTAGCATCAATTACCGTAGCTCCGGCTTTGGCATCTTTGAGTGCAGCTTCCGCTTCCATCATTCTGATTTTATATTCGCGGTCGTCTAAAATCAGCAGCGTATCTCCTTTGCGGATATGCTGATGCTCGGTAAAATATATTTTTTTGATATATCCTGATGCACGCAAATTGATAGGAGAGAGGTATTGTTCAATCTGTGCGTCATTACTGGTTTCTGTTCGTTTATAGTCAAGAAACATGATGGCTGTTTGAATTACACCGGCGGCCAAGATGGCTACACCTACCGCACTGGCAACAAATTTCCAGTTGCGTGCTTTTTTCAGTTTTCCGGCTTTTTCCTGATGGTTTGTTGAAGGAGTATTGTTATTTGTAGTTTCCATAATGATAGAATTATATTTTTAGATTGGTTTATTTGCTCTGAAGTAACGTATCAATTTTTCCTGTAAGTTTCAATAAAGTCAGGTTTGTAACCTGATAATTATAATGTGCCTGAATATAATTGTTTTGTGCCTCACTCATACGCATTTCGTCTTGCAGCACCTCAGTCATTGAGGCGATACCTTCTTTATAGCGGCTTGTTGTAACGGTATATACATCTTCAGCCAGCAGATAATTATCTTTTTGCTTTTTGAAATTGCGCTGATTGTTCATCAAATCGTTGGTAGCATTCAGGTATTGTGTCTGTAATAGCTTCCGGGTGTTTTCTTGTGCCAGTTTAAAGTTTTCGATGTCAATTTTGGCTTTGCGTATCTTGTTCCGTTTATCCAAGCCGTCGAAAATCGGAATTTGCAAAGAAACCCCTAAGCCATACGAGTCATACCATTTGTTTGACGGATGCGAATGAAACCAGTGATAAGCTTTGTCGGTGAAAGCCGAGAATGAAAGATTTCCTGTAAGGTTCAACGATGGGATATAGCGTTGCGAAATCATCTTTTTCTGTTTTTCGGCCAACTGTGTCTGCGATTCAGCCAACTGCAGTTCGTAGAGATTTTCAGACAGTCCGGTCAAAGCCACCGGTACGATATCATCCGGATTGATTGCACTTAATATAATTTCAGTATCGGCAGGATAGTCAATCGTATATTTGAGCAGGTTGAGCTGTTGAGCCAGCATCGCTTGTGCATTGTCATGCTGGGTATGCAGATTTTCCAAGTTTATGTTCACACGTTTCACATCCACACCGAGTGCCATGCCATTGTCAAATAAAGCCACGGTGATGTTTTTCAGCTCTTCCAGTCGGGTGATGTTGTTTTTTATCAGGCGGATTTGTTCGGTGGTGGTCTGTCCCAGATAGTAGAGTTTGCTGATTTCAATCATCAAGTCTTCTTTTGCCTTTTCATACGACAGCCGGCTCAGTTGCTCCATCATTTTGGCAACCGAAACAGTGGTATAGACCGTCTGGTCATAAAGAGGCATTCGCAGTTGAATACCGGCACTGGCATTATATTGCAGCGTTTTGGTCACATTATAGGGATTGCCGAAGGAAGAACCGTCGGTTACCGATACTGGAGGCTCAAAGTTGTCGTTGAAATTGGCAAAACCATTGATTTGAGGTAAAAGTCTCGCTCTGTTTTCAGAAATCGTGTACTTGCCTTTGATTACTTCGTTTTTCTTTCCTTGAAGGGGGAGGTTATTTTCGATACCTATCTGCAGGCACTCCTCAAGGCTTAAGAGCGTTTGTGCTTTCATCGGAGTAAGCAGAAAGCCTAAACATAGTAATATGGTTGCTCGTTTTTTCATTCTTTGTAGGTTTTAGTTTTAGGTTTTAAGTTTTTGAGTTTTTAAGTTTTTGAGTTGACTAGGCTTGCCATCCGGATGGATACTTAGTATCTAGTTTGTATAGCCTAGTATCTAGTCTGCACGAATTTATGAACTCAAATACAAATATAGGCTGTCTGTTTTACATTGTATTGTTCACATAGATAGTATGTTTGTTCTCTTTTTCCTTTTGCGGTTCGTGAGTCACGCATAAAAAAATGCCACCTTGGAAGATGTTTCCAAGGTGGCACTGTAAAATAATTATTTTATGGTTTAGCAAAGTTTGCGTGAACCGTCGCTGATAACCACATCGTATACTTTCGGGCTACGTCCGAATTTTTCTTTGAAGCGTTCTTTAGCTGTAGTGATGAATGTTTCATACAATTCATTCTTAACCAAGTTGATGGTACAGCCGCCGAAACCTCCACCCATTACGCGTGAACCGGTAACTCCACAGTCGAACGCAATATCGTTCAAGAAATCCAGTTCTTCGCAGCTCACTTCATACAGTTTGCTCATGCCGTTATGAGTTTCATACATCTTCTGACCTACAGTTTCGTAGTCACCACGTTCCAAAGCATCACAAACATCGAGTACGCGCTGAATTTCTTCAATCACATATTCTGCACGCATGTAATCTTCTTCCGAAACTTCACCTTTCACAGCATTCAGCATTTCCATGTTGCAGTCGCGCAAGAATTCCACTTCCGGATGAGTTTTCTTGATAGCAGCCACTACATTTTCGCAGCTTTGACGGCGTTTGTTATATGCAGAAGAAGCCAGTTCATGTTTCACTACAGAGTCAACCAAAACCAAGCGATAGCCTTCCGGTTTGAACGGGAAATATTGATATTCCAAAGAACGGCAGTCTAAGCGGATTAAGCTTCCTTCTTTACCGAATACAGAAGCAAACTGGTCCATGATACCACATTTTACACCACAATAATTGTGTTCTGTAGCCTGACCCACTTTAGCCAATTCAAACTTATCAATCTTGTTGTCACCGAACAAGTCATTCAGTGCATAAGCATAAGTTGATTCCAAAGCAGCCGATGAAGACATACCGGCACCCAGAGGCACATCACCTGCAAAAGCTGTGTTAAAGCCTTTCACGTCAACGCCACGTTTAATCATTTCACGGCATACACCGAAGATATAGCGTGCCCAGCTGGCTTTAGGAGCATCTTCCTCGTTCAAACCAAATTCCACGTAGTCTTTCAAGTCGATAGAGTAAGCACACACTTTATCTGTTCCGTTCGGCTTGATTTCAGCAATCATACCTTTATCTACAGCGCCGGGGAATACAAAGCCACCGTTGTAGTCTGTATGTTCACCAATCAAGTTGATACGTCCCGGAGATGCATATACAGAGCCAGTTGTTCCGTCGAAATGTTTAATGAAACGGCTTCTAACGAATTCTATGTCCATAATGATAAAAATTTAAAGGTTAATATTTTAGTATCTTAAAACAAAAAATGAAGAACGAAGAATCTGATTTCAGTTTCCTCTTCTTCATTTTTTGTTTATTGTTTATTCAACAGGAATATCTTTGTTTACATTCTTGCAGCCTACCAGACCATAGAACAGCAAGTAAGCCAATGCAGCTACAATTACCCAGTAACTGTTCATGAATCCGGCGATGTCAGCAATCCAACCTTGGATAACCGGCAAGATACCACCGCCACAAACCAATACCATGAACAAGCCGGAAGCAGCAGCCAGATATTTACCCAATCCTTCTACAGCCAAGTTGAAGATACCTCCCCACATGATAGAAGTACATAAGCCTACGATAACCAGATACATGGCATTGACAGGCACTTCAGCCATACCGAATGACAAGCCGCCGGTAGCACTCTGTTGCAATACGGGCAAGTTCACCAATGAATCGGTTGATGAGAAAATAGCCAGCAAGACTAACACCAGTCCGAATGCAGAAGTAAAGATCATCATGACACGGCTTGAAACCTTAGCACCGAGTGAAGCACCGATCAGACGTCCCACCAGCATCAGCAACCAGTAAGTACCTACCACGAATCCAGAGATAGTAGAAGCAACACCGGCACCCCCTTTTTCTACGGGGTCAGTCAGGAACAGGTTCAATGTACCCGGAACACCGATTTCGATACCTACATATACGAAGATAGCGATTGCACCCAGTACGAAGTGACGGAAGCGCAAAGCACCTTTCATCAGAGTACCGATTGATTCGTTTGTTTTAGTAGCAGCCGGTTCCGGAATAGTCACAAACAGCAGTACGAAGAATGCGAAAGCAAATACCGCCATTGCAGTATACATTACCGGGAAAATCTGAGAAATAGTTGCTTTTTCTACCGATCCGGCAATCAAGATACCCACAAACATCGGAGTGATGGTAGCCATTACAGAGTTAAATGAGCCACCCACCTGAATCAGCTGGTTACCTTTGTTACCTTCACCACCCAGTTTGTTAAGCATGGGGTTAACCACGGTGTTAAGCAGACACATAGAGAAACCAGAGATGAATGCACCGATCAGATAAACAGCAAATGCTGATTCCGGACTGGCATGTCCTGAAAGATACTGCACACCTACACCGATAAAGCCGATTGCCACAGCAATGAGGGCTGTTTTCTTATAACCCACTTTAGTTAATAAAATTCCACTTGGGATACCCATTACTGCATATGCAATAAAGTTTCCAAGGTTTCCTAACATACCGAGGGCATTCGATACTGAGAATTGGTTTTTCAGTACAATCCCCATCGGGGCAGCTAGGTTAGTTACGAAAGCAATCATACCGAAGAGGAAAATCATGGTGATGATTGCAATTACATTACCGTTCTGTTTTTGTTGATTCATGGTTTGTTTAGAATTGTAATTAAAGTTTATAAATTAGGTTAGTTTCAGATACGAGTCTTTTATTTTTCCACTCCAAATTTATAGACCGTAACCTGATGGTACGTATCTCCGGGATTTAATACCACTGAAGGGAAATGTCCTTTATTCGGGCTGTCAGGAAAGTGTTGTGCTTCGAAGCAGATAGCACTGCGTGCCGGGAAGGTAGCTCCGTGATAACCTTCATATCCGGTAGCCCAGTTGTCGGTATAAACCTGTACGCCCGGTTCGGTGGTATAAACCTCCAGCGAGCGTCCGCTTTCCGGTTCCACACATTTCGCAGCGAAAGTCAGTGAGCCGGCCTCTTTTTTGTTCAATACATAGCAATGGTCATAACCAGCCCCGTAGATAAGCTGTTGGAAAGGTTCGTTGATGCGGCTTCCCACCGTATGCGGAGTACGGAAGTCCATCGGAGTACCTTCTACTTTTGCAATTTCTCCGGTAGGAATCGATACTTCGTCCATTGGAGTATAGAAATCAGCATCGATTGTTACGATGTTGTTGTCGATAGTAGCTGTAGGATTCGCCACACCCGACAAGCTGAAGAACGCATGGTGTGTCAAGTTGACAATGGTTTGCTTGTCTGTAATGGCAGAGTAAGTAAGAATCAGCTCATTCTGGTTGGTAAAGGTATAAATAACGGTAATGTCCAGATTGCCGGGGAAACCTTCTTCGCCGTCCGGTGAGAGATAATGCAGTGTCAAGCTTTGTTTGCTGGTTTGTTCAGCATCCCATACACGGGCATGATAGCCGGTAGGTCCTCCGTGCAGCGAGTTTGGGCCATTGTTTATCGCCAGTGGATATGCAGTTCCGTTCAGCTTGAAGCTTCCTTTTGCAATACGGTTGCCATAGCGTCCGATAAGTGTACTCAAAAACGGTTCCGGGCTATTGATAACCCCGTCAATGGTATCATGACTTTGAACCACGTTGGCTAATTTTCCGTTTTTGTCCGGAACCATGACGGTAATAATTGCACCCCCATAGTTGGTTACAGCCATTTCAGCTCCGTTATCGTTAGATAAAATAAATAAATCAGTTTCTTTTCCGTCGATTGTTTTTTGGAAGTCGGCTCTTTTTAAGCCACTTAGATTATCTTCCTTATAAAATGTGTTGTTCATATATTAAAATCTTTTTATTTACACTTGCCAATTTTTGTGCAAATAAAAAGATTTTATTCAAATTTCCCAAACTTTTCAGAGAAAAGAAGTGTCTTTATTTGTTTAAAGAAAGCAAATCAGCCACAATGAAACTACTTCCTCCCACGAATATCAAGTCTTTTAAAGATGCTTCAGCCCGTGCGGCTGCCAGTGCAGATGCAACAGTAGGGTAGGCTTCTCCTTTTAATCCGTAGGTCTGGGCAAGTTCTTTGACTGATTCAGCAGGTCTTGCCCGCTGTACGCTGGCTTGCGTGAAATAGTAAACAGCCTCTTTCGGCAGCAGTTGCAATACACTTTGAATATCTTTATCATTTACCATGCCGATTACCATACGCAGCGTGTCATACTTTTGTTCCTTCAGCTGTTCGGTAATGTATTGTATTCCCCCCACATTATGTCCGGTGTCACAGATAACCGTTGGATTTTCATCAACTTTCTGCCATCTCCCCATTAAGCCGGTCAATTCACAAACCTGTGCGAATCCGTTTCTGACCGCTTCATCCGGAAGTGTATAGCCCGTGTCTTTCAGATGCTGTACAGCCGTTAAGATGGTATTTGTGTTCTTCAGCTGACAAAGCCCCCCTAATTCTCCCTTCAAATCCGCATAGACAGAAGTCTGGTAACAATATCCCCCGTCGGGCATCCGCTCAGCAGCCTGCAGTAACTGTTCCTCCTCTGCAAAGAAGATAGGAGCCTGCATCTGTTGCGCTTTTTCCTTGAACACCATCTTAGTTTCGGGAGTTGTTTCTCCGATAACCACAGGCATATGCAGCTTGATGATTCCGGCTTTCTCCGAAGCAATTTTTTCTAATGTATCTCCCAAGAACTGAACATGATCGAAACTGATGTTGGTAATGATACCTAAATCGGGCTGAATGATATTCGTACAGTCCAGCCGTCCTCCAAGACCCACCTCAATGACAGCCACATCTACTTTCTCCTGAGCAAAATAGAGAAAAGCCATTGCTGTGGCAAGTTCAAAGAAAGACGGGTGTAGGGGTTCGAAGAAACTCCGGTGATTTTCCACAAAATTGATTACAAAATCCTGTGAAACAGGTTCTCCGTTCACGCGGATACGTTCGCGGAAATCCACCAGATGAGGAGAAGTATAGAGTCCCACCTTATAGCCAGCCGACTGTAGAATGGCAGCCAGTGTATGCGAGCAAGAACCCTTTCCGTTGGTTCCTGCCACATGGATAGTACGGAAAGTTTGATGCGGATGACCGAAATGTTCATCCAGTGCATGCGTATTCGATAGTCCTTCTTTATAGGCACCCGCTCCGACATGCTGAAAGAGGGGAGCACTGTTATATAGATAATTTAGCGTTTCTTGATAGTTCATTGGTTTTAGTTTTTTAGTTGACGAGTTGACAAGTTTTTAGTTGACAAGTTGACGAGTTGACAAGTTGACTAGGCTATAGACACAAGTTGACTAGGTTTTCCATCCGGATAGATATCTGGTACCTGGTTTGTAGAACCTAGTTACCTAATATGGTCTTATCCCCGGATACCTCAGCCCTTCTACCCCTATGCTGAAAGAACTGCTTTCGCCTAATTTAAAGCGGACCATTCCTCCGAAACGGTCTGGGTCAAAATTCGGCAAGGGATAATAGAGAGGTGAGCGTTTCGGCATGAACGACTTGGTTCCGTAGGCATACAGGCTAATCCGTTCGTTGACCTGAAATCCGGCAATGGCTGCAAACCCGATGTTCCGGTAATTCAAGCCTCCCCAGCTCATGTTGCTGGCATATAAACCCGCTGCCATGCTGAACCGTTTCGTCAGCGGACGCGCATAGAAAAAGGCTGCATCCTGTCCGAATCCCACCCCCGAAGGAGCATATCGGCTCGGACTGAAGGTTACATTCATTCCGAAAGAAGCATTCAGCCCTTCATGAAGTTGCCAAGTAGCATAGCCGCAGTGAAAAGGCGTAATGCCATACATGCAGAAAGGAAGGTAGCTTCCGCTTTCCGGCATCGGGGCATAGAGCGGCACACTCAGCGAATCTGCCGGCTGGATGTCTGATTCATTCTCCTGAGCCATGCCGACAAACGGGCATAGCAGAAAAGCAAAGTACGCTATAACTTGTTTCATTATCATAACCGATTTTCGTGTAACCTACAAATGTATAAATAATTTCCAAGAAAGTTGTTTTTCTTATTCGATAATTTTTTGTTCTTAGGTGCTACAAATTAGTATCTGTAGCCTAGTCAACTATCTAAAAGCCTACTTACCTCAAAAACTCAAAACCCAATCATATGTCAACTAATCATTTAAAATTCCGCTCTTCCGGTCTTGCGGGAAAATCCCGTTTGCAGCCACCTTGTCAGAGCGTTTTCACCTTTATCTGGGCACAGATAGACAAGAAAGAGCAAATGCAGTGTATCGGAACCCGTAACAATTATATGCATGCCTTTCGGCGGTTCAAAGAATTCCGGAGCAACGAAGACCTTCCCTTTAACCAGATGACTCCCGATTTGATGGAGCAGTACAGGGCTTGGTTGTTAAACCGCGGACTGAAGCAAAACACCGTAGCTTACTATCTCCGTACCCTCCGCACCCTTTATCGCAGGGCAGCAGAAACTGGTATAGCCCCCGACTGTGACATCTTCGCCCGTCTGTCTTGCGGCAGTGTACGCACCCATAAGCGTGCCATTACGATGGAAGGAATCCGGCTCATCGAAAAGCTGAAACTGCCCAAGGGCTCTTCCTTAGACCTCGCCCGTGACCTGTTCCTCTTCAGCTTCTATATGCGCGGTATGTCGTTTGTAGATATGGCATATCTGAAAAAGAGCGACCTGAAGCACGGGATGGTGAGCTACACCCGCAGAAAAACCCATCAGCATCTTACGGTGGAGTGGGAGAAACCCATGCAGACCCTCGTCGGCAAATATGCCCATCGCACCCAAGACTCCATTTACATGCTTCCCATCCTCACCGGAAAAGAACCCAATCCGTATGTCCGATACAAACAGGTAGAGCAGAATGTAAACCGCAACTTAAAGAAAATAGGCGATATGATAGGACTCAAGATGCCCCTTGCCACGTATGTAGCCCGTCATACTTGGGCAAGCATTGCTTTATGTATGGATATTCCCCTTGCTACCATCAGTGAAGGTATGGGACACCAATCTTATAAAACCACTCAAATCTATCTGGATACGCTGGACACAGCTGCAGTCAATCAGGCAAACAAGAAAATACTGAAGAGAGTCTTGAAATTTTAAATTTTCCAGAAAGAAAAACCGGAAACTTGCGGAAGAAAACTCTATTCAAAGCTTTTGGCTGTAAAAACAAAGCTTATGTTTATGGTTTGCATAAAGGAATTTTTGTTTTTCCGGTGTGGGGAAAGCAGTTTCTTTCCCACTAAACCTAATTTTTAATTAGGCACAGGCGGTAGTCTATTCCATTCGATATGAGCATAAACAAAATGCCACTCTTTTATTAGAAGAGTGGCATTTGCCTGCAAAGATAGAAAAATTATTTGATTTTCATGCGATTCGGCGTTCGTTTTCTTTTTGGAATAAGTAAATGTGTGATTGGATATTCGGAAAATTCACCGTTTGTCGAATCGTAAGTAACGGATTGTCATGTATTTAGTAGAGAATGCCACTCTTCTAATAAGAGTGAGTTTAAAAACAAACAAATATGAACACAAACTCTGTACGGGCAAAGCTTTTCGAAACAGTAAGCTTCGTAGCAACGACAGACATAAAGTAGAAAGAGAAAATGACGCAGGATTGCTTGAATTCACCTTCTACAGCCAGTGAAAGCAGCCGCTTTCCAAAGGGCATCCACGTTATCGGGGCTGAAAAGACATCGGCTTCGAAAGTAGAAGGAATATCCCGCCCTTATCAGGACAAAAAGAAAAAAGATACTTCCCGGAAACCCACTTCATGGAGTTATTTGTATCTCCAGCATAAGGCAGCAAAGACTTTGCAGAAATGGCTGGATACTTATAACGGAAAGGAAGAAAACGCCCTCCATCCGCAACCTTATTTTATCCACCAGTCCTTACGCTATCAATACGGTGACAAGGAAAACGAACGCAGAGTCAAGAAGACCTTGGAACCTACCGTGTGCGGTCTTGTTTTTCTGCAAGGTACGGTGAAGGATTTGCAGGAGTTTCTGAAGCAAAATTTTCCCAATTACCATTTGGTGAACGACCGCTGCAAAGCTCGTCCCGCCTCTATAGAAGATGCCGTGATGCAGCCGTTCATGAATGTCATGAAGACCCATCCCGAACAAGTCACCTTCCTCCGAGACCCCTTCGAGAAGTTTGCGAGAGAGCATGTGAAGTTGCGTGTGCTCACTGGTCCCTTTGCCGGCTATGAAGGATACATCGTTCGCATTGACCGCGACCGCCAGCTGGTCTTCGATTTCGGAGGCTATGCTGTGGCTATCCGTGGCGTGCATAAAGAAGATTTTGAGGAAGTGATTTGAGTTGACAAGGCTTCAGTTGACAAGTCGACAAGGCTTTAGAAAGTTTTTACTCTATGTACACAAGTAACCAGGCATTTCAGACCTCGTTCCCTTGTCTTCTCGTCAACTTGTCACCTTTAAAAAAGTCTGGTCAACTCGTTAACTCGTTAACTTGTCAACTAAAAAAACTAAAAATGAAGCAGAACATTGCCGTAGCCGGAACCGGTTACGTCGGTTTATCCATTGCCACCCTGTTGGCACAGCACCATCACGTGACTGCCGTAGATGTCATTCCCGAAAAAGTAGATAAAATCAACCGGAAGATTTCTCCCATTCAGGACGAGTATATAGAAAAGTATTTGGCAGAGAAGGAACTGGATCTCTCAGCCACCCTTGACGGAACTTCCGCCTATAAAGACGCCGACTTTGTAGTGATTGCAGCTCCCACCAACTATGACCCGGTAAAGAACTACTTCGATACCACCCATGTGGAAGAAGTCATCGACTTGGTCTTAGAAGTCAACCCCGATGCCGTGATGGTCATCAAAAGCACCATCCCCGTGGGCTATACCCGCAACCTCTATCTGAAATATGCCCAAAAAGGCGTCAAGCAGTTCAACCTGCTGTTCTCGCCTGAATTTCTTCGTGAAAGCAAAGCCCTTTATGACAACCTCTATCCCAGCCGCATCATCGTAGGCTATCCCAAACTGATAGACCGTCCAGAGTTTGCCGAAGAAAACGAAGCCATCCAAGCCATAACCAATGTGGAGCGGATGCATGAAGCAGCCCGTACCTTTGCCTCTCTGTTGCAGGAAGGAGCCTTGAAGCCCGATGTAGACACCCTTTTCATGGGCATGAAAGAAGCCGAAGCTGTGAAACTCTTTGCCAACACCTATCTTGCCCTCCGCGTGAGCTACTTCAACGAACTCGACACCTATGCCGAAGTCAAGGGACTCGACACGAAAGCCATCATCGAAGGGGTAGGCTTAGACCCCCGTATCGGTACCCATTATAATAACCCCTCCTTCGGTTATGGCGGCTACTGTCTGCCCAAAGACACCAAGCAGCTCTTGGCAAATTATGCCGATGTACCCGAAAACCTGATAGGAGCCATTGTAGAAAGCAACCGTACCCGTAAGGATTACATTGCCGATGCCGTACTCCACAAAGCCGGCTATTACGGTTATGCCGATGCCAACAGCTTCGATGCCGGCAAGGAACACCGCTGCGTAATCGGGGTTTACCGCCTCACCATGAAGTCGAACTCTGACAACTTCCGTCAGAGTGCCATTCAAGGCATCATGAAGCGTATCAAAGCGAAAGGAGCCGAAGTCATCATCTACGAACCCACGCTGGAAGACGGTACGACCTTCTTCGGCAGCCGGGTGGTGAATGACCTTGCAGCCTTCAAGCAGCAGAGCCAGGCTATCATTGCCAACCGTTACGATGCATGCTTGGATGATGTGCAGGGCAAGGTATATACACGCGATATTTTTAGAAGAGACTAAAGTCCTTCATTGCTTTGCCGTTACTAATAATTTCGCTTTGTCATTACTATGATTTCGCTTGGTCGTTACTACGACTCCGCTTCGTTGTTACTATGACTTTGCTCAGTCGTTACTAATGTTATAGTGCTTATTCCTTCTCCTCAAAATCAGTTTTCGTAAAAATTGCCTGCACCCTACACGTTTTTAGGGTCAATGTATTGTGTTATAGCTGATTATGGCGTGTATGGTGCAGTGTAGGGCGGTGTAGGACGCATGAGTTGGTTGCACGGAGAATGAAAAGATTATTTTATAAAAATTGTCAACCAATAAGTTTTGCTAATTAAATAAGCAAAAGACAAAAGATGAGTAACTCAACTACCAATTTAAAGCAACAAACAAAAAAAGGACTATACTGGAGTTTCTTTAATCAGTTTGCTAATTACGGGATGCAGTTTTGTGTAGGTATTGTAATGGCAAGACTGCTTTCACCGTCCGATTATGGAATTACCGCTTTGCCGGGAGTATTCTTAGCAATAGCAGCTGTTTTCCAAGATAGCGGAATGGCAGGAGCGTTAATCCGTAAACCAGAGATTGAAGAGAAAGATTATTCCACTTTATTTTTATATAGCATAGGTATGGGGATTTTAATGTATGCGGCACTGTTTTTTGCCTCCCCTTATATCGCTTCTTATTTTGAGACCCCTGTCTTGATTCCTCTTATCAGGGTAACAGCCTTTACTTTTCTTTGGGGACCGATTACTACGGTGCAATATGTCATTTTGAAGCGGAAACTTGATTTTAAGACACCCACGAAAATATCTATAGCGACCAAAATTTTTTCAGCAATCGTAGGTATAACTATGGCTTATATGGGGTATGGGCTGTGGGCTTTGGTTATATCGGGTGTATTGTCCGGCTTTTTAAATTTGATATTAATCGTATGGGCTGTAAGATGGTATCCCCATACCGGATGGTCGAATGAATCTTTCAAGTATTTGTGGGGTTATGGAAATAAAATGTTGGCATCCAGCCTTCTTGAAACTGCTTATAGCAATATTACTCCCCTTTTTGTTGCAAAATATTATTCTCCTGCCGATTTAGGTGTCTATAATCGCGCTCGTAATTATGCTATCATGCCTTCTCAAAATGTAACGGGTGTAATTCAGAACGTAACCTTTCCTGTGTTGAGCAAGATGCAGGATGACGATGAGTCTCTGGCTCGTAATTATCGTCGGATGCTGAAAACTACCGCTTTTGTTGTTTTTCCGTTAATGATGCTTTTGGCAGGATTGGCACGACCTCTTATCCTTACCATGATTACAGCAAAGTGGGAAACATGTATCATACTTCTTCAGTTATTATGCTTTTCCTTGATGTGGTATCCTATACATTCTATCAATCTTAATCTGTTGCAAGTAAAAGGAAGAACCGATCTCTTTTTTCGTTTGGAGGTCATAAAGAAAATCATAGGACTTTCTATTTTGGTCGTAACACTTCCATTGGGGTTAGTCGTATTCTGCATAGGGGGTATTATTTCTTCTTTAGTTTGTTTGGCTGTAAATACTTATTATACAGGTAAGCTGATTAATGTGGGCTATCTCAAACAAATGCGTGATTTGTTTCCCACCTTGCTTTTATCCCTTGTTTTGTTTGGAGTTATACTTGCTTTAAACCAATTTATTTCAAATTATCTGCTTCAAATACTTGTGGGTGGAACTGTTGGCAGCCTAGTCTATTTGGGCGGAGCCTATCTGTTTAAGTTCGATGAGCTGAATGACGTGAAATACATGCTCAAACGAAAATCGTAAAAATACAATCATACAAATGGATAACAAACTTATTACCGTCACCTCTCCCTTATTGCCGGACTTGACGGAATTCAACGAACTGTTGAAAGACATCTGGAATCGTAAATGGATTACCAATAACGGTCATTACCACAAAGAACTAGAAAAAGAACTGGCTGCTTACCTGAAAGTACCTTATGTGAGCCTTTTCACCAATGGTACCTTGCCTTTGTTGACTGCGCTTCAAGCCTTGCGCATCACAGGAGAGGTAATCACCACCCCTTCCAGTTTTGTGGCAACTACTCACAGCATTTGGTGGAACGGATGTAAACCCGTATTCGTGGACATTGACCCGGCAACCGGTAACTTAGACCCTGATAAGATAGAAGCTGCCATCACGCCGAAAACTACCGCCATCATGCCGGTACACGTGTATGGTAAGCCTTGCGATACCGAACGTATTCAGGAAATAGCCGACCGCTATGGCTTGAAAGTCATCTACGATGCAGCCCATGCTTTCGGAGTAGAAGTGAATGGAAAGAGTATCCTTACCGCAGGCGATATGTCTACCTTGAGTTTCCATGCTACAAAGGTGTATAACACCATTGAAGGTGGAGCTTTGGTAATGCACGATGAACGCACCAAGAAGCGCATTGATGATTTGAAGAACTTCGGATTCCACGATGAAGTTACTGTCGTGGCACCGGGTATCAACAGCAAGATGGACGAAATGCGAGCAGCCTATGGTCTATTGAATCTCCGTCAGGTAGATGCAGCTATCGAAGCCCGCCACCAGGTAGCTGTGAAATACCGGGAAGCTCTGCGTGGAGTAGAAGGAATCACCTTCTTCGACGACATGCCGGGTGTAAAACACAACTATTCCTATTTTCCTATTTTCATTGATGCTGCTAAATATGGCATGACTCGCGATGAACTCTACTTCAAGATGAAAGAACAGAACGTATTGGGTCGTCGCTACTTCTATCCACTAATCAGTACTTTCTCTACTTATCGTGGACTGGAAAGTGCCAATCCAGCAAACTTGCCGGAAGCACATAAAATGGCAGACTCTGTGATTTGTTTGCCTATGCATCATGCATTGAGTGAGGAAGATATTGAAAGAACATTGAATTGCATAGTTGAAAGATAATGAATCTAAAAGCTGTTTATTTAAGAAAAAAGTATTGGTTTAATGATTTCTTGCATGGCTCTCCGATGTGGAAGGAATTTTCTGAGTGTATGCAAATTATTGAAAATCAATATAATGATATAGGGGGGGGTAAAATAGCCTGTTTGAATAAGCTATTAGAATTTGCAAAACATAATGTGCCATATTATATAAATAATGTTCATGGAGATTCTTTATCCGACTTTCCTGTTGTTAATAAGCATATCTATTTGTCAGATTATGAATCATTTTGTACTCCTATTGATAAAATTCCTGGTCAAAAAGGGAAATTGCATGTACAGAAAACCTCTGGATCCACAGGGACTCCATTTGAGGTACGGCAAGATACAAGGTGCAGGTTAAGGCGTATTGCAATTATAAAAGCTGAAAATGAAAAAATAGGTTTTCATTCTTTTGAACCTATGATGCATTTGCGCGCAGTAGCCCATTATTGGTCTGATAAACGCGATTATAAGTATAATGAAGATTTGAATATATGGTATGTTGATAATGCCAACCTGAATGAGAATAAAGTTCTTAAGATTATTGATATTATCAATGCTAAGAAAATAAAAGTGGTTAGAGGGTATATGACGACATTAGACACCATTACCCAAACGATGGAGGAAAAAAATCTAAAGTTTAACCATAAAGTCACTTTTATATCTGTTGGCGAATTACTTCAAGAGAAGTTAAGAAATAGAGTTGTAAATTATTTACATTGTGATATCATTTCTCAGTATGGTAATGAGGAAAACGGAATATTCGGTCAATCTGATATTAACGGGTCAGGGCTTAAAATTAATCTAAACGGAGCAGGGTGCATTATTGAAATATTAAAATTGGACAAGGATGAGCCCGTGGATTTAGGAGAAGTTGGTCGGATTGTTGTTACAGACTTTACGAATTATGCTTTTCCTATGATTCGTTATGAAATTGGTGATTTAGCAGCTCCGCACGAATACGATACTCATGGTTTTATTAAGAGTATAGAGAATTTATCAGGTCGAATCACTGATATGATTTATTGTACGAATGGACAACGTTTGGATTTTTTTAATAGCTTGCCCGCTGAAATCTATAATAATCTGTCTATAAAGCAATATCAATTTGTTCAAAAGGATGAAAAGACTTATCTTCTTCGTCTTGTTGTTAGAGATGATAAAATAAAAGGAAATGAATCATTCTTTATTGATTTATTGAAAAAAGTGCTTGGCGATGATGCGGTTATTACCGTAGAATGGTTAGACGAAATACCTGTTCTTAATTCTGGGAAACGAAAAATAGTAATAAATGAATGGAACAAAGAGATGAACAAAAGCTCATCTCCCAATCTGTAATAGCGGAACATGTACGAACATACTTCCGGTCAGAAATTACAGATTCGGAAGTGAAGCGCAATTGTATTGTTGGTGAAAACAGTCGTGTAAGAAAGTCTGTTTTAGAAGAAAATGTACGTATTGATCGTAATAACTTGATATTAAATTGTCATTTAGGAAAGTGTACGTATACTGGTCCTTTTGATATGTTATTTAATTCTGATATTGGTAGCTTTTGCTCCATATCGTATGGGGTAACTATCGGACCTCCTGAGCATGATTTTCACCGCTTGTCAACTCATCCATTTATGCATAATGATAGTTATGGTATATTACCAAAAGAGTTACTGCTTCCTGTTACAAAGTTTGAAAAACCATGTAGTATTGGTCACGATGTATGGATAGGATGTAATGCAACTATTTTGAGAGGGGTACATATCGGGCATGGAGCTGTTATAGGTGCAAATGCTTTAGTTAATAGAGATGTACCTCCATATGCTATTGTTGGAGGGGTACCTGCAAAAATCTTGAAATATAGATTTCCACAAGATGTCATTCAAAAACTTTTATCTATTGAATGGTGGCATTGGGATGAAGAGCGAATACAAAAAAATGCTCATCTATTTACAAAAGAGCTAACATTAGAAGACTTAAAAAATATAAAATAAAATGATTAATATACTATTAACTTCAGCAGGAAGAAGAGCATATCTTGTTGATTACTTTAAAAAGGCAAACGGAATTAATAAAGTTTATGCTTCAAACAGTGATTATACTATTGCGTTGGAGAGAGCTGATGGCTATTTTATTTCTCCTTTAATTTATTCAGAAGATTACATTTCTTCAATTATAAATTATTGCAAAGAAAAAGAAATCAGTGCAGTTTTATCTCTATTTGACATAGACCTTCTTGTGCTGGCTAAGAATAGAGAAGCATTCGAAGCAAATGGTATACAGCTTATTTTAGCTAGTTCAGAATTTGTAGAAATTTGTAATGACAAATGGAAAACTTTTCTTTTTATTAAAGAATTGGGATTACAGACTCCGAGAACCTATCTCCATTTGGAAGATGTAAAAAAAGCTATAAATGAGGGGACCTTGTCTTATCCTATTATTATGAAACCGCGTTGGGGTATGGCTTCAATGGGAATTTACAAAGTAGATAACGAGGAGGAATTAGAGGTGTTTACAAAAAAATGCCATAAAGATATATTCAAATCATATTTAAAGTATGAGTCTTCATTCACTCGTGAAGAGGCGATTGTTTACCAAGAAATTATGGTAGGTGAAGAGTATGGATTAGATGTTCTGAACGATTTGGAGGGGAACTATATTTCAACATTTGCCAAGCAAAAAGTAACGATGCGAAGTGGTGAGACCGATTTAGGTCGTACAGTTTCGAACTTACCTTTTATTGAAGCTACCACAAAAATTGCAGGAGCGAGTCGGCATGAAGGAATCTTGTCTGTGGATTGTTTTAAAACGGAAAAGGGTATTTTTATTATAGAGATGAATTGTAGAATTTCTGGTCACTATCCTTTGGCATATCTAGCTGGCTTTAATTACCCTCAATTATTGGCAGATTGGCTTAATCACAAAGAAACAAATACAGAACTTCTACGTTTTGAAGAAGATTTGTTCATTGTAAAGGACTTAGTTCCGACTATATTGCATAAGCCATGATCCAGCACTGCTATATCGTTTTATATGATTTATGTCAGCCGGGAAGAGATTATGACCGCTTGTATCAGGCATTAAAGTCTTTTCCCAATTGGGGAAAACTTACCGAGTCGGCATGGGCGGTGGTCAGTGAATCCGAAGCTCCTCAGATAAGAGATTATCTGAAACAGTTCATTGACTCCGGAGACCGGCTTATTGTTATTCAAAGTGGACGGTCGGGGGCGTGGACTAAAGTGCTTGCCAACGACGAGTGGGTGAAAACAAATCTGGTAAAATAACAATATGTTATGAAGGAACATTTTCCTGGTTTTTATTTATTCGATGAGAATGAGATTGGTAGACTGATTTCTTCTGCAACCATTGTTTTCGATGTGGATGTTCTGCTTGACCTTTTCCGAATGAAGAAGGAGGTGGTGGAAAGTCTGTTAAGCCTTATGGAAGACAGCCAAGTCAAAGGAAGACTTTGGTTGCCTTATGATGTGGCTTGGCTTTACCACCATGCTATGAACGGGGAGATTATCAAGCAGATTGACCATATCAACAGTGCACTTTCCCATCTTACCCAGTGTCATGATGCCATTACATGTTTTAAAAAATTTCCTTATCTGAGGCAAAATCATATTGATGTATTGAACCGGGCTATCGAGTCTATTCGTGAGATTTGTAATGACCAGCAGGCAGAGCTTACTGATGCGTTAAAATCAAGCCCTATAAAGGAGAGGATGGATACTCTTTTCAGAAACAAGATAGGTCCTTCATATCAAGACGGGGAATTGACCCATATTTATTCGGATGGAGAGGAGAGGTATCCTCGTTCCATTCCTCCGGGATATGCCAGAGGTTCGCATACTGATAAAAGAATCTGTTATCATGACTTGATAGTATGGAAGCAGATGATAAAATACTCAAAGGAAATGGAAGGAAACAATAATCGGAAGGATATATTGTTGGTCACTGGAAACATAAGGAAAGACTGGTATTATATTGTAAAAGATCAATTGGTTTCTCCGCGTCATGAATTGATAAATGAGTTTCATCAAGAGGCTGAGAGCCGTTTCTGCTGCATCAGTATGAGGAAATTTGTTGAAATGAGTTGTTCACAATTTCATATAACCCTTTCCAACCATAGTGAAGTATTGGCACACTTGACGGAAAATGTAGAATATTCCTCGGCAGATGCCAACTATGTGGGAAGCAACAACATGCAAACCATGGAAAGTGATAACACATCGGTATGAATAAGAATCCTTTTTCTTTTTATGATTTTTTGGGATATTTGTTTCCCGGACTGGTGGCAATGATGCTGTTGACCTATTGTGTTTATTTAGGTACGTCTGCACCGATAGAAAAATATTTCAGTATAACGACTTTTACCAATATGTTTTCCGAAATTCTTAATATGAAGTGGTGGGAGTCAACTGTGGTTATCATTGTGCTAGCGTACATATCGGGGCATGTAATAGCGTATCTGTCGTCGACGTCGGTAGAATTTTTTGCAAACCGTGTCTTTGGTTATCCTTCTTATTATCTGCTGCATCCGGAAGAAGACAAACGTATTCTTTTCAGTAAATATTTCATATACGAAAACAAAAAAAATACAGTCATTTAAACATTTTCATGCGCTTAATTCATACTATATTCAACCGTTTGAAGATGTTCGTGAATGGAAAATTTATATGGCGTCTTTTTGTATCCTTTATGCTGTTTCCTATATCTGTAATTTTTTTGCCGTTAAATAAAAAAATATCCATAGTTAAATTCGTAACCCGTCCTTTGGACAGGTATGTGAGAAACAGTATCTTTACGAAGATTACAGCCCTTTCAGAAAAGCTCAACATATCCCGTCCTGATGTAAACTCACGAGCAGATTATCATCGGATTATCATGCACTATGTGTATTTGAATATCCCCCAGTGTCAACGCAAAACGGATAATTATATAGCCATTTATGGTTTCTTACGAGCAATCACTCTGATAACTTGTTTGTTTTTTGATTATTTGCTTGTAATTCAGTTGTTGACAATATATGAATATTGGGCTACTGACATTTCTTATGGATGTTTTAATTGGAAAGCTTTATGGATTCTTATGGGAATGCTTGCTTTTTGTAACGTGTTGTTCATGGGCTTCATTAAGTTTTACCGAAGATTTACTTTAGAGAATTACATGTCGCTTCTTGCGGGGAGTACCAATCAGTAAAATTATCAAATCAATGCAACAAGCAAAAACACGAAATTCAAATCTCGAACTATACCGCATCCTAGTGATGTGGGTGATTGTGATTCACCATTACGTGGTCAACTCTGGACTGCTTGATGAATTAGCTCTGAATTCCACTTCTACAGCCTCTCTGTAATTATCTAAGGAAGCTATTTTGTTTCGTAAGCAGTATAAAATGCTATTGATTGAAAACTCTACCCTCGCGGCGAAGCAAGTTTACTGATTATGTATAGCATAGAAATTTTTACTTTCAGTACCAGACCGAGGCTTAGTCTCCTGGGAGCCGATCCAGCCGTTTTGTGTCAAGAACACAATCCCTTATAGCTTTTTATATATTGCAAAACTTCTTTGGCTGCTAGCCAATGTTTAATTCAAAACTGATTAAATAATAAAACTCGGTTCAGGGTAGCGGAAAGTGAATCTTTTGAAAGAGGGATCCTGGATTGAAGTGATAACATAAAATGAGAAAGAATCTTTATAATAAAAGTGTAAGCAGTCACTTTAGACCGTCTTGACATACCTAATATATAAACCTATCTTCACCGTGAATTTTAAAACGTAGTGAAGATGAACCGAAAAAACAAAGAAGGAGACTTTTATGCCTCCAAGGTTCGCCTGTTTCTGAATGAATATGGCGGCATCAATCTGGAAGAGTTCTGCAAGGCAGAGCGAGTAAGTTATTCAAAGATGTGTAATTGTTTGGGACGGCCCTCTTACAGGAAGCCGGCTGCTGAGCCAAAGAAACAGAAAGCAGAAGAAGTGTCTAACCTGTTGCCGGATATAGAGATTCAACCCCTGGTGGTTGATGCTCCTAAAGAACCGGAACACAATGAACAAACCTCCGTTCTCCTTACTTCCAACGTACAGAAGTCATCAGGATTCTCGGATGTGGTCTTGCATTTTGGGCAGAACCTTGTGATTAATATCGGTAATTGTAGTGCCAAGTCTTTGGCTACCTTTATGAAAGAAATGGAGGTGAAGCCATGTTGAATCTTTCAGCTACATTCAAGTATTACATCTGTACAGATGAAGTGACCTTGCGTTATAGACACAGAGGCTTGCGTGATTATATAAAGAGTAAATTGCACAAAGACCCCACCAATGGTGATGTCTATATCTTCTTGTCCCGTGACTTTAAGCGTATGCGAGTTTATTATCATAATCATGGTGGAGCAATTCTTACTGAAAAGATACTTCAGAACAGCCGTTTTGTAACTCCTGTATTCGAGGATGCAGACAAGCATGTCTATCATATATCCTGGGAAGATTTTGTGTACATCATGGAAGGCGTAATTCGCCTGAACAAGCATGAATATTTTGATGAGGTTGATGAAGAAGAGTTTGATGATGAGGATGTATACGAAGATGAAAATGGTGATGACTTTGGTGAGTCAGAGTCCTATTCTGTTTAAACAATAATTAACTTATATATCTAATAATCAATGGATTAAACTTTGTTTGTATGAGAAAAAATGAGTATCTTTATGACATGTTAAAGTCTGAAGAACATGCCCAGGAAATACTCGTTTCCCAACTGAATTCAGAGAAGCGAGCCCGTCGTGCAGCCGAAAAGAAGGCGCATGATGCGGAGCTTCGCATCTCTGCGCTTCTCGATAAAGTCAATGACCTTCAGTCCAGACTTGACGAACAGTTGAGCAAGGTTACTGAACTGGTTTCCCAAATGACTGCCATGTTCATGGGTCATGGAGCGGTGAGCCTGTCCGATTCCATCAGGGAGTCACTGACCAGTGCTATCCGTGCAGAATTTGACATGCAGAAGCAGGAGCTGATAGCTTCTTTCAATCGGGAGAAACAGGAGATGCTAGATTCCTTTGCTCTTAAATTGGCAGCCAAAGAAAATGAGATAGCCATGCTTAGGGACCGGAAGCAGGATGACGTTAATGATCCTCCTGCCACTTCAAGTCCTCAAAGCGGTTCTGTTCCTCCGACCGCAGACAAGAGATGCCAGACAGCTGGTAGATATCATAGATGAGATATTTCATCGTGATAAAAAGATAAAGGATCAGTATCAGCATCCGGATGATATAAAAAGAGAGCGAAATCTTCTGTTAGCTCCACTCTTTAATGATTTGAAACAGGAGCTGGATAGACTACATAATTTGTTGGACCCTGAGAAAGAACCGGAACTTCTCAAGGCAGTCAAGTATGTCCTGACGGAATATCCTTGTATATTGCACTGTCTGGAAGATGGCCTGATAGATTTGTCCAACAATTGTTGTGAACGGCAAATTCGCAGAATAGCCAAGTACCGCAACAACAGCTTTTTTGTAGGCAGTCCTGAATCCGGAGTTCGTTTTGCAAGATTACAGTCTGTTTTTGCCAATATCCGCAATCACAAATTGAATGCGGTGGCCTATCTGTGTGATGTCTTTCGACGGATTGGAAAAACTGCTAAGAAGGAACTGGTTAATTTGTTACCACATAAATGGCAGCCTATGACCGTCTAACTAAGCGTATAAATCAAAGTTAATTCTTAAAACTTTATAAAAATAGGTTTCTTTAGGTCCTTAACGGGTCTAAAGTGACTGCTTACGTTTAGGCGGATATTCAATAATTGACTTAAATTTATTTTTTATGAGCTTTAATAAAACAATAGTTCGTTAAAAATTCGCCAAGCCTAAGCGGCTCTGGCAGTAAATA
>CAUBDX010000036.1 GCA_958434805.1 uncultured Phocaeicola sp.
AAATGTCAAGCCTTGTCAACTTGTCAACTGAAGCCTTGTCAACTAACAAAAAACTTATAAACTCAAGAACTCAAAAACTCATAAACTCAAAAACTTATAAACTCAAAACATTCAAACCATGTTCAGCAAAAGAAACAGAGCAAACACTTTTCATGGCATTCTTCTGATTGCCTTATTTTCATTCGCTGCTTTTTACATTGCCGAAATCCCTTTTGTAAAAAGCCTGTCATTCAGTCCACTGATTGTAGGAATCATCTTAGGTATGCTGTATGCCAACAGCCTGCGCAACAAGCTGCCCGAAACGTGGGTGCCGGGTATCAAGTTTTGCACCAAGCAGATTCTGCGTGCCGGTATCGTGCTTTACGGGTTTCGTCTGACACTGACGCAAGTGGCAGCTGTGGGACTTCCGGCTGTGGTTATCGACTCGATTATCGTGGTGGGAACCATCTTCCTCGGAATCTGGTTGGGAAAACTGCTGAAAATGGACAAGGACACTTCCCTGATGACGGCTACCGGCAGTGCCATTTGCGGTGCTGCGGCTGTATTGGGTGCAGAGCCTGTGGTGAAGTGTGAAGGTCACAAGACAGCCATTGCGGTATCCACCGTGGTTATCTTCGGAACAATTTCGATGTTCCTCTACCCCATTCTCTACCGGGCAGGTTTGCTGGATGCACTGGGAAATACAGGGGTGGCTATCTATACGGGAAGTACTTTGCATGAAGTGGCTCACGTGGCAGGTGCCGGAAATGCCATGGATCCTACCGATACGCTGGGCATTGCCGGAACGGCTACTATCACGAAGATGATCCGCGTGATGATGCTGGCTCCGGTGCTGGTAGTGATGAGCTTCGCCCTTGCCGGACGAAAGAAGGTGGCAGCCGACGGAAAGGCAGAAAAGAGCAAGATTACCATTCCTTGGTTTGCCTTCGGATTCATCGGAATCATCTGTCTGAACTCGCTGCTGCAGTATGTGCTGGGAGTGGACAGCGTAAAAGATATTCCGCTGAACGGAGCTATCGAATACATCGATACCTTCATGCTGACCATGGCGATGACCGCACTGGGTACCGACACCAGCATCGAGAAGTTCAAACAGGCAGGTGCCAAACCTTTCGTTCTGGCTTTCCTGCTCTACATCTGGCTGGTAGGCGGCGGCTACTTCCTGACCCAGTATCTGGTTCCGGTCTTGGTATAAAAATCGGACACAAAACGCATAAAGGTGATGGCAGGAGGTGTTTCCTGTCCTTGTGCGGAAACAAAACAGAAATGCCTCTTGAACTGCAGCTTCTCAATATCGATGATTGAGAAGCTGCCGTCGCATAATTCCCGTTCGATGGAGCAGAGAGAGAGGATGCCCATGCTGTCGCTGCAACGCAGGAACGACTTGATGCCCTCCGTGCTTCCCAGATGCATCCGCACGTTGAGTGCCGAAAGTTTCAATCCTTGCTCTGCCAGCACCATCTCAATGGTATCGAGCGTTCCCGATCCGCGTTCACGGAGCACCAGCGGGATGCTTCGGAATTCATCGAGCGTCAACTCGTTTTCGGAGGATGCAAGAGGCGAGGTACTGGATACGACGGGTACCAGTTCATCGCACAAGAAAGGTTCGTATTTCAGGTTCGGCAGACGGAATACGCCTTCCACCATGCCTAAGTCGATGGTATGATCCTGCAGGGCTTTTTCGATGTTCCGTGAATTGGTATCGATGAGGGATACGTTCAGTTTCGGGAACTTCTCAGTAAAGGCTGCCAGTATGGGAGGCAGCACGTACTGGGCAATGGTGGTGCTGGCTCCGAGATGGAGTTCACCGGCAGATTCGTTGTTGAGCAGATGCATGTCGTATTCCAGCCTGCGATAGGCGGAGAGGATGCGATCACAATGTTCAAGCAAGACCTCTCCTGCATGGGTCAGCGAGATGGTGTTTCCTTTGCGGTTGAACAGGCGGACACCATACAGACTCTCCAGTTCGCGCACGTGCTTGGTGATGGCGGGCTGGCTGACAAACAGCTCTTGGGAGGCTTTGGTGAAGCTCAGGTTATGGGCTACGCTGTAGAAGGCTTTCAGGCGGAAATCGGACATGGTTCTTCTTCTTTTTTTATTAGATGACGGGGCGATATAAACCGTTACCTTTGAGTGAGCTCTGAATTACAATTCTTCGGAACGGATGCCTAACGACTGCAGTACGGCAAATCCCAACATCTCAAACGCACATCCGGTTTCAAATGCGGGCGGGTTCATGGCAAACAGGGTTACGTTTTCTTTTTTCTTTATCTCTCCTAAAGCATCTTTCAGACGGGTAGCGTCATAGGTATCATCGGCTACCAGCACCAGACGCTGTACATCATCGGATACTCCTGCCAGCTGAAGTGATTCGATAAAGAGGTCTTCGCAGGTTGCCATATCGGAAGGCTGGAAGGCGAAGAGAGCATATTCGCCCAGCCGGCTCTTGAAGGCTACGTTATGGAGTTCTTTTTCCAAGTCCGACGGAGCACAGTGAAGCAGGGCGGGCTCAGCTGAATCGTAAATAAAGATTACCTGAATCTCATTGTCGCCCAACTGCATGCCGGCATCCAGCGAAAGACACTCCAAAAGCAGCGGAAGATCGGCTTTCGGCAATTCGCGATTCACTAAAGGTGCAAAATAGGCGGACATTCCTTTTACCGTCTGATCAAGGTAAGAGGCATCTATCAGGATTACATTAGGGGCAAATTTTATTTTCTGTTCCATCTGTCTATAGGCTTTTAAGTGATTTCTGTTTCGGAGAGGCGTAACCTGTCGGATGTTTTCCGGGTGGGAAACAAAACGACCGCCTCTTTTGGTTCTGAGGCAAAGATACGACTTATTTTCATGTGAACGATGGTTAGGGTCAAGATTTAGGCTTTCCCCTTCGGGGATTCATTCACTCTACTCAATTTTCACCGATTTGTCTTTAAAAGTGCAGTTTTGCTTTCCTCATTCAAGCGATTCGTGGGTATATGGCACGGGAAAGCCGGCATCCAACTGACAAATAGTTAGTAAATCGGACAAAAATGCAGTTTGCTTTTATCCATAAGTGACAAATAGTCAGAAAGATACCTCAAAACAGGCTTGGCAAAGTTTTTGGACTAAGTAGAGCGAGTTCGGTTGCCCTACATCACGAGGTAACGAGATACAAGGTAACCGGAGACGAGATTCTGAATTGCTTTAGCAGTTGAAAGTCTTGCCAACTGAGAGACTTAAAAGTTTATGACATAAGGACATAAGAAACTTAGAAACTTAGAAAACTTAAAAACTAAGAAACTTAAAAACTCAGAAACTCAAAAACTTAAAAACTAAGAAACTCAGAAAACTTAAAAACTTAAAAACTAAGAAACTCAAAAACTCAAAAACTTAGAAACTAAGAAACTTAGAAACTCAAAAACTCAAAAACTTAAAAACTAAGAAACTTAGAAACTCAGAAAACTTAAAAACTCAAAAACTTAAAAACTTAAAAACTAACAACATATGAACTTCAACAACTTTACAATCAAATCGCAGGAAGCCGTTCAACAAGCTGTCAACTTGGTGCAAAGCCTCGGACAGCAAGCCATCGAGCCGGAACATCTGCTGGCGGGAGTGCTGAAAGTGGGAGAAAACGTAACCAATTTTCTCTTCCAGAAACTCGGTATCAACGGACAGCAAATCAGTACCGTACTCGACCGTCAGATTGCTTCACTGCCTAAGGTTTCAGGAGGTGAACCTTACCTGAGCCGCGATGCCAATGAAGTGCTGCAAAAAGCCGTTACCTGCTCCAAGGAGCTGGGCGACGAGTATGTATCACTGGAAGCCATCATCCTTGCCTTGCTCGGCGTAAAATCTACCGTAAGCACCCTGCTCAAGGATGCCGGCATGACAGAAAAAGAGTTACGCAGTGCCATCACCGAACTGCGTCAGGGACAGAAAGTGACTTCACAGTCGAGCGAAGACACCTACCAGTCGCTCAACAAGTATGCCATCAACTTGATTGAGGCTGCACGGAGCGGCAAACTCGATCCGGTTATCGGACGTGACGAGGAAATCCGACGGGTGCTTCAGATTCTGAGCCGACGTACCAAGAATAATCCGATACTGATCGGTGAACCGGGTACGGGTAAGACAGCCATCGTGGAGGGACTGGCACAGCGTATCTTGCGCGGTGACGTACCCGAAAACCTGAAGAACAAACAGCTCTACTCACTCGATATGGGTGCGCTGGTGGCAGGTGCCAAATATAAAGGAGAGTTTGAGGAACGACTGAAATCGGTTATCAATGAGGTAACGAAATCGGACGGAAACATCATCCTCTTCATCGATGAAATCCACACGCTGGTGGGTGCAGGCAAAGGCGAAGGAGCGATGGATGCTGCCAACATCCTGAAACCGGCACTGGCTCGTGGCGAACTGCGCAGCATCGGTGCAACGACCTTGGACGAGTATCAGAAGTACTTTGAAAAGGATAAGGCACTGGAACGCCGTTTCCAGACCGTCATGGTCAACGAGCCCGATACGCTGAGTTCAATCTCCATCCTCCGCGGACTGAAGGAGCGTTACGAAAACCACCATCAGGTGCGTATCAAAGACGAGGCGATTATTGCAGCCGTGGAATTGAGCAACCGCTATATTACGGAGCGTTTCTTGCCGGATAAGGCCATCGACCTGATGGACGAAGCTGCTGCCAAATTGCGTATGGAACGTGACTCACTGCCGGAAGAACTGGACGAAATTGAACGCCGGCTGAAACAGCTTGAAATAGAACGTGAAGCTATCAAGCGCGAAAAAGACGAAGCGAAACTGGCTCAGCTCAACAAGGAAATTGCCGAGCTGAAGGAGCAGGAAACTTCGTACAAGGCAAAATGGCAGAGCGAAAAAGAGCTGGTGAACAAGATTCAGCAGAATAAGCAGGAAATAGAACAGCTGAAGTTTGAAGCCGACAAGGCGGAACGCGAAGGCGATTACGGACGAGTAGCCGAAATACGCTACGGCAAGCTGAAATCGCTGGAAGATGAAATCCGTTCCATTCAGGAGGACTTGAAGCACAAGCAGGGCGACAGCGCACTGATTAAGGAGGAGGTGACTGCCGAAGACATTGCCGACGTGGTATCACGCTGGACGGGAATTCCGGTCAACAAGATGCTGCAGAGCGAGCGGGAGAAGTTGCTTCATCTGGAAGACGAACTCCATCACCGCGTTATCGGTCAAGATGAAGCCATCCAGGCTGTAGCCGACGCCGTACGTCGCAGCCGTGCCGGACTGCAAGACCCTCGCCGACCGATTGGCTCATTCATCTTCCTCGGTACCACCGGTGTAGGTAAGACGGAACTGGCAAAGGCACTGGCTGAATATCTGTTTGACGACGAAAGCCTGATGACCCGTATCGACATGAGTGAATATCAGGAGAAACATTCCGTTTCCCGACTCATCGGGGCGCCTCCGGGATACGTGGGTTACGATGAGGGCGGACAGCTGACCGAAGCGGTACGGCGCAAACCGTACTCGGTGGTATTGTTCGATGAAATCGAGAAAGCGCATCCCGACGTGTTCAACATCCTGCTTCAGGTATTGGACGACGGACGGTTGACCGACAACAAGGGACGCACGGTGAACTTCAAGAACACCATCATCATCATGACTTCAAACTTGGGAAGTGCCTATATACAGAGCCAGTTTGAGAAGATTACCGAAGCCAACCGGCAGGATGTGGTAGAGGAAACCAAGAATGAGGTGATGAGCATGCTGAAGAAAACCATCCGTCCGGAGTTCTTGAACCGTATCGACGAAACGATTATGTTCCTGCCGCTGAACAAGACGGAAATCGAACAGATTGTACGTCTGCAAATCAACGGTATCAAGCACATGCTGGAAGAAAACGGCGTAACCTTGCAGATGACCGACGAGGCAGTGGACTTCATCGCTACCGCAGGCTATGACCCTGAATTCGGTGCGCGTCCGGTGAAACGTGCCATCCAGCGTTACCTGCTCAACGACTTGTCGAAGAAGCTCTTGTCGCAGGAAGTTGACCGTGAGCGTCCGATTATCGTGGAGCGCAGTGCCGACGGACTGAAGTTCCGCAACTGACCGGAACTTACTAAACTGCTTACAAAAATCCCCTCTCTCCGGAGTTTTCCGTAAACTTTGGAGAGAGGGGATTTTCATTCAAAAAAACATCAGTAACATTATGTCCGAGATGTCATTTGTATCACAACAGAGTCACATTTACTCTATTAAGAGCCCCAACGAAGCCAAAATTCATTAAATATTTCACTTTCAGTAGGCTTTTCATCTTCAAGAAGTTCATAAAACGAGAATACTTTAAACCCGAAATTCTCTGCTACCTCATACTGCCTAAAATTTTTATCCCCTCTTTCTATACATGTAATTAAGGCATATTTAAGTTCTCTTTCCTCATTTTGTTCTTTATAGTAATCTTCGAATTTTCTTTTATATACCTCTAATTGATTCTTACAACTACCGTCCGTGTCTGTTGTATTACGCAGGCCGGAATAAAATTTATCTTCGATAAGGATTGCATATTGTTTTTCAGCCTTATTCATTATAGCATCAACTTCAACAAACAAGTCTATCCTCTCCCATTGTTTCCAAACTTCCACTCTTTTAAATTCAACAGATTCAATATCTGAAACAGCTATATCAAGCAATTTACAAAGCATATACCGGCATTTGGAATATAGGATAGGCTTCTCTGTCTTGCACATTGATTGTGCTCTTCTTAAGCACCATGAAATAACATAATCCATAACAGTTTCTGCATGACCGTCTTTATCTGATGAGTCTTGCATTAATTTTGGCATTTCTTCTTTTATCATCCCGATTAGCAATTAAAAAAGAGGATACGCCTGCGGAAATCTGTCCAGACATACCCTCTTTGACCTATCATTTTCTATGAAATCCCGCTTAGCAAGCCTTGAAGCTCATGTCCAATCCCTTGACCGAGTGAGTAAGCGCACCGACTGAAATGAAATCTACGCCACACTCTGCATAGTCGCGCAGCGTATCAAACGTGATACCGCCCGATGACTCCGTTTCATAACGTCCAGCCACCATTTCAACGGCTTTCTTCGTATTTTCAGGAGTAAAGTTATCGAGCATGATGCGGTCTACTCCACCCAAATCGAGCACCTGCTGCAACTCATCGAAGTTACGCACTTCAATTTCAATCTTCAAGTCCTTGCCTTTCGCCTTGCAATATTCCTTGGCACGGGTAATTGCCTTGTCAATGCCACCGGCAAAGTCTACGTGGTTATCTTTCAGCAGAATCATATCGAACAGTCCGATACGGTGATTCACACCACCACCGATTTTTACAGCCATCTTTTCAAGGATACGCATACCCGGAGTAGTTTTACGCGTATCAAGCACGCGGGTATGGGTTCCTTCCAGACGCTTCACATACCGGCTGGTCATGGTAGCGATACCGCTCATGCGCTGCATGATGTTCAGCATCAGACGTTCGGTCTGCAGCAGCGACTGAATCTTGCCTTCCACTACCATCGCTACATCGCCCGGCTTCACGTGGGCTCCGTCGTTGATAAATACTTCTACCTTCATGGTAGGGTCAAAACGGTGGAACACTTCTTTTGCCACTTCGATACCAGCCAAGATACCTTCTTCCTTAATCAACAACTTTGATTTTCCCATGGCATCGGCAGGGATACACGACAGCGTGGTATGGTCACCATCGCCTATATCTTCAGCAAACGACAAGTCTATCAAACGGTCTATCAAATCCTTTACAACTTTTTCATCCATTGCTATTCATTTTTATAATTTCTATCTTTGGCAAAGGTAGAATTTTATTCGTATTTTTGCAACACAATTATCCGACAAGTATTTTTTAACTTCCTATTTTTTTGCAAAAACAGATAAAGCCATGTCACTCTCTTTTCTGACGAAACCGGTCTCCGCAAAATATCATCTGATTGCCGTACTCACCGTGGGGGTATGGGGAACCACTTTCATCTCCACCAAAATCCTGATTGAGAACGGACTCTCGCCGCAGGATATTTTCTTTCTCCGTTTCCTGATTGCCTACCTTGGCATCTGGCTGATTTCTACCCGACGGCTGCTGGCCAACGGGTGGAAGGATGAACTGCTTTTCCTTGGAGCCGGACTGACGGGCGGTACGCTGTACTTCCTGACCGAGAATACGGCTCTAAGCCTGACACAGACCACCAACGTGGCCTTCATCATCTGCACCACTCCCCTGCTTACCACTGCCCTTGCCTTGCTCACCCGGCAACAGGAAAAGGCTGGAAAGATGCTGGTCAGCGGTTCCGTGATAGCCTTATTGGGGGTAGGCTTACTGATATTCAACGGAAGTTTCGTCTTGAAACTCTCTCCCATGGGCGACTTCCTTACCGTTTGCGCTGCCCTTTCATGGGCCTTCTACAGCTTGATTATCCGCAAGTTATCCGGACGCTACAGTGCAACTTTCGTGGCACGGAAAGTCTTCTTTTATGGTCTTATCACCGTATTGCCGGCTTTCATTGTCCACCCGTTCACCTTTCCCCTGTCCGGCTTTGCAAATCCTGAAGTATGGATGAACCTCCTCTTTCTGAGCGTACTGGCTTCGCTGGTCTGCTTTGCCGTATGGAATGTCATCCTCAAGCAACTGGGTACCATACAGGCCTCAAACTATCTGTATCTGAATCCGCTCTTTACTACCTTGGCGGCTTCCGTTTTTCTGGATGAGTATATCACGGTCTATGCCATCATCGGAGTGGGCATGGTGCTGGGAGGCGTGTTTGTAGGTGCAAGACACTAGAGAAAATAAATAAACGCTGGAGACGAAGCGATAGGCTCAAGGATACTTCTTCTTAATATTTAAGGACTCATATACCGCCTATGTATCTAGTCAGCTAAAATCTGTATAAATTCAATTAAAAACTCGAAAACTTAGAAACTCAAATGAAATTCATACTTTTAGTCGTAGGAAAAACCGTAGAAAAACATTACATCACCGCCATAGCCGATTACGTGGAACGCACCAAGCATTACACCTCTTTTGACATGGAAGTGATACCCGAACTCAAAAACACCAAGAGCCTGAGCATGGAGCAACAGAAAGAAAAAGAAGGCGAACTGATACTGAAGGCCCTCCAGCCCGGCGATGTAGTTGTATTGCTCGACGAACACGGAAAGGAGTTCCGCTCTGTGGAATTTGCCAGCTGGATAGAACGGAAGATGCATACCGTAAACAAGCGGCTGGTATTCATCATCGGAGGTCCCTACGGCTTCGCACCCTCCGTATATGCCGCAGCGCAAGAGAAAATCTCCCTTTCCAAGATGACTTTCTCTCATCAGATGATACGCCTCATCTTTGTAGAACAACTCTACCGTGCGCTGAGCATCCTGAACAACAGTCCGTATCACCACGAGTAAACCTCCTGCTCTTAAAACACACATCTGCCAAGCGACTCTTGCAGCCGACTGGCAGGATGTATCCGTTTCAATTCACGCACAGATGCCGGCGTAATCACGCAAGCAAGCATTATCGCTTAGCGAAGACGCAAGATATCGCCCACTTTCGGAGCCGGATCTTCCGGTTTCATCTTATTCATCTTATACAAATTCTTCAGACGGATGCCATATTTCTGTGAGATGGAATACATTGACTCGCCTTCACGGACTACGTGAACGATATAGTCTTTGGCAGCCTTTTTGTTCTTTTCCTCCAGATACATGATTTCGCCTCCCCTGAAGACATAATCCTTCGGCAGCTCGTTATACTTGCGCAACTTCTTGCTACTCATATCCAGCTCCTTGCCCAAGCTCTTGAATGTATCGCCCGGACGAGCCACAACATACACCATTCCGTTAGCCAGATACGTCTGATGCGGATTCGGATACATCTCCATCCACTTCAGTCCGCCCTTCGTATCATACTTATCCAGATCATACAGTTCGATGATGTTAATCAGCCGGTCGGCATACCGCGGATCAGTGGCATACCCCGCCCGTTTCAGTCCGCGCGCCCATCCTTTATAATCAGTAATCTTCAGTCGGAACAGGAAGGCATAACGTGCCCCGCTGCTCAAGAACTTGGAATGGTCGCGGTAAGAATCCTTCGGGCTTTTATAGGCACGGAAACACTCATTGGGCGCATCATCGTTGGCACGCACCGAACGCCCGTTCCAGTTTCCCCCGCACTTGATACCGAAGTGATTGTTCGAACGCCTCGCCAGTGCGCTTTTCCCTGCTCCCGACTCCAGCAACCCCTGCGCCAGCGTGATGCTCGCAGGAATGCGGTAATGCTTCATTTCATTCACCGCAATTTCGCGGTAAGTCTTGATATAATCCTCATAAGCCTTGTTGCGGCGCTGAGCCGACAAGGGCAGCACGAGCATTATTCCACACAGTATAAATACGTATCGCAATGCTTTCATTCTCTCTGAGTTTAATGACCGGACTCCTTAAGTGAAGTACGCCCGGAAACCTGTTTTTTATTGTGCAACAAAGATAAAAAGATTTCTTTAAACCCAAACGCCCTGAATAAAGATTGACAACAAAATAGCGGATATCTGCCACTTACACGGGAAGTGACACATAGAGGCCTTTCCCGAAAAACGCCTAAAATAATGCCCGAAAAAGATAAGAAAACACAAGAATTTTCTTACATTTGTATAATCAGTCACCAAGCTCCACATGCCTGCTTCCGGGGCATCAGCAAAAAGGAAGCCGCCGAAAGGAAGCGGAGCTTAAATCAGTAATCACAAAAACAAGAGCCATGAAAGAAATCCAAATCCCAGTATGTATCCGTTCATTCAGCTTTGAAGAACTCTCGCCTGAGGACTGTCAACTGATAGAAGAGGCCAAAAAGGCCACCAGCCGAAGCTACTCTCCTTATTCTCACTTTGCCGTAGGAGCTGCCATACGGCTGGAAAACGGAATGATTCTTACCGGAAACAATCAGGAGAATGCTGCCTATCCGTCGGGACTCTGTGCCGAACGGACCGTTTTGTTTTATGCCAGTGCGCAATACCCCGACCAGCCGGTGCAGGTGCTTGCCATCGCAGCCCGAAACGAGAACGGATTCCTGCAGACTCCCATTCCTCCCTGCGGTGCCTGCCGTCAGGTGATGCTGGAAACCGAACAGCGCCATCACACAGCTCTGCGCATCTTGCTTTACGGAGAAAAATACATCTATGAAATCGAGGGAACCAAAACCTTAATGCCGCTGTCTTTCGGAGAAGAATTTCTTTCTTCTGAGCCCTAAAAAAAACGAATATTCGTTTTATATCATACGCTTTGACGATTCAGACGCATCGTCAAAGCGAATGAAAACGGAACTGTGTCAGGCTGTAGTGGTCATCAGGATGTTCATTACGGTATTCCTCCCAAAGCAGCTTCAGTGTGACATGCTTGCGCTTCATCTCTTCCTGGAGATATGGGAGAAGGGCTTTGAATGTTTCAAAACGCTTGTCGCTATATGCAGGATTACCGCCCTTGAGGCGGTGCTCAAGAATGGGGTCATCCAGCCTGATTAATTCATCAAGGCTAAGACTGTCAGCATTGACTTTATTCATGTAGTTGTTCACTGTCTCCTTGTTCATGCCAATTATATTGGCAGCCTTGCGGTTGGAGATTCCGCTCTTCTTTAATAGAAGAAGTTGTTTGATTTGGCTCATATTCTTACTTTTTCCTGCCATAGTCGTATCGTATGAAGATTATTTTCTGCATACAAGATACGGGAAAGAATATAAAAGTGAACGGACATGCTCCGTTTTTTATGCAGGCATTGTCGTTTCTATGAGAAAGTGAACGGGTATACTCCGTTTTCAGAATGTAAATAACTGATTATTTTATTATTACATTCATATCTCTGAACAGATATACTCCGATTTATGTAGAATAAAACGGATATTTTATCGTAATCCCAAACCACTGAACGGACATGCTCCGTTTTTTTTGGCGATTTTGGACCCTTTGGACAAAAATGAACGGATTTACTCCGATTTTTATGCCCTTTTCAAGCCCATTTTAGCGATAATTGTGGGTGGATTAAACCGTTCTGATTGGGTGGGTATGCTCCGTTTTCAGCATTGTTGGCATACTGATAATCACGGATATGCTTCTTGAACTGCGTGTACGCATAGCCGTTGGGATGCTCCTTGAGATATTCCTCGTGTAGCAACTGTATGGTCAGGTGGCGGTGTCTGGCAAGATCTTCCGCATAGTCTGGCAACAGCTCTTTCAACTCGTTTTTCTGTTCAGAAGGTTTAGGGGTTGGTGGAGACTGCAGCAGACTGTGGATTTGCCCTTCACTCATCCGGCCTATTGTGCCGTAATCAACTTTGGCTTCATCGGCCAATTTCTTGTATCGGTTTAAGACTCCACGGCCTATGTGCAGTTGTGCACATATTTCTCGTTGAGGAGTGGAAGCCGACAGCATTTGAAATGCTCTTTTTAATTTTACCATATTCAACGTTCTGTTTGCCATATCTTAAAGGGTATTGATTGATCGGACCTTTAAGATATGAAGTTTATACTAAACTACAGAACTGAATTGTCAATCTTTTTGCCGGTACCGATTCATGCGCTATGATGGTACCGATTGGAGCGCTGAGGTGGTACCGATTCATGCGCTATGATGGTACCGTTTCGCCGATACTATCAACTATGGATTCACATTCTGAAAATTCATATATTTTATAGTCTGTATTATTCATGCGGTATGTTTTCCCAATATGGACGAAGTGTTTCCTGAATGAATGCCACAACTTCAGAGAAGGATAGATCAGTGGTCTTTGTGATTTTACGCATAAAAGCTTTCCATCTTGCTCCCATTTGTTGGTTGATTCCAAAATCTTTACGAAAGAACATTGTGTTCTCATCATATGGTGTATGTCTGTTTTCGAATGTACGGATTATAGCTTCCTGTAAAACTTCTGAGTCATATTTTTCTTCCTTCAGTATTCTATGCAAGTCATAATAATCTTTCATACGACTGCTTTGATCTGCAAGGTCTATTATTGCATGCATCTTTTCTGCAATAACTGTTTCCAGAGAATATGCCAGGATATTAGCACAAGGCAGGTGTTCTAGCAAAATAGGAAAATCCAGATTGACAGGTGAGGGTGTAACCACATCGCCAAAACCAATATCCATAGTCAGCACTTGTGCTATGGAATCCATTTTTACCGGTATGCTTAAGCGTATTCCATGGTAGTCTTTGAACTCAGTGATATTTTGGGCAGTAATGTGCTCAACGTCAAATATCACTCCATCTTCTTCAAAGGGTACGGAAGATATTTCCTTGAATGCTGCAATAATTGAAGTACCTTCATTGCTTATATTGTTACCCAGAAAATCAATATCCAATGTAGGACGTGCAGCAAAACGTTCATAGGCATACATAAGAGCCCCGCCTTTTAAGTAGAAATTGTTGCGGTAGCGTGTTTGTGACATCCTATATAGTAATCGCTCCTGAAAATATCGTGTCAATATAGTCTGATAGAATATATTTTCCTTTTTGGCTACATTCAAGAGCTTTGTACGAATTGATTTTCCGTAGTTCTTATTTTGTTCTTTACTCATAGTTTGACTTGCAGATAGTTTTCAAGGATTGTGCCCACACGGAGTTGTCTGGCATAATCCAGTAGTTTACTTATATTTCGTTCCGGTCGTGTAAGATAGTTATCTATGATTTCTGAGCAGACATCAATACCTATTTTATTTCTAAACTTAATGGCATCACATACGCATCGCTCTATATCATAGATCCTGATATTGTAACCCTCCAAAACCATCTTGCTTACCCCAATCTCTAGTATAGAAGCAGTATAGTGGTGAAGTTCTATTGAGGGAAATGAAGGTGTTACTACTTTTCTATCTCTTTTTATGGCTACATGATAGGCTTGTGGCATAGAAGTCGTAAGTTGGTGTATGCTCCATGCAGACCAGAGACAAAGAATTCCACCTGGTATAATTGCTTCTATGTCAATCATGCTGTTTGAAAGCTGGTCAATGTTGGCATACAATCCTCGTCGAACCTGTATAAGTTCACCTTGGCGTACACTTTCCAACATTTTGTAATAAGCGGCACGCCCTTTTTCCTTCATGTCAGCTGATGATATGTATGAATTAAGTTTCTTCATTGCTTACTATCTAAATCTATACAAAGATACCACAAATATTTATAAGTGTGGTGTATTTGTACAGAAAATATTTAGAGATCATAAATTTAACTTTATGATTTGGGTAATGCATATCTTTTTAGTAAAGAAAAGAACATATTTTAGAAATGCTTAAATTAATGCCTTATATTTTAACTATAGACATAATACGACTCTAAATCCTACATTTGGACTATACGAATCTGCAGATTCACCAATTTGTTCTGCAATACTACATTCTTCCCAAATTAAACCACCTTCACCCCCCATGACTCCTCCTTTTAGAACATCACTTCCAGCTCCTCCACCATATTTATCTGAATTAGCCATGACACACCATTCTGAAACATTGCTATTCATGTCATAAAGCCCTAATTCATTTGGTGGAAATAATCCAACATCATATGTAAGACTTTGATAACCATCATCAATCTCATTTTTGGAAAACAAAAGCTCAGGATTATTTCCTCCTGCAAGTATATATCCTTGACTATATTTTCCTCCTTTTGCTGCAAATTCCCATTGAGCTTCGGTTGGTAATGTAAATGTTAATCCTGTAATTTGGGATATTTTGTTACAGAAATTCATAGCGTCCTCTAGAGAGACTTCATCTAAAGGACGATTGGGACCAGAATACTTTGTTGGCGCAGGAGATTGCATTATTGCAGCCCATTGCTTTTGAGTTATTTCAAATTTTGAAATATAAAAGTCTTTCTCAATATTTACCAGACGTTTCATTCCGTCAAAGGATCCATTTTCTCCTCCTATAAAGAATGGCTCCGTTTCAACCTTGACCATATCGAGGATTATGTCAGGTTTGATTTTTATTGATAATAAGATAGGATTGAAGTTCATATTTAGAACATATAATTTTGTATATTAAGAGTTCCATTAACGTATTTAGTCAAAAACACAAATAGTCTCTCAATGTTGGTCTTTCCAATAATTCTTTTTCCGTCTACTATGTAGTGGCATAGATTATTGATACTTTTTGTGTTTTCGTCTCTAACTGCATCAATAATTTTAATCCAATAACGAGTTTTTATGTCAGACATACTTGCTAATGATTCAATTGAAAACTCATTATTAAATACTATTTTTTGAAGAGCTTTATATAGATGACATGGAACATCAGGATCAAAATCATACACTTCAATATCTATATCAGGTAGATTTGATAGATATTTCCGCGTAAGTTCCTTGATGGTTTCTAATGGTATGCCACCATTCATAGCTCCCATCCAAGGGAATGCTATAGATGTAATACCCATAGTTTTATAATTAAGAACAAATTTTTGTAATGTTTCTTCTACCCATTCTACTTTAGATGGATCTTTCCAATCATCCTTTATTGCAAAGTTTAAGATAGTGGGCTTTGATTTACGATATGGTAAAATCTGCCCAGGTTTCAGTATGTGCTTAAAACATATCTTTTGATATTCCTTGAACATTTCAGGGAAACGCAATTTAAAATCCAAAGCAATTCCTTTGCCCATTGCACCAACGCAATTGACTGTATTAACAACAGCCATCGCATCTGAGTTAAATATATTACCTTTTACTTCCTTGTAAGCCATATTATAGTCGCGTTAAGTTTATACACAAAATTATTTTTTTGATTCCATATTGTTTTATATAGTCAGTAACCCATTTATCCAAAGCGTTTTGTTCTTTCTTATAATTTTGACTTTGATTATAGATTTTGTTTGTCTAAATATTTGTAGTCTATTTTATTAAGAAAGAAATCTAATAATAATTTTTTCACAACTGGTGAAGGGAGTAATAGCCAGCCACCAGTGTTCAAAATGACCATCCCATGTCCAGCGGTCATAATATCTTAAAATAAGATCCTTAGACCATGGTAACGACGGATTACACGATAACTCTTCCCAAAACCATTTGTCGGAATATTTATCAAATAACTCAATATTTCATGGTAGTCTTTCATTTAATGACAATCCTATGTTACCAGCAATTTCAATCATTTCCCAAGTCCATAAATCTTTGAACTCCTCAATAATTTCTTTTATCATATCATAGAATGCAAAACGTTTATAATATCATTTATTGGATTCTCCCAAGAACACCCGTTACTTATATAAGGAAGTTCTTTTGCCATGGAAATAATTTCTTGCCCTTCTTTTGAAGAGAAAATTTTATTTCTTAAGAAGGCTGGGTTACAACCTCTACCTGGCAATCTACTTCTGTCAAGAGCATCAGCATCTTTTAGGACCTCCCAGATTTTATTTTGATGAACAGCAAATGGAGTTTTACTATCGTCTATGGAGTGGAATTTTACAGCTTCCAAGATGGTTGCTGCTTCTCCTTCATCACATAGACTTTCAATCTTCGATGTATATAGTTTTGCAGAATTAGTTCCATGGATTTCACCTTCTGTATCACTACGTTTCCCTAAATCATGAATTAAAGCTGCATATAATATAGATGTAATCATATCTTGCTTTACACATTTGTCTAAAGACGAAATTATAAATGCATTCCACATTACTCTTATCGTATGTGCTATACCATGATAAGAGTGAAGCATATGCTCTTTGAATAAAGACTTAGATATATTAATTTGAAGCTTAGATGTTTCTATTTTAAATTGTTCTATTAAACTGTTCGTAAAGATAGAATATTTTTTTACAGGTTCCTCAATCTTACTCTCGTTTGAATATATTATCCAAGAATTACTATCATATTTTTGAAGATCCATAAATCTTATCGTAAATGGAACAGTAGGTTTTTTTAGGCTTATATATGGATAAGCCTGAATTTTTCCTTTTGCTATATTTGTAATGTGAGACTTGTCTATAATATTAAGACTATTAATATCATCACATTCGATAACAATGGAACTTGGATCTTGATAATCTGTAGATACATAGAGAGAATTTTCAGTTTCGTTAATAGATATGGTTCTATTTGTTCTATGATAGATATTAATGCAAGAAGATGTTTCCGAATCGGTCGTTATATACTTACAAATTGGGTCATCGCCTAATTGAGCTTTCAGGATTGCAGCTTGCTCTTCGTCATAGCAAATGATTCTAAAATTCTTTAGACATGAAAAATCAAGCCCATTCTTTACTAGAAATTCTTGCTGAGAATAAGATTTATATATATCTAAGCCATCTTCAATTGTTGAGTATAAATATTGTGTATTTAGCCTATTAGGATTGTCAATAATTGAAATAATTTGGCTATTGTCGCTTTGCATATTTCCGGTACTATAATAGCATTTTTCTATACATAGGTTTAATATTTCCCTTAAATCAAACTCAAAAAAAACAGGCATTGGACATTTTGGAGATCCTAACCTCTGTGCTCCTAAATATTTTGCTGTTGGACATTCAATATATGAATCCCATATTTTTTTACCTCTGTTATCATATCCTCCAAATACCCATCTTGTTTTAGATGCATGAGAGTCTTCTCCCAAAGCTTCATTGTAATATTGTGTTGGAGTTTGTGGCCGATAATAGAATCTCGCATAATGATGTGCAGTTTCCCGTCTGTAAACATTACTTCCTGCTGAATTTTCAAATAATCCCTTTCCTCCAATTCTACTCAAAATCTTTCTTGATTTAATAATATTTACTGCATTAAATAGGTGGGCAAAATGATAAACTTTAGGATCAGAATCATTAAAACGGTTTATAAATCTAATTCCATTAATTTTATCCTTAAAGGCTAGCTTATATTTATCAATGTTTTCAACAATTAAAGGATTTTCGAATAAAGCAAACCAATCCCATCTGTTAATATGTTTTTTGATAAAATCAACAGAGAACTCAATGGTATTAGCTATAGACGCTTCATGCCAATTAATATATTCTGCAAATTCATCTAAAAGGATGTTTGTATACTTTAGGTCCTTTCTTTGTCCTATAATTTCCCAATCAATTTCGTCCTTAAACTCCCTTAGATTTTTTATTGATAGAGTAAAGGCGGTTGAATTAGATATTATAGTCCAATCTAAATATTCTCTATATTTACAAAAGAATTCAAATCCAAGTATTTGGAAAGTTTCAGATTGGCTAATATATTGCCAATTTAATTTGTTTCGATATGGCCATAGTACATCTTTAGAAAGGAACTTATTTTTGGAGATAGCATCCCAGTCGAGTTCAAAATCTGATATTTTCGATAATACGTTTACTGTTGGTGTAAATGTGCTCATTCTGGATACACTTTTCCAATCCATTGGTTTTTGCCAAAGTTTCATTATAAGGTCATCATTATACTGCAAATCAGTTCTAGATGATAACAATAACCAATCCCATGAAATATATGCTTTATCTAATGTTGAAAGAAATGTTTCATTGTCAAATGCAATATCATGTCTGCCACTTAATACATTCCAGTCCCAATTTGTAATATCTAGAGATAAAAGTTCCTTTAGAGAAACTTTTAATTTTTTATTTGAAGATAAGCTCTTCCAATCCCATGCTTTTTGTTTAGTACTCTCTAATAAAGATTTATCAATAATAAGTTGTTGTCCTTGGGAAAGGATTCCCCAGTCCCAATCTTTTTCTTGATTATCAATTATAAATTGATTACTTACCGATAATTTTTCCGATGCTGAAATTGTTCTCCAATTCCAATCTTGATCAAGAAAATCTTTCAGTAATGCGTCATTGAAAATTATATCAGTTCTATTAGAAAGAATATCAAAATCTAGTACATTCTTGAATTGTTTGATATTCTTGGATAAATTAGCTTGTCCTTTAGAAGCATAACTTGAAAAACATCTGCTATATTTTGATAGATATTCCCAATCCCATTCATCAGTGTGAATTTTTAGTATTGCATGATGCCTGTTTATTGCCTCATTTTGAGATAAAGCATAAAAGTTCCAGTCGTACTTAGGATTATACAACAGCGACTTAACCATTTCCAACCATTTCTGAAAGCTGAGAATGGTTTTATCATAAAAGAAAAACCTTTCCGCTGATTTTGATTTAGATAATAATTCCCAATCTACGTCCTCGGAATATTGCTCAATGTATTCACTAAGATTGAAATCTTCATGATTATATATATAAGATAAATCCCAAGAGAATAAAATCTGATATTCAGATAAAGTTCTTGTATAATGAACCAAACCATATAATTCTTCTAGGTTAAAGCGTCGAGTGATAGCATTCCATAGTAAAGATTTTAAATTCTCATCCTTTAAACTAATAATCGTAGCTATGGTTGGCAAAAAGCTATCAATACTTAAGTCTTCTTTTGTAAATACTGATTTAACTAATACTGGCCAATCCCACAGATCTGCATATTCTGCAAGATTTTCGAAGACAATATTTCTCCCTAAACGATTAGTTAATATTGACCAATTCCAATAATCTTGATATTCCTCCAGATAGTCAGAAATACTATCAATTGATAGATTCTTTGACAAATATTCCCAATCCCATTTATTAACCCACCGTTCATCACCTAATCTTTCAATTTTAATGGTTTGAATAGTTTTAGCTGTTAGAAAATTCCAATCCCAATCAAAATCAATATTTTCTCTTACAAGTTTGATAGTTGCAAGGTCTGTAGCTTTAGCTTTGTACTCGGGATATAGAGATAAAAACGTCTGTATTTCTGTGCTTTTAAATAAAGCACAGAAAGTTTCGCTTGATAATAGTTCAAATGATTTTTTTAGATTAAGTTGGGTAAGATGCCTTTTAACAAAGCCGATGTCTTTTATCCAATCTGCTTTGGTTGATATAATTTCCCAATTCCAAGGGAAATCATTATTGTCGTCTACAATTGTAAAGTCGGATATACGTGTAGTTACACATGTATATCCTTCTGCAGTGGATATTTTGTACGAGTATCGATTGAAAAAATTTTTGTCCCACTTTATATATTGATTGTTTTCAAACCCTCCAATAATAGGAACACACCAAGTTAATGCACCGATTTCTTCCAAAAAGTCAATGTTTTCATAACTCCAGATGAGTTTAGAAGAATTGAAATTTAATGGTGCAATGGCTGAATCTACAAAATTCTTAAGGTTTTCTTTAAAGGTTTGAGATTTGCAATAGCTATAAGAAAATACATCCGAGCTTAATGCTCGACTAGTAACAGAAGCTAAATCTAATCTCTTAGAAAGTAGTTCGATATGAGTTAAAATATAATCTAACGCATAAGATTTAGAAATATATTTCCAATTCCAAGACTTATCAGGATATTTAAGTATTAAATCCTTTACAAGTGATGGGTTGCTTTCTGTTATTAGTGATAGTTCAAAGGATACATCATCTATGTGTTTAAGGATAAAGTCATCTGACAATGAAGGCATAATGTCTGTCCAAGGCCACTGAACAGATGTGAGTTTTGGATTAATCAATAGGTTTTCTATATCGTCAGTTGTTACGTTTGTGTTATGAATAACAATATCAAAGTTCCAGGGAAATACAGAAGCGTTTTGAATTATATATTTTCCATCCATTCTCGCAGAAAGGATACTCCAATCCCAACCATCAATGGAATCTTTTAAATAAATTTTGATACATTCTGGAGGGCAAATCGATGAAACATCATGCCAAATATTGGCGTCAATGTTCCTAGACAGCATTTCAAATAAACGCTTATCATTCCAACAGAATCTGTCATCTTTAACAATTTTATTCCATTCAATTATATCTTCAAATTGTTCTAGACTATCAAAATCTAATAAGGCATTTGGATCATTCAATAAACGTAGATAGTATCCCCACTCAATTTTGATATTCCTTATTTTTTCATTTCTATCATCGTTAATTATTTCTGAAGCATACTCACTGACGTTACCATCATTAGAATAGACAACAACATAATCTAGACTATTGTCATTGTAGATACCTATATTGATATTTTCGCTCTCAATAGTAAAATCATAGCTGATTAATGATGCACTGAAGATATGGATTCCTACTTGCATTTGTGCGAGAAGTGAGCAGACTAAATGTTTTTCTTCTTCTTTGACTATAGGCTCAATATCGTATGATGACAAAACCTTGTAATACGAAATTCTTCGTTTCGCACTGATGGCTGTTATTATGTAAAGACTATCTCTAAATGGAAATGGAGTATTATCCTCTTGTGCTAAATTGAAATTCTCAAGAAATCTGCATTCTGCTTCATAGAACTTTCTTTTCTTAGATGTGTGTACAGTAAATATCCCCAAAGAAGTCAAAGAAATTATTTTCTCATCTTTAACAACGAGTTCTTCTTCCTCTAGGCTTTTAATTATACAATTAAAGATACAAATTTCTGCTTCGTCCTTATATCTTATAGGTGTAGTATCAAAATTATCTACAACATTAAAACCTAAAATTGTAGCCAATTCATTTATTGATAGTTTGCTGTCGTGAAAGTACAAAGTAGAGCAGATTATTTTTTCAATATCAGAACATGATTCATCTTCGTACAAATATATTTTGCACTTTGTTTTCTTCAATGTCCATGTCTTCATGGCAGAATCGGAATCCTGCGATTTATAGATCAATTTCTTTTCTAATATATTATTGTTGAATGTCTTCATACGGATTGCATTTAATAATCTTACCATTTGAATTAGCGTTTATGATTTTATATACATTATCATAGATTTCTTTCTGTCTGAAGAGTTCGCTATTTCCAATTATTATTAATAATCTTTTAGCACGTGAAAGTGCTACATTTAATCTATTAGGAGATTGAGCAAATCCTAGGTCTTTTTGCTCAGGATATCCTAGCTCGTATTCTGAGAAATTTGGTTTTTGTTGTGAGTCAGTAACAATGGTGTTACTTCTGACCATTGAAACAATAATAATGTTTCTTTCCATACCTTGGAATCTGTCAACAACGTCAATCTTCATAGGTAGATTGTTAAATGAACGACACATTTTTCTAATCCTATTTCTTTGCTTACTATAAAAGCTGATGATACCTATTTCTTTATCTTCTTCATCTTTAAAACTGTTACAATATCTTTGATATGAATCAGAATGAGATAACTTTCCCAAGATATGAGAAATGACACTGATTTCACCTTCATTGACTCTGGATGTACCCTCAATCATTTCTGGTGAATTTACGTCAATCCATATTACATGATTGTTAGGAGATAAAGATTCACCATTGAGAAAGTCTTTTATTAGAATACCATGGTATCTCGAAAAAGGGTTAGTCATATTAGGATCATTCACTCCCAAATCAACAGGATTTATTAGTCCACATTCAAGTCCATGATCTTCTTGGTAGAATTGTTTGATAACATCATTTATATCTGGATGCATTCTATACTGAAGTGTAAACTCTCCTTTTAGACTATCATCGATGCTTTCAAAAATTCGCTGGAAATGAGAGATTTCCATTTCTTTAAAATTCTTTAGGACGTATGATTTTAACCTCCTTAATTGTTGAGCCTCTTTTTCACTTTTTGCATTATCCATCAAAAAGTTAAGTGTGTTGATAAATTCTTCTTTATCAAGCATTGGAGGCAATTGGCGATGATCACCAATTACAATATTCTTTTTTCCATATATTAGAGGTAAAGCAAGCTCCGCAGGAGTGGCTTTACTAGACTCATCTTGAATGACAGTTGTAAAGCTTATTCCATCCTTGCATTCATAAGTTTTTATCTGAATTTCATGATCTTCATCGTCAATGTCATCTGTTTGTTTGTATATGGTTTTAGTACTTACTTTTCCAAAAATGGTGCAATAGTTCATGAAAAACTTTGTAGGCCTATTTTTAATATTCTTTTCTCCAATAGAACTACAAGTAGCCCCGACAACATTACAATGAGACTTATATTGATCAAAAATTAGTTGCCGAAATTGTTTGTCTGGGTTATCCAAAATATTCTCCCATAAAGACACTGATAGTGAGTCCATGTTATCATGGTCTATTCTATTCTTTATGTTTTGTAACCAATTCTCTAAAATTATTTTTCCGGATTTTTGTTGAAGTTCATCTACATCAACATCTTCCTCATTTTCTTCAACGTATTTAAATTGTCCAGTCTCAACCCATTCCTCCATTGCTGCTATGGAAAATTGACGTCCTTCTATAGCAAGTCTATCATCCGAACCAAATCGTATTGGTTTAACAAGATTATGGACATCATTTACTGTCCTATCAATTGCATTATCTACAGCAAGATTTGTTTCAGATGTCAGAAGAATCTTTTCTTCTGGATTTAATCTGATATGTTGCCATATTAATTCTGCAATTGCGGTTGATTTACCTGTACCGGGAGGGCCTTGAATTAGAGAAATATCACTAGCCTTTAAACATCTTATAATAGCATCTAATTGTGAGGGATTTATATATTTATTTAACAGATGATTCTTAATATCTTTATAATAATCACTAGACTCATTTGTGTAATAATCAATATTTTTAGTTGGAGTCGCTTTAGTTGCATCAAATATGAATTTTCCGATATTCTCATTTTTAACTCCATTCCCTTTTGTAATATTGTCAAATGCGTCCTTTAATCTTTTGATTTTCTCCAAATCTCCATCGAGATTTGGGATAATATTATCAAAATTCAGTCCGTCTTCTTCTTTGAAATTGTATTCGGCTGAAGTAATATCAAACAAGAGTTCTGGAAATACTACTTTAATTAGTTTTCCTATTGAACGTCCATTTGTTATAAATTCAGCACCTCGTAGGCTGCTTACAATGTTTTCTTTGTTTTCAGCTATTTTGTTATAATCTACTCGTAATAAATATTTCTTTTTTCCTATAGGATTAGAATTCAACTTGCAATCACAACCCAGTTCCTTTAATTGATCTAATGAAGCAGATAAGGAGAAATTAAACTGTGCTGCCTGTTCAGCAGTTTTGTATTCTTGGATAAAATGCATTAATCCATCCTTTGCGCTAATATAAGTCTTAAGTGATGAATAGTTCTCTTTGAGGAAAGAATCTATTTTATCCCAGTCTGCATTTTTTTCTAAAATTTCGATATTACATCTATGGTCTGAAAATACAGATAATTCCATATCATCATACTTGTTACTAAAATCAATTTTTAGTTGTTCTGCATCTGTTGTTCTCCAATCGAAGTCTATTCCTATAGATTGTTTTGATTCGCTAATTTTTATATTTTCATCATCAATTTGATTTTTTAAATCTTGAAAGAAATCATAACAGTCTATTCCGTCAAGGAATTGACGAAATGTCCTTGCTTCATAATTATAATTGTATTCTACGTAAAGTTTATAATTGTTTTTTCCAAATTCAGAGTCGCATATAATTTTAAATAAATCGATCTGCCACTTTGCTCTAAGAATATGTTGATTGCTATTAACTTCTGTTGATCTTATATTGAAATTAAAACGATACTTTCCATTATCTGAATCTGGAAATTCATATAATGATTTTTTGAAGTCATGTGTCTTATGTATTTCCTCAGTTAACTCTATAATTACATTAAAAGAGTGTAAACGGAGTCCCCACAATTCATTTAACTTCTGAGTGGCAGCCTCAGTAAGGTAATGATCGTGTATTGTTAATAATCTACTGATTCTTCGTTCTTCACCTTCTTCAAGTTTAATATTACTATATGAAACTCGGTGCGTACAATCAACGAAAAACCATTTTCTTAGAAAATAGGCAGGGGTTGGAGCTATGCCAAAAATTCCACTAGCTTTATCAGGTAAAATATCATTTGGAAATGTGGCATCTTTGTCAAGTTTACGGAGTGCATTTACTGTAACTTGTAGCCGCCTTTTGGTATCAATAGCATATTGTTCTCCTATATCTTTTAATGCTTTAACGCATTTTGAGAACGTGGATTTCTGTGAACGTATTACACCTTCAATAATAGGATTAGTAGACAAATGTACATAGTACTTTTGACATTCTTCTGCTAATTGATATAATTGATCAACATCAGGTTCAAAGTGACTATCACAGAGGATAGTATCATCAATATCATTGATGTCGTCATCCCCAGCGTTAAATAAAGCCTTTACTCTACTTAATATCGTATCAAGTTCATCTGTTTGGCATATATTAAATCGTAATCTTTGTCCCTGAATCTGGATAGAATCTGGTTCAATAGCTATTGGGGCAGAATTAAGCTGGAGTACACGTTCTTGTACTTCTATATGCTTAAGCCATATTTCTTTTTGTAGTTCAGTATCAAATCCCATATTATTCAATATCCAGAATTACTATTTTAGAATCTTCATAAACATCTTTTACAATGCAATCTAGCATAATACCTTCATCATATAACATATTAAGTGGAATCTGATTTGCAGGAATCAAAGCGGGAAGATTATCATCTTTGATTAGTGCATGTAGACCACTGCTATCTTTCGTTTTAATAACCGCTTTTACAGATTGTCCTTTTTGATATTTCAGCCATGGATTGGGCAAGATGCGTTTAAGACTGAATTCTATTCCTTTCTTTTCTAAATCGATTTTTGTGATTATTACCTTCAAGGTACACCCAAGCTGGAAATGATTTTTAGGCTTTTTAATCTTATTGGTCCAAGATAATTCAGATATATGAATAAATCCTTCATAACCTTCATGAGTCCTTACAAATACTCCGTATTTAGCAAAGTCTTTAATTGTAACATCGAGAATATCTCCAACCGAATATATTTGTTTAATATCATTCCATGGATCAGGAAGTGTTTGTTTAATACTTAATAAAAGTTTCTCCGCCTCCCAATCAATATTCATAACCATAGCAGTTACGGATTGCTTCTTGACGAAATCTGTTGGAACTATATTTTTATCCCAAGATAATTCAGTTTTGTGTACCATACCTTCAACACCACATGGTAATCGGACAAAGATTCCATAACCCGTTATACTGCATACCTTGCCAGAAACGATGTCTCCAATTTTCGTGTTTTTATCAAAATTCTCCCATGGCCTTGGTGTTAATTGTTTCAAGCCAAGCGAAATTTGATTATGTCTATTATCTATTTGTTTTATATCCAAAACAACTACATCAATCATTTGACCGATATAAACTACTTCTGAAGGATTCGAAACTTGATTCCAAGACAAATCCTTAATATGTATAAGTCCCTCTACCGATGGGAAAAGGGTGACAAAGGCACCATAACTGGTAATGTTTTTTACTTTCCCAGGAATAATGTCTCCAACTTTTATTTCTTGGAGCTTTCGAAGAGCTATCGCTAAATTCTTCTCATCTTCAATAATTTTACGAGATACAAATGTGTTTATTTTGTGATCGCCTTTTTCTTTTAGCTTAACAGCTATTAGTTTTACATCGACTTTTTCTCCAACATACATTTGCAAATCCCTATGCTTACTTTCTCCAAGTTGCCCTTCTGGTAGAAAAGTATTTAAACCATCTATGCTTACAATAAGCCCCGAAGCTTCAGCTTCAATAATTTCGCCTATAAAAGGTTGGTTTTCCTTAGCCTTTATCAAAACCTTCTTATTGATTTCAAATAAGCCATCATCTAGGCAAAAACATCCTTCATTGTCAATATAAATATTTATGAAATCACCTACTTGGTAGTTATCTGTAGGTATGTTAGACAATAAAAGTGTGTCGTTATTTGGCAAAGAAACAACGATACCATTATCCGACATATGCACTATCTTTGTACATATATTCTTTATATCACAAATAGATTCTGTAATACTATCAAAGCCAATAAAAGGATTGGCAAGATCTATATTTTTTGACTTGTTCATATAATCCAATAGTTCGTTAAAAAATAGCCAACCTAAGCGGCTCTGGCGGTAAATAAAATGAGCTCTTTGAAAAGTTTGTCAATAACTTGCGGGTCTGGGCTAATCCCAAACACGTAAATAAATCGTTCAAGCATATAAGCATTGTGTATGAAAGACTTGCAGGAGGATA
>CAUBDX010000037.1 GCA_958434805.1 uncultured Phocaeicola sp.
TAATATTACCATTGTTTGAAGCACGGTAACCTACACCGACAAGTTCCAGTTCTTTCTTATAACCTTCAGAAACACCAATAACCATGTTGTTAACCAAAGAACGATACAAGCCATGAAAAGCATGTCTTTGTTTTACGTTATCCAACATCGCGTTTTCGTTTTCTGTCAACATCACATGTCCATCTTCAATTGCAACATTGATAGAAGGATCAACAAATTGGCTAAGTTCGCCTTTAGGACCTTTTACAGTAACTACATTATCCTTCAGAGTAACTGTTACTCCAGTGGGAATACTAATGGGTAATTTTCCTATTCTTGACATTGCTTATCCTCCTATTAATATACGTAACAAAGAACTTCACCACCGATTTTCAGTTCAGCAGCTTCTTTGTTAGTCATTACACCTTTGGAAGTAGATATTATAGCAATACCTAAACCATTAATAACTCTCGGCATGTCTTTGTAACCCGTATACTTACGTAAACCCGGAGTAGAAACTCTAATAAGCTTCTTAATAGCATTTACTTTGTTTACTGTGTCATACTTCAAAGCCACCTTGATAGTTCCTTGAGGACCATCTTCTACGAATTTGTAGTTCAGAATGTAGCCTTTTTCGAAAAGAATCTTAGTGATTTCCTTTTTCAAATTTGAGGCAGGCACTTCTACTACTCTGTGCTTTGCACTAATTGCATTTCTCAATCTGGTGAGATAATCTGCGATTGGATCTGTCATATAATAATAAATTAAATTAATCAGGACTACCCTGACAATATTTAAAAATAAAAAGAATTACCAGCTTGCTTTCTTTACGCCCGGAATCAAACCATTAGAAGCCATTTCGCGGAACTGAATTCTTGAAATTCCGAACTGACGAATATAGCCTTTAGGACGACCGGTCAATTTACAACGGTTGTGCAAACGAATAGGATTAGCATTCTTAGGAATAGCCTGTAATTTCTGAGCAGCTTCAAAAGCTTCAGCAGGATCACCTGAGTTGACAATCTTTTTCAACGCAGCACGTTTTTCAGCATATTTGGCTACAAGTTTGGCTCTTTTTACTTCACGAGCCTTCATTGATTCTTTTGCCATAATATATTAATCTTTTTTTGAGTTTTTAAACGGTAAACCAAATTCCTTCAACAAAGCATAACCTTCTTCATCTGTCGGAGCAGAAGTTACAAAGGTAATATTCATTCCGAGAATTTTAGTAATACTATCGATATTTATTTCAGGGAAAATGATTTGTTCCTGAATACCCAATGTATAGTTACCTCGTCCATCAAACTTGCTTTCGATACCTTTAAAGTCACGGATACGTGGCAAAGCAACACGAACAAGTTTTTCAAGGAACTCATACATTCTTTCACGACGCAAAGTCACCATTACGCCAATCGGCATTTTCTTACGTAACTTAAAGTTAGCGATATCTTTACGTGAAACTGTTGCAACAGCTTTCTGACCAGTAATTGCTGTTAACTCATTAATAGCAACTTCAATAATCTTCTTGTCTGCAACAGCCATACCCAAGCCCTGATTGATAACAATCTTCTTAAGTACGGGGATCTGCATTGTTGAAGAATATTGGAACTGATTCTTTAATGCAGGCGCAATGCGCTCTGCATATTCTTTCTTAAGGCTAGCAGTATTACTCATTATTTAATCTCCTCTCCTGATTTTTTAGCATAACGAACAAATGTTCTTCCATCAGAACTTTCTCTTCTACCAATACGTGTCGGTTTACCTGTTTTAGGGTCTACCGGATTCAAGTTTGAGATGTGAATAGGAGCTTCCTGCTTCACAATACCTCCCTGAGGATTCTTTGCATTGGGTTTTGTGCTCTTAGATACCATGTTGATACCTTCTACCACTGCACGTCCTTCTTTAACAAGAACTTTCAACACGCGGCCAGTTTTACCCTTATCTTCACCAGAATTTACGTAAACTGTATCGCCTTTTTTAATATGTAATTTACTCATTACTTAAATCTTTTACAAAATTAAAGTACTTCAGGTGCAAGTGATACCACTTTCATGTTTGCAGCACGCAACTCTCTTGCAACAGGGCCAAAAATACGACTTCCTCTAATTTCACCTGCATTATTCAACAATACGCAAGCATTATCATCAAAACGAATATAAGAACCATCAGCACGACGGATTTCTTTCTTAGTACGTACAATTAAAGCCTTTGATACTGCACCTTTTTTAACATCACTAGAGGGGATTACACTCTTGATAGAAACTACAATGACATCCCCTACAGAAGCGTAACGTCTCTTCGTACCGCCTAATACGCGGATACAAAGAGCTTCTTTAGCGCCACTGTTGTCACACACTGTAAGTCTGGATTCTACTTGTATCATAATTACTTAGCTCTTTCAATTATTTCAACCAATCTCCATCTCTTAGTTTTGCTCAAAGGACGAGTTTCCATGATGTGTACTGTATCACCTACATTACATTCATTCTTTTCATCATGAGCATGGTACTTCTTCGTCTTAGAAACGAATTTACCATAAATAGGGTGTTTTTCCTTAAACTTAGCAGCAACAGTAATGGTCTTATCCATTTTATTGCTTACTACAACACCAGTTCTTTCTTTTCTTAAATTTCTAGCTTCCATGAGGACCATTATTATTTGTTAAGTTCTCTCTGACGCAATTCTGCTTTCATACGCGCGATTGTTCTGCGTAATTTCTTAATCTGTGCAGGATTATCCAGCGGAGAGATAGAATGATTTAAAACCATCTGATTGTAATTGGCTACTTCAGCTTCAATTCTTTCTGCCAATTCATTGGTAGCTATTTCTCTAATTTCTGCAATCTTCATAATAAATTAAGCATTTTGATTTTGAGCATCGTAATCACGTCTAACTATAAACTTAGTAGTAACAGGAAGCTTCTGTGCTGCAAGACGCAAAGCTTCTTTAGCTACCTCATAAGGAACACCTTCTGCCTCGATGATAATACGACCCGGAGTAACCGGAGCAACGAAACCTTCAGGAGCACCTTTACCTTTACCCATACGCACATCAGCAGGCTTGCGAGTAATAGGTTTGTCCGGGAAAATACGGATCCAAATCTGTCCTTGACGTTGCATATATCTTGTTACCGCAATACGTGCAGCTTCAATTTGTCTACCTGTAATCCATTTAGTCTCCAAAGATTTAATTCCAAATGAGCCAAAAGCCAATTGGTTTCCTCTTTGAGCATTTCCTTTCTGACTGCCCTTCTGCTGTCTTCTGAATTTTGTCTTTTTCGGTTGTAACATAATTCCTAAAATTCAAATCCGTTAGCGATTGTTTTTCTTTCTTTTGAAGTTCTTACCACCGTTATTGTTGCCATTACCACCACGACCACTCTCTTTAGTCTGAGTAAAGTTGGGCGCTAATTCTCTCTTACCATACACTTCACCACGGCAAATCCATACTTTAATACCCAGCAAACCAACTTTAGTCAAAGCTTCTGCATGACAGTAGTCAATATCTGCACGGAAAGTATGCAACGGAGTTCTTCCTTCTTTATACATTTCAGAACGGGCCATTTCTGCTCCATTCAAACGTCCTGAAATCAACACTTTGATACCTTCAGCGCCCATACGCATTGTATTAGCGATAGCCATCTTGATGGCACGGCGATAGGCAATCTTACCTTCTACCTGACGAGCGATATTATTAGCAACAATAACAGCATCCAACTCAGGTCTCTTCACTTCAAAGATATTGATCTGAATATCTTTGTCCGTGATCTTCTTCAACTCTTCTTTCAACTTGTCAACTTCCTGACCGCCTTTACCAATGATAATACCCGGACGTGCTGTACAAACCGTAATTGTCACCAATTTCAGTGTACGTTCAATAACAATTCTTGAAACGCTGGCTTTTGCAAGTCTGGCATTCAAATATTTACGGATTTTGCTGTCTTCCAACAAAGCATCACCATAATCGTTGCCACCGTACCAGTTAGAATCCCATCCTCTGATAATTCCTAAACGGTTGCTTATCGGATTAACTTTCTGTCCCATCTAGTCTTAATTTTGATTATCATTAGTACTCTTAGAATCAACGAACAAAGTCACGTGATTTGAACGTTTACGAATTCTGTAACCTCTACCCTGCGGAGCCGGTCTCATTCTTTTCAAGGTTGCTCCCCCGTCAACATAAATCTTAGTTACAAAAAGTTCGCCGTCTTCAGCTTTGCGTTCGTTTTTCTGTTCCCAGTTAGCAATAGCAGAGCGCAACAGTTTTTCCACTCTTGCAGAAGCTTCTTTAGAAGAAAACTTCAAGACACCCAGTGCACGGTTCACTTCCATACCACGGATCATGTCAGCCACGAGACGCATTTTTCGCGGAGAAGTAGGAACATTTTGCAACTTTGCAAAATACATGGTCTTAAGGGCTTCTTTTCTTTTTTCAGCCGATATTTTTTTTCTTGCTCCCATTATTTATTACTTTATTATTTCTTCAGATTATCCTGCTTATTTTTTCTTATTACCTGCATGGCCGCGGAATGTACGTGTCGGTGCAAATTCACCCAATTTGTGTCCTACCATGTTTTCTGTAACGTAAACAGGAATAAATTTATTTCCGTTATGAACTGCAATTGTATGCCCTACAAAATCAGGCGAAATCATTGAAGCTCTAGCCCAAGTTTTAACGACACTCTTTTTGCCGCTCTCATTCATAGCAAGCACTTTGCTTTCCAGTTTTACGTTAATATATGGACCTTTTTTTAATGAACGACTCATAATTTACTCAATTAATCAGTTATTACTTTCTTCTCTCAATAATATACTTAGAAGACTGTTTTTTCGGAGCTCTTGTCTTCAAGCCCTTAGCATACAAGCCTGTACGTGATCTTGGATGACCTCCTGAAGCGCGTCCTTCACCACCACCCATCGGGTGATCAACAGGATTCATAACAACACCACGGTTGCGAGGACGACGACCCATCCAACGAGTACGACCTGCCTTACCGGAAGATTCCAATCCATGATCAGAGTTACCAACGCTACCAATAGTAGCCTTACAAGCACTAAGTATTTGTCTTACCTCACCTGAAGGCAATTTAATCACACAATACTTGCCTTCTCTTGAAGTTAACTGAGCAAAATTACCAGCTGATCTTACCAAAGCTGCACCTTGACCCGGACGTAATTCTATATTGTGAATTACAGTACCAACGGGGATGTTTTCAAGCGGAAGTGCGTTACCAATCTCAGGCGCTGCATTCGCTCCAGACACCAATGTGCTACCAACTTGCAATCCATTAGGAGCAATAATATATCTCTTTTCACCATCAGCATAAAACAGCAAAGCAATACGAGCCGAACGATTCGGATCGTATTCTATAGTTTTAACAACTGCGGGTACACCGTCTTTGTTTCTCTTGAAATCAATAAGTCTGTATTTTCTCTTGTGACCACCGCCCATATAGCGCATTGTCATTTTACCAACGTTGTTGCGACCACCTGTTGAGCGTTTTCCAAATACAAGAGACTTTTCTGGTACCGATGCAGTAATCTCTTCAAAAGTACCAATAATTTTATGTCTTTGCCCCGGTGTTGTGGGCTTAAATTTACGTACTGCCATCTTTATTAAATATTGCTATAAAAATCAATAGTATCGCCTTCTTTCAATGTTACGATAGCTTTCTTATAAGCATTCGTACGACCATTGATGATTCCAGACTTAGTGTAACGGCTTTTACTCTTTCCCGAGTATTTTAGCGTATTTACATCTACTACTGTAACATTATACAAAGCTTCAATCTCACTCTTAATTTCCAACTTGTTAGCTTCAGGACGTACAATAAAGCCGAATCGATTTAACTTCTCGGTAATTGCAGTCATTTTCTCAGTAACCAACGGTTTAATAATAATTCCCATTATCTAAGCCTCCTTTTTAAATTAAGATAAGATATTCTCGATAGCCTTGAGCGAGTTTTCTGTAACAACAAGAGTTTCAGCATTCAATACATTGTAAGTATTTAATGCAGAAGCAATTGCTACATTAGCACGTTCGATGTTACGAGCTGACAAATATACATTTTTATTAGCTTCCGGCAAAACAAGAAGCAACTTTTTGTCAGCAATTTTAAGATTATTTACCATAGAAACGAAATCCTTAGTCTTTGGAGCCTCAAATGTGAAGTCTTCAACAATAATGATTGCGTTTTCTTGAGCTTTATAAGACAATGCCGACTTGCGAGCCAATGTCTTAACTTTTTTATTCAACTTAAACCAATAGTCACGAGGTTTAGGACCAAACACGCGAGCACCACCCACCAATACCGGAGAGTTGATATCACCACGACGAGCACCGCCACCACCTTTCTGACGACCTAATTTACGAGTAGAACCGCTGATTTCGCTTCTTTCTTTAGATTTATGAGTTCCCTGACGTTGGTTAGCCATAAACTGCTTAACGTCCAAATAGATAGCGTGGTCATTGGGTTCAATTCCGAAGATAGATTCGTTTAACGTAACCTTTCTTCCGGTGTCTTCACCTTTAATATTTAATACGTTAACTTCCATTATTTCTCAATTATTACGATTGAACCTTTGCAACCCGGAACAGAACCCTTGATCAAAAGCAAGTTGTGTTCAGGAATTACCTTTAATACCTGTAAGTTGTGAGTAGTTACTCTGTCACCACCCATTTGACCACCCATGCGCATTCCTTTGAATACTTTTGCAGGGTAAGAACAAGCACCGATAGAACCCGGCTTACGAGCACGGTTGTGCTGACCGTGAGTAGTCTGACCTACACCACCAAATCCGTGACGTTTAACAACACCCTGGAAACCTTTACCCTTTGAGGTACCGATTACATCCACGTAAGTTGCATCGTTAAACAATTCTACAGTGATAGTATCACCTAAATTCAATTCCTGTGAGAAATCTTTGAACTCGGCCAAGTGTCTCTTCGGAGTTACTCCAGCTTTCTTAAAGTGACCCATCAACGGTTTTGTAGTATGTTTTTCCTTTTTGTCCTGGAAACCTACCTGAACAGCTGCATAGCCATCTTTTTCTACACTCTTAATCTGAGTAACTACACAAGGACCAGCTTCGATAACAGTGCATGGTACATTTTTACCATCAGCACTGAAAACGGATGTCATTCCGATTTTCTTTCCTAATAATCCTGGCATTTCAGTTAATTTTTAAATGCATTAAACTTTAATTTCTACTTCAACTCCACTCGGTAATTCCAACTTCATCAGAGCGTCTACTGTCTTAGCTGTTGAGCTATAGATGTCGATTAATCTCTTGTAAGAAGACAATTCAAACTGTTCACGTGACTTCTTGTTAACGAAAGTCGAACGGTTTACCGTAAAAATACGCTTGTGTGTAGGCAATGGAATAGGACCGCTAACAATAGCACCTGTTGCCTTCACTGTTCTAACGATCTTTTCAGCAGACTTGTCTACCAAGTTGTGATCGTAAGATTTCAGTTTAATTCTAATTTTTTGACTCATTAAATTTTAAATTAAAAAATGATTAAATATAAAGTGGGGCCGGATTAAGAGTCATTCGCTAACCCGTCGCCCCTGCTTTTTTTATTATACTAAGTCTACGCGACCTTTCACTTCTTCAAGTACAGCCTTAGCAATAGAGCTGGAAACTTGAGCATGATGATCATAAGTCATAGATGATGTAGCACGGCCCGAAGTAATAGTACGCAAAGCTGTTACGTAACCAAACATTTCTGCCAAAGGTACTTTAGCTTTTACAATACGAGCTCCAGAACGGCTTGATTCCATACCTTCTACTTGACCACGACGCTTATTCAAGTCACCAATAACATCACCCATGTTTTCTTCAGGAGTTACAACCTCCAGTTTCATAATAGGTTCAGTCAATACAGGACCTGCTTTAGCACATGCATTTTTGTAAGCCTGGATAGCACAGATCTCGAATGACAACTGGTCAGAGTCAACCGGATGGAATGAACCATCCTTCAAGACTACTTTCAGTGAATCAAGCGGATACCCTGCCAACACACCATTCTTCATTGCGGTCTGGAAACCTTTCTGAACTGATGGGATAAATTCCTTAGGAACATTACCGCCCTTCACTTCATCAATAAACTGCAAACCACCTTGTGTAAAGTCTTCGTCAACCGGGCCGATTGCCACAATGATATCGGCAAACTTACCACGACCACCAGACTGCTTCTTATAAACTTCACGCAATTCAACAGTCTTAGTGATAGCTTCCTTATAGTTAACCTGAGGTTTACCCTGGTTACATTCTACTTTAAACTCACGTTTCAGACGGTCGATAATAATATCCAAATGAAGCTCACCCATACCGGAAATAATAGTCTGACCGGACTGCTCATCAGTCTTAACAGTAAATGTCGGGTCTTCTTCAGCCAGTTTAGCCAAGCCATTAGACAACTTGTCCAAATCTTTCTGAGTCTTAGGTTCAACTGCAATACCAATTACAGGATCAGGGAATTCCATCGATTCCAATACGATCGGTGCATCTTCATCACACAACGTATCACCTGTACGGATATCCTTGAAACCAACACCGGCACCAATATCACCAGCTCCAATCACCTCTACAGGATTCTGTTTGTTTGAGTGCATCTGGAACAAACGTGATACACGTTCTTTTTTACCCGAACGAGTGTTATAGATATATGAACCAGCCTCTACCTTACCAGAGTAAACGCGGAAGAAAGTCAAACGTCCGACATAGGGGTCAGTTGCAATCTTAAATGCCAAAGCTGATGTTTTTTCATCCTCGCTAGGTTTACGGTCTTCCTCTGCTCCTGTAGTCGGATTAGTACCTACAATAGCAGGTGTATCCAACGGAGAAGGCAAGAACGCACAAACATAGTCAAGCAATGTCTGAACTCCCTTATTCTTGAATGAAGAGCCGCAGAACATCGGAACGATATCCATTTTCAATGTACCTGCACGCAAAGCACGCAAGATTTCTTCTTCAGTGATTGTAGAAGGATCATCAAAGAATTTCTCCATTAAAGCATCGTCAAATTCAGCCACTTTTTCGAGCATTTTCTCTCTCCATTCATTAGCTTCATCAACCAAGTTCGCCGGAATTTCTTCTACGCTATAATCTGCACCCATTGTTTCATCGTGCCACAAAATAGCTTTCATTTTGATCAAATCAACAACTCCTTTGAAGCTCTCTTCAGCACCAATAGGAATTACCACAGGGCAAGCATTTGCGCCTAATACATCCTTCATCTGGCGAACAACTTCGAAAAAGTCAGCACCAGAACGGTCCATTTTATTAACGTAACCAATACGAGGCACATTGTATTTATCAGCCTGACGCCATACGGTTTCTGACTGAGGTTCAACACCACCAACCGCACAATAAGCTGCAACAGCTCCATCCAAGACACGTAAAGAACGTTCTACTTCAGCAGTAAAGTCAACGTGTCCCGGAGTGTCAATCAAGTTTATTTTATAAGTATTTCCCGCATATTTCCAACGAGTAGTAGTAGCAGCAGATGTAATAGTAATACCACGTTCCTGCTCCTGCTCCATCCAGTCCATTGTTGCTGCACCATCATGCACCTCACCAATTTTGTGAGTCAAGCCAGTGTAGAACAAAATACGTTCTGAAGTCGTTGTCTTACCAGCATCAATGTGAGCCATGATACCGATATTGCGGGTCAAATGCAAATCATGTTTAGCCATCTTCGTCCTTTACTTATTAATTATTACTTGATTAGAATCTAAAGTGAGCGAATGCACGGTTAGCTTCAGCCATACGGTGCATATCTTCTTTACGCTTATAAGCACCACCCTGTTCGTTGAAAGCGTCAATAATCTCAGCTGCCAGTTTATCTGCCATTGATTTACCACCGCGTTTACGAGCGAAAAGAATCAAGTTTTTCATTGAGATTGACTCTTTACGATCAGGACGAATTTCAGTAGGAACCTGGAAAGTAGCGCCACCTACACGACGAGACTTTACTTCAATCTGCGGAGTTACATTATCCAAAGCTTTCTTCCAGATTTCCAAAGCTGATTTTTCTTCATTAGGAAGTTTTGTTTTCACTGTTTCCAGTGCTGCATAGAAGATCTCATAAGATGTATTCTTTTTTCCATCATACATCAAGTGATTTACGAATTTAGAAACCTTCTGATCATTAAATACCGGATCCGGAAGGATCACACGTTTTTTTGGTTTTGCTTTTCTCATTTTTTTCTCAAAATAATGTTTTTGTTTGGGGCTGCACTTTTTCCGTTTACTTCAACGCTTCCTCTGAAGCATTTACTCAACCTTTATAGCTTATTCCAACAAACCAAAACTTAAATTAATATTCTTTGTTTCAGGAATTCAGTTACAATTTACTTCTTTCCTTTTCCTTTTGCAGGAGCTGCAGCTTGTCCTGCTTTAGGACGCTTCGCACCATATTTAGAACGTCTTTGTGTACGACCAGCTACGCCTGCTGTATCCAAAGTACCACGAACGATGTGATAACGTACACCCGGAAGGTCTTTCACACGACCACCACGAACCAACACGATTGAGTGTTCCTGCAAGTTATGACCTTCTCCCGGAATATAAGAGTTTACTTCCTTAGAGTTAGTCAGACGCACACGAGCAACTTTACGCATTGCTGAATTCGGCTTTTTCGGAGTAGTAGTATACACACGAACACAAACGCCACGTCTTTGAGGACATGAATCCAGTGCCGGAGATTTACTCTTCTCAACCAAAACCTCTCTTCCTTTTCTTACTAATTGTTGAATAGTAGGCATTTTGTTTGATTTTTAATTATTATATATTGTTTATTAATTTGCTGTACTAAGTCCAAAACTATACATTTTGGGCTGCAAAGTTACGAATAACATTTTAATAAACAATACTTTCTACTAATAAAAATAGTCTGTTTCTCAAAAAAGTTTTTGAAAAACAGACTACTATGTTATTTTTGCTACAAAAGCCCTTATGCTTCCCCTTTAAATCCGCTTATAGGAGGAATGAATGTTTTTCCATCCGGTCCATTATTTCCCCCATTCATTTCTTCCGGCATTCGAATAGGTCCAAAATTACGTTCGTATTTTGCAACATTCTCCTGTAATGCATACATCAAACGTTTTGCATGTTCAGGAGTCAGTACAATACGTGACTGCACTCCAGCTTTAGGTAATCCCGGCATTACACGCACAAAATCAACAATAAATTCCGAACTGGAATGGGTAATAATGGCAAGATTTGCATACGTTCCTTGAGCTACTTCTTCTTTCAACTCTATCTGCAACTGATTGTTATTTTTTTCGTTTTCCATGATTTTATACTTTAGCATTAAAAAAATATTCTGAATTTCAAGGTCCCCAACTTCTATTCTTTGGTTGGAGTACAAATATAGACATTTATTTGTAATAATACAACATACTGATTATTCTATATAATTTTCCTATAGCATTTACTATAAACCTAAAGAGGCTGATTTCTTAAACAGAAATCAGCCTCTTTTACAGTGTATGTATTAAAAATTACTCTACCTCACTATAATCGAGTACATTCTTACGATTAGCAAGAATGCGATCATATTCTTCCTTCGAACCAACAATAATCTTTTCGAATTCACGCTGACCGGTACCGGCAGGAATCAAGTGACCACAAATCACATTCTCCTTCATACCCTCCAATCTATCAACCTTACCATTGATGGCAGCCTCATTCAAAACTTTCGTTGTTTCCTGGAATGATGCAGCAGACATGAAACTTGAAGTTCCCAAAGCGGCACGGGTAATACCTTGCAGAATCTGAGTAGATGTAGCAGGAATAGCATCACGTACCTCAACAGGCTTCAAATCACGACGTTTCAACATACTGTTCTCATCACGCAACTTACGGGCAGTAACAATCTGACCCGGCTGCAAATTCTGAGAATCACCAGAGTCAACAACTACTTTCTTGCCCCAAATACGATCGTTTTCTTCCATGAACTCTTGCTTATCCACTACCTGCTGTTCCAAGAAGCGAGTATCGCCCGGCTCATCGATTTCTACCTTACGCATCATTTGACGAACAATAATCTCAAAGTGTTTGTCGTTAATCTTCACACCCTGCAAACGGTAAACGTCTTGCACTTCATTTACGATATATTCCTGTACAGCCGTGGGACCTTTAATGGCCAAAATGTCAGCAGGAGTAATCGCACCGTCAGATAACGGAGTTCCGGCACGAACGTAGTCATTCTCCTGAACCAATATTTGTTTAGACAGATTCACCAAATACTTTTTCACTTCACCTGTCTTAGATGTGACAATAATTTCACGGTTACCACGCTTAATCTTACCCATAGTAATTTCACCGTCTATTTCAGAAACGACAGCAGGATTAGATGGGTTACGAGCCTCAAACAGTTCTGTAACACGAGGAAGACCACCGGTGATATCACCAGCCTTGCCTACAGCACGAGGAATCTTCACAATAATGTCACCAGCTTTCACTGCCTGACCGTTTTCAACCACAACATGCCCCCCCACGGGTAAGTTATAAGTACGGATCAAATTACCATCCTCGGTTACAATATGGGCAGAAGGTACTTTTGTCTTGTCCTTAGACTCGATAATGATAATTTCACGCAAACCGGTAGCTTCATCAGACTCTACCTTATAAGTTACGTTTTCAACCACACTCTCGAATTCAATCTTACCAGTAGCCTCTGTAATAATAACAGCGTTGAACGGATCCCACTTAGCAATCAGTTTTCCTTTCTCAACAATATCACCGTCCGCAGCATATAATTTTGAACCATAAGGCACATTATGAGTTGACAGGATAATCCCTGTATTCACATCGATAAAGCGGACTTCAGCCAAACGACCGACTACCACTTTCACAGCCTCACCCATTTCATCAACCGTATCTACCGTACGCAATTCTTCGAATTCCAAACGTGCATTATTCTTGGCCACAATGCTTGCATTAGCAGCCATATTACCTGCGATACCACCGGCATGGAATGTACGCAATGTCAACTGTGTACCCGGCTCACCAATAGATTGGGCAGCGATTACGCCGACTGCTTCACCTTTCTGAACCATACGACTGGATGCCAAGTTACGTCCATAACACTTAGCACATACCCCTTTCTTAGATTCACAAGTTAATACCGAACGGATTTCAACGCTTTCAATCGGAGAATCCTCGATTTCCTGCGCAATATCCTCTGTAATCTCCTCTCCACCGGCTACAATCAGTTTACCAGTAGTAGGATGGACGATATCATGTACAGAAACACGTCCTAGAATACGTTCGTACAAAGTAGCAATAACTTCATCGTTATTCTTCAAAGCCGTACAAACCAAACCACGAAGTGTTCCACAGTCTTCTTCATTGATAATCACATCATGCGACACGTCTACCAGACGGCGGGTCAAGTATCCCGCATCAGCAGTCTTCAACGCTGTATCCGCCAAACCTTTACGAGCACCGTGGGTAGAAATAAAATACTCTAACACAGACAAACCTTCTTTAAAGTTTGAAAGAATAGGGTTTTCAATAATCTGTGCGCCTTCAGCACCGGCTTTCTGCGGTTTTGCCATCAAACCACGCATACCAGACAACTGACGAATCTGCTCTTTAGAACCACGGGCCCCGGAATCAAGCATCATAAATACTGAATTGAAGCCTTGGTCATCATTCTTAATCGTCTTGTAAAGTATATCAGACAGGTCACTGTTCACGTGAGTCCATGTATCGATAACCTGGTTATAACGTTCATTGTCAGTAATGAAACCCATATTATAGTTCATCATAATCTGTTCCACTTCCTCATTACCACGTTTTACCAGTTCTTCTTTTTCTTTCGGGATAATAATATCACCCAAGTTGAATGACAGACCACCCTTGAACGCCATATAGTAACCTAAGTTCTTAATACCATCCAAGAATTCACAAGCACGTGCAACACCGACAGCTTTGATAACATCACTAATGATATCTCGCAAAGACTTTTTGGAAATAATGGTATTCAAGTACCCCACTTCCGCTGGAACGATTTCATTTACAATCACACGCCCTACGGAGGTTTCTTTCATCATCACATCTACGATTTTGCCATCTTTGTCCAAGTCCTTCACCACTACGTTGACGATAGCATGAATATCCACTTTACCTTCATTATAAGCAATCAAAGCCTCTTCCGGACCGTAGAAAGTCAAGCCTTCACCTTTAGCCCCTTTTCTCAGCTTGGTAATATAATACAAACCAAGTACCATATCCTGTGCAGGCACAGTAATAGGAGCACCATTAGCAGGATTCAGAATGTTATGAGCTTGAAGCATCAACATCTGTGCTTCCAGAATCGCATCATTACTCAAAGGCAAGTGAACCGCCATCTGGTCACCATCGAAGTCGGCATTGAACGCTGTACAAGCCAACGGGTGCAACTGAATAGCTTTACCTTCAATCATATGCGGTTGGAAAGCCTGAATACCCAAACGGTGCAGAGTCGGCGCACGGTTCAGCAATACAGGATGACCTTTCATGACATGTTCCAAGATATCCCAGATCACAGGCTCCTTGCGGTCTACAATCTTCTTTGCAGATTTTACAGTCTTCACAATACCACGTTCAATCAACTTACGGATGATAAACGGCTTGTAAAGCTCTGCAGCCATCAGTTTAGGAATACCACATTCACCCATCTTCAATTCAGGACCAACAACGATAACCGAACGAGCAGAGTAGTCAACACGCTTACCCAGCAAGTTCTGACGGAAACGTCCTTGCTTACCCTTCAAGCTATCGGACAGTGATTTCAATGGACGATTAGCGTCAGTCTTCACTGCACTTGATTTACGTGAGTTATCGAACAAGGAATCGACAGCCTCCTGCAACATACGTTTTTCGTTACGCAAAATCACTTCGGGAGCCTTGATTTCAATCAGTCGCTTCAAACGGTTGTTACGGATAATCACACGACGATACAAGTCATTCAAGTCAGAGGTAGCGAAACGGCCACCATCCAACGGAACCAATGGACGCAGTTCAGGAGGAATAACCGGCACAATACGTACAATCATCCATTCAGGTTTATTACGTCCGCGAGATGCACGGAACGATTCAACTACCTGCAGACGCTTCAAAGCCTCGTTCTTACGTTGCTGCGAAGAATCATTACTTGCTTTATGACGTAATTCATAAGATAAAGCATCCAAATCCAAAGTTGAGAGCAGATCATAAATGGCTTCTGCTCCCATCTTAGCTATAAACTTATTCGGATCTGTATCTTCCAAATATTGGTTTTCTTTAGGAAGTGTATCCAAGATATCCAAATACTCTTCTTCAGAAAGCAAATCATATTTATTAATGCCATCTTCAGCCTTCACACCCGGCTGGATAACCACATAACGTTCATAATATACAATAGCGTCTAGTTTCTTTGTAGGCAGCCCCAACAAATAACCGATCTTGTTCGGCAATGAACGAAAATACCAGATATGCGCTACAGGCACAACTAACTGAATATGTCCCATACGTTCACGACGGACCTTCTTTTCAGTCACTTCAACGCCACATCGGTCACAAACAATACCTTTATAACGGATACGTTTGTACTTACCGCAATGACATTCGTAATCTTTCACCGGACCGAAAATACGCTCGCAGAACAAACCATCACGTTCCGGTTTGTAGGTACGGTAGTTGATCGTTTCAGGCTTCAACACCTCACCGCTCGAATTCTCAAGGATTTCTTCGGGTGAAGCCAAGCCAATTGAGATTTTCGAGAAATTACTCTTTATCTTAGTTTCTTTTCTAAAAGCCATACTTCCTTATTTATAATGTAAAGAGTTATATTTTTTTATTATTCAAGGTTGATACTCAAGCCAAGACCTCTCAGTTCGTGTAACAATACATTCAGAGATTCGGGGATACCCGGAGTTGGCATAGGTTCACCTTTCACAATAGCTTCGTAAGCCTTTGAGCGTCCTACAACGTCATCAGACTTAATGGTCAGGATTTCCTGTAAGATATGTGCTGCGCCGAATGCTTCAAGCGCCCAAACTTCCATTTCTCCGAAACGCTGACCACCGAACTGTGCCTTACCACCAAGCGGCTGCTGAGTAATAAGGGAGTACGGACCGATAGAACGGGCATGCATCTTATCTTCAACCATGTGCCCTAGTTTCAACATATAAGTTACACCCACTGTTGCAGGTTGGTCAAAGCGTTCGCCTGTACCACCATCACAAAGATAAGTCTTACAATAACGAGGCAATCCAGCTTTATCTGTCCATTCATTTAAATCATCCATAGAAGCACCATCAAAAATAGGAGTAGCAAATTTCACACCCAACTCTTTTCCGGCACGACCTAATACGGCTTCGAAAATCTGACCAATATTCATACGAGAAGGCACACCCAACGGATTCAATACGATATCTACTGGAGTACCATCTGCTAAGAACGGCATATCTTCCTGACGAACCACACGAGAAACAATACCCTTGTTACCGTGACGTCCCGCCATCTTATCACCTACACCAATCTTACGCTTCTTGGCAATATAAACCTTAGCCATCTGAATAATGCCCGCAGGAAGTTCATCACCGATAGTGATAGCAAACTTCTTACGCTTTAATTCAGCATCCAATTCTTTATATTTCTTCAAATAATTCATCACCAAGTCACGAATCATGTCATTCTTATGAGCATCAGCTGTCCACTTGCTCAACTGGATAATAGTATAATCCAATGATTCCAAATCGCGTTTGGTGAACTTCGCCCCCTTGGCAATAACTTCCGTTCCCAAATAATCTTTCACTCCTTGGGAAACCTTACCATTAGTCAAGACCAATAGTTTCTCAATCAAGATATCTTTCAGTTTTGCTGCCTTTTCCTCGAATTCATCATTCAGTTTAGGCAGAATAGCCTTATCGGCATTCTTCTCACTTCTGCTCTTGATAACACGTGAGAACAACTTCTTGTCAATAACGACACCACGTAATGACGGAGAAGCTTTCAATGAAGCATCCTTCACATCACCTGCCTTATCACCGAAAATAGCACGAAGCAATTTTTCTTCCGGAGAAGGATCTGATTCACCTTTCGGAGTAATCTTACCAATCAGGATATCACCCGGTTCGATACGTGCACCTACACGTACAATACCGTTTTCATCCAAATCTTTAGTAGCTTCTTCACTCACGTTAGGAATATCAGAAGTTAATTCTTCCATACCGCGTTTCGTTTCGCGGACCTCCAAAATATATTCATCAACGTGTACAGAAGTCAGCAAGTCCTCACGTACAACGCGTTCATTCAATACAATAGCATCCTCGTAGTTATAACCTTTCCAAGGCATATAAGCCACCAACAGATTTTTACCCAATGCAAGCTCACCACCCTGAGTTGAATATCCTTCAGTCAGGATATCACCCTTCTTCACACGCTGTCCTTTATCACAAGTAGGACGGAGGTCAATGGTCATGCTCTGATTAGTCTTACGGAATTTAGGAATTCTGTATTCCTTCAAAGCAGGTTCAAAGCTTACAAATTCTTCATCTTCATTTCTGTCATACAAGATACGAATAGTTGTTGCATCGACATATTCTACAACACCATCACCCTCTGCTGCAATCTGAGTACGAGAGTCTTCAACCAACTGTTTTTCAATACCTGTACCTACAATAGGAGCCTCTGTACGCAACAAAGGAACTGCCTGGCGCATCATGTTTGATCCCATCAATGCACGGTTAGCATCGTCATGTTCCAAGAACGGAATCAAAGAAGCAGCGATAGAAGCAATCTGCTGTGGAGAAACATCCATCAACTCTACCTGGTCAGGAGTAACAACAGGATAATCAGCATCACGACGAGCTTTTACTTTCTCACGAACAAATTTGCCTTCATCATCCAATGGAGCATTACCCTGAGCGATTATCTTATCCTCTTCCTCTTCGGCTGTCAGATATTCAATACCTTCATCAGATATATCCACCTTACCATCAGCTACTTTACGATAAGGAGTTGAAATAAAGCCAAGCTCATTAATCTTAGCATACACACACAAAGAAGAAATCAAACCGATATTCGGACCTTCAGGAGTTTCAATCGGACACAAACGACCATAATGAGTATAGTGTACGTCACGAACCTCAAAACCAGCACGTTCACGTGACAGACCACCAGGTCCTAACGCTGACAAACGACGCTTGTGAGTGATTTCAGCCAATGGATTAGTTTGATCCATGAACTGCGACAAAGCATTTGTTCCAAAGAATGAATTGATAACAGAAGAAATAGTCTTCGCATTAATCAAATCAATCGGAGTAAACACTTCATTGTCACGCACATTCATACGCTCACGGATGGTACGAGACATACGTGCCAGACCAATCGCAAATTGATTGGACAACTGTTCTCCTACAGTACGTACACGACGGTTACTCAAGTGGTCAATATCATCAACATCCGCTTTAGAGTTAATCAGCTCAATCAGATACTTAATGATTTCAATAATATCTTGTTTTGTCAATACCTTCACATCCATGTCCGTAGTCAGTCCCAACTTTTTGTTGATTCTGTAACGTCCTACCTCGCCAAGGTCATATCTTTTTTCAGAGAAGAACAGGTTATTGATAACCTCACGAGCACTGGCATCATCAGCCGGATCTGCATTACGCAACTGACGGTAAATGTAAAGTACAGCCTCTTTTTCAGAGTTGCTCGGGTCTTTCTGAAGGGTATTAAATATAATAGAGTAGTCGGATGAATTCGCTTCTTCCTTGTGAACAAGGATATTCTGAACGCCTGAGTCTATAATTTCATCGATATGATCCTCTTCAATCACAGTTTCACGGTCGATAATAACCTCATTACGTTCAATAGAAACAACTTCACCTGTGTCTTCATCTACGAAATCTTCTGTCCATGTTTTTAAAACACGAGCAGCGAGTTTTCTTCCTACGACTTTCTTCAAGTTAGTCTTATTAACCTTAACGTCTTCAGCCAAATTGAAGATTTCGAGGATATCTTTATCATTTTCAAAACCTACAGCTCTTAACAGAGTAGTAACAGGCAATTTCTTTTTACGGTCGATATACGCATACATTACATTGTTAATATCTGTAGCGAATTCGATCCATGAACCTTTGAATGGAATAATACGGGCAGAGTACAATTTAGTACCGTTAGCATGCACGCTCTGACCAAAGAACACGCCCGGAGAACGGTGCAACTGAGAAACAACTACACGCTCAGCACCATTAATAACAAAAGTTCCTTTCGGAGTCATATACGGAATAGGACCCAGATAAACATCCTGAATAACCGTATCGAAATCTTCATGATCAGGATCAGTACAATACAACTTCAGTTTTGCTTTCAAAGGCACGCTGTATGTGAGCCCGCGCTCCAAACACTCGTCTATTGAATAGTGAGGCGGATCAATGTAATAGTCCAAGAATTCAAGGACAAAGTTATTACGAGTGTCAGCAATAGGGAAGTTTTCAGCGAACACCTTATACAGCCCGTCATTCTTACGCTTTTCGGGCGGGGTATCCAACTGTAAAAAGTCTTGGAATGACTTCAATTGCACTTCCAAGAAATCCGGATACTTCATCGGATTCTTGATGGAAGCAAAATTAACTCTTTGATTTTCAGTATTTGAAGACATTTGTTAATATTTTGTAGAACTTAATAATAATATAGACACAAAAAGGTTAAGAATCCTCGTCTAGAGGATTCCTAACCGAATTACCTGATAATCAGGCTTAATATTATTTAAGCTCAACTTCAGCTCCAGCTTCTTCCAAAGTTTTCTTCAGTGATTCAGCTTCGTCTTTAGCCAAGCCTTCTTTTACTGTGCTAGGAGCACCGTCTACCAAGTCTTTAGCTTCTTTCAAGCCAAGACCACATGCTTCTTTAACGGCTTTAACAACCTGCAATTTAGCAGCACCAGCGCTCTTCAAAACTACATCAAAAGATGTCTTTTCTTCAGCAGCAGCTGCACCACCTGCAGCAGGACCAGCAGCAACAGCTACAGCTGCAGCAGCAGGTTCAATACCGTATTCTTCTTTAAGGATAGTTGCAAGTTCATTAACTTCTTTTACTGTCAAGTTAACTAATTGTTCTGCAAAAGCTTTCAAATCTGCCATTTTTGTATGATTTTAATTGTTTGTTACTAATTGATTATAAAATTGATTATTCGGCACGTTCGCCCAGAGTCTTAAGAACTCCATGAATGGTGTTACCACCTGATTGAAGAGCAGAAATAACATTTTTCGCCGGTGATTGCAGCAATGCAATAATATCAGCAATAACTTCATTCTTACTCTTAATGTTGCAAAGAGCATCCAGTTGATTAGCACCTACATAGAAACCTTCTTCAGCATAAGCTGCTTTCAATGCAGGAATTTCCTCTTTGTATTCTTTCAACAACTTTGCAGGAGCGTTAGCTACTTCGCTAAACATTACTGAAGTTGTACCTTTTAAAGAATCGAACAACGGAGAGAAATCAACACCTTCCATGCTCATCAGAGCTTTGTGAAGCAAAGAATTCTTCACAACAACCAGCTTAATACCTGCTTTGAAACATTTTCTTCTCAGTTCACTTGTCTTAGCTGCATCCATAGCAGTTGTGTCAACCAAATAGAAATGTCCGTATTGCTTAACGGTTTCAGCCAACTGACCAATAATAACGCCTTTATCTTCCTTTCTCATGATTCCTCCTTATTGTTAGTTTTCTTCTACAGTTTTGGGATCAATCTTGATACCCTTACTCATAGTACTTGAAAGATAAATACTCTTAATATAAGTACCCTTAGCTGAACTTGGTTTCAATTTAATGATAGTAGCGATAAATTCTTTCGCATTATCACGAATCTGATCTGCAGTGAAAGAAACCTTGCCAATTGAAGTATGAACGATACCGCTCTTATCAACCTTAAAGTCAATCTTACCTTGCTTAACTTCCTTAACAGCCTTAGCTACATCCATAGTTACAGTACCACTCTTCGGATTCGGCATCAATCCACGAGGACCAAGAACACGACCCAAAGCACCGATCTTACCCATGATAGACGGCATTGTAATGATTACATCAATATCAGTCCATCCACCTTTGATCTTTTCAATATATTCATCAAGACCAACATAGTCAGCACCAGCTTCTTTTGCAGCAGCTTCAGCATCAGGTGTACACAGAACCAAAACACGCACTTGCTTACCTGTTCCGTGAGGCAGTGAAACTACACCACGAACCATCTGGTTAGCTTTACGAGGGTCTACACCTAAACGTACGTCAATATCTAATGAAGCATCAAACTTAGAAAAAGTAATATCTTTAACTAACTGTGCAGCTTCTTTCAGTGAGTATGCTTTCCCTGCTTCAATTTTTTCTGCAGCCAACTTTTGATTTTTTGTCAGTTTACCCATTATAATTGAAGTTTATTAGTTATTACCCGGGAATTCCCCTTTTACAGCGATACCCATACTTCTAGCTGTACCAGCTACCATAGTCATAGCAGACTCGATAGTGAAGCAGTTCAAGTCAACCATTTTGTCCTGAGCAATCGTACGAACTTGTTCCCAAGTAATTTCGGCAACCTTCTTACGGTTAGGCTCAGCAGAACCACTCTTAATCTTAGCCAATTCAAGCAATTGAATAGCTACGGGAGGAGTCTTGATAACAAAATCAAAAGACTTATCTGCGTAGTAGGTAATGATTACAGGTAAAATCTTACCTGCTTTGTCCTGGGTTCTGGCATTGAATTGCTTGCAAAATTCCATGATATTAATACCCTTAGAACCCAAAGCAGGTCCAACGGGAGGTGATGGATTTGCAGCGCCTCCTTTAATCTGTAATTTGATTAGTCCAGCAACTTCTTTAGCCATTTTGTTTCTAATTTTTATATATTAATTATAACGAAAGACAATGCACGTAACAGAATGCATTATTCTTTCTCGACATCCATAAAGCCAAGTTCCAGCGGAGTTTTACGTCCGAAGATCTTAACCATAACCTTCAACTTCCGTTTTTCGGTATTCACCTCTTCAATGAGACCACTGAAGCCACTGAACGGTCCAACGGTAACTTTCACTGTTTCTCCTACGGTATAAGGTACATTAAGTTCCTCACCACCTTCCTGAAGTTCATCCACCGTACCAAGTATACGATTCACTTCCGATTGTCTCAAAGGAACCGGATTTTCGGAACCTCCCAAGAAACCGATTACATTCGGGGTGTTTCTCAAATGATGAGCAACCTCACCGACCAAAGCGGCCTCGACTAAAACGTATCCGGGAAGATAACTTCTTTCTTTCACAATTTTCTTACCATTGCGAACCTGATACACTTTCTCGGTAGGAATCAACACCTGAGACACATACTCGCTAAGATCACTGTTCTTAATGTCAGCATCAAGATACTCCTTAACCTTGCTTTCTTTTCCACTAACAGCACGTAATACGTACCACTTTTTTTCAATCTCAGACATTTTATTCAATTAATTAGTGCGGATAGATAATATCCTCCATTACAAACTGGAAGGCTGAATCCATAAGAAAAACAACTAGCGCAATGAGTAGGGAAGCATATAAAACAACCACTGCGCTACTAGAAAGTTCTTTACGAGTCGGCCATGATACTTTATGGACTAATTCGTCATAAGATTCTTTACAATAATTTGTTACTTTCTGAAACATATTCTTTCAAGTTTAGCACGGGAGGAGAGGCTCGAACTCCCGACACCCGGTTTTGGAGACCGGTGCTCTACCAACTGAGCTACTCCCGTAAAAATCAGTTCCCGACGTTTTACCACCGAGAACTGAATTTATTTATTATATCAATGTATTAGTCAAGAATTTCAGTAATCTGACCAGCACCTACTGTACGTCCACCTTCGCGGATAGCGAAACGCAAACCTACGTTCAATGCAACCGGATAAATCAATTCAACTGTAATAGTTACGTTATCACCCGGCATTACCATTTCAGTTCCTTCCGGCAAAGTGATTTCACCTGTACAGTCCATAGTACGCAAGTAGAACTGAGGACGGTATTTGTTGTGGAACGGAGTGTGACGACCACCTTCTTCTTTCTTCAAGATATAAACCTCAGCTTTGAACTTAGAGTGAGCCTTAACCTGACCCGGCTTACACAAAATCATACCACGTTTGATTTCGTTTTTGTCGATACCACGCAACAACAAACCAACATTATCACCAGCTTCACCTTGATCCAATAATTTACGGAACATTTCAACGCCAGTAACAACTGATTTCTTATCTTCACCCAAACCAAGAATTTCAACTTCGTCACCTACATGGATAATACCAGCTTCGATACGACCTGTAGCAACAGTACCACGACCAGTGATAGAGAACACGTCTTCAACAGGCATCAAGAAAGGTTTATCAATATCACGCGGAGGCAATGGAATCCAAGTATCAACTGCATCCATCAACTCCATTACTTTATCTTCCCATTGAGGAACACCATTCAAAGCACCTAATGCAGAACCACGAATAATAGGAGTATTATCGCCATCGAAATCATAGAATGAAAGCAATTCACGCATTTCCATTTCTACCAATTCCAACATTTCTTCATCATCAACCATATCACACTTGTTCAAGAAAACAACCAAACGAGGTACGTTTACCTGACGAGCCAACAGGATGTGTTCACGAGTCTGAGGCATCGGACCATCAGTTGCAGCACAAACAATAATTGCACCATCCATCTGAGCAGCACCTGTAACCATGTTTTTTACATAGTCGGCGTGACCCGGACAGTCAACGTGAGCATAGTGACGATTTGCAGTTTGATATTCTACGTGAGAAGTATTGATAGTAATACCTCTTTCTTTTTCTTCAGGAGCGTTGTCGA
>CAUBDX010000038.1 GCA_958434805.1 uncultured Phocaeicola sp.
GACATTATGAACATACGTTACCCAATATACGAGGGAGTTTATCGAATACTTACGTATGATAATGGAAAAGAAGAAAAAAGAATTTTGATAATTGGGATATTTAACATTTCATTGTACGGACATGGCGATAGCCGCATCCATGATTTTACAGTCATGCGGTACAACCGGGAGACTGCAAGGCAGTTAATGGAAATTAACGGTTCCCCTTCAGGAACGTAAAATCACGATCCTGACAGTAAAAGAACAAACTAATATATTTATTTGAATAACCAGTAATGATAAATCAGGCGACTTCGGAGCTTAGGAAGCGGACGGTTTAGCGGCTTAATTGCCGTTAAACCGTCCGGTTTTCGTTTAACGAAAACACAACTTGCTGTCCGCAGGAGCGGACCACGTTTATCCAATAATTATTGTGTATCAGCCCATTGCATGGCTGTTTCCCTGTGGCTTGCGGGGCATTTCCATCAGGTATTTGCCGGCTGCTCTCCCCATAAAAGGATGGATATCTCTCCATAACCATGTGACTTACGCCCATAATTCGGGGATAAGGAGGCGAATATACGTAAAATCTGCCCTTTACATGCCCTATTGTCCATTAATGGATTGTTACTTCTACACTTCTACAAATGGAGAAATGGGCAGATAGCCATATACGACTTATGTTTTCTTTTCATTGTCTCCATTAATGGATTGTTACTTATACACTTCTGCAAATGGAGAAATGGGCAGGTAACCATGCACGACTTATGTTTTTTCTTCATTGTCTCCATTAATGGATTGCTACTTATACACTTCTGCAAATGGAGAATGGGCAGGTAGCCGTGTATGACTTATTTTTTTTCTTCATTGTCTCCATTAACGGATTGTTACTTATACACATCTGCAAATGGAGAAATGGACTGGTAGCCGTATATGCCTCATGTTTTTCTTCATTATCTCCATTAACGGATTGCTACTTATACACTTCTGCAAATGGAGAATGACAGGTAGTCGTATGTGACTTATGTTTTTTCTTTATAGTCTCCATTAATGGATTGTTACTTATACACATCTGCAAATGGAGAATGGACAGGTAGCCGTGTACGACTTATTTTTTTTCTTTATTGTCTCCATTAATGGATTGTTACTTATACACTTCTGCAAATGGAGAAATGGGCAGGTAGCCGTGTACGACTTATTTTTTTTCTTCATCGTCTCCATTAACGGATTGCTACTTATATACTTCTGTAGACTGATAATTTAAGAATCCGTATCAGGACAGGTACGTGCTCCCACACCTACCCATAAGGATTGAAAAGGACCGGTGGAGAAGGAAACGGAATCCTGCCCGCTTTTCCACACTTCTACGGGCAGCGGACCTCTGACGTCACCTCCGTATAGGAAGAACCGTCCGAGCGCAGCGGCATGTCCGTCCACCCGTCATGTGTATCATGACAATAACCGACTTTGGATGACTATAAGTGACAGGTGGTTCCGTCCTGTACTCTTCTTCCTTTATTTTGTATTCCGATACAATATCAGTTGTGTAGTTTAATAATTTAAGATTTTAAGATATGGATTCAGAAAAGGAAAAGAACCGGCTTTCCGATATCGTTCTCGAGAGGGTCGGACTCACGGGGAACCTTCTGTCAGCTCCCGTTTCCCCATCCCTGGAACCAGTGGTGGAGATACCAAGTCATGGAAGTCAGGTCCGGGCAGGGAAAGTGACAGGTCCGGAGGAATACAAGAGGAGGTTTCTGGTTCCCGCTCCCAGAGCCGCTGAGTGGAAGACCGCCTACATTGATGGGAGACTGCACCGCCGGATCGCCATGCTGGTCAGGGCCGCCGGCTGCGGCAGCATCTCCGGTTTTATCATCCGGTTGTTGGAACTCCATATGGAGGAACACAGGGAGGACATCGCCTCCCTGCTCGGTGAGGTCTACCGTCCCTGGGATGAGGACGGACAGCCGGGAGGAACACCTCGCCGATAAAACGTTGTCATTGTCCAAGAAGGCATATCATGACAGGAAAGAACGTAAAAGAGCGGATTGGTCTTGGCGGGATGGACGCGGACCGCATCCGTGAGATCATGGGGGAAGCGCCTGCCTGTCCCCGGAAGAGACGTGGAACGTCCGGTAACGACATTATACGTCCCGCAAGGAAAAATGGCCCCATGCAACCGTCCGTCTACGGGGAGGAATACCTGCATGGCATTGCGGGCGTGCAGCGTCGGTCGCTGCATATTCCCGCCGCCCTGCACCGGAAACTGTCCATCCTGGCGGGAGCCTCGAGAAACGGAAAGGTCACTCTGGAGGGGTTCATCAACCACCTTGTCTCGCGGCATCTGGAAGAATACAGGGAAACGACGGACATGATTCTGGAGGAGTCCCTGCCCGGCCCGGTCATAAAGGCTCGTCCCCCATGACAGGGGATCTCCCCCGATGGGAGCATTATTTTTGTTTCTGAAACAATAGTGTTTAACTTTTAATGAAAAAGAAGTATGATGAAAAAAGAAAAAGAGTTGTTGGTTGCCATCGCCAGCCAGAAGGGTGGCGTGGGAAAATCCGTCTTTACGGTACTGCTGGCCAGTGTCCTGCATTACCGCAAAGACGTGCGTGTGGCGGTTGTGGACTGTGACTCCCCGCAGCACAGCATCGCCCTGATGCGTGAGAGGGACATGGAGAGTGTCATGAAAAATGACGACCTGAAGGTGAACCTGTACCGGCAGTACGAGAGAATCCGGAAACCTGCCTATCCGGTCATCAAAAGCGACCCGGAAAAGGGGGTGGAAGACCTGCGGCGTTATATGGACGAAAAAGGGGAGACTTTCGATATCGTGCTCTTCGACCTTCCCGGAACGCTCCGCAGCGAGGGGGTGGTCCATACCGTCTCCGCGATGGACTATATCTTTGTCCCTCTCAAGGCGGACAACATCGTCATGCAGAGTTCCCTGCAGTTTGCCAAGGTGCTGGAGGAGGAGCTGATCGCCAAGGGGAACTGCAACCTGAAAGGAATTCGGCTGTTCTGGAACATGGTGGACAGGCGGGGACGGAAGGACTTGTATGATGCCTGGAATCGGGTCATCCACAGAATGGGGCTACGGCTGCTGTCCTCACACATCCCGAACACCCTCCGCTACAACAGGGAGGCGGATCCTATCTGCAAGGGTGTCTTCCGCTCCACGCTGTTCCCGCCCGATCCCCGTCAGGAGAAAGGCTCCGGCCTTCCTGAATTGGTGGAGGAGATATGCCCCGCCATCGGTCTGGAGGAATCCGACACCGACCGGTAGCGGACGATAGGATACAGACACCTTAAATAAGGACTTTTAGCCTAAGATAAAGTAAGCTAATAGCATGATAATAAGGCTCTTATAATTACGACTTCTCCTATAAAAGCATTATCTTAGTAGTATAATAATAAAGGAGGTAACAAATTATGAACGAGCAAGTTAGAAGCATTTTAGCACAAGAGACAACGAAGACAAGCAAGATCCGGCAGCTGTTCCTTTTGGGGGTTCCCCGTGCGGAAATCGCAAGAATGGTGACCAACGGCAATTACGGTTTTGTAGTGAACGCCCTGCGCCGGATGAGGGAACGTGAAGGCGGTCTGAATATCCATCCGGCGACAGCCGCGTTGGACTATACTTTCAACCGCAAGTTCGGTATCGAGATCGAGGCTTACAACTGCTCCCGTGAACGGCTCGCACGCGAACTCCGGGAGGCCGGTATCGAGGTTACGGTGGAAAGCTACAACCATACCACCCGTCCGCATTGGAAACTCGTGACGGACAGCAGTATAAACGGCAACGACACCTTCGAGCTGGTCAGTCCGATACTGGTCGGCGAAGCCGGCCTGCGGGAGCTGGAGAAGGTCTGCTGGGTGCTTGACCTGTGTGAGGTGAAGGTGAACGAGAGCTGCGGGCTTCACGTGCATATCGATGCCGCCGGTTTCAGCATGGCGACCTGGCGTAACCTGGCCCTGAGTTACAAACATTTGGAACCGGTCATCGACAGGTTCATGCCGGCATCCCGCAGGGATAACTACTATTGCAAGGGATTGTGTCATGTATCTGATGAGATGATACGCTCAGCCCGGACAGTGGACGAGCTGAAAGGAAGAATCGGCAACCGTTACCACAAGGTGAACCTCGAAGCCTACTCACGGCACAAGACGGTCGAGTTCCGCCAGCATTCGGGAACGACCAACTTCACAAAAATGCGTAACTGGGTGTTGTTTCTCCACAAATTGGTTACCTTTGCCACAAGGGAACAGGTGCCTGCGGCCACCGCGCTTCAGGACATCCCTTTCCTGGATAGTGAACAAAAACTATATTATAAACTGAGGACCAAAAAATTATCGGCATGAATAAGCATATGTATATTTTGGCGGATGGCGGCAGGATTGCCGCCTCCGACCCTTCCGAGTTTGTACGCGTCCTGCGTGAGGGCAGCTGGTTTGACAGCGAGTGCACCGACGGGGAGTACATGGTGAATTTCTCCGGGCGGTACAGGGAACTGCACGGGGTGACGGTGAGGACCGACACGCCGGAGCATTTCATGGACGACCTGAAAAAGTACGGTTACATCACGGGTTGAGAAGCCCGCTCCTTTATTATTGCGATCCCCGCCGGCCTTGAATGAAGTGTGCCGGCGGGGATTTTTCTTTTTCCACGGTACCGGATATCCGCCGTATCCTGTTTTCCAAGGGGGGGCTGGCTTCACGCCTCCCTTCGGGAAAGCCTTTTTTTCTTTTCACCGCCCCTTCCGCCATGACAAAAACTGACTATCCATGACAATACATGACAGGGTATTTGAGGTCATTCCGCTTGTTATTTCCTTTGTGGCATGAAACGGCAGGAAAGCTTGCCGGCAACAACCATAAAAAAGAAATGCACATGAAAAAAGAACCTTTATTTATCGAATTGACCGGCCGGAAGGGTGAACCCGGCAAGACCTTCTTCACCGTGCTTACGGCGGGTATCCTGCACTACCGCAGGGGATACAACGTTGTCGTGGCGGATTGTGACCCGTTCCAGCATTATATCGGCCTGACAGAGGAAAAAATGGAACACCCCATGACAAACCTTATGTAGACCGGTATGGAGTACGCATTCATTCTTCTGTTCCTGTATGCCTCCTATCTGAGCATAGAAAAGTACGTCCACACGGGCAGCGTCCTTAAATGGAGGGGAGGACAGCGTCCTGCCTCCGGTCTTCCAGTGAAGGAAGAACCGGCGGAGCCACGGGAGGAAACGTCCGAGGAAGCTGTCATCGGCAGGAGCCGGTACCGGTTATGGCAATCCCCACCTATGGACGAGGAATACGCGATGAGCGAAAAGCGGACGGATACGGCCATGAAAGAGAAAAAGGTGCCTGTGCCCGAATTCCCCGCTCCTTTCGGAAGGCCGGAGGAGGGGGAGGTGCCGGAACGCTACGAGATCACCGGTTATGTGGAACGTCCCGATCCGCACCGCGCCAGAGGCGTGACCTTCGACGACATGGACCTGCTCTCCAGGTTCATGACCACGGACCACCTTTCAGAACCGGAACAGTCCCATGCCCGCCAGACACTGGAACGGCTGGAGGGGACCGACATGGAACGCATCCTGCAGGCCGGCATCCTGGGCAGCGACGAGACATTGAAACGGTACATGGAACTGTACGTGGACAGTGACAGGGAGCCGCCCCTGCTGGCAGGAAAGGACAGGGAAAGCATAATCAGGGATTTCGATATCATGGATTTCATACCCCGATAACCAATAATATAATGTATATGGAGAAGTATCATGATTCAAGCTGATCCGCTTCGCGGACATTTTCCCAAGAAAACAAAAGCCGTCGGGCGGCACAGTTCAATTTTAAAGAAGGAGGTAACGATGTACAGTTATCATGATTCCGGCTGATGCCGGCAGTAAACATACGGTTACAAGAACGGTCCGCAGACATCCGGGTCTGCAGCCCGTTAAAAGAAAAATTTGACATAATAGAATACTGGCATGAAAGAATATCATGACTCGGGATGATCCTTACGGACATCCCATCCCGGAGAGAGCGACACGAGTAGCAAACAATTAACGAAGGAGGTAACGATGTACAGTTATTATGACTCCGGCTGATGCCGGCAGTAAACATGCGGTTGCAAGGACGGTCCACGGGCATCCGGAGCCGCAGACCGCTAAAAAAGGAAATCCGACATAATAATATATAGGTATGAAAGTGTATCATGACTCGGGATGATCTGGCCAGACATCCCGTTCCGAAGAGACAGCAACACGAGTAGCAAACAATTAACAAAGGAGGTAACGATGTACGGTTATTATGATTCCGGTTGATGCCGGCAGTAAACATGTGGTTGCAAGGACAAGCCGCGGGCATCCGGCCCGCGGCCTGTCAAAAAAGAAAGTCTGACAAACATTTATTATAATAATTGGTATAAGAATAATGAGACATTCAAGAACCCATTCATTTTTACGATTCTCCCCTATGGGCAAAGTGACGGACGTATTGGTATCCCTTATCGGGCGCATACCGGCCAGAACAGCCTTCCTGCTGGCATGACTGGCCACATGAGCAGCCCCCGCGTTCGCCGCCGGTGACGGGTCCGCCGGGCTGGTACAGGCCACGCAGATGGTGAACAGCTATTTTGACCCCGCCGTGAAACTGATTTATGCGGCCGGCGCGCTCTGCGGGCTGATCGGGGCCATCCGCGTGTATTCCAAGTTCTCGTCGGGCGATCCGGATACGGGCAAGACCGCCGGAAGCTGGTTCGGGGCCTGCGTGTTCCTGATCGTGGCGGCCACGGTGCTGAGGTCGTTCTTCCTGTAACCCCCATGCCATATGGAATACAAGCTGAACAAGGGCGTCGGGCAGGACGTGGAGTTCTGCGGCCTGAAGGCGCAGTACCTCTACCTCTTTGCCGGCGGCCTGCTCGCCGTCTTCCTCGTGTTCGTCATCCTCTACATGGCGGGCGTGAACCGCTGGTTCTGCATCGCTCTCTGCGTCGTATCGGCCACGGGAATCACCCTGGGCGTGTTCCGCCTGAACAGGAAATACGGCCCCCACGGGCTGATGAAGCTGGCGGCGGCAGGTTACCGTCCCTACTACATCATCAACAGAAAACGTATCACCTCACTTTTTAAACGAAGAAAATATGCGAAACATACTCAAAGCGTCCACCCTGGAAAGTAAGTTTCCCCTTCTCGCCGTCGAGGACGGGTGCATCCTCTCCAAGGACGCGGACGTGACCGTCGGCTTCAAGGTCCGCCTGCCGGAGATCTTCACCCTCACCTCCGACGATTACGAGGCCATGCACGGCGCATGAGGGAAGGCCATTAGGGTATTGCCCTGCCATACCATCGTCCACCGTCAGGACTGGTTCCTTGAGGAGGGCTACAGGGCACGCACCGACAGGGAGGAGCTGGGATTCCTTGACCGCAGCTTCGAGCTCCATTTCAACGAGCGGCCCTTCCTGAACCACTTCTCGTACCTGTTCATCACCCGTACCACGAAGGGGCGCATGCGGCAGCAGAGCAACTTCTCCGTCCTCTGCAGGGGGCATATCCTCCCCAGGGAGGTCCGCGACAAGGACGGCGTCCTCCGCTTCCTGGAAGCCGTGGAGCAGTTCGAGCGCATCATCCGCGACTCCGGGCTGGTCCGTCTGGAACGGCTCACGACGGAGGAGATCACCGGAAAGGGAAAGGAGGCCGGCCTGGTGGAGAAATACTTCTCCCTCTCGCAGGAGGACACCACCACGCTGGAGGACATCCGGCTCGGGGGCGCGGAAATGCGCGTCGGCGACAAACGGCTCTCGGTGCATACGCTTTCCGACGCGGACGACTTGCCCGCCGCGGTGCGGACGGACGGGCGGTTCGAGAAGTATTCCACCGACCGCAGCGACTGCCGCCTCTCCTTTGCCGCCCCCGTGGGGCTGATGCTGCCCCATAACCATATCTGCAACCTGTACGTGTTCATAGATGATCCGGCAGAGACCCTCCGGAATTTTGAGAAAGCGGCCAGGAATATGCGCTCCCTCTCGCGCTACAGCCGCGCCAACGAGATCAACCGGCAGTGGACGGAGGAGTACCTGAACGAGGCGCATTCCTTCGGGCTGGTCCCCGTGCGTTGCCATTGCAACGTCATGGCCTGGTCGGAGGACAGGGAGAGGCTGAGGAACATCCGGAACGACACCGGCTCGGCCCTGGCACAGATGGGCTGCAAGCCCCGGCACAATACCGTGGACGCGCCGACCCTCTACTGGGCTGCCATTCCCGGCGGCGAGGGGGATTTTCCGGCTGAGGAGTCTTTCCATACGTTCATTGAGCAGGCGGCCTGCCTCTTCATCGGGGAGACGAACTACGCCTCCTCTCCCTCGCCATTCGGCATCAAGATGGCGGACCGGCTCAGCGGCAGGCCGCTGCACCTGGACATCTCGGACGAGCCGATGAGGCGGGGCATCACGACCAACCGCAACAAATTCATCCTGGGACCTTCGGGCAGCGGCAAGTCCTTCTTCACCAACCATCTCGTGCGCAACTATTACGAGCAGGGCGCGCACATCCTGCTGGTGGACACGGGAAACAGCTACAAGGGGCTGTGCCGGCTTATCCATGAGCGCACCCGCGGGGAGGACGGGATCTACATAACGTATGAGGAGGACCGCCCGTTCACCTTCAATCCCTTCTACAGCGAGGACCGGCAGTTCGACGTGGAAAAGAGGGAGAGCATCAAGACGCTGATCCTGACGCTTTGGAAGCGGGAGGACGAGGTGCCGAAACGCTCCGAGGAGGTCGCCCTCTCCGGCGCAGTGAACGCCTATATCCGCAGGATTACGGACAACCCGGAGCTCCGGCCGGACTTCAACGGGTTCTACGAGTTTGTCCGTGACGACTACCGCCGGATGATGGAGAAAAAGAGGGTGCGCGAGAAGGACTTCGACATCGACGGGTTCCTGAACGTGCTGGAGCCGTTCTACAAGGGAGGGGACTATGACTTCCTCCTGAACTCGGACAAGGAGATCGACCTGACCCACAAGCGGTTCATCGTCTTCGAGCTGGACAACATATCATCGAACAAGGTGCTGCTTCCGGTGGTGACGCTCATCATCATGGAGACGTTCATTTCCAAGATGCGCCGCCTGAAAGGCATCCGGAAGATGATACTGATCGAAGAATGTTGGAAAGCCCTGATGTCGGCCAATATGAGTGCCTATGTCTTGTACCTTTTCAAGACGGTCAGGAAGTATTTCGGTGAGGCGGTGGTGGTGACGCAGGAGGTGAACGACATCATCTCGTCCCCGATCGTGAAGGAGGCCATCATCAACAACTCGGACTGCAAGATCCTGCTGGACCAGAGAAAGTACCTTAACAAGTTCGAACGGATACAGACCCTTTTGGGGCTGACCGACAAGGAATGCTCGCAGATCCTCTCCATCAACCGTGCCAACGACCCCTCACGCCGGTACAAGGAGGTATGAATAGGACTGGGAGGCGTGCAGTCGGCCGTCTATGCCACGGAGACCTCCACGGCCGAGTACCTTACCTACACGACGGAGGAGAGCGAGAAGCTGGAAGTGGAACGGATGGCGGCAAAGACCGGCAGCATGGAACAGGCCATACGGGTACTGGCCGCCGAAAAGAACAGCGGCAGGAGATAATCTTTGTAAAACATTTAAAAGAACGATTCAATGAAACGAAAAATTTTCAGCGCATTGTGCGCCTTTTTACTTACCGTACCGGCCATGCACGCGCAATGGGTGGTGACCGACCCGGGCAACCTGGCGCAGGGCATCGTGAACAGCGTCAACGAGATGGTGGAGACCTCCGAGACGGCACAGAACGCCATGTCCACCTTCAAGGAGGCCTCGAAAATCTATGAGCAAAGCCGGAAATACTACGACATGCTCAAGAGCGTGAACTCGCTGGTGAGCGGGAGCCTGAAGGTCAAGGAGTCCGTGCTGATGCTCTCGGAAATCTCGGAGAGCTACGTGACGAACTACGGGAAGATGCTCACCGACGAGAACTACACGCAGCGGGAGCTGGAGGCCATCGCCTTCGGCTACAACAACATCATGAAGAAAAGCAGCGCGTCCGTGGCCGGGCTGAAGGACATCATCAACCCCACCGGCATGTCCATGACCGACAAGGAACGGCTGGACCTCATAGAAAGGGTGTACCGTGAGATGAGGCATTACAGGACGCTGGTGAACTACTATACCCGAAAGAACCTGCGCGTCTCCTACCTGCGGGCCAGGGAGAAGGGCGAGACCGAGCAGGTCCTGAAACTTTACGGGGAGAACGAACGCTATTGGTAAACCTTTAAAAAGATACAGACTATATGGTATTACTATCCCTATCTTTCGACAGCCTGCACGGTATCCTGCGCCGGCTGTATGACGAGATGACCGAACTCTGCCAGCCGATGATGACGCTGGCCACGGCCATCGCCGCCCTGGGCGCGCTCTTCTACATAGCCTACCGCGTGTGGCAGTCCCTCTCGCATGCCGAACCGGTGGACGTGTTCGGCATGCTGCGCCCCTTCTGCCTGGGCATCTGCATCCTGTTCTTCGACGTGATAGTACTGGGAAGCCTGAACGGTACCCTGAGCCCCGTCGTGCAGGGAACGGGTGCCATGCTCCACGACCAGACCTTCGACGTGAGGAAGTTCCAGGAGGAAAAGGACAGGCTGCTTTCCGAGATGCCCCTGAAGGTGGCCGTGACCGGGGAGTTCAACCCCACGGACGAGGAGCTGGAGAAGGAGATCGCCGACATGGGCTGGAACGGGGAGGACTACGCGGTGATGCAGCGGATGTCCCACACCTGTTACTCCTTCTCCCTGCAAAGCATCGTGCAGACCATCATGCGCAAGGTGATGGAGTTCCTTTTCCGCGCCGCCTCGCTGGTGGTGGACACGATCCGTACCTTCTTTCTCATCGTCCTCTCCGTGCTGGGGCCTATAGCCTTCGCGATCTCGGTCTTCGACGGTTTCCAGGGCACGCTCGTGCAGTGGCTGGCACGGTATATCAGCGTATACCTCTGGCTGCCCATCTCCGACCTGCTCGGGGTGATGCTCGCCAAGATACAGACGCTGGTGCTGCAAAGCGAGATGGAAATGATACAGGATCCCCTGAGCGTCTTCTCCCCGGACGGATCGACGGCCATCTATCTGGTGTTCATGCTCATCGGGCTGGTGGGATACTTCTGTGTCCCTACCGTGGCGAACTGGGTGGTACAGGCCGGCGGCATGGGGGCGTACAACCGGAACATGAACAACACGGCAAGCAAGGCCGCCAACGTGGGCGGGGCCGTAGCCGGGGCATCCACGGGCAACGTGGCCGGAGTGCTGCTGAAGAAGTAAGGACGAACCGGGTAATAACATTCATTCATTTCAAGACATGGAATTCAAGAGCTTAAAAAACATCGAGTCCTCGTTCAGGCAGATCCGCCTGTTCAGTATCGTCTTCCTCGCCTCCTGCACCCTCCTGACCGGTTTTTCCGTCTGGAAGTCCTACCGGTTCGCCGAGGCGCAGCGGGAGAAGATCTACGTGCTGGACGAGGGGAAGTCGCTCATCATGGCCCTCTCGCAGGATGCCGCGCGCAACCGCCCGGTGGAAGCGAGGGAACACGTGCGCCGCCTGCACGAGCTGTTCTTCACGCTGGCCCCCGACAAGGCGGCCATCGAGTCGAACATAAACCGGGCGATGTACCTGGCCGACAAGAGCCTGTACGGGTATTACCGGGACTGGAACGAGAAAGGGTTTTACAACCGGCTCATCAGCGGGAACGTCAACCAGACGGTGGTGGTGGACAGCATGAGCTGCGATTTCGACAGCTATCCCTACCGCGTCACCACCTATGCCAGGCAGATGATCATCCGGGGGAGCAACATCACCGAACGCTCCCTGGTGACACGCTGCCGCCTGCAGAGCACGGTCCGCTCGGACAACAACCCGCAAGGGTTCCTTGCGGAGCATTTCGAGATTCTGGAAAACAGGGACCTGCGTACCGTGGAAAGGTAACGGTGTCCCGCAGTAATCAATCATTCAATAATATCTGGAAAATGGATATAAAATCAACGGCAAGGGAAAGGCTGAAGGCATATTTGGACGGCCTTTCCGAGAAACAGAGACGGGGCATCCTCGTGGCGATGCTGGCCTTCACCTGCGTCGCATCGGGTATCGTCCTGCTGCGCGCCGCCGGCCGGCTGACACCGGCAAGGGAGCGCATGGAGCTTCCCTTCGGGGAAGGCAGCCTCACGGATACCCTGCGCAGGCTGCCCGATCCCCTGAAAGGACAAGTAACAAGTATTTACCGGACCATTAAACAACCCCAGCAGAATGGAAAACAGGAAGAGTAACATGGAAGAAGGACACGTGCCCGCCGGGGAAGCCCCGGAAGGCACACGGCCGGCGGAAGCCGGGGATATCCCCTCCAAAGGGACAAAACCGGAAAAGCGGCTTAGCGGGGAGGAAATCCTGCGCCGCAGGAAATACATCGTCATACCGGTCTTCGTGCTGGTATTCCTGGCTGTCCTCTACTGGATATTCGCCCCTTCCGGTGACAACGGGGAAACGGTGGCGGGCGGTTCCGGATTCAACGTGAACGTACCGGACCCGGCAGCGGTCCAACTGGAAGGGAATAAAACGGACGTTTATGAAAGACAGCAGGCCCGTCGCGAGAAAGACAGACGGATGCAGTCGCTTTCCGACCTTGCCGGAAGGTTGTTGGAAGGTAAGGGGCAAACGGACAGCGTCACCGCTCCAAACGGCAGCATACGGCAGTCGGCGGACACTTACGAGAAGATCACGGAGCAGCTGGAAAGTTTCTACGAGACACCGCAGGAAACGGCCGGCGGCCTGGAACAGAAGGTGGATGAGCTGAACCGCCGGCTGGAAGAGGCAGAAGCGGAAAAACGGCGAGCAGAATCCCGCGAGCGGATGATGGAACAGTCCTACCGGATGGCCGCCAGGTACCTGACCCCCAACCCGGAAGGCTCGCCCGGCGAGGCGAAGGAGGAAGAAAAGCCGGAGCCTGTCCCTGTCAGCCGGGCGGAGAGCGGAACGACCTCCGCCCTGGAGCAGCCGCTGGCGGATTCCGCGTTTGTCGCCTCACTGGCCGTGGAGAGGAACTACGGTTTCAACACGGCGGTGGGCAGCAGCTACCGGATGGGGATGAACACCATCCCGGCCTGCATCTCCGAGAATCAGACCCTCGAGCAGGGAGGACGGGTGAAGCTGCGCCTGCTCGAGCCCCTGCAGGCCGGAAGTGTCACTGTGCCGGCCAACAGCCTGGTGACCGGTACGGCCGACATCCGGGGGGAACGTCTGGACATCCTGGTAAGCAGCATCGAATATGCCGGGAATATCATCCCGGTAGAACTGGCCACATATGACATTGACGGGCAGCGGGGCATCTTCGTGCCGGGATCGGAAAGCCGGACGGCCGCCAAGGAAGTATTGGGGGACGTGAGCCAGAGCATGGGAGGCAGCATCTCCTTCGCCGGTTCCGCCGGGCAGCAGGTGGCGATGGACCTCACGCGGGGTGTCCTGCAAGGCGGGACACGGTTCATCTCGCAGCGGGTCAAGGCGGTCAAGGTAAAGCTGAAGGCCGGGTACAAGGTGTTACTGGTCACAAAAAAGCAATAACAAGGTTTAACTGTAATTTTTAAGCAATCATTCAAGATGAGAACATTCATTCTTTTAATCATGGCTGCGCTGGCGGGGATGACCTGCCGGGCGCAGGAGCGCAAGCCGGAGGGCGGAGTCAGGATCCTGACCGCCGGCCAGCACATCACGCCCTACAGGATCGGCGTGCCCTTCAGCAAGACGGTTCATATCCTTTTCCCCTCGGAGGTCCGCTATGTCGACCTGGGCAGCACGGACATCATCGCGGGCAAGGCGGACGGCGTGGAGAACGTGGTGCGCGTAAAGGCGACCGTCCGGGATTTCCCCGGCGAGACGAACTTCTCGGTCATCACGGGCGACGGATCGTTCTATTCGTTCCTCGTCTCCTACGAGGAGGAGCCGGAAGCGTTGAACATCAATATGGACAGCCGGTTTCCGACAGAATCCTCCACTGAGGGAAGCGCCGTCCGTGTGACCGAGCTCGGCGAGGAGGACCCTTCGGTCATCGCCAGCCTGATGTACACCGTACACCGTCTGGACCGCAGGGACGTGAAGCATATCGGTTGCCGCCAGTTCGGGATACAGGCCCTGCTCAAGGGCATCTATGTGCATAAGGACCTGCTGTTCCTCCACATCTCATTGGCCAACTCCTCGCATGTGCCCTTCGACATTGACTTCGTGCGCTTCAAGGTGGTGGACAAGAAAGTGGCCAAGCGAACGGCACAGCAGGAGACCTACATCGAGCCGGTGCGCGCGCTCAACGAGCTGAGGCGCATAGAGGGCAAGGGGAAAGGACGCATCGTCTATGCTTTCCACAAGGTGGTCATCCCCGATGACAAGCTCATCGAGGTGGAGATTTACGAAAAAGGCGGCGGACGCCACCAGCGGTTCCATATCGAGAACAGTGACCTGGTGGACGCCGGACTGGTGGACGAACTGATAAAGGAGTAATTCTATGAGGAAATATCTGTTTATAATAATGATGTGCGCCTTCCTGTCCTCTTTGGCGGGCAAGGTTTCCGCCCAACGCTACCTGCCCGGGCAGACGGGGCTTGAACTGAGGCTGGGCGGCGTGGATGACTTCGGAAGGAACGTAAGGCACCTGAGGGGGAATTTCCAGATCGGACTGGCCCTGAGCCGTTACAACCGCAACCGCTCGCGCTGGGTATTCGGGGCGGATTATGTGAAGAAGCATTACGCCTATAAGAAAATAGCGGTTCCCAAGGAGCAGTTCACCGCGGAGGCGGGCTGTCTCTTCCCGTTCCTCTCGGACAGGGGCAGGAACGTGTTCCTCTCCGCCGGCCTGTCCGCGCTGGCCGGTTATGAGAGGATAAACCGGAATGGCAGGCTCCTTTATGACGGGGCGACCCTGCTGCACAAGGGGGCCTTCATCTACGGCTTCGCCCCGGCATTTGAAATGGAGGCGTACCTGACCGACCGCTGGGCTTTTCTTTTCAATGTCCGGCAGCGTGTCTTCTTCGGATCGTCCGTAGGACATTTCCATACGGTAGTGGCCGTCGGACTGAAATATATCATCGATTAATCTTTTAAGAACTGGAAACAATGAAATTAGGAACATTCATCATGGGATGCGCGCTGGCCCTGCTGGCGTGCACCCTTGCCGGCTGCGACGACCGTCTGGAGGTGCGGCAGGCATACGACTTCTCGCTCTCTTCCTGGTACCTGCAAGAAGGTATTGAGCCGGATGAGACGGTGGAGATCCGTCTGACGCTTAACCGCGAGGGGGATTATCGCGAGGCCCGTTACCGCGTCGGATACATACAGCTGGAGGGTGACGGTGAGGTGTTCGCCGCGGACGGCACCAGACTGGTGAACCGCGAGCTGACGGAGCTCTCCGGCATCGCAGGGCTGGACACGACGGACATCCGCCGCCAGGTGTTCACCCTCTTTTACCGGAACACGGGTGGGGACAATCCCGGGATCCGCTTCGTGGCGGTGGACAACTTCGGCGTGGAACGGACACTGGACATCCCGTTCTCCATCGAGGATAAAGATATAACCAACATCGTTAAAAATAAGGAACCATATGTTGATTAGGAGAGTTTGGCAAATGCCCAACAGTCGTACATTCAGTATCAAGCCTATTCGGGAACTCATTCAAAAATACGCAAACGGCTATACCATAGATCCGTTTGCGGCCGGGAACAGGCTTGCGAACGTAACGAATGATATTGATCCCCAGTATGATACTGATTTTCATATGGATGCCACGGATTTCCTGAATTTATTTAAACCGGATAGTGTGGATACGGTTCTATATGATCCTCCTTATTCTCCACGGCAAGTTGCGGAATGTTATAAAGCGTTAGGGATCACGGTCAATATGCAAACCACCCAGGCTTCATACTGAAGCAGGCAGAAAGAGGCCATCGGTCGAATTGTAAAAAAAGGAGGCATTGTAATCACCTGCGGATGGAACTCTGGTGGAATAGGCAAGAAATACGGTTTTGAAATCATAGAGATTCTATTGGTCGCCCACGGCGGGTGGCATAATGATACGATCGTGACAGTGGAAAAAAAAGTATTATAGAATATGACGGAACAGGAAAAATACGGCATGGAGCAGCTTGCCGAGTATCTGGACATGCGGATACGGAACGAGGAAAAAAATATAAAGGAGAACCGGGATAAACTGGACCGGGATTACCTTTATCATTTTGCGTGGAACGGGGAGGAGCTGTTCAAGTCCCATTTCATGGTAAAGCAATACGGGGAACTCCGGCAGGTAATCAGGGTGGCGGAAGCTCCCGGGGAGGTGCATGGATATATACAGCATAAACGGGAGGAATGCCTGAAGGAGCTGGTCAGCGGGAGTATCCGCAGGCGTAGCACGGACGATATTTTCAATCTGGCACATACCTACCGGCTGGAATGTATGCAGGGACTGGTCAAGGATTATGCTGGCTTCGAACGGCTTCTGTCCATGAAGGCTCCCCAGAAGGAGATAAAAACGAAGAAGGCCCCTGAAAGAAAGAGGCCGGACGGATTAAAGATGTAACGTATATGAGGCAGGAAAACTGGAGCGTCCGCAAACTACGGAAATTGCTGGACAACAAGATCGCAGCCGTCGAGAATGTCATGCGCGAGGGGTTGGAGTCCGCCTCTACGGACTACTGCCGTTTCTTTGAGTGGAAAGCCGCGTACCTGTACAAGGGGGAGCTACTGCGCGGGCATTACCGCCTGTTACGTAATAAAGTCAGCAGGACGGATGACGTGGAGGATCTGAAGAGGTATTTCGGGGATATCGCCATGTACCACAGGGAAAGGCTGACGGGCGGAACGCCGGCGGGAAGCGGCACCCACCCGATGGCGGACACCTGCCGCGCGCTGTCGCTGGAATGCTCGCGGCAGGTGCTGAAAGATTGCATGGAGTTCTCGCGTATCCTTTCCCTCGGACAGCCGGAAGAGGACGTGAAAAAGGAAAACAGACAACCCGTAAAACATAGGACGAACGGATTAAAACGATAAGGTATGGAAAGACAGAACCCAGGCATGGTCCGGTTTATGGACCGGCTGAATGAGAAAATGGAACTCCTGGACGAAAAGATCCAGAACAAGGCGGCAAAAGCCGGTGAGGATTACCTCTCCTTTTTCGAGTCACACGCGGAAGAGGCGTACAAGGAGTATTACCTGTACAAATGTTTCAGGGACTTGAGAAAGAAGGCAAGGGAATCGGGCAGTCCGGAAAAAGTGTTGGAGTATCTGAAAAAGAGGCAGAATGTCTGCCTGGACACGTTGCTCAGGCAGGACATCGCCGCCCGCAGTACAAGCCCGATGGCGAACATGGCGCACACGCTGCGGCTCGAATGCGTCCAGCAGCTCGTGGAGGATTACGGGCATTTCATCCGGATACTTGCCGACACGCTACGGCAGCAGGAGACGCGGCGGGATACCCGGACACTCAAGGAAAAGGAAAACCGGAGGGGGCCAAAACTATAGCCTTCCCGTTCCCGGATGAGTACGGGAATAAAGAAAAATAAAGTTAAGTTATGGATAATGAGAGTTATATCATTATGAAAGGTCAGGATGGCCGCTTTACTTTGTGAAATAAAAACAACTGGACATGAGGATTATGGAGCATAGCGTAAGACGTTGGGAGTCTTACCCGGAAGCAGACACGGAAACCTGCCTGTGGGAAGCCTGCGTGGAGCACGAAGGCGAATATTACGAGGTGCAAGTGGAAGCAAGGGAGGTCGGCGGTGACAAGATGTATTATATGGGGTATATCAGGAATACCCAATGTATAAAAGCGCATTTCAGTGACGGCTGGCTGGGCTTCGGCTTTTCCGATATACGTGGCACGTGCAAGTATATCCTGAAGTCAATGCGGAAAGTGATCCGGGGGGACTACAGCTCCATCAGGGGAGCGGGCCATTCGGTAGACATGCCTTGATAAATAAACCAGGTCCGGGACGGAGATTTCAAGGGCTGTTCTCCCAAATAACGGGGAACAGCCCTTTTTTTGTTGCCGCCAGCGGCGAAAGGTTAAAAGAGAGACAGGCTGCTGAAGAGGCAGTGGATGAACAGACGGCCCTTCTCGGTCCACACCGTATGCATGGCCGTACCGGTTTCCCCGCAGCGGCTCTGCCAGCTGTGCGTATGGGTTTGTGTGTATCCTTCCTTCTGATAACGTGCGGTAAGCAGCCAGGTTCCGCCTTGGCGGAACTGGATACCGAGAGCCTTCAGCCTCCGGTTCAGCTCCCTGCCGCTCATGCCCAACTCCTTGGCGATCTGCGTGACCGTGTAAGTGCTTGGAGAGTGGAGCACCTCGTCGAAATAACGTACTTTCGGGGCCTGCAGGCTCAATTTAAGGGCGTTCAGCGCGTTTTCCTTTTCCAGTCCGGATATGTACCGGTCACGCTCTCTCAGCTTGGCCTCCGCCAGTTGCAGGGTCCGCGAGAGCAGTTCCGCGTCCGTTTCCCCCTCTTTTCCCAGCAGATAGCCGCCCTCCTTGAGCGTGCGGGGGACCAGCTCGTCGAAGATCCAGCTTTCGAACCTCTCGGCCGAGGGCAGGCGGCTACAGGCCATCAGGCGGTACAGGTTCCCCTCGTCGATGAACTTCACTTTCTGTCGGCCGCCTGCCGTCAGGAGGTCGTGGACGCATACCCCCTTCGGCCTGCAATGCCGGTTGACGGCATCCTTGGGATTGGCGTATCCCAATGCCGAGGCCACGTCCCTGGCGCAAAACCAGACCCTGCCTCCGGCTTCCACGGTCCGGACCTTGCCGAACTCGGGATGTTCTGTTATGACTAACGTGCGCATGTCGTTTACTGTTTATAGGTTGATTCTATCGCTTTGAATATCTCATGGATTACCTGGGGGACGATGGCGTTCCCGTATCCCTTGACGGACTGCTGCCGCCAGGAAGAAAAGGTAATACCGTCCAGCTCGTGGGGAACCCCATCATCTCGGCCACAAACAGGGGATTGAGTTGGAAACTCCTCCCAGTTTGGGCAAAGGAATCGGGAAGGCCGCCCTGCCGCGGGTTCTTCCCCTTCCTCCCAATGTGCTCCAAGGTCGGGAGCAGCCCGTGGAAGTCAAGGAAGTCCGTCAGGCCGTTGGGATTCTTCTCCCCGTCTTCCGTCTCGTGCATGGAGGTGCGCCCCTGACGTTTCCAACGTTCCACCCGTTGCCAGTGGTGTATCTCCGTTGCTGTCGGGGTGGGCAGCAGCATCTCGCGGATGATCTCCGGCAGGCCCTTCTGTTGGCTTCCGGGTCCCCTTACCTTGAAGTCCGAGGCTATCGGCGTGGGCAACAAACCATACACGGTCCCTTCTGTGCGGGGCACCGACGGCACAAGCCGGAATAAGCAGCGGCTGGACGGTATATCCTTCACGCTCAAGATCACGGCAGATGGTCTCGACGACGTATTCCTCCCGCTTACGGTATACAGGCTGATCCTCTCCGAACAGAGAGGGCTGACATCCCACGTGAGCCGCCTTGCCGGGCTGTACCACCTGGAGGATGCCACCAACGTTCTCACCAACAATCCAACCGGGCCGGATCTCGTGAATGGCACGGAGCATGTGAGGCCAGAGGTAACGGCTGTCCTCCGCACCCTTTCGCCGGCCGGCAACGGAAAAGGGCTGGCATGGAAAACCTCCCGTGAGGATGTCGATCCGTCCCCTTCATCCCCGAAAATCCGTAGTTGTAATATCCGTATAACTTTTTGCATGGCTGAACCAGTAATTTAAAATTCGGTTACAAAACTCATCTATCTCACAGTGGAAGGCGTTGCGCCATCCCATTCATTCGGCGGCAAGATCTGCCGCACCAAACCCGCTGAAAAGCGAGGCGTGTACCAGCTGTCTCATATTTATTATCTGATTGAAGGTTCCGTTTCTTTTTTTTCTTTCTCCGCCACTTCCAGAATGAAGGCTTTCTCGTCTATCTTCCGGTAGACGCCCCCCATCTCAAGCATGTTCTTGAGCCGGAGGATGTCGGTGATTTCATAGACTGTCATACCGTTCCGGTGGACGAAACGGATGTAGCCTTTCTGTCTTTGTCTTTCCACTTCCTCACGGCTTATCTGCAGCAGTTCGCAGATTTCTTCCAATGTGAAGGTTAGCTGCACTTCCTTCGTCGCGCAGGCATAGGCCAGGATACTCAGCATCTGCAGGCATTTGCGATGCGCCTTGACAAGAGACGCAAACTTGTTGCGCTCGATCATGATGACTTTACTTTGATTTTCCATCTTCTATGATTTTTTTACGGGTTTGTTATTTCTGATGTCCGGACTTTCGTCCCTGTATTCCTCACGGAGGAACCGGTATACATCGGAAGCCCAGAAGTATATCTTGCCGCTCAGCTTGAAATAAGGCAGCTTGCCCGAGTTACGCCAGCGGATGAGGGTCCGGTCACAGACTTTCAGCTGCAGGCGCATGTCACGGCTGTCCAGCATCTGTTTGCCATTAAAGCTGGTCATGGCATCCAGTGCCGTTTCCAGCCGGGTGATGAGCTCCCGCTGCTCGGAGAAGCTCTTCTGGATTAATGCTTTCAGCATTTCGATGTCTTCATTTCCTGCTTCCATCTTTTGTTCTTTTTCGTTCGTCATTTATCCTTCTTTCTGCCGCAAAGTTTGGGAAAAAGGAAATGTAAAAATAGGGCTGACGGATACCGCCAGCCCTATTTTTTATCTGTAATACACTTATTATCAATACCTATTTCTTTTATTTTTTTTGTTTGCCCGAATAAAACGCGGCAGGATTGGAAGTTGTCTTTAGATTTTAAAAAGTATCGATATGCCTTCGAATTTCCAATAAAAAAAGGACCAGCAAATAATGCCGGCCCTTAATTAAAAGTTTTCGATTGATTTGTTGCACCCGAAAATATTGACTATCTTTGTGATAGAGATATTTGAAATTATGCAGAGAAACGCAATATGCAGCAAGACTTTTGCTACTAATGTGTTACCTGTTACCTTTGAAATTAGCCCTTACTTTTTGATTTTCAAAAAGATAAAATCAATCACTTAGATTTCCTTAGATGAAACAAAAGTTTTCCAATGGAGAAACTCTAGTTTCCTGCTGAAAAAACTTTAGTTTTTCGATAATGATGTCTTTTCCTGATTTATCTAGACACTTTTTTTGTTTATAAACGTAATCAGTAG
>CAUBDX010000039.1 GCA_958434805.1 uncultured Phocaeicola sp.
CGGTTTTATTGTTTAACTTTTAATTTTTCGGTAAAAATTTACCGAAGTATTGTTAGAAGATTATTTTAATTTTATTATTGGTTATTGTAACGAAACAGGCTTGAAGGCAGGCACCGAGCGAAAAGACCCTTGCGTGGAGTACCTGTTCGCCAAGAAAAACGGCAGAGTTAACTTTAGAAAAACAGAATGACTATGGACAGACAACAATATATCGGTATCACGCTCGGTCCTATTTCGCGTATCATGTCGTATACGCGGAGCACGAAATCGTTATGGAGGGCCAGTTACTTTATGTCTTATCTTGCCAAGCAGTTGATAAGTGGTTTATATAAAGAGAAACGGCTGTTTGTCAAGCCTTTGCTCTATGATGAAATGTGGAGCATTCACGATGGGGTAGGTCGTTTCCCTGATCAGTATATCTTTCAGTCGAAGTCTGGTGATTTTGAACGATTGCTTGAGAAGCGTTTGGAGGTGTTGAAAGACTTGGGCGAGAAAATAGCCTACTCGTTAGGCAATGCGGAGAAAGATAAGGTATTTCATTATCTGGAAGATACGCTTAAGGTTTACATCATTGAAATGAACGACTATGAGTCGGAGGAGAATATTGTGGACGAATGCCAGAAGGCATTGAGCGTAATGGAATGCAGGGATATATACCCGAAGGTATGCGAACGGAACTATTTGGCGGAGTATTTTGAATCGGATGTAAAAGAGAATGATTGGTTGGTTGCCGATGCGTTTGAAAAGCAGTCGTCGCGACTGTTCTTGTCGATTATAGAATGTTCGGCATCCAAAGCTGTTGAGTCGGGAGATATTTCCCGGAGAGATCTATTTAAAGATGAAAAGGTTGCTAAACTGGCTCCTCGCTATAAGTATATTGCATTTGTATGTGCAGATGGAGACAATATTGGGAAAGCGATAGCTAAAGAAGGGCAGTTGATAAGCAAAGTACTGATGGGGTATAGTAAAGGCTTGACAGAGATAGTGATGGAGTCTGGTGGTCAGGTTATTTATTCCGGAGGTGATGATTTGCTTTTCTTTGCTCCGGCCGACTGTGTGTTTGAGTTGATATGTAAGATTGACAGCTTTTTTCAAAAGCAGCTTGATGACAATAAGGTGATGGAGAAGTTAAGTGTGTATCACCTGCCCAGACCCTCCTTGTCGTTTGGAGTTTCCATTTCTTATCATAAGCATCCTATGGCAGAATCGATTGCGCTTGCCGATTCCTTGTTGTGGAAAGCCAAAGAGGCAGGGCGTAACCGCATTGCATGGAATTTGCGTAAGCATAGCGGACAGACCGTGGCTTCGGAGTTTGACAAACATCATGCTGCTATTTTTGAAGAGGCTTTAAAATTGATTAGACTGGATGGTCAGGATGAGGTCTTCTTGCATTCATTCCCTCATTACCTGTTGCTTCACCGGGAGATGCTGACTCATATTTTGTCGGAACAAAAGCCGGAAGCCAAGCTTGCCAACTATGTAAAGAGTACGTTTGAAGACGAAAGTCATGAACCCCATGTTGATTTGCTTGCCCGCTATCAGAAGTATTTGCTTATGTTGGCGAAAGAGGAGACGGATAAGGAATGTGCAATCAACAAGCTGCATACGCTGTTAAGATACATCGAATTGTTTAAAGCTAAAAAAATTACGACATGAGATATTTGGTAACCTTAAAGCCAATGGGAAGTTACTTCTTTGGAGGAGAGGTGACGCTGGGAGACGGTATAACTCAGAACTATTACGTAAAATCAAACCTGCTGCCGCAGCCTTCGGGATTGCTTGGTTTGGTGCGTTACGAGGTACTTAGACAGCATAAGCTGCTCTCTTATAATCCGAAAGACGAGGGTACGCTTGAAAGGGTAGAAGAACTGATAGGTAAAGGCAGTTTCAGCTTGTCGGATAGTGGCAGAACGTATGGTATTATTCAAAGTATTTCACCTGTCTTTCTATGTAGAGATTCGGATAAGAATTTTTACACGGTTGAACCTGTGGATATTGACCGTAGTCTTTCTTCTACCGAGTCGGTAAAGCCGGTGGAGATGGTGCATAAAGCCAACCGCTGTTCGTATTCGGGAAAAGATAAAGGGGAACTGAAGCAGATGTTTGTTCCTTCGTTTGATGTAAAGAATCATGATTATAATACCTATTGGTGTGACAATCGTTTTAACCGTTTGAATCGGCCTTTTGCTTTGGTAGAGCAGATAGGCATTACCAAAAACGGTAGGAAAGAAAACGAAAAAGACGCTTTTTTCAAGCAGGTATCCGTGAAACTTGACTCTTCGCTTTCTATGGCTTTTACCGTTGACATTCAGGGTGGAAAAGAGTTGGAGACCGGAGATAGGATGGTGTTTTTGGGTGGAAACCGCTCGATGTTTAAAATGACAGTCAGTCAAGAGAATGTGGATTTTAAGGATCACTTCAAATCATTGCATGTAGAGGGGCGTCTTCTTGCATTGGGAGATGCGTATTTGAACGATGAGGACAAGTGGGCGTGCGATTTTATATGGGGAGAATCTATGCCGCTCCGGTATATGGAACAGGCATCTTCCCAAAAACATTCGTGGCGTAAGCCTAAAAAGAGCTTGGCTTATCAGTTGCAGATACGGGGGAGTGTGCTTTATGGTAATGACTCATGTTTGAAGAAGTTGTGTGAAGAGTCGGAATTCCGTCATCTCGGATTGAATGTGTTTGTTTAAGTGAATAATAAAAAATGATGCATATGAAAGCAGTTGAATATCAGATAAAGGCAATCAGCAATCTCCATGTAGGGAGTGGAGAAATCAATATGGGTGTAGTGGATAATCTTGTTCAGACCGATGCAGCTACCGGCTTTCCAGTAATCAATGCTTCCAGTTTGAAGGGGGCTTTGCGCGAACATGTGTCGCAGCTTAAGGCGGACGATAAAATGATATGTTCTGTTTTTGGCAGCAAGCCGAACGATGACAATGTGCGTGAAGCTGGTAACTATCGTTTTTTTGATGCAAACTTGCTGGCTATGCCGGTGCGGGGAAACAAGCGTCCTTTTATAATGGGTACTTGCCCGTTGTTAATCCGTGATTATATGGCAAAACGTGATTTGTTCGGACATTCGCTCGATGAACGAGTGAAAGCAAAATGGCAATCAGTTCTTGAGAAAGCTAAGGAGAGTATCCCCACAGTATTGGATGCTTCTTGTGAAGGTGCTTTGATTGAGGATTTCGAACATCCGGCTGTGGTGTTGGAAGGTCATGCCGATGTGTCTGACTTGTGTGAGTTGCTAGGCGGTCCGGTTGTTTTGTTTAGTGATGCTGATTTCTTGCGCCTGTGCGATGAAGACCATTTGCCCGTAATGGCACGCAATAATCTTACCGTGGGACATCGTAATCTTTGGTATGAACAAGTACTTCCTCGTTTTAGCCGTCTCTCTTTTTATGTGTTGATTCCCGATGACGATTCAAATTTCAGACAATTTAATGAGTCAGTGACAAGTTCGTTAGTACAGATAGGCGCAAATGCTACAGTGGGTTATGGCTACTGTGAACTTACCCGACCAGCAAACTTAAAATAGGAGTGGAGTATGAAAGTGGATATCAAATGGTTTCAGTCAGCACAAAACGCGTTGGTTGAATCGGGTATTGTAAAAGATGGAAAATACCCGAAAGCATATAAAGGGTATATATCTTCATTGGCTGCATCGATTGTGCAGTCGGGCTTGATTCCGGCTTTGTCTATTTATGAAAGTGACAATTCGGGCAAGGGCTTGGTGGCAGAGAATAACCGGGCCTTATTGATAAATGCCATTGCTCGTGTATTGATGAAACAGAAAAAGCTGAATGAAAAGATTCAATTGCTTGCCGATTACGTAGCTTCTCAAGGCAAGGATATTGTGAAGTGGCAATATCTGATAAATAGGGCATTGGTGGCTCTTAAGTTGGCTGTCCGTATGTTTGAACCTCTTGAAGGAGAAGATAATGTGCGGAAGGAGAAGGTGCAGGCAGGCGAAAGTTTGGTGAAGCTTCCTATAAAACGAATAAGAAATACAGGGAATCCGTTCCCTTTGAATGCTTCCGCCAATGCCGGATGGATTTTTTACCGTGATTTATATCGTTCTTTTAAGCAATATAAGTATCAGGATGTTGAAGGGAATGATATAACAGAGGAATATCAGGAACAACTGTTTGGCTGGAAACTGCATAATCTCTTTCAAATATCGTTTAAAGACTGTTTAAAAGAGAATCAGAATCTCGTGGAGAGATTTAAAAAAGAGCCTTCGGTAAAACCGCTTGTGTTGACAACTATTTATCCGGGCTTGCTTACCGGAATAGGTTTGAATCATGGTGTAAAGAATGAAGGAGATATTAAGGTAGGTTTTCAGTTTGATTATACCACTGGTATGCCTTATATACCGGGTTCTTCAGTTAAAGGCGCATTGCGAAGTGTGTTTCCGGATCCTAATGTGAAACAGCCGGAATATAACAGCCAGCGTATAGCTTATCTGAAGTCTCTGATTAAGCAAATTGCTCCGGAAGTGAAATTAGACGATCAGAAGATTTTAGGTTTAGGAAGCCAACTCTTTGATGAGGATGGAAAAAGCCGTGAGGTTTTTATGGATGCGCTGATAACGGGAATACCTAAAGATGGATGTGTATTGGCAAATGATTATATTACTCCGCATAAAGATAATCCTTTTATCGACCCTGTACCGATTCAGTTTATGAAAGTTTTGCCTGAGGTGTCTTTTACTTTTTTATTTAAATTGGGCTGTACAATTTCACCGCTTACAGAGAATCAACGGCTAGAGTTGTATCGTCAGATCCTTTTGAATATTGGTGTTGGGGCAAAGACCAATGTGGGCTACGGACATTTTAAGCATTCCGAACCCTAAGCAAAAAAATGAATAGGCATTTTGTGGAAAACGCTTTGATATTTTAAGTAAAATGTCAAAGCGTTTTTTATGTAAAATCGTTTGTAGCGGATAAATGGTTTTGTTATTTTTGTATGGAGTGCAGAGGAAGGATTCCCGAAGGGGAAATATTTACATCTAACCAACATGAACTATGAAAGCAATAAACAATACCGAAGACTACGATGACGATGAATTCGACCGCCTGTTGGATGAGTTTATAAAATCAGCCGAAGCGGAGGAGGCAGAAAGCAATAGTTCTGCTGAAGAGGAGGGCACTAATAAGGAGCCGCCGATGCGTGTAATTGATATTCTTGCGGCTTTTTCGGAAGGGGATTCGTTCGGAGGATGTTATACGGAGCGTACTCAGTTCCGATATTCTTCGTGCAGTACTTACCTGCATCTGGAAATACAGGTGTATAATCCTTATTATAAGATAAAAGGTTATGAGCATGATTGTCTGGTAAAGTTGGAAGGCAACGGAGAGGTACTTGTTCAGACTGAGCAGTTTATCCGTATAGGATGTGATGAACTGGTGGGTAAGTTGTATGTGGATATGGCATTGCCTTTTGATGTGGATCTAGCTTTTGACTTGGACTCCTGTTACAGCTTTTATATTGCGGTTCATGCCGATGAGAAAGATATTTATAGAAAAGAATTCATGTTGGCTGAGACTCCGGAACATTATACGGATTGCTTCAGTCTCACGTCCTTTTCATTGTATCGGGTGGAGCGATTTCATGAGGTGGATTATGGGAATTTGGGAAAATCGCAACATTGTTTTTCTATCGCTGGCTTGGGATCCGTTTTTATGCTACTGGGTATGTCAAATGTGATGGCAGAGAACATCAAATCTCTTGCCGATTTTGCTCCCGAGTTTGAAGTAAGGTTATATGATGAAACCGGACGACTGAAAGATATGGTTATAAAAAAGGGAGCCGTGTCGGGTATTGAGGAGGTATCCCACATTATATTGTCTTGGAACATGGGAGAAGATAAGTCAAACTTCTGGCAAGAAGGTGCTTATCGGGTTCAGGTTCTGTTTATGGATGAAACGGTTGTTTCGGTTCCTTTCGAAGTGGGTGACCGTGACGTGGAAAGTATTTTCGGGAAAGATGCAATACAGCCTAAAACCAATATTGCCGGAAAGAAGATTGTTCATTCCGGTCAAGTAGGCACTCCTTTGCAGCGGCTGGAGGAGATGATTGGTCTTAACAGGGTTAAAAAGAAGATAAAAGACTATTATAAGCTGGTTTCTCTGGAGCAGAAACGTCGTAATGCCGGACTTCCGGTGCAGCCTCATGCACTTCATGCGGCTTTTATCGGAAATCCAGGAACAGGAAAGACCACGGTGGCTCGGTTGCTTGGAACCATTTTGAAAGATGTGGGATTGCTATCGAAAGGGCATGTGGTGTATGAGGAACGAAGTACTTTGCTTGGACAGTATTACAGCAGCGAAGGGGAGAAGACGCTTGCTGCCATGGAGCGTGCCAAGGGGGGAATTCTTTTTATTGATGAGGCTTATACGCTTTATAAACCGGAAGATCCTAAAGATCCCGGTATGAATGTGCTGGAAACTTTACTTACTGCCTTGGCAGATGAGAATAATCGTGACTGGATGTTGCTGCTTGCCGGTTATCCGGTGCCGATGAAGGAAATGTTGCGTGGAAATCCTGGTCTTGATTCAAGGATTCCAGAATCGAACCGTTATTATTTTGATGACTATAATGTGGATGAACTGATGCAGATGGTTGATTTGTATTGTAGTCATCGAGGATACGAATTGACAGCCGAAGCACGACTGGCTCTATGTGAGGTGGTGCGACGGGCTTATCAGATGCGTGATGAGTCGTTCGGTAACGGACGCTATATTGAAACGCTGCTTTCTGAACAGGTTGTTCAGCGTATGGCATGCAGGTTAAGTGAAATCCCGACGCCTACAGCAGCGCAGTTAGTTACTATCGAAAAAGACGATATTCCTTGTCTGGAAATAAAAGATTATCGGAAGCCTTTGGAAAAATTGAACCAAATGGTAGGACTAAAGGAACTCAAAGAGAGTATTACTGCCCATCTGAATTTTGTGAATTTGGTGCGATTGCGTGCAGAGCAGGGAATTGCTACTTCTTTGCCTCCTCTTCACATGGTATTCACGGGTAATCCGGGAACAGGAAAGACCACTGTGGCTGATTTTATAGGAGAAATTTACGCCTCGCTGGGATTCTTGTCGAAAGGGAATGTAATACGGGTAGAGCGGAGTGACTTTATGGATACGCGAGTGGGAGGAACTGAGCTGAAAACAAAAGCTATTTTAAAGAATGCACGTGGAAACGTGTTGTTTATCGATGAAGCCTATACTTTATTGGGAGGAGGAAATTCGTCGGCTGATTTCGGAATGAGGGTAATAGAAACCATGCTTTCGGAGTTGAGCCGTGATACGGTGGACTTGCTGGTGATACTGGCTGGCTATCCTCGTGAAATGGAAGCCCTGTTAGAAGCTAATCCGGGATTGCGCTCTCGTTTTCCGTATGTATTTCATTTTTCGGATTATTCGGCTGATGAGCTGATGGATATTGCACGGGGAGTGGTGCGGAAAGAAGGATTCCGTTTGTCTCCCGCTGCATCGAAGGCTTTGGAAAAATTCATTGCGCATGAAGTAAAGCAAAAGGAGGGTTGTTTTGGAAACGGTCGTTTTGTGACGCGGCTGATTCATACGAAGATTATTCCGGCTATGAGTACGCGCATTGCTGCATTGCCTGAAAGTAAGAGGAACAGCAAGCGTGTATTGCAGACCATTTGCTTACCGGATATTCCGGCTTCTATGGATGGCTTGAAGGACTTGCAGAATACCGGGTTTGATGAACCTCGTATCACTTCTCTGTTAGCAGAGCTGGATGCAATGGTAGGGATGAAACAGATAAAAAAGACGATACACGATTTTGTGGATGTGGCTCGTTATCGTAATGCTCAGAAGGAACATTATGGAGAAGATGAAACGTTGCTGAAATGGAGCTTTACTGGTAATACAGGAACGGGGAAAAGTACGGTGGCAGGTATTATGGCAGAGTTGCTTCACGCCATGAATTTGCTGGATAAGGGTCAGTTGGTTGAATTGAAAGCGGAAGAGATTTATAATGTACAAGATTATAAGGTGGATGAAATATTAAAGGATGCCATGCGTCGTTCGCAAGATGGTTTATTGTTTGTGGATGGAGATGCACCGGTGTTCAGAAATCCTCAATCGCATTTTGACAGTGAAAAACTGCGGTTGCGGCTGACTTCTTTTACTTCAGAACTTCCGGGAATTTATGCTTTGGTGATTGCAGAGCATGAGTCGGTGAGGCAGCCGTTGTTGGATTCCTTTGTGCCGGGAGGTATGATGGGACTTGACCGTACCCTTCACTTTGAAGATTACACAGCCGATGAACTTTTGCAGATTTTAGAGAAGATGCTGGATAAGCATAACTTAACAATGAGTGAGGAAGCCCGGCTGATTCTGATGGAATATATTCATTGTTTATGTAAAAACAGGGAGTTAGGCTATGCCAATGCACGGACCATGAAACTTTTGTCGCAAGCCATTGCTGACTTGGTGTTGTTACGTGAAAGCAAGCAATCTTTGGTAAGCGGAAGGGTGTTGGCGCAGGATGTGAAAGGCTTTGTATGGAGAAATATGAAAAGGGGAATCGGTTTTAAAAGCTATCCTTCTGAGTAGGAGTCTGGGCAATTATTGATTTTGTTAAATAACTTAAAGTATTATGGATTGTAGATATTTATTTAATCCGTTGTTCTCTCAGATTGATATTTGCAGAGAAGGATATGAGCCTGTGTTTGTTTCAAGCAGGAAAAGTTTTAGGTGGGACGAGTCTGTTCAGGGTATTGCTTTTAAGATGGAGGTATACAGCGGACATGAAGCTACTGAGGTGTGTCCGGTTCGTGTGAAACTGGTGATTATTAAAGACGACGATTGGAGTGCTTTGCAGGTGAGCTTGCGCAGGTTTGAGGAGTGGAAAATCACGAAGGGGGAGGGCTCTTTCTCTTTTGCAATGGATGAGGCATCTTATCAGCATATACTCGATCTTTATCGTCATGAAGTGCAGCAAACGCTGGATGAATTGTCTTCAAAGATAGTGAGCGAACGGGTGATGGACTATGCCATGCCGGTGGGTAAAAGTAAAGATTGTTTTATACAAGTTATTCCGGTTGAGATGCACAAAATGGAGGTAAATACTACCTATCGGATTTGCTTGTTTGCTGATAATGATATCGCTGATATCTTTCAAGAGTGGCCGATGTTTACTTTCTCACGTCTGTGTCTGCCTGTGGAGGAAGTATTTGTTCCTTATGCAGCTTATTTGAAGGTAAGAGAACAGAAGGATGGGAAACTGCTGTTCGATCAGTCGATTCATTATCGTCATTATAAGGATTTTTATGCAGATATACATTATGATGAGGTATGTGCAGAAGTTGAGGTAAACCCTGCCTTGGTGTGCGTAGAACTTGAGGTGAATGGATATGAGGATACGCTTCCTTTTTTTCATATGTTCTTGAACAGCGGTGGTCAAACGCTGTGGCATGATGATTGTTATTTGCTTTCCCTGCCAGGTACTCGTAGGGTTGTGGCTTACTGCCCGCTTTCTACTAACTCGTTTCCGGTAGCATCTTGCCGGGAAATAGAGGTTGAACTGCAGGTGTTTGACCGTAAGCTGACACAATTCTCGTTCTTAACCGACCGGACGGAACCAGGCGAGTTAAGAATGAGAAAATTGTAGGTATTTTTTTTGCAGATGAGTCGTCAGAATGTGTCTTGTACCTGTAGGCGGCTGCATCCGTTTCCGGTAGGGGTAATACAGATCTGGGTGCTGATACCTGAACTCATTTCGGCCGTGTGGCTGATGACGCCTACGGTCTTGCCTTGTTCCGACTGCAGGGTGGCCAGGGCCTCAATGACCATGTGAAGGCTGTCTTGGTCGAGTGTGCCGAATCCTTCATCGATGAAAAGGTTTCTGAAGGCAACGTTCCGCGACGAAAGGTCGCTCAGTGCCAATGCCAGCGCCAGGCTGACAATGAAGGTCTCTCCACCCGACAGGGAAGAGACCACCCGTTCTTCGTCGCCTCGTTCATGGTCGACGATGCGTAAGGTCAGCGTGTTTTCCAACTGCTTGAGACTGTAGCGGTGGTTGAACAGCCGCAGCTGCTTGTTGGCGTGTTTGACCAGGAAACTGAGGGTGACGCACTGAGCTATCTGCCTAAGGAGTTTCCCTTCTTTATTCCCTCCGATTGCTTTATAGAGCAGTGCCCAGTCGGTGGCGTCGGCATTGGCTTGCACAGACTGTTCGGCAAGCTCTCCGATGGCTTTGAGTGCTTCGTGATGCGTGTTCAAGCGTGCTGTAAGTCGACCCAGTTTTTCTGTAGAGGCTTGTAGCAGCTGGTCGGCTTCCTTGAGTTGGAGGTTGATTTGTTCTTTGTTTTTCTCCGGTCTGTCTTTGCTGTGTACCGCCAGGTCTTGGGTGGCTTTGTCGAACAGTGCCTTTGCTGCCACTTTCTCTTGAACCGCTTTGTTGATTCGCTCACGCAGGGCGTTCCAGTTGGTTTCTTCATGAGCTAACTGTAAAAGCTTTTCTTTGGTCAGTTTGGGCTTGCTGGAGTCGGTGTTGTATGCAGTGAGCCACTGGTCTATCCGGGCAAGCATCTCCTCTGCTTGTGTCTGACTGTTCGTACTTTCCTGTGTGTGGCTGGTAAATGCCGCATGAGCAGCGGAGAGTTCGGAGTGCAGTTTGGCTATGCTGTCTTTGAAGTTGGATAGGTTGTCGGTTGCTTGCTTGAGTGCTTGTATCAGTACCTCTTCTACTTCCTTTACCGTCTTTCCCTCAAGGAGCTGGTTGAATGCAGCCTGCTTACTTGCCGACTGTTCGGTAAGCTGACTATATTTCTTTAGGGCTGTTTCCAGTGCGTTCTCTTTCTCCGTTTTCATGCGCTCTCGCTCAGTGTAGCTGGCTTTCAATGCTGTACCCTCCATAATCAACTTATTGATTATCTTCTGTTTTTGTTCCACTTCCTTCTGCTGTTTCTCCTTCAGTCTGGTCGTTTCGCTTTCTGCCTTGGCCAATGTTTGCTGCAGCTGGTGCATGTGTGTCATGGCTTGATTGTAGTTGGCCAGAGCCTGTTCCTTCTGGTTGAAATCACGTTCCAGCTCATCTTTGAAGTCGGCCAGGAGCAAGATGTCGTGCGAGGCATCGGGGTGTTCGGTTGCTCCACATACCGGACATTTCTGTCCCTCTTCCAGCTGCTTCCGCATCTCGGCAATCTTGCTTCCCACGCTGCGTACGGTAAAGGCCATATCGCGGCTGCGCTGCAGTTGTTCACCATCCACATCTTTCCATTTCTTCTGTAGCAGTTCGTATGCTTGCTCCTGATTTTTTGTTTGATTTATTTTCTCTTCTACTGCTTTTGTGTGTAATACTTTCAAGGCATCCAGCTCTTTCGTAGCCTTGAGATAGAGCTCACGCATGTTTTGAATCTTTTTCAGGTTGACAGCAATCTCTTTCTCATTGTCTTCCTGGGCTTTTTGGCAGGTGTTCACTTCTTTTTTGGCTTCCGCCTCTACCTCTTTCAGCTGGTTGATTTCCGTCTGCAGGTTCTGTGCTTGCTGGATGCGAGGCTTCATCTGTTCATAATGCTCAGCCGCCTCTTTCTCTTTTTGCTTCAGCGAGGCCAGTTTTTTTTCACAGTTGCTTAACTGGGCTTGCAGTGCCTGTTCAGCCTTGTGCGCTTCCTGCGCTTTTTGAGAGAAACGGGCATGGTCTTGTTGTGCCTTTTCCGAGGCCGATACATATCCCAGTGCATCGTGTGCTGCATCATAGAGCTGGAGCCGTTCGCGTTTTTCCGACATCTGTTCCAATTCTTCTTCTATCTGCTTGATACGGAGGTTGGTTTTTTGCAGCATGAGGTTCAGTTCTTCTTCCTTGTTCCACCATTGCAGCTGCCGGGTACACGTCTTGTTTAACTGGACAATCCGTGCAGCCTCCTCCTTTTCCTTCTCTAAGCTGAGGGTGAGTTCGTTGACTTCCTCTTCATCCTCAATGAGCTGTTCCTTTCTGATTCCGATGCGGCTGTCGATGTCTTGCTTCCGCTGTTTGGCTTCCTCATGGTGGGTGCGGATACGCTCGGCTATGCGTTGGTAGATGGTGATTCCGGTAAGTCGCTCCAGCAAGACCGATTTTTCGCTCGATTCAGCTTTGAGAAATCCGTCGAACGCTCCTTGAGCCAGCAGCACGGTCCGTACAAACTGCTCGTATTGAAGTCCGATGATTTCTTCTGCCTTGCGGTTTTCTTCTTTGTCCTTGAGGATGAATTCGCCTGTTGTGCTGCGTGTCACCTCACGGAGGAGGTTCTTGGCTGTGGCATAGTTGGTGCGTTTCAGTTCGGTACTCCATTCTGCCTGATAAAGGCGGTGGTCGTTGGCTTCGAAAATCAGATGACAGTAGCACTGCTTGGAGCCACGGGTCATGATGTTTCGCACATCGTTGGAGCGGAGTACGCTTTTTCCGTCGCCTTCTTCATCTTTTTGTATGGCCGACAGTGAGGCATTGTAGCGTGGAGCTTTGCCGTAGAGGGCCAGACAAATGGCATCTAAGAGGGTCGATTTTCCACTTCCCGTAGGACCTACAATGCTGAATATTTTGCACGAGGCCAGAGGACCTGTGGTAAAGTCAATGTGGTTTTTGCCTTCCAGCGAGGCAATGTTATAAGTTGACAGACGTAAAATTTTCATGCTTCTTCCTCCTCATTCATTTTTCTAGCTTCATCGATTGCAGTTTGTGCGAGTTGTATCTGACGTTCGTTGATTGCAGTTTGGTTTTCGCGGATGAATCCGATGATGATGGCATCCAGCGGGTTACGCTGATAGATATCTTCCAGTGAAGTTTCTGCTGGCTTTTCTGTTCCGGCTTCCAGGGGTATATCAATAGTTTCGATGCATTGCAGTTTGGCAAACAGTGCGTGCCGCTTGGCCAGTTTTTCGCCGATTTGTTTGCGGCTGCTCAGATCGATGTCTTGGCGCTTCAGTTTCACGGCCACGTAACTCATGGTTTCGGGGGTATCGCAGTCTTTGCGTGGCAGTTTCTCGATTTCCCGGATAACATCTTCGAGCGGCAAGGTTCCTTGTTCGGGAATCTCTATGAGCTTGCGTTGCGGAAGGTATTCAATAAACTGCGGGCTGTCAGTCATTTCTCCGTTTTCAATAGTAAGGAGGTCGACGCCGTGTTTGTTGCTTTTTTCAGCAAACGACATGCTCAGCGGACTTCCGGTATAGCGAGCCCACGAGGTGTTCCAAATGGGTTGCCGCTTGTGAATGTGTCCGCAAATCAGACAGGTGGGGCGCAGATCCATGTCTGCCACGTTGACTTGCTCTAATCCTCCCACGATAATATTTTCAGAAGAGTTATGGGCAATATCGGCCCCCGTGGCATAGAAGTGTGCCATCATGACGACGGCTTCGTTGGCTTTTCGTTTGGCATGGGCGCTGGTCATCAGTTGGGTAATCAGTTTCCGCATATTTTGAGGATAGCTGCTGTCATAGCCCAGTTCACTGTTGCGTACATAAGGAAGGGCTGCTATCCATGCGCGTTCGCCAGTGGAGTGGGAGAGAACCGGGATGATGAGGGAGTCTGTATTAAATACCCAGCACCCTTCTGCCGGCTTGTCGGCCGAGGCCATCCAAGTACGCTCCACTCTTCCCCGAACCTCAATGTGATGCTTCTTCAGCAGCGCTGCAGGAGCGGTGAGACGTGTGGCGGAGTCATGGTTCCCGGCAATGACCACAATGGTCATGTCAGGACAAGTCTCCGTGATTTCGGAAAGGAAATTGTAATATGTTTCCTGGGCCGTAGCCGAGGGATTGCTATTGTCGAATACGTCGCCTGCCACCAGCAAGGCGTCGGGTTGTAAGGTGGCAGCTTGTTGTTTCAGCCAGTTGAGAAAATGCTGTTGCTCTTTCAGACGGTCGGATGAATGGAAGTATTCTCCCAAGTGCCAGTCGCTGGTAGCTAAGATTTTTATCATAAGTCTGTGGTTTTCTATTTTCTCCCCCAAAGATAGTGAAAAAAAAGAACGACCGGTTCCTCTCGGAAGAAGAACCGGTCGTTTCTGTTTTTGAATGTTGTTCAGGCTTATTTATAGCTATAGCCTAATTTGCTTTCCACTCCGTTTGCATGGTTTACCGGGATAAGGGTGAATCCCCACTGGTAATCGCGGTTGGCTGGAAGTGAATGTTCCGGAAGCGGTCGGTCACCCCAACTGTCATAACCTGCCACCCCTTGCTGTTTGAGGTCGATGCACACCTCAACGAAAGGTTGCGGAGTTACATCATTGATATGGTGCTGGCGACGCAATACATTCTTGGCGGTTTCTTCGTTATGGTTGGCTACTTCTTCAGGTGTAAAGTTTGTCCACTGACGAGCCAACTCCGGATGTTCTTCTGCATCGAAGTCTTCTATAGAGTTCCGCAGTGCATTGAATTCCATCAGACTGTCTGCTTCAATTAAGAGACCTTTTCCTTTCTTGGCGGTAAGCACTAACCAGCGGGTGTCTGTGTGGTGACCATTTTCCTGCGGGCGTACATATGGGAAGTATTGCGCTTCAGCAGTACTCTTATATACGTCAACCGGATAGCCGGCTTTACGGTCCCAGTAGTTTTCAAGCGGACCGCGTCCGAAATACTGCAACTGATCCATATATTCCGGCAGGCGGAAACGAACTCCGATACGCGGAACGTTCAGTTTGGAAGAAGCAAGGCGAGCTGCATCCTGTCCCGGAGTAAAGGTTGCCATTCGGGTTGCTTCAGAGATTTCAGTTTTAGCAGCGTCCATGTCAGTTGACGTAAAATGCGCAGCTACGTTGACCACTCCACTTGGGTAAACCGTATAGGTGATGAGGTAAAGATTTCCTGCAGGCAGTAAGTAATTTACATTCACAACGGCTTTTCCGTCTTTGATGGTAGCTGTAGCATCGGTAACATGGAAGTTTTTACTGCTTTGCTTCCATATTTGTTCGCGTTTCGGCTGACCGTTTCCATAGTCATTGTCCGTCGGTGCACGCCAGAAGTTGGGCTGGATGCCGAATCCATCGCTAAAGTATTCAGTTCCATTAACCTTGTATGAAGTGACAATTCCACTCTTTTTGTCGAAGACGAAGCTCACTTTCGATGAAGTGACTTTCAGCTCATCTCCATCTGTGCTAACAGCCAGTTTAGGCCCGTTTGTTTTGTATACTTCTTTCTTGTCAGCCACAGGAAGTTTGAACTGGTCATAAGCTATTTCAAAGTTAGCAGGAATCAGCGGTTCTGCTTCTGTTGTGGTTACTTTTAAATCAATGAAATACTCCGTTCCGGCTTTCGGTTTCAATTTCGGCATCGGGACAGTAAACTCTTGACAACCTTGCGGCTGAATATCTAATGAAGTCTGTCCGCTTTTAATTGCCTTACCATTAGCTTTGATAGTGTAGCTGATTTTATACTTCTTCAGGTTTGTGAAGTAGAAGCGGTTTTTCACCATAAACTTACCCGTAGCTAAGTCGACAGGTTCGAAGGCTACATTCTGATGAACGTATTTTACCTCCTGCATAGCAGGGTGAGGAGTACGGTCCGGACTGACAATACCATTGCAAAGGAAGTTTCCGTCGCTTGGCATATTTACCCCAAAGTCACCGCCATATGCATAATAAGGTCGTCCGTTCTTATCTTTCTGCAGAATTCCTTGGTCAACCCAGTCCCAGATGAATCCACCTTGCAGGTTCGGATATTTATAGATGGCTTGCCATTGCAACCATAAGTTACCGGTGGAGTTACCCATGGCGTGTGCATATTCTGACGGGGCAATCGGGCGGTCACTGCCTTCTGCACCAATCTTTTCCAGCCATGCAGCACTGGGGTACTGAGGAACATACATATCAGTGTTCCACTCCCAAAGCGCTCTTTCATAGTTGACCGGGCGGTTCATCATCTTGCTTTCTTCTCCCTTAATCCACAGATAAGTCTGGTAGAAGTTGTATCCGTTTCCAGCTTCGTTTCCTAAAGACCAGAAGGTAACGCTTGGATAGTTCTTGTTACGTTCAAACATATTGACGGTGCGGTCCATGTGAGGTTTCAGCCATTCCGGGTTATTACCTAGTGTGCCTCCTTTGCGCAAATCATAATACATACCGTGTGACTCGATGTTTGCTTCATCGTATACATAAAGTCCGTATTCGTCGCACAGCTCATAGAATTTGCGGTCTTGCGGATAGTGGCAAAGACGTACTGCGTTGAGATTGTGCTGTTTCATTAGCTCAAAATCCTTACGCATTAACTCTTCCGTTACATAATGACCCGTTTCTGGGTTGTGTTCATGGATATTGACCCCTTTGAACTTGATCGGTTGACCGTTGAACAATAAAACCGTATAAGGCTTTCCATTTTTTGCCAGCTGGTCGATTTGCTTGATTTCAATGCGGCGGAATCCGACGTTGAACGGAACTACTTCAGTTACCTTGCCGTTTTCCTTTACAGTCATCAATAATTTATACAGGTTCGGGTCTTCCGCACTCCATTTGGCTACTTTGGGCAATTCTTTTTCAAACGATGCGGTTTGTTTGCTTGAAGGTGCCATGGTGACCTCCTGTTCGTGAGAGGCAACAGTTTTTCCGCTATGGTCTAACAGTTCGTAGCCAATTTGCATCGTCTTGGTTTGTGAGGTATGGTTTTTCAAGTCAACGGCAAGGTTGAATTCTCCATTGGTATAGGTATCATCGAGTGTAGAAATTACCCGAAAGTCTTGGATGCCGGCTTTGGGCTGTGACCAAAGATAGACATCACGCTCTATACCACTCATGCGCCAGAAGTCTTGGCATTCCAGATAAGACCCGGTACTCCAGCGGAATATTTTGATTACGAGTGTGTTTTTACCTTGCTTTACGAAATCATTGATAAGAAATTCAGCCGGATTTTTTGAGTCTTCACTATATCCCACTTCTTTTCCGTTGATATATACATAGACACCTGATTTGGCTCCAGCCAGATGCAAATAAATGTCACGTCCGTTCCATTCAGACGGAATTTCAATATCTCGGCGATATACACCTACCGGATTGGCTTCCGGCAATAGGGGAGGCTGCGGGTTACGTGCTTTGAATTCATATCCGTGATTGGTGTAGATAGGCGTGCCAAAGCCTTGTACTTCCCAGTTTCCCGGAACTTGAATGTCGTGCCAGGCAGAAGCATCGGTAGCCAGATCTGTGATGTTTTCAGGAAGATCTTTATACGTTTCCGTGAAATAGAATTTCCAGGTACCGTTAAGTAATGTGTAAAAGGGACTTTTTTCATAGCGTGATGACAGTGCAGAAGTCCGGTCGGCATAAGTCATAAATGCGCTTCGTGGTTGTTCTTTGTTCACTGCAACCACTTGAACATCTTTCCAGTAGGGTTTGAAAGATAGGCTTGATGTGTCTTCCGCTATTGCTGTTCCAATGATGAAGCATCCGAAAGCACAAGAGAGGATTGCTTTTTTGAGCATGTGTTTCATATACGATTATTTTAATGTTAGAATGATCTTTAATTGCTTTTTTAAAGGTTTGGGCATTTCTGCTTGATTTGTTGGCGAAGATAAAACTTTTTTGGTAAATATGTTTATAAATAAGGAAGTATATTTTAATTCTTCCGCTGGAATAATATAAAATATTAATAAACAATCCCATTGTTTAAAGGTTTTCCTTAAAATATAAGGATTGGAAACACTAAAAATAGTTGATTTTTTGTGGTTAAAGCAAAAATAATGAGGTATGAGGCTTGATGTTTCATGAAAAGTCGCTTACTTTGCATAAGAAACAAAAATCTAAAGTACAAATCATATCATGTTAACTCAAATCATAAACGGAAAGATTCTAACTCCACAAGGGTGGCTGAAAGACGGTTCGGTCTTGATAAGCGATAATAAAATTTTGGAAGTAACAAACTGTGACCTTGCAGTAGTCGGGGCAACTTTAATAGATGCTAAAGGAATGTATATCGTCCCTGGTGGTGTTGAAATTCACGTTCACGGTGGTGGAGGACGTGATTTCATGGAAGGTACAGAAGAGGCTTTCCGTGCGGCTGTCGCAGCTCATATGCAACATGGTACAACCAGTATATTTCCAACCTTGTCTTCTTCAACCATACCGATGATTCGTGCTGCGGCTGAAACTACCGAAAAGCTGATGGCAGAGAAAGATAGTCCGGTTTTAGGGCTCCATCTGGAGGGACATTATTTTAATATGAAAATGGCAGGCGGGCAGATTCCTGAGAATATAAAGAATCCGGATCCGGAAGAATATATTCCTTTGTTGGAAGAAACACATTGCATCAAGCGCTGGGATGCAGCTCCGGAACTTCCGGGTGCCATGCAGTTCGGCAAATACATTACTTCAAAAGGAGTTTTGGCATCAGTAGGACATACACAGGCTGAGTATGAAGATATATTGACTGCTTACGAGGCCGGATATACGCATGCCACTCATTTCTATAATGCGATGCCCGGTTTTCATAAACGCCGTGAATATAAATATGAAGGTACAGTAGAAAGCATTTATTTGATTGATGACATGACAGTTGAAGTAGTGGCTGACGGAATTCATGTGCCTCCTACTATCTTGCGCCTGGTGTATAAAATTAAAGGAGTAGAGCGTACCTGTCTGATTACAGATGCATTGGCTTGCGCAGCCAGCGACAGTAATGTAGCTTTTGACCCGCGTGTCATCATAGAAGATGGAGTCTGCAAGTTGGCCGACCGTTCTGCTTTGGCAGGGAGTGTGGCAACGATGGACCGTTTGATCCGTACAATGGTTCAAAAGGCTGAAATTCCGTTGGAAGATGCCGTGCGTATGGCTTCTGAAACTCCGGCTCGTCTCATGGGAGTGGGAGACCGGAAAGGTACCCTTCAGCGGGGCAAGGATGCAGATATTATGGTACTCGACAAGGATTTAAACGTAAGAGCCGTCTGGGCTATGGGAAAACTGGTTGAAGGTACGAATAAGTTATTTTAATAGAAGTATTGTATGTTGACTCAAATAATAAATGGTCATATATTGACTCCTCAGGGCTGGTTGGCAGATGGTTCCGTGCTGATTAGCGATGGTAAGATTCTGGAAGTAACCAATAGTGATTTGGCTGTAATTGGAGCAAATGTAGTGGATGCCAAAGGAATGTTTATTGTCCCGGGATTCGTGGCGATGAATGTACATGGAGGTGGCGGACATGATTTTACCGAATGTACAGAAGAAGCATTCCGTTCTGCTATTGACGCACATCTGAAACGGGGAGCTACTACTATTTTTCCTACTTTGTCGGCGTCGAAAGCTGAAACGATCTTAAAGGGAGCAGCTATCTGTGAACACTTGATGGCTGAAAAGAAGAGCCCGGTGCTGGGGTTGCATCTGGAAGGTCCTTATCTGAACTCGAAAATGGCAGGTCACCAGTACGGAGAATCGATAAAGGAAGTTGATCCGGAGGAGTATCAGGCTATATTGGAGAAGACAACCTGTATTAAACGTTGGGATGTAAGTCCAGAACTTGAAGGAGCACATGACTTTGCACAATACCTTCACTCAAAAGGAATCTTGGCTGCTATTACACATACCGAAGCTGAATACGATGAAATTCGGGCGGCCTATCAAGTAGGATTTACCCATGCAGCTCAATTCTATAATGCAATGCCGGGTTTCCATAAGCGCCGTGAGTATAAGTATGAAGGAACGGTGGAAAGTGTATTCCTGACAGATGGAATGACGGTAGAAGTGATAGCCGACGGAAAGCATTTGCCTTCAACTATTTTGCGTTTGGTCTATAAACTGAAGGGAGCCGACAAGACTTGTTTGGTAACTGATGCCCTTTCGTATGCCGGGTGTGATAAAAAACCGGAAGCCGATTCACGCATCATTATAGAAGACGGAGTATGTAAGTTGGCAGATCACTCTTCACTTGCCGGAAGTATTGCCACGATGGATGTATTGGTACGTACGATGGTTCAGAAAGCAGACATTCCGCTGGAAGATGCTATCCGTATGGCTTCTGAAACACCGGCACGTTTGATGGGAGTTGACGACCGTAAAGGCTCATTGCAGCGGGGAAAAGATGCGGATATTGTTATATTAGACCGGAAATTGAATGTTCGGGCTGTATGGTCGGAAGGAAGTTTGGTTTCAGGAACAGATACATTGGTATAAATCGGAGAATATCCTGTATCACTCGTTTTGTATATGCTCGGCATGCTGGCGATAGGGTTAAAATGAACCTTGTTGTATTGCGGCTGTGAAAGTGAACTTACAATGAACGAAGCAACTTAAAATAAAAGAAAGGATGACCAGAAAGAATAAAGTGACTGGTCATCCTTTTTTAGTTGCTTGATCTTGAATCCTTTTCGGGTAGATAAGAAAGCCGGAAGTTCATCCTTTGAAACTGACGTTTGGCGGGGTGTTGAAACGTTTCGAGAAACAATGTTGCGTTTTTTTTGTAAAAAAATGCGTCATAGTTTTGGAAGTTTCAGAAAAAGCGTTACCTTTGCACTCGCAATCGGGAAGATAGCCCGATAGTATAAAAGAAATGCGGAAATAGCTCAGTTGGTAGAGCATAACCTTGCCAAGGTTAGGGTCGCGAGTTCGAGTCTCGTTTTCCGCTCACGTAAAGAAAAGTTTGCGCGAAAAGCCCAGGTGGCGGAATGGTAGACGCGCACGTTTCAGGTGCGTGTGTCGA
>CAUBDX010000040.1 GCA_958434805.1 uncultured Phocaeicola sp.
TTATTTAATTTGCTATTCAAATAACCTGCACTGATTTCTATCGTTACTCCTGAAGCGAGGATTATAAGATAAAGGTATTATCTTTTCATCGAAAAACCTCTTTTCTGCTGCTGGTCATAATTCCCTTCCACCACATTGTCAACTTCCCGTCTGGCTTTGATTTGCTCCCGGTTGTCAAATTCACCCTTTTGCCTGGCAGTGAAGTACAGGAAATCCCCTGCCGCCTGATGTGATTGTCTGTCATCCCCGAACAGGTTAAGGGCGTTCTTGATGTCATATACCTGTTCCGTGTCAAAACGGGACTTGTAATAATCACGGGCAAAACGGATGATACTGTGTACCGCCTTGCGGAAGATGTCGCTTGTTTTTAGCAGCAGGAAACTGAGGCAGCCGATAATATGGCTTTGCCATGCAATCCGGTTCTTGAGTCTCGTAGTTTCCTGTACATGTTCCGTTTCCTTGCGGTTCAGTTCGGACCGGTGTTTGGCCTCCAGTTGCATCAGCTCACGGCTGTGGTCGTTCTGTATGGTCTGGATTTTATCCTGCAACCGTTCGATGGTTTCCTCGTGCGTGGAAATCTCACAGCGCAAATCCTCTATTTCATTTTTCAGGGCTTTCGATTTCCCGGTAGCCCAGCCGACAGCGGCGTTCAGAAGTTCACTTCCTTTTTCCTTGTTCAGTCTGGAGCGTTTCTCGCTGATAGCCCTGTCAAGGTCTTCACTCTGCCGTTCCTTTTCATTTGCCTTTTCGATAAGGGCGTTGGTAATGCTTTCCGTTTCATGCATCTTTTTGTTCGCCATTTCCAGCTCATGTTCCCGGTATTGCCTCGTGGCATCAAGCCGCTTCATTTCCTCCTTCTGCTTCCCAATGATAAAGTCGTTACGTTCCTGATGTTCCTTGCCTGTAACAGCCTTTGACTGCCCACGCTCCATCAGGAGTATGTCGGATGCCAGATTCTGCATTTCTGTCATATCCTTGTCATTGAGCTTGCAGCTCTTGCCTGTGTCATGGTTCATCCAGTCAAAAACGATATGGGCATGGTAATTCGGCTTGAACCATCTTTCGCCGACTTTGAAACTCTCCCTGTCTTCCGCTTCCGGCTGACCGTTCAGCCAGTGTCCCTCGTCCTTGTGCAGGAAGATCTGGAGAGGAGTGATGCCCCAGCGTCTCTGGCACTCCTCGCCAAACTTGCACACATCTGCCAGTGTCGTGTCCGGTCTGATGAGCAACACGCCCTCACGGATTGGCGAGCATCCAGCCACCTTGGTGATTTTCCCGTTCTTGCCTTTTCGTTCACGTTCCTTCTCCTGCATCGCACGTCCTGTCTTTTCCTTGACCATCCGCTTGATGTAGTCATAGTGCGCCTGCAGGTCGGGATTGCCGAAGCCCGGGTTTATCCACTGCTCGTTACCGGCAGTCAATTCGGGTACGATGTAGATTTGAGACTTGCCGATATTGCGCATATATTCGGCAGTTCTCCGGTTATGAGCCCCACTTGATGTGACTCTGCAGGGCTTGATATGTATGCTTGATTTTGTTGCCATTTTTATGTTGATTTGGTTATTAACTAAAGTTGTTTGCCGCTGTTCGCTCATAACCGCTATGGGGTTCTTAGAGGCTGTGCCCATAAGGGAGATTGCAAAGAGAGGGTCACTCTTTGCTCGGGGTTCTCAGGGGTGAAACGCCCTGAGTGGGACGGGGCAACGCCCAGCCCCTCGGGAGAGCCCACAACTACGAAAGCGGAGCGTGTAGTTATAGTGGGCTATATCAAGGGCAAGCCCTTGTCTGTCCGCTACAGCCTACGGCTTCCGCTCTCCTCCATTAAGGAGGGTTTTCATCGCCACTGCCGATTGGGGATGTACTGACCAGTACAAGGTCGAAATCATCTATCAGCTTTTGCAGGACGGGGTTCTTCTCTATCATCCGCCGGAGGACTTTTTCCGCCTCTACAAGATGATTGGCTGTACACATTATTTTACTTTCTCGTATCTGGAAGACAATCCAGTCGGCTATGTCGATATGGGCTGCCTTCTGTTCCGGTGTGGCGTTCTTCTCTATGATGTCAGACACGACAACCTTGCAATAGGTCATGTCCCTGGCATGCTGTTTCCACTCCGAATATCCGTCCGCATCGGGAAAGAGAAGCACGGTTCGTCCGCTCAGCACACGGAGCTTTTCCTCTCTCAACTGGCTTTTGCCGCCTGTCGCCAGCCATACATAACCGGGAAAGAGGGCAGAGCCGATAACGGCACTCTTTTCGGATTCCACCAAGACCGCTACCTTGTCGGGATAGACATTCAGCAGGTGTTCCCCGAACAGGCATTGGGAAAGTTGCCAATCCTCCGGCAGTACCCGTTGCCTTTTCAGTATGCTGTGTATCCAGTCCACTGCCGACACCTCTCCTCCCTTGATACGGTGTCCGTCCTCTGGATTGTACTGCATCACCTTGCCCGTGCGTACCCTGTTTGTGCGGTCTATCTGCCAGAAGATGACAGCCCCGTCACGGGTTGCTCCAAGACGGTACTCTTCCAGCAACCGCTTCAACACTTCCTTTGCCTTGCTGCCGTAATAGGAATCAAGGAGCGAGGAAATGAAGCGGAAGAAGTTGCTGTGCACGCTTTGCGACCTCTCCACATACTTTGGCGGTATGTAGCCTATGCTTGCTTTTGGTGATGTCTGTCCGGGCTTCCGTTCTGACCTTTGCCTGTCAAAAGAGAACCCCTTGTCGGTATGGCATTCGGGGTGGTCGTGGAAATACTCCTTGGGAGTATAATGATACCCGCAACTGCTCTCATGATTGCACCTGCCGACAGACGGATGCAGGAGCATACCGCTTTCATCCACATAACATGTGAAAGAACGCTTGTCCCCGCAATTCGGGCAAGTATGCCGTGTTGCCGTTCCTTTATATTTCTGTAACGAATAGTTGCTCATGGCTTGTCTTTGTTTTTGAGTTTTTCGATTGTTGTCCCGCTGTCCCATTGTCCCGTCCCTATAAGACTTGGGACAGTGGGACACCCCGGGACACCTTGGGACATCAGGCTTCTGCCTGTATCATCCCTTGTACCGTAAATGAAGCGGTTATCCTTTATACAGCTATGTGCAGACTGCTTTTTCATGCCTTATTCTCCTCTTTCCCATATCCTGTAAACAACTCTGCCTGCTTTGTTTCTCTTACTGTCCCGCTTGTCCCATGCTGTCCCACCTGTCCCATTGTCCCACTTCCTGTCTGTTGGGACAGCGGGACACTTGGGACGGCTGCATTCCTGTCCTCCTTGCTGCGCTGGATTATCCGGCTGACGGTGGACTTGCCGCAGTTCACCTGTGAGGCTATCTCCCTGACGGACTTGCCGGACTGGGACAATTGCAGGATTTGGCAATCCCTCTGGCTGGATTCGTTGTCACCCAGTTTCTTCAGGTGTTCCTTTTCCGTTGAATAACCCCTGAACACGAATTGCAGGAAAGCGTCCACCTTCTCAATCTCGTAGATGATTACATTGTCCGCATCGTGGGAGAATGTCCCGTACCGGACTTTGAGCTGCTTCACATAGCGAAGCCCTCCGTCCTGCGCACTCTTCCCGATGGCGAACACGCTGTCAAAGAAATTGTAGAGCCGTTTGCTTCCGGCAAGGTCGTTGGAAGTGATGGGACAGTCCAAAGAGCGTTTGGGTGTATGTGCCAGAACAAGGACGGACAATCCGTATCTCTTTTTGAGGTTGTTGAGCTGTATCATCAGCCGTCCTGCCGCATCGCCTTTCTCCATGGCGCAGCACAGGTAGGTAAGATTGTCAACGATGAAGATTTTGCACCCGGTTTGCAGAGCCATCTGTTCTATGCCTCCCATGATGGCTTCCTCGAAATCGGCTTCCAGCAACGAATTGCAGTCAAGCGATACCCGGTACAGCCTTTCAGGAAAGATGTATGGCGTTCCATGCTCGCTGGTATAGCGTAGCTGGAACTGTTTTTCGGAGAGTTCAAAGTCCAGATACAGCACATCGTCAGTCCGGGCGATACGGTCGGCTATCTGCACGGCAAGGATGGACTTGCCCACATTGGAATCCGCAAAGAGGCAGGACAGTTCCCCCTCATACCAGAAACTGTCCCAGAGCGCACGGGGCGTGGGCAGCAGCGATGCTTCGAGTATCGTCCGGTTGGCGGTCTTGATACTCATCACGCCGATGCTGTCCGGCATCCCGTGCTGTACTTGGGTCGCCCTCGTCAGGTCGCCATGTATCAGACTGATATAATTCTTGTCCTCTTCCATGACGTTTACCAATTACGCGGAGCGGGCTTGCGGCGGTGGGAAGAATATAAGGATTCGCTCAGTTCCTCATCGGACAGGGGTACGGGATTCTTCCGGGAGGATTCCAGCCATTTGTCCAGTTCGTCCCTGTAAAGGCAATATCGTTTGCCGGGCTTGGTGGCGGGAATGCTTCCCTCCGACAGCTTCATGTAGAGCGTGCCTTTGGGAATGCCCAGATATTCCGCCGCCTCTTCCACTGACATGGGGACATGGGTGTCCACCGCCCTTGCGTTGTTCACACTGCGCTGCTCAGTAAGCAGGCTTCTAAGGCTCATCACCTCGTCCCGAAGCTGAGCCACAATCTCCGGGAGGTCGTTGAATGTAATCACTGTTTTTTCCATTTGCGTACTCGCCTCTTTTGTAAGGCTTGGCGCAAAGGACTGGAATGATACAGCCGTGAATATCTCCACGAAAGGTCATTGCAAAATAATTCCCGAATAACGATGCCCAACCGCAAATGACGGGTAAAGTTATTCGGGAATTATTGTATAACAGAGGATTATGAGTTTTGGCTGTTTGTCGTTATTATCGTGATTACTCTAAAACAGGCTTAAATCCGCTTCTCCTGCACATAATCCGCAGGATAATGGAAATCCAGTCTGCCGTTTTCAGGCTCGTCAATGGGAATCAGTGTCTTTAACGGCTCTACCTTGAAGTTCTTGATGGTAGCTATGTCCGTATCGGCAAACTCCCGTGGGAAAAGGGTGCTGATGAAGCGGGCACGGTTATCCCCCGTGTAGTATTTCTTGTACATGAAACGCTCGGAGATATTCCACACGAAATGGCGGAGCGGAATGTTTGAAATATCTTTGGTCAGCCGCCCTTTTATCGGCTTGGGCTTGTAACTGTGGAGCCGCATCCAGTTGTTGACCTCGGCACAGATGTGGTTCACGGTCTCCTTGTCAGCAATACGGGGCATGATGAAATGGATGTATTCCATGACCATAGCGATGCGCTCCTCATTTTCCCGCTGCTCCCTGTCCTCGTAATCGGCACGGTTCTTCTCGTGAAGCTCCGGGGATATGGCAATCTCTGTCGGTTTTATATCCGGGGTCGCTTCTCCACCTGTTGGCATTGATGCCGATATTACAGGCTTGTGTGCATCTTGGGACTGGTCTTCCTGAATTTCTGTGATTTCGGCAGGTGTCTTTTTCCTGCCGAACTTGATTCTGTAGATTTCGTATGTATCGAAAATGACTGTCTGGAAGGAGAAGTAGAGCAGCCACCCCAACAGGTTGCTGCACACAAAGACTATCAGCCTTACAAAGGTGTCTTGGTTGAATTTCTCAGCGACAATCAGTGTCGCTATGGAAGATATTAGGAGGATGGCAAAGCCGACAAATCCTAAAATGATATGTTTGTCTTTTACGGACGGTTCCATATTCTTTGTCTTATTCGGTTGTTACTTGTTACTGTTTTCGCAAATTTAATAGTCTTCTTTCAATTATTACTCATTATCCTTTGTCAGTGGTTTCTTTTTCAATGTTTTTCACCAAATGTCCGGAATCATACTCAATTATCATACTTTAAGTACCAACCAAAATAAAAGGAACGGTTAAAGCTCCAAACAATAACCGCTCCCTCTGAATATCATGGATTTTGAACCGCCTTACGCTTCCTTGCGTTTCAGGGTTATCTTGTCCACGACCTCGCACATCTGCTGTGCCGCCATCTTGGAATAAATCTGCGTGGTGGTAATGTTCTTGTGTCCCAGATAGGCTTGGATGACAGCCATGTCCGTACCCATTTCCACGTGCAGGCTTCCGAATGAATGCCGGGTGCAGTGAAAGGTTATCTTCTTGGTTATGCCTGCCGCCAAGAGCCAGCGTTTGAGTGGTCCTTGCAGCATCTTGTCCTTGAAACCGTCAAAGATAAGTCCCTCGTGCCGTTCCCCAAGCAGTCCGTAGGCTTCATCGCTGATGGGGTTGTGTACAATCTGTTTGGTCTTCTGCATACGGGTGGTCACGAACATCTTGCCGTTGGTGTACGGCTGTATCTGCTGCCAAGTGAGCTGCCTGATGTCGCTCTTTCTTAGTCCGGTCAGACAACCGAAAAGGAACGCCCTTTTCAATACCTCTTCCTCACAAGGCGTTTCGGCAAGCCGTATCAGTTCCTCTTGGCTCAGATGTTCCCTCATGGTGGGAATGCACTCGATGCGGTCTAAGAATCCGTTTGGGTTCTCCTTTATCTTCCTGTCCCGGTAGGCGGTGTGAAGTACCGCACGGAAAGCCGACCAGTAGCCCGCCGCAGAATTGATATGCAGCTTTTGGCTGGTGTGTATGGATTGTGGGGCGTTAAGCAGATATTCCATGAACTTGCGGCACAAATCCACGTCCACCTCCTCAAAGGTGCATTTGCCGTTCACGAACCGCTCGAAATGTTTATAGACGTGCTGCCACTTGATATTCTTCCTGTCTGCCAACCCCTTGAAGTAGGCGAGGAAATCGCCTTTCATCTTGGCTTTGTCAAAGAAGCCGTTGTTCTCGTTGAAGATGGCTTCATAACGCCTATTACGCAGTATCTCCGCTTTTTTCATCATGCGTGCGTTGAAATCACGCTCCTGCTGGTTGGCAGGTTTGGCGAAGATGTAAATCCCAAGAGCTTCACGTGTAATCACCTTCATGGTGGTGTTGTCACGGTAGCCGGGATAATAGTCCAGACACAGCGAATACTGTGTTCCGTTCTTAATCTTGCGCTTGCGCAAGGTAACTGTCTTGCATTTGCTCATATTGATGATGTTTTAAGTTGTACATTTTCGGGGGTGTTCCCGTGTTTACGGTGGCAAAGGAACAACGTGAAACAACCGTGAATACCTCCACGACAATCATTTTGAAATAATTTTCCGGCAATGTCGGTTGCTCACGGTTGTTTCTCCCTTTCAGCCATGACACGCTCCACATCGGAGCGTAAAAGCAGGTTTTTCACGCCTACTTTTATCTTTTCGATGTGCTTCACCTTGACGATATGGCTGATGTTGGCGGAGGAAAGCCCGTAAATCTGCCGGACTTGCTCCACGGTGTAGTAGCGTTCATCGTTCACGAGGTCTGTCCTGCGGAGTTCGTCCAGATGGGATTTGGAGTAATAGGTGCGCCCGTATTCTCTTTTGGTCGGTATCTTGTGGCGGTAGGCGTATGCCCGGAGTGCGGAGGGTTTCATGCCGAACAGTTCTTCCGCTTCTTCAATCAGGAGCCAATCGGTGATATTGCTTGTATCTATAGCCATACCGAAGAACTCGTCAACGTGTTTCTTGCTGTAATAGTTTTTCCCTGCGATGCGGCAGATGGGAATGCGGTTGCGCTTGGCTGTGGTATAGAGCCACGACTGCCTGACCTTGAAGAGCGACATCACCTCCTCGCCAGAATAGAAGTCCAGCACTTCATAGGTTTCCTTTTCCCTTTTTTCTTTTTTGGCAAGCGGGGAAGATGAAGCGGACTTTCTCGGAGTGGAAGTACTGCCGGGCAGGACACGGTGGTAGGGATTGCCCTCCAGCATCCGCTCGATGTCTGTCTTGCGGATAAACGCCATGCGGTTGCTGATACGTGAGGCTTTCAGTTTGCCGAGGGCTACGAGTTTATAGATGTACTGTCGGGAACAGCCCATGAGTACTGCTGCTTTGGAAAAGGTGAGATACTCCTGATGCTGTATCTCCATCAAGGGGCGGACAGCTTTGAAGAGGTTGTTCTTCTGTTCCGTTCTAGCTCGTTTGGCTTCCGCCTGACAAGCCTCGCTGCAATATTTCTGTACCCCGCTCCGGGTTACAAATGACTTGCTGCAAAAATTGCATTTTCTGGTTGTTTTCATGCTGCTTTTATCGTTTACTGGTTCATTCCTTCAATCGTATATCTCTGAAATGGTGAACGGATGTAAACGGAGGTCAACCGTTGTCGCCTTTCTGCACAATGTTACTATTGCTGCATATCAGGGCGGTTGTTGTCGCTCATCGTAAACGGTTGTAAACCCTTGTCAACTGTCCGCACGATGTGGCAAAAAACAAGCTCCGCAAATTCTCCACGTCAGAAATACGTCTCAAAAATATGTGGAAATTTGGGAAGCATCAAAAAGCAGCCGAAAAGTGTTAATTTTTAGAATATTCTGATAGATAAAGACTTACGCTTGAATATTTCTGGTTATTTTTGGTTGTTTTGAGATTCTAAATACATATATAGGAAAATGTTATATCGTGTGGCTGCTGTGCTTTTGGTATTATTAGTTCCTTTTGCCACTTATTATCAGGGAAAACATACAGTAAAACAGAACTTTTCGGATATAGTGGTGGAAGCTTCATTAGGTACACATACAAAATTAAATTTGCCTGATGGAAGTTTGGTTTGGTTAAATGCCGGTTCTAAAGTTACTTATTCTCAGGGATTTGGTGTAGATGACCGTAAGTTGACATTAGAAGGAGAAGGCTATTTTGAGGTTGCCCACAATGAGAAAGTACCCTTTGAGGTTTGTACCAAAGAGGTGAATCTCCGTGTATTGGGAACAAAATTCAATTTTAAGAACTATTCCAATGACGAGGAGGTGATGATTAGTTTGGTAGAAGGAAAGGTAGCACTGCAGAATGGGATAAAAGCGATGGAGGAACTTTATTTGGAACCGAATGAACGGATGGTGCTGAATAAATTGACTGGCGAAATGGTTAAATCGAAAGCGAATGTAGAGTATGCAAATATTTGGAGAGATAATAAACTGTTTTTTGATGAAGAGTTGTTAGAGGATATTGCAAAAAAACTGATGCGAAGTTATGATGTGCGTATCGAAGTTGCGGACTCACTGCGGGATAGACGTTTTTATGGTGATTTTATGATAAATAAAAATACCATTGAAGAGGTGCTTGAAACCATAGCTTCTACCAGCAGGATGAATTACCGATACGAAAATGGAAAGTATATACTTTATTAATATATTGTAGAACCTAAAAATCTAAATTTATGAAGCAAATAATTTCTACCGGTTGATGTGTAAAGTAGGAGATGCTTGATATAAAAAAGGAGGATGCGGCCACACCCTCCCGATTAAATCAAATCAAGTATTCTTTTCAAAAACACTTGTTGAGTTAAAGAAGTAGCAAATATAGTAAATCTTTAATTCTTATAACCTTATTCTAATTTATTTATTTTAAAAATCAGAAGAATTATGAGATGTTTTGATAAGGCTATTTTAGTAGCTTCAGTAGCACTTTGCTTTAATTTATCGGCTTTCTCTCAGGATATTACATTGAAAGCCAATAATATAACAGTAAAGGAAGCTATCGAACAAATAAAAAAATCATCAGGATATTCATTTGTCTTTTCATCCCTTGATTTGGATACGAAAAAGCGTGTCTCCATTTCTGTAAAAGATGCGGTAATAGAAGAAGTTGTAAAACAACTTTTGAAAGGACAGTCCGGTTTGAGTTATGAAATTCAGGATAAAAAAGTAATTATTAAAAGAGCCCGGCAACCGCTGAATCGTGAGCAGCAAGGTGAGGTGACAGGAAGGGTGATTGATGTAAATGGTGAGCCGGTAATTGGCGCAACAGTGATAGTACAAGGTACTTCCAATGGTACAATAACTGATTTTGATGGTAATTTTACTCTGAATGCAATGAATAATGCTGTTTTGGAAATCTCTTATATTGGTTATGAGACCCGACAGTTGAAACCGCAAAACGGCAAGATGCTGGTTGTGACTTTAAAGGAGGATACACAAGCATTGGAGGAGGTTGTTGTAGTAGGATATGGTACACAAAGAAAGGTTAACTTGACAGGTTCTATTGGAACTATTAAAGCAGATAAGGCATTGAAGGCGCGTTCTGTTACCAACGTTCAGGAGTTGTTGGCAGGTTCGGTTCCCGGTATGACAGTAACCAAGGGTAGTGGTGCGGTTGGCTCCGGAGCTACTATAAATATCCACGGTACTTCCACGATTGGAGGAAGCTCCGGTGTTCTTATTCTGATAGATGGTGTGCCCGGTAATCTTTATACATTGAATCCTAATGACATAGAAAGTATCTCTATTTTGAAGGATGCTGCTTCTGCCTCTATTTATGGGTCACGTGCGGCAAATGGGGTTATGTTGGTAACAACAAAGAAGGGGCAAACCTCAGAACGGCCGGTTGTTGACTTTTCTACCAATATAGGAATTCAGAATCCACAGTTCAAATTGGATTTTGTCGGTGCCGAAGATTATATGCGTTTGTATGATGAGGCAATGGTTAATGACGGTAAAGCTGCCTTTTTTGGTGAACAAGGCATACAGGATTTGAAGAACGGGAAATATGCAGATAATAAGTGGTATAAAGAAATATACCGTAAAAATACATTGATTAATAATACTCATGTGGCTGTTTCGGGTAAAGAGAAATCCATTACTTATCGTTTTTCTCTTTCGAACGACTATCAGGAGGGTACTTTACCTAACAATGATTATAACCGTTTGATATTCAAACCTGATTTACACTTCCAACTGTTAAAGAACTTGTCTGCGCAGGTTAATTTGCAATATACACAGACAAATATAAAGAATCCGCAGGGAGGAACAACAATTTGGCAAACTCAGGCAGCGAGAATATCACCTGTTACTCCTATTTATGAGGCTAACGGACTATATGGGGTTGGTTCTTCGATGGGAGGAAACCCTATTGCCGGTGTCAATGAGGCCGGTTATTCAAAAGAACGTCACAAAGAGATGCTTGCTATATTTAGTGCTACTTATACTCCTTTGAAAGATTGGAATATAAAAGCAAACATATCTGCTTATACGCATGACCAGACGACAAAAGACCGTGTAAAGACTTATTATTTATATGATGCCGAGGGAAATGTGGCAAAGACGGAAAATCTTGTTTCTTCTTTGAAAGATTCTAATGCTTATCAATACCGTACACAATTGCAGTTTACTTCTGATTATGCGCTTACGTTGGCAGACTCACATCATTTCAAATTTTTGGCTGGTTATTCCCAAGAATATTTCAAGCAGGAAGGATTTTGGGCTTCCAGAGATAATATGCCGTTTGATGATATTGATGTATTGGGGGTAGGTAGTGATAATAAGCAGAATGGAAGTTCGACAACTCGTGATGTGGCTATACAGTCTTGGTTTGGACGTGTTAATTACGACTATCAGGGACGTTACTTATTTGAAGCAAGTTTAAGGGCAGATGGTTCTTCTCGCTTTGCAGAGGGACATAGATGGGGGGTATTCCCTTCATTTTCTGCCGGATGGAATATTCATCGTGAGAAATTTATGGAAGGAGCATCTTCCTGGTTGTCCGAATTAAAGATCAGGGGATCTTGGGGAACATTAGGAGATGCGGAAAAAGTAGGCTATTATCCGACTGCACAAGTCTTAAGTTATGATCCTAAAATTTATTCGTTTAATGGGAAATTGGTTGGTGGTGCATATAATAATGTCGCTATAAATCCTGATATTACTTGGGAAGTTTCAGAATTGGCTAATATTGGAATTGATTTTGGAATGTGGGATCAACGTATCAAACTGTCTGTTGATTATTTTAATAATCTTCGTCGTAATATATTATATACTCCTCCTGTTCCCTCTGAATTCGGACTTTCTGCTCCGATTTCAAATTTGTTGAGAATGAGAAATCAAGGGATGGATATTCTGACGTCTTATAATGACAGTAAAGGAGATTTCTCATGGGGAGTAGATATGAATGCGAGCTTCTCAAAAAATAAAGTGCTGGAAATGGGAAATTCGGATAAATGGATTGAGGGAAATGCAGTGACCTATTTAAACGGGCAGTATCAGTTACCTTTCGGTTATGAAGCCGAGGGATTGTTTCAGAGTGAAGAAGACATAAAGAATCATGCTGAGCAAGGAAATGTTCTTCCCGGTAACATAAAATTTAAAGATCAAGATGACAATGGAGTTATTGACGGTAATGACCGTGTTATCTTGAATGATAAATTACCGATTAATTATGGGTTGAACTTGCATTTTGGGTATAAGAACTTTGATTTTTCCATGAATATGTATGGTAAATTGAATGTGAAGAAATACATATCCGGTTATGAAGGATGGGCTTTCTATTTATCTCAGAATGCACGCCCTATGCATTTGGATGCATGGAGTGAAAATAACCCGGATGCCACTTATCCCCGGCTTACTTTAACGAATACGGCTAATGATACTCAATATAATAGCTATTGGTTGCGTAATGCCGATTACCTGAAAATCCAAAATGTGCAGATTGGTTATACTTTCTCAAAAGCATTATTGGAAAAGGTGAATATTAAATATCTGAGACTTTATTTGTCAGGACAGAATTTAGCGACCATTACCGGCTACGATGGCTTTGATCCGGAGGGCGGATGGTATCCTTTGTCCAGAACATTTTCATTTGGTATAAATCTTCAATTCTAATAACAGTATGAGACATTATCGTTTTTATATTTTATTTGTTGCTGTGCTTACATTGTCTGGTTGTGCAGATTTTTTAGACCGTGATCCGTTGGAACAAGCTTCTGCAAATACTTTTTGGAAAACAGAAGCAGATGTAGAGAAAGGAGTAAATGCCCTGTATCCGTTATTGCCGGGTGAAAGGGATTTTTGGAGAGATTGTGAGAGTGACAACTCTTTGATGACGAACTCGTGGGGAGAGAATGGTTTGGGATATATTTGCCAGGGAATACATAATGCGGCTACAGGCTATTTGTCTGAAGAATGGAAATACGACCATATTTATCGCATTCTTTATTGTTTGGACAAACTTCAGGGAATGGAAATAAAAGAAGAAAAAAAACAGCGTTTTGAAGGAGAGATACGTTTTATTTTAGCGTTGAAATATTACAGGATGGCGCGGCATTTTGGGGATATTCCTCTCATTAAGGAAAAACCTGTTTCTTTGGAAGAGGCTGCATTGCCTCGTTCTCCTAAGCAGGAGGTGCTGGACTATGCCATTGAAAATGTGGATAAGGCGATAGAATATTTGCCGGAAACTTATTCGGGAGATGATGTGGGCCGTATAACTAAGGGAGCCGCTTTGATGTTGAAAGCTGATATGTATTTGGATATGGCAAGTTATAAAAAGTTTCATCAGGGAGAGGAGGCAAAAGAACTTTGGAAGGAAGCAGCTTCGTTGGCAAAGAAGGTGATTGACCTTAATTTATATGGTTTGGAAAATGATTTTGCCTTTTTGTTCAAAGCTGCAGCCAACAATAATAATAAAGAAGTTATTCTTGCCCATCAGTATATGGAGGATGAATTGACGCATATGTTGCCTGTGTTATGTTCACCATCGGGAGTTGGGGTGACAGGTCGAGGATGGGCTAGTTTTTGCCCGACACGAGATTTGGTTGATTCGTATGAGATGACTGATGGAAAGACTATTTATGAATCCTCTTTGTATGATATGGAACACCCATGGGAGAACCGGGATGCGCGCTTGAAGAAAACATTTATGTTGCCGGGGGTGGATATTCTCAGACCGGATGGAAGTTATACTCCGTATATGCCTCATCCGGCTTATAATAATCCGGAACGCATTAATAATGAGGGTGGCGGAATAACGGGATATATGTATTTGAAATATAACGATTTGGAATTGGAGAAAGTTGATGCTTCATGGACGAATTTCAGCCTGTATCGTTATGCGGAAACATTGTTGATTTATGCAGAGGCTTTGAACGAATATGAGCCGTATAATGCAGAAATAGTATGGGCGGTCAATCAGGTCAGAAAACGTGCCGGTTTGCCCGGAGTCGACAGTCAACTTGGAAATCAGGAACGAATGCGTACTATTATCAGGGAAGAAAGAAGGCATGAATTTGTTGGTGAACATAAGCGTTATTTTGATATTTTGCGCTGGAAAACGGCAGAAGTTGTATTGAATCAACCCGGATATGGTATCAATAAGGATGAGCATACTGCTATCGGAGATTATACTCAGGAAAAATTCCTTGGGCAGGAACGCACATTCGATCCGCAAAAACATTATCTGTGGCCGATCCCTCAGTCAGCAAGAGATAAAAATCCTAATTTAACTCAAAATCCTAATTGGTAATAGATAAAATTAAATATATATGATTACACATTTACAGAAATGGAGCTTGTTGGCTCTTTTGGCAGCGGGCTCATTGTCTGCTCAGGAATGGAAACCGTCTGATTGGCCTGTGTTGAAGCATTATGATAAGGAGCATTTGTTTCAGATAGCTCTTCCTTTAGGCGGAATAGGAACAGGTACCGTATCTCTTGGTGGAAGAGGAGAGTTGCGTGATTGGGAAATAATGAATGTTCCGGGGAAGAAATATAGCACGGTAACTACCGGTAATAATGCTCCTTTCTTTTCTATTTATGTTAAGTCACAGGATAATATTCCTGTGACGACTTTGTTGGAAGGTCCTCTTTACAGCCATGAATATTTGCACTATGAAGGTCGTCCGGTTAACCATCACGGCTTTCCCCGTTTTGCCGAGGCCTCTTTCGATGGGGCTTACCCGTTCGGGCAAGTGAATCTTTCGGATGCCGAATTACCGGTTACTGTAAAGATAAAGGGATTCAACCCATTGCTCCCGGGGAATGCTGATGACAGCGGGTTGCCGGTGGCGGTGCTTGCCTATGAGGTTACAAATACCGGTGATAGTCCTTTGGAGGTTTCCGTGTGTGGCTCTATGAGGAATTTTATTGGGAAAGACGGCAGTAAGTTTCGGACAGACTGGAAAGGAGATTATATTCCGGTAGGTGCTGAGAAGAACAGGAATGAGTACAGGGAAAGTGGAAATCGGAAAGGTATTTATTTATACTCCGAAGGAGTTGACAAACAGGATCCGGCATGGGGGACAATCGCTTTGGTGACTTCTTCAACAGGACAAGTAAGTTATCGGACTTCTTCAAAAGCTGATTCATGGAATAATGCCATTTTGAACTTTTGGGACGATTTTAGCGAAGATGGGGTTATGGTAGAAAGGGAACAGCCGTCAGATGAAGATCCGATGGCTTCTCTGGCAGTAAAAAAAACAATTGCTCCTCAGGCTACGGAAACTTTTGTTTTTTATCTGACTTGGAATTTCCCGAACCGTAAAGGATGGTCATCTACCATAGTAGGTAATTATTATAGCCGACAGTTTGCTGATGCATGGGAAGTGGCCGAGAAGGTGATTCCCCGCATGAAGCAATTGGAAGAAGAGACTCTCTTGTTTGTTCGTTCATTTTTGAATAGTTCTTATCCTGAAACAGTGAAAGAGGCAGCTCTGTTTAACTTGGCTACTTTGCGCTCGCAGACAGTATTTCGTTTGCCTAGCGGTCATTTGATGGGTTGGGAAGGAATAATGGATCGTTTTGGTTCTTGTCAAGGGTCATGTACTCATGTCTGGAATTATGAAATGGCTACTCCCTTTTTGTTCGGTGGTTTGGCACAGACAATGCGCGATGTGGAGTTTAACTATGCCACGAAAGAGAATGGGTTGATGAACTTTCGGGCTGATTTGCCTTTGTCGGAAGCTGCAAAAGGAAATTCGGCTGCGGCCGATGGGCAGATGGGATGTATCATGAAGATGTATCGGGAGTGGCAACTGTCGGGTGACTATGCTTTTCTCCGGAAAAACTGGGGACAGGTTAAAAAAGTACTCTCTTATGCTTGGACAGAGAAGGGATGGGATGGAAATCAAGATGGAGTAATGGAAGGGTCGCAGCATAACACGATGGATGTGAATTATTTTGGCCCTAATCCTCAAATGGGATTTTGGTATATGGGGGCATTGCGGGCAGCCGAGGAAATGGCATGGGCTATGAAAGATAAATCTTTTGCCAAGAAGTGTCGGAGGCTATTTGAACAGGGTAGTCGGTGGATGGATGAACATTTGTTTAACGGTGAATATTATGAACATCACATTACTGATCCTGAAACTTTTGAATTCATCAATATGGAAGGTGCAGATGATAAAATTCCGGCTTTCCAGTTGGGCAAAGGGTGTCTGGTTGACCAATTAGTGGGGCAGTATATGGCACATATTTGCGGGTTGGGATATTTGGGAGACAAAAAGCATATTCATACAACTATGGAAAGCATTATGAAATATAACTATGTATCCGATTTCAGCCGTCATTTTAACAATATGCGTTCTTACGTAATGGGTGAGGAAGCAGGACTTCTGATGGCTTCGTGGCCTAAAGGACGTTTGGAAGTGCCCTTCCCCTATTTTGCAGAGGTAATGACCGGATTTGAATATTGTGCTGCTGTGGGTATGATATATGAAGGAATGACGGATGAGGCATTGACTTGTATCCGTTCTATCCGTGACCGTTTTGATGGTGCCAAGCGTAATCCGTTCAGTGAGCCGGAATGCGGACATCATTATGCCCGTTCAATGGCTAGTTGGGCGAGTGTGATCGCGCTGAGTGGATTTCACTACTCGGCAGTAGATAAACAAATGCAGTTTACGTCTGCTCCCGGAACCTATTTTTGGAGCAATGGGTACGCATGGGGAATGTGTCGGATTTCTGACGGTGAAGCCACATTGGAGGTGCTGAGAGGAACTTTGGGCATTGAACGCCTTCGTATTGGAGATGTGACTGTGAAAACGAAGAAAAAGCAACTTACGGCAGGAGAGTCCGAAACTATAAAATGGTAAATTAATGCGTTATTGGTATTTTTTATTGGTTTGTATCAGTCTTATATTGCCGGCCTGTCATGAACAGGCTGGCAATGTCCTGCATCCGGAAAAGACGTCGGTGGCTGATTGGAAGGAAAGCTTGCAAGAAAAACTGCCTTTGTTGGGGCATCGTAATTGGATTGTTGTTACAGATATGGCATATCCCTTGCAGGCTGATCCGGGTATCATCACTTTATATGCTCCTGAAACTTTTGGAAATGTTGCCGCTTTTGTCATGGACCGGATTCGTCGGTCGGAGCATGTCTTTGCGCATATATATCAGGATCGTGAGCAGTTGGCCTTGACAGAAGAACTGTGTCCCGGTGTGACGGCATACAGAAATTCGTTAAGTAAAGTATTGGATGGGAGTGAGAAAGTGACTTTTCTTCCTCACGAAGAACTGATTTCAAAGTTGGATAGTGTCAGCAAGCTCTATCAGGTGGTTGTCATTAAAACAGCTTTGACATTGCCTTACACATCTATCTTTTTTGAATTGGATTGTAAATATTGGGATGCGGTTCGGGAAGTAACTGTCAGGAAGCTTTCTATGGATGCGGTAGATAACCATTGATTGTGCTGTATTCCGTAATGTTTTTCATAAGGTTGTCATGTAATGGGGGGAGGGTAAAAGAGAAGATAAGTGCGGATCATGTTAATTTAAAAGCTGTCTACAGTATATTAGAATAAACCTTTTGTAGTTTGCGCAAAAGTACCGATATTTGTGCAAACTAAAAAGCAAACAATATGAAAATAGGAGATAAAGTTCGTTTTCTCAGTGAAGTGGGAGGCGGTATTGTAACAGGATTTCAGGGAAAAGACATTGCATTGGTGGAAGATGCCGATGGGTTTGATATTCCGATGCCTGTTAGAGAATGTGTAGTAATAGATGCTGATGATTATAATATAAAGCGCAAACCTGTTGCGCAGAAGGATGTGCCTGATGCAGCCAAATCCAAAGGGGCTGTGCAGACCGTGAAAAAGTCAATGGAAGAAGAGGAAGACGAACGTCCCATCACTTATCGTGCCGCCGAGCGTAAAGGAGGAGATGTGCTTAATGTAATGTTGGCCTTTGTTCCACAAGATATCAAAGCAATTTCGAGCACCGGTTTTGATGCTTATATTATCAATGACAGTAACTATACGCTTTCATTTGCTTATCTTTGTGCCGAAGGTCATAATTGGCGTGTGCGGAGTTGGGGAACTGTGCAGCCGAATACTAAATTCTATATCGAAGAGTTTGACAAGAGCATTTTAAATGAACTGGAGCATGTGGCAGTGCAAGTGCTTGCTTTTAAAGATAATAAGAGCTTTATGATAAAGCCTGCCGTGTCGGTGGAGCTTCGTATAGATACGGTTAAGTTTTATAAACTCCATACGTTCCGCGAAAGCATATTCTTTGAAGAACCATCATTAATTTATGATATTGTGAAAGATGATATGCCTGCCCGACAGACTTTTTTAAACGCGGACGATATTAAAGATGCGCTTTTGGCAAAGAAAGCTGTTGATGTTATTCCGGCACGTAAGCCTGAGGCGAAAGTTCCGCAGAGCGATATCGTAGAGATAGACCTTCACGCCCATGAGTTGCTCGACTCTACTGCCGGCATGAGTAATGGTGAAATTCTGAACTATCAGCTTGATGTGTTCCGTAAGACTCTGGAGGAATACAAGAGCAAGAAAGGACAGAAGATTGTTTTCATTCATGGCAAGGGCGATGGCGTTTTGCGCAAAGCCATCTTGCAAGAATTAAAATATAAGTATAAGAATTATCAGAGTCAGGATGCTTCTTTCCGCGAATATGGCTTTGGAGCGACTATGGTAACGATTCGTTAATATGCAGACATTAAAAGAATTTCTGAGGACAGACCGGTTCGCTTCATGCACCGGTGTGGAGCTGCTAGAAATAAAACCGGGGTATGCGCGTGCACGTATGTTGGTTACGGAACGACATCTCAACGGTGGAGGGGTGTGCCAGGGAGGAGCCTTGTTTACACTGGCTGATCTGGCATTTGCTGCCGTGGCAAATAGTCATCGCCGGCTTACACTGTCTGTGACAGCTAATATTACTTTCTTGCGTCCTGCAAAATCAGGATATGTGTATGCAGATGCTGCTGAGGTGTTTAATCACCATCGCATTCCTTTTGTAGAAGTGAAGATAACGAATGAGAAAGGCGAATTGATTGCTATATTTACCTCATCGGGCTATAGAAAAGAAACGGAGTTGCCGGTGGAGGATTTGGAATAATATACAGCAAGAAGAGGGCGTGTCGAAACGCTCATAAACTAAAAATCACCCTCGCCACAGGTAGTTGTAGCGAGGGCGATTTCGATAAGAAGGAAGTTTTGACACATTTGTATTCAGGTATTTATTATCCTTCTTTTACTTTCGCTTTTCCAATCTGTCCGGGTTCGACGAATAAATATTTATATCCTACACGGATAGCGGTCAGATTCAATGCTTCGAGACGTGCACGGCGTACCAGCAAGGCCGTCATTTCATGTATGCGACCGTCTACATAACCGATCATTTCACTTTCGTTCGTTTTTTCCGAGCCATACGTACCGGCACTTTGTACTACCATGAAAGGTGATTCCGTACCTTCTTTATCCATGCCGACAGCTATGGCAACATATATCCACATTGGTCCGTGAGCAACCACTTTACGTGCTGTGGCTGTGCGGCTTTCTCCTTTTGCCAGTGTGCCGTGACAACCACCTGCGGGTGATTGAATCAATGCCCCCAATCCATATACCGGGACCTTGTTATCAGATGCATCCAATGGCTGTTCAAACAAAATTTCTTCACTCGTTTTCGGGTGAGTGACATGATAATGGTTTGCTTCGGGTATCAGTCCTCTGATTTCGTCATCGCCAACAGCTCCGGTTACTAGTTTGACATTCAGTAAACTACCGTTTAAAGCAGCTTCGTATACCACATCTGTCAGTGCGGCATTGCTGGTTAATTCTAATTCTTTCATAAGTCAAGGTTCTTTTATTTGTTTTTTCTTACTACCAACACGTTGGAAGCCGGAAAAGATTATAAAAGAACGGCAAAATTTGTGAAAGGGATGCGAAAAAAGGGAGAAAGTATCGAAACTGATACTTCTTCCCTTTTAATCCTTATTTTTCGCTTCACCGTTATGGTGTCGGAGTGGCGTGTTTACTGGCGATAGTCAGCCAAATCATCTGCTTTAAACTTGCGGATGAAGTTGAAGTGTTTTTCTACTTCGGCTTCTGCATAGTTTACATATACATGGGCCGACTTGGCGAACAATTCAGGTGCTT
>CAUBDX010000041.1 GCA_958434805.1 uncultured Phocaeicola sp.
GACGTTTAGACGCAAGAAGGACGCTGAAGAGCTTAGTTGCGGATTTGAGGATATACATTAACAAAAAAGTGAATTGTTAAGTTCAAAATTAAATAATTGTTCTTTATGAAAATAGTATATATTTCGATTTGATAATCTTCTCGAAAAGATTTTTCCTTCAACTTTTCAAAAATGAGTGTTCTAACTCCGATTGCTATTTATAAAAGTTTTTTTAATCTCTTTAATCGTTTATAACTAACGAAAGATTTTTTATATTTTAAGACTGATAAATCTTTATTGGATTGATATTGGAGAATACGGTAGGTATTTTACTATTTTAATTTTAAGCTTAATCGAATATTATTCCAATACGATTGGCCTAATAATTTCCATAATCCTATACAACAAACGACTAATACTACAATTCCTACTAAAATCGTTTTTCTACTTGCTCCCGAAGGTTGTAGCGGTACGGTAGCCGGTTCCACTACCGCAAACACTGGTTTTTCTTCCTGAATCTTGGCACGAGCCACCTGTAACTGTTGTGCTACTTGGCTATATACCTGATAGGCAAGGTTCATATCGTTTTGCAGGCGCTCCTGTTCGGCGCGTACGCTTTGCAAAGCAATGTTGCGATTGCTGTCGAAATAGTGTGCATATTTGCTTTGTGCCTCGTAGTACTCCTGTTGGCGTTCTTTGTAGAGTTCTTCCAGATAAGCACAGTCTTCCTTCGCTTTCTTGATGCGATAGTCGATGATATACTGTTGGAGTTTAGCTACTACACTATCGGCTACAATAGCAGTTACTTTCGGATCTTGCATGGTTACTGTAATGGTAGTCATAGCTGTTTTCTTATCTGCTTCAGCAAGAATTGATTGTCTTAATTCTTTTACCTTTGCTGCTTCCTTTTCTGTAAGTTGAAATGGATTTAGCGTTGTCGCAGAATCTGTTTTTTCTGTAAAAAGTGATTTAAAGGCTCCAATAGCCATACTAGGAGCTGCTTTGATATATCCCCACCAGGGTTGTTTTTGTTCATCCAGATAAGTCACTAAGGTGGTATCTAATTCTCCATTCAGTGTTTGTACACGAGTATTGAATAATTCTATGATAAATGGAGTAGAGGCTACGATATCTGGTGCAAGAGTTACATTCAGCGCATCGTTGCTGCTGCTGGTTGCTGCTCCGCCCAAGAACGAAGAAGCCAGGCTGGCAAGTCCTCCACCTGCTTTATCTCCGCTCATTTCAGGAGAGAGAGTGACGGTTACGGTATATTGCTTGGGGATGCTCAGGGCAATGATAATGCCCAGTACCACGCCTACGCCGGCTGCCTTGTAGAGGGTCTTGCGGATGGCGATGATTTTACGCAGTATCTCCATCCAGTCTATTTCGAGTTCATCGTTTTCCGGGTCCTGTACGTCCGGGTGCTGGTAGTTTTTGTTTTCGTTCATGGGTGATTGGGTATCTAAAAAAGCTACAGTCGGCGTTGAGACATTGGTAAGAGATATTGGGTTGAGATTTATCCTTGCGCTTCCTGTAGCTGTTTATAATCAGTAGTTTACTTAATCAATGCCGTAATGGCAGCTGTCATGTTCGCCAGTGAGGCAATAGAGCTTGTCAGACCGACAACGTTGCCGATGTTGAACTGCTTCTTGCGCTTGCTGGGCACGATGATTTCGCAGCCGGGTTCCATCTGTTTCTTGCCGCTGCCTTTCACCTGGGCTATCTGGCCGTTCATGTAGATGATGAATTTCTTGCTCTTCTTGGCGTTCTGGCCGTAGCCGCCTGCCTGGTTGATGTAGTACTTCACGCCTTCGCCTTCCTTGAAGGATACAGTGTTCGGCATCATCACGGCGCCGTCTATCTTCACGGTGTTGTTGTATTCGGGCACGCTGATCACGTCGCCTGCACGCAACACGATGTCGGCATCGCTGCCGGGGTTGGCAAGGGCGGCTTCCAGGTCGATGCCTACCGTAAAGGTGCTTTGTACGTTGATGCCCAGGGAGTCGATCATGGCGTCGCCTACCTGGCGGCGGAGCAGGTTCACTACATCCTGCATGCGCTTGATTTCTTCTTCGTTTGCCACACGGGTAAGCTTGGCTCCCTTTACGTAGGCAAACTGAGTGGCGCCTCCTGCCTTGGCGATGATGCTGCTGATGCGTTCGTTCTTGCTGCTCAGGGCGTAGGTTCCGCCGTAAAGCACTTCGCCGTCTACTACCACGTTCTGCTGTGCGCTGTAGCCCGGGCTGCGGCGTACGAATATCTGGTCGTAAGGCTGGAGGGTGAATCCCGGTTCGCCGTCTACCACAAAGCCGTCTTTCAGGCCGAAAGAGAAGTTCTGTCCGATGGTAGCGGGGCTTTCGGTGCTCTTCGGATCTTTTACGCGGCGTGCCACGTCGACACGTACTACGGAAGCTGATTCACGCAGACCGCCTGCGGTGATCACGAGGTCTTCGAGGGTCATGTTGTCGGCATACGGATAGTCGCCCGGATGAGCTACTTCGCCGAATATCTGTACGTTACCCAGGTCTTCCAGGTCGTGGATGCTGGGGATGTAGAGTACGTCGTTTTTCTGCAGCGGGATGTCGGGCTGGCTGCCGTCTATGATGGCGCGGATGTCTATCTGCTTCACTTCGCGGGTCTTGTTCTCACGCTCGCGGTACAGTACGGCACGGCCGGTAAAGGCGTCTGCCATCAGTCCGTCGGCTTTCTCTACCAGTTCGCGTACGGTGTTCAGCTTGCCGCCCAGCTCGTAGATGCCCGGACGGTATACGGCGCCGCGCACTTCCAGCTTGTTGGTGAAGCGGTCCAGAATGGCTTCGGCGGTGATTACGTCGCCGTCGTGCAGCTGGCATACGCTGTAGTCGGTGTCATCCACGGTGTTTACCTGATATTCCTTACCGTTCTGGCGTACGATGCGCAGGCTCTTGGTATAGGCGTCGCTGGTAAATCCGCCGGCATATTTCAGCAGGGTAGAAAGGGTTTCGCCTTTCTTCATTTCATAGCGCATGGGGCGTTTCACGTTGCCTGTAATCTGTACCAGTTCTTCGTAGGCAGGAACGATAATCACGTCGCCTTCTTCCAGGCGGATGTCGTCGCGGGTCTTGCCCTGCATGATGAACTGGTAAACGTCTACCGTAGCTACGGTCTGTCCGCCGCGCGATACTTTCACGTTACGGAGGCTACCGATGCCGCTCACACCGCCTGCACGGTAGAGGGCGTGGAATACGGTAGAGAAGGCCGAGAGGGCGTAGGTTCCCGGCTGTATCACTTCGCCCATCACGTTGATCTGGATGGTGCGGGTGTTGCCCAGTGTGACGCGTATCTGGTTGCTCTGGTCGGAATAGATCTTGCGGAGCTCGCCGGTGAGGTACTGCTGTGCGCGCTCGATGCTCATGCCGCTCAGGAATACAGGACCGAGCTGTTCGAGGTTGATGGTTCCGTCGGGCGAGATCTGCTGGCGGATGGTGTTCTGGCTGGCTCCCCAGATGTCGATTACCACTTCATCGCCCGGACCGAGGCGGTAGTTGGGCGGGGTGGCTATGTTGACGTTCGGTTCGAACGTAAGGTTGCGGGTATTGAAGATGTTGCGGCCGAATACGGCGTCCTGCTGTGCCACTTCCTGTGCCTGTGGCTGTTCGTCGAGCATGGTGGAATTGTCTTCCTGTGTCTGCTCGCGCAGGCGTGCTTCGGCTTTGGCGGTTCCGGTCATGTCGCCGGCAGCGGTACCTGTCTGCTGTTCGTACATTTTCTTCACGCGTTCGGCCTGTTCGCGGGTCACACCGCGGCGTGCCAGCTCGGTAGCTATGGTACGCTGGTCTTTGCCTTGTTTTACTCCATCTTTAGCATATTCCAGCACTTGCTGGTCGGTCATGCCCGACTGCGCCATAAGCAGGGGCGAACATGCCATAAAAATAACAAGTGATAAAGCTTTTAGTTTCATGCTTGTCTGTTAGTGATTTTATATTGTTTTTCTGAATTTACTCTTCGATGGTTTCGCACCAGGTGTAGCTCACTTTGAGCAGGGCGGTGCTTTGGGGCATTTCGATGGCGATGTAGTGGCGGCCTCCGTAGCGGAGGAACTTGCCGGTCACACCGTAGAGCGGACCGCGGCGTACTACCCGGACGGGGACGCTGCGCTTGCCGCGAAGCTTTTCGGAATCGATGAACCGCGTGCCCTGGATGTCGGGGCTGGTGGCATGCATGAAGTTCTGCATGTCGCGTTCGCTCACCGTGCAGTAGTCATTGCCGTTGCGTTCCTTCTTCAGGAAATAGACGGGCAGCGGGGCTTCGGAGGCGAACTGCCGGCACCAGTTGGCGTCATAAGGACAGTGGATGAAAATCAGGTTATGGATGGCCGGTACCAGTACATGGCTGCATTCACCCTCGCGCCCGGTGTCGCGGAGCTCGTATGTCATGGGGATGTAATGCTCGATGCCCTGCTCTTTGAGATAGGCGGCTACTGTAAGTTCTTTGTTGTACACCGTCTGCAGGGGAAGCCATACCTGTTCTTTTTCCATGTCTGTGGATGTTTGTCCTTCTGGTTTTTTGTTCCCTTTTTTCTTGATTGAATGTTTGTTGAGGTACGGATGTACCTCTCTCTCCTTTCTAGCGCCTGAAAAACACTATGAATCAGTTTGTTATCTCCAAATACGGAAGATGACGCACATCGTGCTTCTGTCTAGGATCCGCTCCCACAGCCGCATAGGAAGTCGTTCTTCGGCGCAAAGATAACAAATTTATATGCAGAAAGGTTTATTTTAACCTTTTTTTTAGATATGATTGTTCAATTTTTTATTTTTACACAAGGACTGCCGTCTTTTTCCGAATGTGGACGCGAACGGGCTGGCTTGTCAATTTATCCGTTTTTTTGTCGATTGGTACAAAAAAATCTCCGGATGCCGGCATCATGGGCGGACAATGTCCGGAGATTTTTTTGAATATTCGTACGAAAAGCCGGAGCTTTTGTACGAATATCCGGGTAAACTTCCTGATGTTTACTTCAACTTTTCAGCTTTTTTTCCCGTCGGGCTGCCTTTTCGGGAGTCCGTGCCCACGGAAAGCTGCTTCAGAATCCTGAACTCGTTTTCTCCCGGCTCCTCGTCGGGATCGGTCTCGCGTACTATCAGGTTCGTCTTGTGCATGATGCAGCTCTCTATGATCAGTCTCAGGGTGGTTACGTCGAAATCTATCTCGCACACCTGTTCGGCTGCCTTGAAGAAGGTGGCCAGCGTCTTGAAACGGAAATTGCGGACGGTGTCGAAACACGTATGCGTGCCGATGCCCGTGATGCGCTGGATTTCCGACTTCGATACGTGCGACAGGGCGCACAGTGTATCGATGAACTTTCTTAATTCTTTGAGCCACTCGTCTGTCTGTTGCTTCGTAGGCTCGCACGAAGCGTATAATTTTTCGAAATATTTCATTAGTCTTGTCTCTCGGGGGTTATCTCTGCCGTATAGGGCAGTAATTAATACTCTGCCAATCGGTATTTTTACCGGTGAAAGACAAGAACGGAAGTTTACCTGTCAGGTTCTGTTGATGACACAAAGATAACGGAAAAATCGTGGCTGAACGTTTTTCTTTGCGAGAAAAACTTCCCTTGCTTTTACTCTTTCTTTTAATATATAATAGGAAAGGGTGGCAACACTGGTGGTGCTCTTGTGGCCCGCCGGACATTGTAATAACTTGTAACTCTGAGGGTTTGCTATGCTACACTTTGGTGACGGTGGTGGCCCGCCCTTTCGGGTTGCGTAAAAAAATGAAGAATTATGGAGGTGATAACAACTATGAAAAATCCTGGCAATCTGGGCTTTCTGGTACTTTCGAGGCGACTGCTTACCCAGATGTTTGCCGAAATGTACGGAAAGTGGCATTCCGACTCGCAGGCGTATGTGTATCTGCTCATGGCGGCGTGCTTTACCGATCAGGGTGATACCCCTGGATGCCTGAAACGGGGCGAGCTGTTTTTCTCAGGAAGGGAGCTGAGTCTGCGCTTCGCCTGGAGCCGGAGGCATGTGAACCATTTTATCGGAGAGCTGGAGCAGAACGGTGTGGTGGAGGTGATGAAGGTGCAGAACTGTTCGAAGCTGCGTCTGCTGCACTACGATACGCTGTGCCGCATGCGGGTGAAAAACGGTGCGGACGGAAGGCGCAGGAGCGCGGGCGACGAGATGTTCGAGGTGTTCTGGGAACAGTATCACGACATGACGCAGCAGCCTGCCCTCGACATCGAGGCGGCGCGCAAGGCGTGGGGGAAACTGACGCTGGCCGAGCGAGAGGAGGCGGTGGGAAACATCGAGATGTATCTCTGCATGCTGCCGTCTATCGACCGGGCTCGTACGGCGCTGAAGTATTTGCAGATGAAGAGTTTTGTACTCAATTGATTATATTTTTATCTGTGTTGTCTGATGAAACTTTTTAAATTGTCAATCATTGCTGTCCGATAAAACTTTTCAAACCCTCAGTAACTTGTTGATATATAAAAATCAAGCAATAATTTTAACAGGAGGGATTATCCGTAAAGGCAATCGGTTTTTCAGTAATGTAAAAAGCTGTATCTGACAGCAGTCATATTTTTAGGATTATGGGGATGGTTTATGCGGAAGAAATAGAAGGGGCGGTACTGGGGGCGTGCCTGCTGGAGCGTTCGGCTCAGGCGGTGGTGCTGAAAAGTCTGCGTGCCGAGATGTTTTACCTGACGGCGCACCGGGTGGTGTTCGAGGCGATAAACGCGCTGTATGCACGGGGAGCGGCGGTGGATATGCTGACGGTGACCGAGGAGCTGCGTGCTCAGGGACGGCTGGACGATGCGGGCGGTCCGTTTGCCGTGGCGAAACTGGCGGCGGGGGTGGCTACGTCGGCTCACCTGGAGTATCATTGCGGCATCCTGTTTCAGTATTACCTGAGGCGGAAGCTGGTGGAGGTGCTGACACGGGAGCTGGCGGCGGCAAACGACATGACGTGTGATGTGTATGATGTGCTGATTGATACGCAGCGGGAACTGGGGGCGCTGCTCGAGGATTCGCCGCTGGAGAATCACTTGCACCCCATGCCGGAGGTGATGGATGATACGGTGGCGCTGGTGGACCGCCGGCAGGAACTGGCTGTGAACGGGCTGACGGGTGTGCCTACGGGCTTGCAGCGGCTGAACGAGATGACAGGGGGATGGCAGCCGGGCAACCTGATTTTTACGGCGGCGCGTCCGGCCGACGGAAAGACGGCACTCGACTTGTTCTTTGCGCGTCAGGCGGCGATGGCGGGTGTGCCGGTGGTGTTCTTCACGCTGGAGATGACGGCTTCGGAACTGGGTGAACGTATGGTATTGGCGGAGAGTTCGGCCGATCCGCTGCGTATCCGTCAGGGCAGGCTCTCGCCGGAGGAGGTGGAGGATGTGCATCGTACGGCGGAACGGATGAGCGCGCTGCCGGTGCATGTCGACGATACGCCGTACATCAACGTCGACCAGTTGTGTGTCATCGCCAAGTCGCTGCGGGCAAAGGGGCTGCTGGGCTTGCTTATCGTCGACTATCTGCAACTGCTTGCCACGGTGAATCCGGGGCGTACGCGTGAACAGGAGGTGGCGGAGTGCAGCCGCAAGCTGAAGGGGCTGGCGCGCTCGCTGGGCTGTCCGGTCATCGTGTCGAGCCAGCTCAACCGTCAGGCGGAAGACCGGGCGGGGAGTCCGGAGCTGCGTCACCTGCGTGAGAGCGGGGCCATCGAGCAGGATGCCGACCTGGTGATTCTGCTGCACCGTCCGGAGCGTTATCATATCCGGGTGGATCCCGATACGGGGTGGTCTACGCGGGGCATGGGCATCGCCACGGTAGCCAAGCACCGCAACGGGGCGACGGGAAAGGTATATTACGGGTATAATCCCAGCATGACGAAAATCGGCGAGTTCGCGGGTACGCCTGTGACTGCGCCGGCAAACAATTTAAAACGGAAGAATGATGAAGGAAAGAGCAGTGACTTATTCGGTGGTTCCGCGGGTTGATCCGCGTGATATCTCGGCAGAGATGACGTATTATGCCCGTGCACAGGCGCGGGGAGAGGTGACGCTGGGCGACATGGCGCGCCGTATTCAGCGGCGGTGTACGGTGACACGTGCCGATACGCTGGCGGTGCTTGTGGCACTGGAAGAGGAGGTCTGCCGCGGGCTGTGCAACGGCGAGATTGTCCGTCTGGGTGAGCTGGGTTCGCTTCAGGTGGGAGTGAAAAGCGAGGGAGTGCGGCTGGAGGCTGACTTCCACGAATCGATGATAAACAAGATATGGGTGCGTTTCCGTCCGGGCATGGTGCTGAAAGGGATGCTGGACGGGGCGGCTTTCGAACGGGTTTCGCCGCGCAAGGAAGTCGGACGTGCCGGAAAGGGGATGCGGTATGAAAGAAAATGAACACGGCGACGGAGAATTCCGTCTGCGTATCTACGGCAAGTCGGAGCTGGCTTGTCTGTATTTTCCCGACCGTTCGCCGGAAACGGCACGGCGCAATCTGTACCGGTGGATGTACCGCTGTCCGTCCATCCGCGAAGGGCTGGCGGCACTGGGCCACGACAAGCACCGCAAGTTTTTCCTCAAGCCGGAGGTGGAGGTGATCGTGCGGGGACTGGGGGAGCCGTAAGATTAAGAAACTATGATATATACTTGCACGGGGTGTGAACCTTACGTTTGCGGCATCGCGGCGTGGTTCACACCCCGTTTTTTTGTGTGTATGCTGCATCGGAAACTTAACACTAGAGGTTTGGACGCTTTTTCAGAATCGGATGAGGAAAGAATGAGTAAAATCATTATATTTGCATATGTATCATCAACAGCTGTAGATATGGATTATGATATAAAAGATAAAATGGAGTGGACGATTATTTTCATCAGGGAGTTCGGACGTAAATACGGACTTTCGATGAAGCAGGCATTCAATTACCTGAGTCGTTTCAAAGGGATTGATTTTATCGATCGCCATTATGATTATGTGCATACTCAGTCGTTTGCTTCGATGGTGGACGATATAGCTGAGTATTGTCACCGTCACGGAGGGGCGCTGGTATGAGGCAGTATCATATTCTGTTCTGACTGACACGGGGTGTGAACCTCACGTTTGCGGCATCGCGGCGTGGTTCACACCCCGTTTTTTGTGTGTATGCTGCATCGGAAACTTAACGGCGGAGGCCTGGACGCTTTTTCAGAATCGGATGAGGAAAGAATAGATTGAAAGAAACTTTCTGAGGATGATATGACTGTTAAAAAGCAAGAAGTCCCAGTCGTAATGACTGAGACTTCTCTAATTCCTTTTTATAGTGCAGATGCGACGACTAAGCTCGCACGGGCACTTTCGTATTGCAAAGGTAAGCATTATTTTTTATTCCGCCAAACAGTAGGGCTGTTCAACATTCGAGTTTAGAAGTCTGTGCCACAACTTTTTTAGCTTCATTTGCGCTTTGATTTTATCTGCCGGCAATATGCTGTGCCGTACAAAGACATAGCCAGGTATTCACACCCCGTTTTTTGTGTGTATGCTGCATCGGAAACTTAACCGTTTTGAAACAGGATTGCCACATGCGCGTTTCTGTTTTGAAATACGCTGCCTTTAATTTTGCGCAATGAAAATTAAGGATTTTTGATTGCTTGAAAAACGCTGGTTGTCATGTAGATAGCTGGTAATGAAAAGGTAAGGAACAGGTTGGGAAAATTTACAATTTAAAAATAAAATGAAAAAATTTGCAGCGTATTTACTTTGCTTTTTGCTGATTGCTGTCTTGCCGCTGATGGCGTGCAGCAACGATGGAATGACGGAGGCTGTGGCAGGCAGCTTCGAGGTACAGTTTGAATGCCCTTCGCTGATAGAAGTGGCCAAGGGAGGGGAATATACGTTCCAGGTGACCGGGAGTAACAAGCCGGCGGAATCGGATGTGATTATTCTGGAATCGACAGGGGGAATCTCGTATACGTGTGTGCTGGTGAGTGTTTCGGAAAACAGTTTTACCATAAAGCTTGCCGACGGATGCGAAAGCGGTACGTACCGGGTGTTCGTCAAGCGTGGTGACCGCAAGAAACAGATTGGTACTACCTATATTAATATTGTAGAGGGAATTGATTTCACGCCGGATGCCGGAACGACGGTGTACGGGGTGGTATCGACAGCCGACGGTCCGGTGCAGGGTGTTGTGGTATCGGACGGTGTAGAGGTGAGCGTGACCGACGAACGGGGTATCTACCAGCTTCAGTCGGAAAAGAAATGGGGGTATGTGTTTATCTCCGTTCCTTCGGGATATGAAGTTCCTGCCGAGGGAGTCTTGCCTCGGTTCTACCAGATGATGAAGGGGGACGCCGCTACAACGGAGCGGGTGGATTTCTCGCTGACTGAGGTGGAAGGACAGGATAATTATAAGGTGTTTATGCTGGGCGACATGCATCTGGCCAACCGCACGGGCGACCTGGGACAGTTTATGGACTTTACCGAGGATCTGAACAGCTACCGTGCCTTGCATCAGCACGAAAAGATGTATGCCATTACGCTGGGCGACATGACCTGGGACCTGTACTGGTATTCGAACAGTTATGCGCTGCCTGAGTACCTGAATACCATCAACAATCAGGTGAAGGGACTTCAGATTTTCCATACTATCGGAAATCATGACTACGACTACAAGGCTACGAGCGACGAGGAGGCGGGAAGCCGTTTCATGGATTATATCGCTCCGACATATTATTCGTTCAACATCGGAAGGGTGCACTACGTGGTGCTGGATGACATCGATTGCAGCAACTACGACGGCACTACCTCACGCGACTATGAGAAGCGTGTGTCGGCCGAACAGCTGAGCTGGCTGTCGAAGGATCTGGCATATGTCGACAAGTCGACACCGCTGGTAGTGGTGATGCACGCACAGCTGTTCTACCCGTCGCAGACGGAAGGTTTCAAGATAGACCATGACGTGCTGAACACTACGCAGCTGCTGGACGTGCTGGACGGCTACAAGGTGCATTTCGTGACCGGACATACGCACCTGAGTTTCAACGTGACTCCGGAGGATGACGTAACGGGCGGACGCGAGGTGTACGAACATAACGCGGGTGCGGTATGCGCTTCGTGGTGGTGGTCGGGCTACCTTACTCCGGGTGTGCACATCAGTCCCGACGGAACACCGGGCGGATACTCGGTATGGGATGTGAACGGAACGGACATCGAATGGATATACAAGGCTACGGGATGGACGGAGGATTACCAGTTCCGCAGCTACGACCTGAACAATGTGCATTTCTCGATGGCGGATGTGCCGCAGATGCCGGCCAGTGTACCGGCTTCGGTCAAGGCGAAATTCCAGCGCTATGTGGATGCTTATCCGGTGAACAAGGACAACGAGGTGCTGATAAACATCTGGAACTGGAATCCGCGCTGGACACTGACGGTGACCGACGAGAAGGGCAACAAGCTTGCTCCTGAGGAGGTATGGGCTTACGATCCGCTGCATGTGGCAGCGCTGAGCGTGAAGCGTTTCAACTCGTCGACATTGAGCTCTACACCGAGCTTCATTACCGAAAACTTTACGCATTTCTTCAAGGTGAAGGCGGCGGATGCCGACGTGGATCTGACTATCACCGTGCGCGATGAGTTCGGACACGAATGGACCGAGCAGATGCAACGTCCGAAGGCGTTCTCGACGGATGCTTACCTGCCTCGCTGAACGGGGATGCACCGACAAGCTACTTAATGTTTTACTAAATATTTATTTATGAAAGTTTTCAATTCGTATGTTTTTTTGCTGTTGCTGTTGCTGACGGGCAGTGTCTCTACGCTGTCGGCGCAGAACAGAACAGTATCGGGTAAGGTACTGGATGCCTTGCAGGAACCGCTTATCGGGGTGTCTATCGTCATCGATGGAACTACTCAGGGAAGCATTACTGATGTAGACGGAGCCTTCGAGCTTCAGATACCTGCCGGCGGGGCTACTCTGAATTTCTCTTATGTGGGTTATCTTACCGAAAAGGTAAAGGTGAAACCGGGACAGAAGAATCTGGTGGTATATATGCAGGAAGATGCCATCATGCTGGATGAAGCGGTGGTTATCGGTTACGGTACGCAGAAGAAGGTGAACCTGACGGGAGCCGTGGCTACGGTGGGCAGCGAGAAGCTGGAGAACCGTGCGACTCAGTCGCTGGCAAACATGCTGCAAGGTTCGGTAGCCGGTTTGAATGTCACTACTTCGTCGGGTGTGCCGGGCAGCTCGCCCAGCATCAACGTGCGTGGTACGACTTCTATCAACAGTGCCGATCCGCTGGTGCTGATAGACGGTGCGGTGGGTGAACTGGATCGTGTGAACCCGAACGACGTGGAGTCTATCTCGGTCATCAAGGATGCGTCGGCTGCGGCAGTATACGGTGCGCGTGCGGCATTCGGTGTGATTCTGGTCACAACCAAGTCGGGCTCGGCACAGGACGGAAAGGCTACCGTGCGTTACAGCGGCCGTCTGGGATGGCAGGCTCCTACCACGACTACCGATTACGAAACAACCGGTTACTGGTCGGTGTATACGGTAAACACCTTCTGGCGTGCGAAGAACGGTACGAACTACGTGGACTATACCGACTACGACATGCAGCAGCTGCTGGCTCGTGTGAACGACAAGACGGAGAACCCCGACCGCCCGTGGGTAGTGGAAGATACAAGAAACGGTCGCCGTCAGTGGGTGTACTACGGCAACTACGACTGGTGGCACATGATGTACAACGACCGTCGTCCTACCCAGCAGCACAGCATCTCGCTGAGCGGGGGTACGAAGGATGTGAAATACCTGGTGAGCGGGGCATACGATTACCAGAAAGGTATCCTGAACATGAATCCGGATATCTACCGCAAGTATAACCTGCGTTCGAAGATTGACTTTACCATCAACCGCTATGCTACGCTGAGCAACAATACGTCGTTCTATGGCTCGCAGTATACTTTCCAGGGTAACGGAAGCATCGACGATACCATCGGTTACGGCGCACGTCACGCGCTGGCATGTTTCCCGATGAAGAACCCCGACGGCTCATGGCTGTACGGTACGCCTTACCTGAACTATAAGGTGGGCAACGGACGTCATATTATGCTGGGTGAGGGATCGCACCGCAACGTGAACCGCACGAACGATTTCTCGAATACTACACGACTGGTCATCACACCGATCAAACAGCTGAGTCTGACGGGGGACTTTACTTACCGTCTGTACCAGACACGCAATACACACCGTTCGAACAACCTGTTCTACCGCGAATATCCGGACGGACCGATGCTGTCGTATGCTACCGGAGCCGGTCTGAACAAGCTGAGTGAATCGGTGAACACACGCAACTATTATTCGGCAAACGTTTTTGCCAACTACGAAGATACATTCGGCGAAGCACATCACGTGACTGGAGTAGTCGGTTTCAACTACGAACGCATGTACCTGAAGAATGTGTCGGCTACGGGACAGAACCTGACGTCTACTTCGCTGGACGACCTCGACCTGGTGGGACAGAATGCCGAGGGTGAAGTGCTGACCGAAGTGGGCGGCGGACAGAACGAATATGCGCTGGCAGGTTTCTTCGGACGTGTGAACTATGACTACAAGGGACGTTACCTGTTTGAAGCGAGCGGTCGCTACGACGGTTCATCGCGTTTTGCTGCCGGAAGCCGCTGGGGATTCTTCCCTTCGGGTTCGGTAGGATGGCGTATCTCGGAAGAGCCGTTCTTCAAACCGCTGAGCGGATATGTAGACAACCTGAAGCTGCGTGCTTCGTTCGGTAGCCTGGGTAACCAGAATGTTTCTTCGTACTATACATACATGCGTCTGATTTCGGTAAGCGACTTTGCCGGCTTCTCGTTCGGCGAGGGCAGCTCGATGGCGAAATATGCTACACTGGGTGCGCCGGTGGCATCGGATCTGACCTGGGAAACCAGCCAGCAGTGGGACTTTGGTTTCGACCTGACCATGCTGAAGAACCGCCTGAACATTACCGTAGACGGATATGTGCGCAACACGCTGAATATGCTGACCGACGGTATTGAGCTGCCGGCTGTGTATGGAGCCGGTGTGCCGGATATGAATACAGCCGACTTGCAGACAAAGGGATACGAAGTGACAATGTCGTGGAGAGACCAGTTCGAACTGGCCGGACGTCCGCTGGAATACAGTCTGGGATTCAACGTGAGCAACTACAAAAGCTACATTACCAAGTATGACAATAAAGACAAGACATTTGCCAAGGATTACTACGAAGGCATGCGCATCGGAGAAATCTGGGGATTTGTGACCGACGGTATGTTTGCTACCGACGAGGAGGCACAGGCGTATGCCAAGGAGGTAGACCTGAGTTACATGGTAGACGGACTGACCGGAGGCTGGAAGGCCGGCGACGTGAAGTTTGTCGACCTCGACGGTGACGGTATGGTGGATATAGGCAGCAACAATGTAGCCGATCCGGGCGACCGCAAGGTATTGGGTAACTCACTGCCCAGCCTGTCGTATGGTATCAATGCCAGTGTACGCTGGTGCGGATTCGATGTATCGGTGTTCTTCCAGGGAACAGGTAACCACTACTGGTATCCTCACGGACACATGATGTCGTTCTGGGGTCCGTTCTCTTATCCTTACCAGACCTTCCTGCAGAAGAATTTCATGGACAAGGTGTGGGCCGAAGACAATACGGATGCTTACTTCCCGCGTCCGATGGCATACTCGTCGACTTCCGGTCCGTTGAGCAAGGTGAACGACCGCTATCTGCAGAATGTACGCTACATGCGTCTGAAGAACCTGACTGTAGGATATACCATTCCGGTGAACCTGACAAAGAAAATCGGTATCGAGCAGGCACGTTTCTACTTCTCGGGCGAGAACCTCTGCTACTGGTCGCCGCTGAAGAAGATTACCAAATACGTGGATCCGGAAGGAGCCATCAGCCGCAGCAACAAAACGTACAACGAAAGTTTCTATCCGTGGCAGAAGACGCTGCTGTTTGGTGTAGACATCACTTTCTAAACGAAAATTCATTGAATAAAACAACCAAGAACAGATTCGTATGAAAAAATATATATTTACAGCACTGGTACTGACAATGGGGTTGACTTCGTGTGACGGTTTGCTCGACCTGAGTCCTAAAAGCCAGATATCGCAGAGCGACTATTTCAAGACAGAGAGCGACTTGCAGCTTTTCAGTAACTCGTTTTACAACAACCTGCCGGACAAGAGCCCTTTCGACGACCAGAGTGACCTGTACGTGCAGCAGAATCTTTCTGACGAGATGCTGGGCGGAAACAACCGTACCGTGCCTGCTTCGGGCGGGGGATGGACATGGACCGACCTGCGCAAGATGAATACCCTGCTGGCGTATGTGAATCAGTGCAGCGACGAGAATGCGGTGGTGAAATATACGGCACTGACCCGCTTCTTCCGTGCGTTCTTCTATTTCGAGAAAGTCAAACGCTTCGGCGATGTGCCCTGGTACGACGTGGAACTGGGTTCTGCCGACGAGGCACTGTACAAGCCGCGTGACTCGCGTGAGCTGGTGATGACCAAGATGATAGAGGATATCGACTATGCCATCGATAATCTTCCTACACGCGAGGAAGAGTCGAGCAGTCCGTTCCGTGTGAACCGCTGGGCGGCACTGGCGCTGAAGGCACAGTTCTGTCTGTACGAAGGTACGTACCGCAAGTATCACGACCTGAAGCTGGAAGGCAACGATTATACGTATTACCTGGATCTGGCTGCCAAAGCTGCCGGCGAGATTATCAATGATGGTCCGTACAAGTTGTACTCTACCGGACATCCGGAATCGGACTACCTGAATCTCTTCGCTGCCGAGGATGCGAATCCGGATGAATATATCCTGGCTATCAAGTTCGACTACAGTCTGGCTATCCATCACAATGCCAACGGACATACGCTGGTTCCTACTCAGGGACGTCCGGGACTGACACGCAAGATGGTGAATATGTATCTGATGAAGGACGGAAGCCGCTTTACCGACCAGCCGGGATGGCAGGAAATGAGCTTCCTGGAGGAAACAAAGGACCGCGACCCGCGTCTGGCTCAGAGCATCCGTACACCGGGATATACCCGTATCGGGGAAACAACGGTGCTTCCTCCCGACCTTTCGGTTACTGTGACTGGCTACCAGCCGATCAAGTTCGTGCAGGGGCCGACTGCTTCCGGCGGACAGGTAGACCGCAACGACCGCAATACGAACGACTTGCCTGTGTACCGCTATGCCGAAGTGCTGCTGAACTATGCCGAGGCGAAGGCGGAACTGGGTACGCTGACTCAGGAGGATCTGGATATCTCTGTGAACCTGCTGCGTGACCGTGTAGGTATGAACGACGCGCACCTGAACATGGCTGCTGCCAATGCCAATCCGGACCGTTATCTGTCGGCTAAGGAAACGGGTTATCCCAACGTATCGGGAAGCAACAAGGGGGTGATTCTGGAAATCCGCCGTGAGCGTGCCGTTGAATTGAATCAGGAAGGTTTCCGCTTCGACGACCTGGTGCGCTGGAAAGCCGGAGCCTGCATCGATCAGGATATCTACGGTATGTATTTCGCCGGTGCGGGTGAATACGACCTGAGCGGCGACGGTAATCCGGATGTGATCTTATATAATAAAGGTACTGCGAAACCGGAAGCCGGCAGCGGGGTGCTGGTGTACGAAATCGGCAAGGATATTCTGCTGACAGGAAGCAACAGCGGGTATGTGTACTCTCACAAGAATATCGTGCGCAACGGTTTCAATGAGGAGCGTGACTATCTGTACCCGATTCCTATCAACGAACGTTCGCTGAACCCGAATCTGACACAGAATCCGAGATGGAGCGACGGACTGGGCTTCTAAACTTCAGCTTCTGTTCTGAAACAAAACAGCTAATCTCTCTTGAAATATCAGCTGGTTTTCTGGAGGTGAAATAATATAATGTATCTCTCGAAATATCAGCAGGTTTTAGGGGAATGGAATAAATAATGTATCTCTTGAAACATCAGCAGGTTTTTCGGGGGTGAAACAGGAATTTTCCGGAAAGATCCTTCAACTGCAAAACAAACAAATTAACTCTGTAAAAAATATGAAACTGATCAATTATATCATGGCTTCGGTGCTGTTTCTCTCGGCAACGCTTCTGGGCAGTTGCAGCGAAGAGGAGAATACGCTTTCGAAAGCTGTACTGGCAAGTGCCAGTGCCCTGGACTTTGAGGCTGAAGGGGCACAGCCGAAAACGATTACCGTGTATGCGGATGCCGACTGGGTGATGGAGGACTTGCCCGAATGGATTACGGTGACTCCTGCCACAGGAAACGGTACGACGGATGTGACGGTATCGGTAACTGACAACATGCGCGACGGGGCGGAGGATAATCCGCACAAGGCGACAATCGTATTCAAGGGTTGTACGCTGGCAAGCCGTGCGGAGGTAGTGGTTTCGCAGGATGGCGACAAGTACCGCGACTGTCAGGAGTATACAGTGGACGAACTGCCGGCACTGGAAGATGAAACGGTGGTTTCGGTTCCGGAAGCACTGGTTACGGCGGTGACGACTTCGGGCTGCATCGTAACCGACGCACAGTACGCTGTAAACATGTTCCTGCAAACCGCAACTGCCGTGAACGTGGGCGACAAGGTAGCGGTGAAAGGTTCGAAAGGCACAGACGCACACGCCTTGCCTTACGTGGTATGCGACGAGGT
>CAUBDX010000042.1 GCA_958434805.1 uncultured Phocaeicola sp.
TCTAACAACAAATAGAAATATTGAGTTGCTTGAGCCGTATGAGGGGAAACTCTCACGTACGGTTCTTAGGGGAGAAGGGGGCAGCAATGCCCTTGACTTACCCGATATACAGAAACAGGGCGATTTCTTCGTGGAATCCCCGATTATTCTTTTGGCGGCTATTATATGGTATTTGCGCATCTACCAGGACGGAAAATACTGCACGTTCCCTCACGCGATAGAATTTCTGAACAAGCCGTATGCCGATATTTTCACAATTCTTACCTCGTATCCGTCTTTGGAAAACTACCTTTCCCCGTTCATGGACGCCTGGCAAGGGGGCGCACAAGACCAGTTGCAAGGCCAGATCGCTTCGGCAAAAATCCCGCTTTCAAGGATGATTTCCCCGCAGCTTTACTGGGTGATGACCGGTGATGATTTCACGCTCGACCTGAACAATCCCGAACACCCTAAAATCCTGTGTGTCGGTAACAATCCCGACAGGCAGAACATCTATTCAGCCGCCCTCGGACTGTACAACAGCCGTATCGTAAAATTGGTGAACAAGAAGGGACAACTGAAGTCTTCCATCATCATAGACGAGCTGCCCACGATTTACTTTCGCGGTATTGACAATCTCATTGCCACCGCACGAAGCAACAAGGTGGCGGTATGTCTCGGCTTCCAGGACTTCTCTCAGCTGACCCGTGACTACGGTGAAAAAGAAGCGAAGGTAATCCAAAATACGGTGGGCAACATCTTCAGCGGTCAGGTCGTGGGAGAAACGGCTAAGAACCTTTCGGAACGCTTCGGTAAGATACTCCAACAGCGGCAGTCCATTTCCATCAACCGGCAGGACACCTCCACCTCCATCAACACGCAGATGGATTCGCTCATTCCGGCATCGAAAATAGCCAACCTCTCACAGGGTACATTCGTGGGCAGCGTAGCGGATAACTTCGGGGAAGAGATTGACCAGAAGATTTTCCATGCCCGCATTATTGTCGATAATGAGAAGGTAGCAGCGGAAACCAAAGCCTACAAGAAAATACCCGTCATCAACGAGTTCAAGGATGCGGACGGCAACGACATCATGCAACAGCAGATAGACCGGAACTATTCCCAGATAAAAGCGGACGTGGTGCGGATAATCGAAGATGAGATGACCCGTATAAAGAACGACCCTGATTTGAAACACCTGATACCACAGGAAGAAAATGACAAGGATAATGAATAGCCATTGAAAGGCCGCTTTTTTATTTTAGCCTGCAAAGGTCGTCCCGTGCCTTTTGGATTGAGCAAGGTCGAGCCCTACGGGTTTTCGGGGAAATCTTCCGCGCTCCGCTTGCGGTATTTTCCCGAAAAGCCTTGCACAATCCGGCACGGAACGGTAAGGCAGGCAAGAAATAAAATACCGGCTCGCCGGTCGGAATTGTTTAACTAAAAAACAAGTTATGAGCAATACAAGAGTGGTCAATATCCGCAAGGAATCCTGTGATGTATATATAGGAAGAGCGGGACAAGGGAAAGACGGTTATTTCGGAAATCCGTTCAGGCTGGAAGCGACAATGACAAGGGGCGGCACGCTGGACCGTTACAGGAAGTATTTCTACTATCGTTTAAGTACGGATGAAAAGTTCCGCAGACGAATCGGAGAATTGCAGGGCAAGACATTGGGGTGTTTCTGCAAGCCGAATCCTTGTCATGGGGACATCATCAAGGAATACTTGGAACGCATGGAGGGATGTACCGATGAAATAGCCATAGAAAAGACCTACTGGAAAGGAGTGGCTTATCCAGTTCGGGAAATCCAAGTCGGTAATGACATTTTCAGGGTGTCAGTAAAAAGCCTGTGCGATGAGCTGGTGAACGATATGCATAACGGCATTTATGAAGCGATGGAAGCGAGCGAGGAGATTGACGGTTACTGCACGGATGAGGAACTATGTACACTGACCGATGATGACCTGTACAGAATGTGCTGCTGAAATAAAATTCAAACAATAAAAAACAGAAATGACATGAAAAAGAGAAGCAACTTTACACCGATGAAAAGATTCCATGAGATTCTTGACAATTATGGTCTGAAACTGATGGAGGTGGGAACCAACCACCTGAGAGTATTTTTTGGCAACCGGAAATTGTTCGACTACTATCCGCTGAGAATGAAACTGTTTGATTACCGGCAGTGGCAGCAACTGACCTATCCGTCGGTCATGGACGGTACGGACAAATGGGAAACGGAACTGGAAGGAATCATCAACAGCCTTATGGTATCACCGCAATAAACATTGACATTATGCACAAGAAAAACAGACAGACGCTCGTTTGGGATAACATTCCTGAATGGGCGATTTTCGCATTGGAGTACGGCATCGAGGAAGAATTGTTCCTGCCGAACGAGGATTTGGAAATGATAAGCCGGTTCATCGGCGAGAATTTCCCGAACGGCTACACGATGAGTGTGGATTGGGAATCATGCACGGAGTTCAACCCACGTCCGGCATTCGGGAAACCGTGCAAGACTCACAAGGTGACTTTTGTAACAAACTAAAACTACCTGCTATGAGAAAGATAACATTAAGCGAATACAATTCCATCCCGAAGGATTACCGAGGGATCTGGACCGTGGAGCGTTGGGACTTGCCGAATTGGGCGGAAATACGCGAAAAACACATGGGAAAGCGCACCATGATGGTATATGACAAGGGAACATGCCTGCTGGTGGAAGGACTCGGATTTGAAATCGTGGATGATAGTATCTGGAAAAAGGCGGATGAAGTCAAGAAGGAAATAGGTAGCCATTTCCTGAAATTCTACTGTGAGCAGGGACGTGAACCTCATTATGCGGACTGCACTATCCGGTGGTGCGACACGCTGGAAACGGAAGAAGTGAGGATTGCGCTGGCGATGGATTCCGACAACGAAAAGGACGATGAGATATTCTTCTACTGCGACAGCTTGGAAAATTTAAAATCACTGGCGGATAAAGGTAAGGAGGATTTCATCATAGCCGGATGCATTGGTTTCGGGATATACGAAGAATTGTTACAAACAACTTAAAAACATCAGACATGAAAATCAAATGTCAGGAACACTACGAGAATACCGTCAAGTATGCGAAAAGCATCGGTGATGAAACGTTGAGCAAATGTATTGAACGGCTCAAGCAATGGGAGGTCAACTCCAATGGCAGGTATGAAATCGAACTGTACACCGATTTCGCACCATATTCATTCGGTTTCGCTGAAGTGGCGAAAGACGGGACAAGGGGCGTTGTCGGAGGGCTTCTCTATCACGGCAAGCCGGATCGGTCATTTGCTGTAATGATTGGTGGACCGTTTCACGGCTGGAGCATACACACTTGAAAAATCGTTTCGCAGTTTGTGTTGAGCGAAAAAAGCGCAGAAGTACTCAAAATCTGATTACCTTTTACACTTTCTTCGCTCATATTTTATTTCCGTCTGCTCATTCTGAAATCTCCAAAATCAGAAAGCTAAAATCTGTATTTGACGGATTAAAAATCAATTCTCGCAGGTTTTCCGCAAAAATCAAAGATTAAATCGTTATATGGCAAATTTAGATACCGGCAATATTTCTTTTTCAGGTGTTACTTTTATTGATATGCTATTTTTGCAATCTGTCTATTAATTGAGAGCGAACAAGGTCGTACCCCAACTGAGGATTGAACTCCCTCTCCGGACGGATAAGATTTTGTGTATCTCCTAAGAACTCAGAGTCAGACATCTTCTCTTCCATATTATTAATGAACTGTTTGTATGTCGGTGGTTGTTGAACAACAAAAGACATATAACGGTGGTAACAACGCATAATTTCTTCGACATCAACTGATGCTTCAGACAAAGCGACATACAAGTCAAAAAGGTCTCGCCCCTTTTTCCTTTGGTACAAGGCTCTCAGTTTTGTTCCCAACAGTTCATTTAAACGATATGTTGTTACTCCGCACTTGCCTGAGAACCAACTATTTTCCATTTCAAATGGTATTTTGACTAATCCAAGTTCATTAAAATGCTCAAAACAGTTTATCTCGATTTTTAAGCGTAGAGGAATTGTGGGAGGTATTTCCGATTCCATACGAAACAACATCGTGTTATTATATCGTTTTTGTTTTGTTACTCTATCCGGCAAAAAATCCAAAACTTCCCCAAGTCTGAACATTATTGGCTTTATCGGTCCGGGAGTAATTTGAACTAAGTCAATATCTTCACTATATCTGGGCTGTGGCGTCAGATATAGTTTATGGAGTGCAGTTCCTCCCCTGAATGCTAATTGTGAAGCAAGAAACTCATCGCTAAAAATAGCGACTAACGCACGTGATATAATGAGGTCTTGCTCTACTTGTGCGTTGTCATTCCATGGAACTATCTTATTCCATTGAGTGATGGCTGTTCTGTTTATCATATTTCGTCAGTTTCTATTATCGTATTTACAAAAATTTTCCAACGGTTATTCCTTTCCGCGCAATCTTTTGGTTTATTTATAGTTAGAGGAATATATTTGAAACGCTTTACATATGAAGTCAATTCCATATATAGCGTATCTGCAATTTCTGCTGCATTTAGAACTTCATCCAGTATATATCCCAGTCGTTGTATAGTTGCGATTGATGTATAACCAAACAACTTATTGGAAGCACCACGAAAATCTAATTTTTCTGTAAGTTCTTCCAATATAGTAGATGCTCTTGAAAGTCCACCTATATATTGCTCATATTGTACAATGTCAAGAGCTGTCAATTCTGCATTCGAATAATATATCACTCCTGTTTCAGAATTTTTTGATAACAAAAAATCTGTTGGAATTTCCTTGCGGTATACCCAAACAAGTGTATTGTTCTTTGATTGCGAAACAGAAGACTTTGGAAATACCGACATTACAGAAAATTTCTGTGGACGTTGATGAGCTGCACCATGAATTTCTGCCGCATTTAAGAGACTAATATAATAAGGCTTGTTTAGATACGACATCAACTGATCTATGTAATATATCGGTGGTACCATTCTTTTGGCAGCATAATGAGGAGGAATAATAACGTAGAAACCTTTATAGACCGGATATATTATACCTTGTGATGATATACGGAACAAATCATTTTTAATGACCTGCTCTGAATAATGTGGCAATGCCAACCTAATTTCTTCAACCGAAAAAGTTGGAAATCCACTTATCTCTCTATCTCTAATCCATTCACGTATTGTCATAATGCGTAATTTTAGTGCAAAGGTACTCAAAAAATGATTACCATTGCACTAAAAAGATGCGCATTTTCGTTCAAAGGGTAATTTTTCCATATTCTTCCATAAACTACCATCCTAAGTCACGCTTCACTCACTAAGTCCCTCTGAGAAGGTAACTCGGAGGACGATACCTTTCACGTTCAGGCCTCCGGTTTTCGTACAAAAAATTCCCTGCGGTAATTTTTCTTCGAAAAAACGTTCCGGTATCGCCGTCCGAGTTGGGTGAAAAGGTCGGGACTTAGCAAGCGAAGCGACCTACGACGCATAGAACAAGGTCAAGACAAAACCTGACGGGAGTACTTTATAAAATTCAGACCGTCCCAATTGGAACATCTATCCTATCATAAATCCTTTTCCTTTCGGTCGCCTGTCTTATGAGAAATACAAGGAAGTAGGGACAAAAGCAGCTCGCTCTCAACTCTGCATAATATAGGTTTTCTTTTTCCCTCTTCGTCCCTTTCCCTGCTTCGGTTTCTCTCTGCCTTCCCGTACCTTGTGGCCCGCCCTTTTCCCTCTGTTTTTTCCCTTTTTCGTTTTCGTGCTGTCACCCTGCGGTGAAACGTGATGACAAATGATGTAATATGTAGTTCAACTAATTAAAAATCAATTATTTATCAAATTTTGCTATATATATTTGCGGTGACAATAGTAGTTATCAACTCTAAAAACTCAAAGTTATGGCAAAGAAAAATGTGAGGGACGAACCCCTGAAGCCGCAAGTGAGCGAGAACGAACAGATGAGTGACATCGTGTTCATACTCGACAAGATGGAACTGATTTTACAGGCGGTGTCAAAAATCGGAAAGGACGGGAAATACAGCACCGTTCCGGCAGACAAGGAACACAGCAACTCCTTCCTGAAAATCGACCGGTACGCCAACATGTTCGAGAATTTCGTGAAAAACTTCTGGAGCCAGCTCAAAGACCCGACCCGTTTCGGCATCCTCTCCGTCAAGGCGGATACGCTGGACAGCCCGGAAGTGAAGCAGGCCATCGAAGACCTCGCCGCCGGAAAGCAGACAAAAGCCGTGGAAGACTTCCTCAAAAAATACGAAATCGTTCCACGCGACAAGGAAAACCAAAGTATCAACAATCAAAATCAAGAAGAAATGGCAAAGAAAAATGAGACACAGCAGCAGGCCACCCAAGGTGACGGCACGCAGCAACCCAAGTACCGCTACAACGAGTCCATGATCAACTGGGAGGAACTGAAGAATTTCGGACTTTCCCGTGAATACCTCATGGAGCGCGGTCTCCTTGACCAGATGCTCAGGGGCTACAAGACCAACCAGGTGGTACCCATCAGCATGAATTTCGGCTCCGCCGTATTACGTACCGATGCACGACTGTCATTCCAGCAGTCCGTGGGAGGCCCTATCGTATTAGGTATCCACGGCATCCGCCAGAAACCCGAACTCGAACGCCCGTACTTCGGTCACATCTTCTCCGAAGAGGACAAGAAGAACCTGTTGGAGACAGGCAACATGGGGCGTGTGGTGGAACTGAAAGGGCGCAACGGCGAATACATCCCTTCTTTCATCAGCATCGACAAGCTCACCAACGAGGTGGTCGCCATGCGCGCGGAAAACGCCTACATCCCGCAAGAAATCAAAGGTGTGAAACTGACCGACCAGGAAATCAACGACCTGCGGGAAGGCAAGAAAGTGTTCATCGAAGGCATGATTTCCAATAACGGCAAGGAGTTCGACGCCCACATCCAGGTCAACGCCGAACGCAGGGGCATCGAATACATCTTCGAGAACGACAAACTCTTCAACCGACAGTCGCTGGGCGGAGTGGAACTTACCAAGCAGCAGATTGAAGACCTCAACGCGGGCAAGGCCATCTTCGTGGAGGGTATGGAGCGCAAGGACGGTGAGTTGTTCTCCTCGTATGTCAAGCTGGACGAGGCCACGGGCAGACCTTCCTACACACGCTACAATCCCGATTCCCCGGAGGGAGCGCGTGAAATTTACATCCCGAATGAAATAGGCGGCGTGAAAATCACCGCCGAGGAACAGCAACAACTGCGCGAGGGCAAAGTCATCTTCCTCAACGACATGGTGAACCGCAAGGGCGAGGAGTTCTCCTCCTTCATCAAGGCGGATTTGGAAACGGGACGCCTGAGCTACTCACGCACGCCGGACGGCTTCGAGCAGCGTGCCGAGTTCAAGATACCGGAAAAGGTATGGGACGTAAAACTGACGAGAAACCAGCGTGCCGACCTCCAGAGCGGCAAGGCGGTACTGGTCGAGGGCATCAAAGGCTACGATGGAAAGACCATCTCGCAGTATGTCAAGGCGAACTTCAACCAGGGCAGGCTGGACTTCTATAACGAGAACCCGGACCGCAAGCGTGACGCATCGCAGCGCAACGTGGTGGCGAACGCCCAGAAGCAGGGACAGGAACAGGCTGGCCGCAAGTCCAAGGGGGCAAGCATTGCCTGAGCGTGAATCAGAATGAATGTCAAATCAAAAAAACAGAAATATGAACGTAAACAATAAAAACAACACGCCATTCAAGGCGGAAGACGTGAACTGGGAAGAACTCGCGGGAATCGGGATCCTGAAGGACGAGCTGGAAATGTCGGGGGAACTTGATACGTTGCTCAAGGGAGAAAAGACAGGAGTGATGTCACTCAGCCTCGTGCTGCTGGGCGTGGACGTGGTGATGGACGCCACCCTGCAACTGGTGCGCAAGGACGACGGGGCACTGATTGAAATCCTCGGTGTCAAGCCGGTGGCCTGACAAACGCTCATCCATTATAACAAGTAAAAAATGTCAAACCGCCGTTTCCCGTTTTCCGGTTCCGGTAGCGGGGAACGGCTTAAATTTTATCCGAACATGAAAGCAATCATTGCAGAAAAACCGAGTGTCGGCATGGATATAGCCCGTGTGGTCGGGGCTACCGACAAGAAAGACGGCTACTGTACAGGTAACGGGTATATGGTCACGTGGGCGTTGGGACACCTGGTGTCGCTCGCCATGCCCGGTGCGTATGGCTACACGAAAACCTCCGCCGAAAACCTCCCGATGCTGCCGGACCCGTTCCGTCTGGTGTCCCGCCAGGTCAGGACGGACAAAGGGATGGTGACGGACATCGCCGCCGCCAAACAACTGAAAATCATCGACAGCGTGTTCGACCGGTGCGACAGCATCATCGTGGCTACCGACTGTGCCCGTGAAGGGGAACTTATCTTCCGCTGGATATATTCCTACTTAGGCTATACCAAACCGTTCAAACGCCTGTGGATCTCCTCTCTCACCGACGAGGCCATCCGCGAGGGTTTGGCGAACCTCCGGGACGGCAGCGACTACGACAGCCTGTATGCCGCCGCCGACTGCCGGGCAAAGGCGGACTGGCTGGTGGGCATGAACGCGAGCCGTGCCCTGGCGGTAGCCTCCGGCTCGGCGAACAACTCCATAGGACGTGTACAGACCCCGACGCTCGCCATGGTCTGTGCCCGCTTCAAGGAGAACCGGAATTTCGTCTCCACCCCTTACTGGCAGCTGCACCTCACGCTGAAACGGCAGGACGCGCACCGCATGTTCATCCACACGGAAGAGTTCAAGGAAAAGGATGCGGCAGAGGCGGCATACCGGAAAATCACTTCCGGTTCTGTGGCGACAGTCACTGGGTCGGAACACAAGAGGACTTTCCAACAGGCCCCGCTTCTGTACGACCTGACCACGCTCCAGAAAGATTGCAACGTCCATTATGACCTGACAGCGGAGAAGACCCTCTCCATCGCCCAATCCTTGTATGAAAAGAAGCTTATTTCTTATCCGAGGACGGGAAGCCGCCATATCCCGGAGGATGTCATGCGGCACATTCCTTCCTTGCTGGGAAAAGTGGTTTCCATGCCGGAATTCAGGGAATACGGACAGTCTTTCGACATGTCCGATCTGAATACCCGCAGCGTGGATGACACGAAAGTGACCGACCACCATGCCCTGATTATCACGGGCATTTCACCCGAAGGGTTGTCCGAGGCGGAATCTACCGTTTACACCCTGATAGCCGGAAGGATGCTGGAAGCATTCTCGCCACCCTGCGAGAAGGAACTTTTGGTCATGGAATGTGCCTGCGAGGGAATGGCGTTCCGTTCCCGCTCTTCCTCCATTGTCAGACCGGGCTGGCGCGGCGTGTTCGCCAGAAAGGAGGACAGGGAGAAGGACGAGCCGGAACGTGACGGGGGGACGGCGGAGTTTGCCGAAGGCGAGACTGTTCCGGTCATGGGACACGGGATGGCGCAGAAGAAGACCCTACCCAAGCCGCTGTACACGGAGGCCACCCTGCTGGCGGCGATGGAGACCTGCGGGAAAAACATCACGGACGAACAGGCAAAGGAGGCTATCAAGGAATTGGGCATAGGCACACCCGCCACCCGTGCCGCCATCATTACCACCCTTATCAAACGTGACTATATCGCCCGCTCCGGCAAAAGCATCATCCCGACCGAAAAAGGGATGTATATCTATGAGGCGGTGAAGGACATGCGTGTGGCGGACGTGGAACTGACGGGAAGCTGGGAGAAGACCCTGGCGCAGGTGGAGAGGCATACCCTCGATACGGAAACCTTCATGCAGTCCATCCTGGATTACACCCGCAGGGCAACCGAAGAGATCCTGCGTCTGGATTTTCCGGCGATGCAGGAAAGGGCATTCACCTGCCCCAAGTGCAAGACGGGAAAAATCATCCTCCGTTCCAAAGTGGCCAGGTGCGACCATGACGGGTGCGGGCTGCTGGTGTTCCGCCGTATTCTGAACAAGGAACTGACCGACACCCACATGGAACAGCTTTTCTCCTCCGGCACCACCAGACTCATCAAGGGGTTCAAGGGAAAGAAAGGTGTACCGTTCGATGCCGCCGTCACCTTCGATGCGGAATACAACACGGTATTCTCGTTCCCGAAAACCGGGAACGGAAAGAAAAAATAACACCGTCATTCCAATTCGCGGGCAAAGGTAGCGCACCGCCTTTTTCCACCGGCAAGGTCAGGCCCTCCGGGTTTCGGGGAAAATCATCCTCGCGCCGCTCCGGTATTTTCCTCCGAAAACCTTGCCTGTGGAGGCGGTACGCATCCCGGCCCTTGAAATTGGAAAAGACTGTTTCACCCGTTAATACCGGAATGTCATGAAAACAAGGGAATATATCGACAAGATTCAAGCGAACAGATGGGTACGGACCATCGCATTGGGCTTTGCAGCCTTCATCGTGTTCAGTTATATGTACACACGGGGCATATCCCCCGTGTGGGCTGCGGTAGCCATCGTGTGTTTTAGGGGATTCTTCAGGTTCCTGTACCGGATAGCTTGCCTTCTGGTGGCTGCGGCCATACTTTTCTGCATACTCAGTTTTCTGGTATCCTGACAATATTTGACCATGAAACATAACTGCCATACAAAATCAAGTGGAACCTTACAGAACAGAGCTGTCTTCCGGGACGGCTCTTTTTGTTTTCCGCCCTCTGTGGAACCGGAAACCATAACGACAGGAATAAAAGGAAAAGGGATGAAAACACAGACTTGGCATACCGGAAACTACCGGGCAAAGTTGGCAAATGCCTTTGTTCGGACGGCAAGGTCAAGCCTTGCGGTTTCGGAAAAAATCATCCTCGCCGGAGGCTTGCGGTATTTTTCCCGAAAACCTTGCCTTACCGAAGGCATCTGCCGTCGGGCCCTTGTAGTTCACGGGCTGCCAAAGCCCGAATATTCACAATTAAAAAAAATAAAGAGACATGAACCAAGCATTTGCAACAAGCGCACCGCCGGCTCCCATGAGGATGCCCATGCCGGTAACGAGAAGAAAAAGGACGGTGGAACCCGAACCTGCCGTCAAGTTCCCGCCACGGGGGACGACAGGGCCGGTACACATCTCCACCCTGTTGAACCCGATTCTGGAAATCAGCCGCCATCCCGACAGGAACAGGCTGCTGGCCAAACTGTTCAGTGAAGAATAAAACCCAGTAATAACTTTTAATACATCAAATTATGTTTTTTACAGCAATCCACCAGATGATGACCGAAGGCGTGGATCTCACGCTTGTCATCCGCAAAGCGAACGGACAACTGACAGTATCCTTACTGCCGAAGTCGAACGGGCTGAAGGACGAAGCCCAGAACCACCTCGTACCACTGACCGTCAGCGGGCATCCGCAGGAACTGGACGCAGGCTTCCTACAAGCCGTAGCACGTCCTATACAGAAGACTACCGGACTGATTTCCAACATGGCGCAGTTCGAGGCGCAGGCTGAGAAGGCAGCGTCCGAGAGCAAGGCGGCAAAGGAGACCAAAGCGAAGGAGACGAAGGAGGAAAAGGAGAAGCGGGAGAAGTACGAGAAACATTTCAAGAAAGCGGAGGAACTGATCGCTGCCAAGAACCACAAGGAGGCGGTTACCGCACTCGGACAGGCACGTCTTTACGCCAAACCGCAGGACCAGAAGAAGATTGACGAGATGGTGGCGGAACAGACAAAGGCGATGAACAAGGGCAGTCTGTTTGAACTGATGGAAGAACCGGCTCCGCAGCCACAACAGCCGCAGGCACAACCGGCAGCCGCACCAGTCCAACAACCGCGGCAGGCTCCACAGTATCCTCAGCAACCGCAGGCACAGAGACCGATGGCGGCTCAGGCTCCTGGCGGACAGCAGAGACCGGCAGCCAATCCTCAGCAACAGCAGACAATGTGGCCACCGCAACAACCGCCGCAGGGACCGGCACAATATTACGCCCAGCCACAACCGCAACCCTATATGGGACAGCAGCCAGTACCGCAACAGGCTCCACAACCCGCACACGGGGGATACCATGGGACACATTGGCAGGAGCCGGTACAGCACCCTGAAGAACTCTCCCCACATTATCACGCCGGAGAGGATGAACCCAATTACCGTCCGGAGGATTACGAGGAATATCCCGATTTTCCGCAGTCCATGTTAGAAAATCATGTCTCACAATATCAAGCAGTATAAGATTATGGCACTCGAAGTAACAGGAATGGCACGCTCATTCACATTCAAGAAAGGCAGCGGAATGGTAACGCTCGATGATCCCAACCCGTCGGACAGCCCCGAAATGGTCATGAGCTATTACTCCAACTTCTACCCGGAGCTGACAACGGCAACGGTACACGGACCGGTCATCAAGGACGACAAAGCCGTGTACGAGTTCAAGACCACCATCGGGACCAAAGGATAGGAAGCATGAAGAAGGAACGAAAGAAAAAGAACAACAAGAAAAGGAAACCATGTGTACCATTGGACGAACAACAGTCAAGGCAGCTGGCGAGGCTCATCATCGGCCAGACGCGGAGGAATGTACGGTACGGCGTGAACAGGGAAGAACGGATTGCGGCTCCAAGCGGGGCCGTAATTCTTTTCTAAGCACAGCCTTCATACCGCTGGCACAGAATAATCTTACCGTGGATTGTTACGACAGCGGCGAATGCAACAGTATAAACGTAATCACGCGGGATAACTACGAATTCCTGCGTGATTCGTATTTCAGGTATTCCCTGCTATTGCAGAAGGAGGGCGTACACATGCCAGGAAACAGTATCGGGGAAGGCATCGCCAATCTGTACGATGAAATGAACACGCTTGTCGGTGACGAACTGCATGTCAACATCGAGCAGGAAGCCGGCAGGCTTTTCTTCCGGCTGTGGAAATACCACAAGTGGGGAAGTTTCACGCTGTACTACTTCCCGGTGAAGTTTCTGGAATCGCTCAATCCCATTTTAAGGAGGATTGCCATTACCTTTATCCATAAACTGATGAAAGCAAACGGCATTGATACATTCGTGGATTACGAAGAATCGGACTTTTTGTTTGAAATGCTTTCGGAGGATGACGGCAGCGACCCGGAGGAGTGGAAAGAACGCATGAAACTGCTGGACTCCTATCAGGAAGGGAAAATCGGCAGGCTGCTCAAACGGGTGGAATCGAAATCCTACTACAAGAACCTGCCGAAAGCACTGGATACATACGAACCCCAAAACGGGTTTGAACAGCCTTTGGTCGATGCGATGAAACGGGGTCTCCCGTTTCTGACGCCTGCACGGGGCATCATGCAATACGCTTATGACGCCTATTACTCGGAGAATCCGGACTTCCACCCGATGTACCTGCAACAGCAGATAAGGGTCGTGTATGACATCAACGACATTGTATCCGACTATCTCGTTGACTATTACAATTCCTGTAGCAGGGAGACCTACGACATCACTCCGGTGACTGCCCTTGACCTGTCGCCCGATACCGAAGAACTGTTCAGCATGGACGATTACCCGGAACGGTTCTTTCGGTGGGCGGACGAATTCATATCTTTAATCAGTTGAATTATGTTGGAAACGAATGAACTTACCCAAAAATTGAGGACGCTGCTCCATCCGAGGGCGGCGTTGATTGCCTATTCAGGCGAGAAAGACAACTCTTATGCCTCTGACAACAACTATTTTGTTGAGATAAGGGATATAGACGATAACGGAATGATGGGAGAAGGCCGGCCCGTCACGGTGGATTTCATGAACGAACTGGTGCGCGGTTATTCCGAAAGCCACAGCACCACGCCATACGGAAGGATTCCGCCCAATATGCTGTGGTGCGACCCGCGCAAGGGCAGTGAGAGGTATATCTGGTACAACTCCCCACAGAAACGGATGATGTTTTTCAAGGAATCCCTTCAAGTAGAGAATGCAAAATACAACCTGCCGGGAGTCATTTACGTGGCAGGTGGCAGTTCGTTGAGTATATATGCTTACAAGGACAAGAAACTGACGGAAAAGACGGAGCTTTATGCCGCACCGTTCTTCAACGTGACAGGGGCAAATGTCTGTCTGGGTTCCGCTAAAATAGACAAGCCGAGAGATTTGACCTACAAAAACCTGTTGGAGTATTGGGAGAAGAAGTTCTGGCTGACGGAGTTTTCACACCTGGGCGGAGGGGGCAACCCGACCAGATCAAACCTGATATTGGTGACAAAGGCCGCAAAGGACAAGCCTTTCAACCTCGACGAACTGAAACCTTTGAATAACTTGAAATTGAAAGATATATTGAAATGAAAAGAGTACACTACATAGATAACTATCTGCTGAACCCGCAGCACCCGGTCACGGTGAACCTGATCGGCGCGGGAGGAACCGGCTCGCAGGTATTGACCTGTCTGGCACGGCTGGACGTGACATTGCGGGCACTCGGACATCCGGGATTGTTCGTAACACTTTATGACCCGGACATAGTGACGGATGCCAACATCGGTCGCCAGCTTTTCGGCTGTTCCGACCTTGGACTGAACAAGGCGCAATGCCTGATTACCCGAGTGAACAATTTCTTCGGCAATGACTGGAAAGCGGTACCGGATATTTTCCCGACCGTGCTGAAAGATGCCAGACGGGATGACATGGCGAATATCACCGTCACCTGTACCGACAACATCAAGTCACGGCTTGACTTATGGAACGTATTGAAAGCCGTGCCCACCTCGAATTACCGTGATTACGAAACACCGCTTTACTGGATGGATTTCGGGAACACACAAAGTACGGGTCAGGTTGTGTTGGGAACCATACCCAAGAAAATAAAACAGCCCGCTTCCGAGTTGTACAAGACTGTCGATTCGTTGAAGGTCATTACCCGGTTCGTGAAATACGCGAGGGTGAAGGAGGCGGATTCAGGACCGAGCTGCTCCTTGGCGGAGGCGTTGGAAAAGCAGGACTTGTTCATCAACTCCACACTGGCACAACTCGGATGCAATATCCTTTGGAAGATGTTCCGTAACGGGATGTTGGAACATCACGGGCTGTTCCTTAATTTAGAAACGATGAAAGTGAATCCGATAATGATATAACTTGTTTAAAAGAGGATGAGCCAAATGCAAATTTTGTAAGAATCAAATCTAAACGAACATAATTTCACTTTACGCACATGTTAATAATTACCTGTCAATCCATTCCTTAAGCCTCTGCGCCTTTTCCTTACTCACTTGTATTTCCGTTTTCGGATAACCTTTCAAACGGACAATCAACTTTCCTCCAAAATAATTACCGAGGAACAAAACGTGCTCTACATTGATAATATATTGGCGGTTTGCCCGGAAGAAATAGTCGGGATTCAGTTGGTGTTCAAGTTCATCCATTGACACATTGACCACTTCGGAAGTGCCGTTGTTAAGACGGAGATATACAATCTTGTTTTCTGTTTCGATGTGGTTGATGTCCGAAACGCGCACGGTCTTATATCCGTCACGGTAAGGAAGCAAGAAACGCTCCCGATAACGGAACTTGTTCTTCTGTAAGGCATCGAAAAGCTGCTGTAGGTTTTCGTCGGTGTAATTCTTACCGGCTTTGGCCGCCTTGTCAATGGCCGCTTCAAGTTCATCCGAATCCAACGGTTTCAGAAGATAGTCGAAACTGTTGAACTTGAATGCTTGTACCGCATATTCGTCGTATGCGGTGGTAAATATGATGGGTATGGTTGCCGGGGCATATTTTAGAGCTTCGAAACTCAAACCGTCAGTCAAACGGATATCCGCCAGAATGAGGTTTGTGGTTTTGCCGGATTGAAAGAATTCGACCGTCTCTTTGATGCTGGCAAGAGGGCCTTCGACAATAAATGTTCTGTCAATGTCGTTCAGCAGCCTTATGAGGCATTTGGCATTGCGTGGCTCGTCTTCAAGAATCAGTATGTTCATAGGGGATGGTGTTTTTTATGATGGGCAGACTTACCGAATAGAAGTTTTCGGCATTCTCTATCTTGACCTTTTTATCACAAAGCAAAGCGTATCGTTCTGTGATATTTTTAAGTCCTAAACCGGTTGATTCGATTGGGGACATCAAAGGTGACTTAAGATTGCTGACTGTTATATAATCATCGGACAGCTTTATGTCGATGACCAGCGGATGTTCAGATGAAAAGCTGTTATGTTTTATTGCGTTTTCCACAAGAAGCTGCAATACAGCCGGTGGAAGAAAACCTTTGCATTGTCTGACGCCCGGACTTACTTTTGCAATGACACCTTCGTCGTGGCGCACTTTCATCAAGTACAAGTATGAATCAAGAAACTTGATTTCGTCCGCGACAGGTATCAGGTTTCGGTCCAAGTTGGTGATGATGTATCGGTATACTTTCGACAGATTGCTCAGGAATTTTCCGGCAAGTCCGCTATCCTCCTCAATCAGCTCCAGCAGATTGTTGAAGTTGTTGAACATGAAATGCGGATTGATTTGCAGTTTCAGGGAATTGAGCTGTGACTGCAAGGCTATCTCCTTTTCTTTCATCAGTGCCATTTCAAGTGCCTGTTTCTCGTTGCGTGCCTTGATGTAAGACTGAAGATAGAACGTGTTGGCATAGACGCTTGACAAGAATGTGGAAATCATGGCAAAAGTATATGCGCCTTTCATGTTGAGGAGCTCGTCAAGAAGCCCGTTGCCGTTTTCACCCCATAAGAAGTTGAACAAAGAAATCATGCCGAATGCGACAACGTTGTTCAGGGTAAAAAGGCAGGAAGCATAGACAATCACCCACACATAAGATGTCCTAAATGGCAATACCCTAAAGACCAAAAAGGAAAATCCTAAAGAGATGTAGGTAAACAGCATACACAACAGATAATCGATGATATAATCGGCTATTGCCATCTCCGGTAATTGGCCGGCGGTTTCATCATCGAGTATAAACCACAGAATGAGGTAGAGCATATAGGAAACGGTTGATAACAACAGACCGTTCTTCCAATTCATTATTTTTATATTCTCGTTGGCCATATCAGATACAAAGTTACTTCATATTCCGCAAAAATAGGGATTTACATCTTTAGTTGATAGGATAAAACCGACTGAAACGGATAAAATCACCATTGAAGTGATGAAAATGAATGTTGAAACGGATGGAGTTGCACTTTATGTTTGCCGAAATACCATTTAGAAAATCTGTTTTTCAAAATAAACCGCCTATTTGGGCGGTTCAGATATAAATTTATCCGTTTCAGCCGAATTTTACTGTTACAGCCAAAGCAACACGGGTAATTTTGCATCCATATAGGGTAAATACCGCATGATAAAGTCTGAATCAACCAAATTTTTAAGTAGCATGAAACATTTAAGTTTTTTGAGAAGACATGCCAATATAGTATTCTGCTTACTTTTGTGTCTTGTCTATCAGAGAGCTGAATCTAAAGAATTGTTTGAACATTAGTGTCCACTAAAAAATCATAAGAGTACTTTGAAATTATTGAAATTCAATTTGTTGTGAGCATTTTTGAGGTGCGACGATTTGAAATTAACTTTGCAGTCTGAATCAGGCTGTTATGTTAACCTCAAATCCGCAACTAAGCTCTTCAGCGTCCTTCTTGCGTCTAAACGTC
>CAUBDX010000043.1 GCA_958434805.1 uncultured Phocaeicola sp.
ATCGTTCAAGCATATAAGCATTGTGTATGAATGACTTGCAAGAGGATATGGAATAAGCTATTCCGAGTCTCTTACATGCCGCTTTGGTCAAGTTGATAGCTGCAAGCGACGCATTGAAGTTTATACCTTGTTGATAACTGTATACATCCTTTACTTCTTGTGATTTTTTATATATACTTATTTAGCTCTGTTACCAGTTGATGTACAGTCGTAGATGATTCTTCCATTGCAGGATTGCCTTGTGAAGTTTCTTTAATAACGGCTGTCGCATTCTTGATGGCTTGTGGTTGAAGATGCAGAAGCCTATTATATAGCTTGGTACCAAAGCCTTCAGCTTTAGAGTAAGTAAGGTCTGTAAGCTTTGTAAGCATATTGGCATAGCTGTTTCTGTGTATTGGTCCACGATAGAGATTGAAATGCAACAGAAACCAATACTCAAATGCCTGGTTACTGTAGGCTACACGGAAACCGTTACGTTCAGCAAGAGCAATTGCTTGATTGAAGTCGCTTGCTGGGAAATCATCCTTATCAAATACTACCCAACACTGGTCGTATATCCGTTTTTTCTTTATGTCAGTGTCACGTATACTGATGGTCTTGTTTACCAGACTTATGGTGTTCATCCCCTGACCGACAGCCTTGATGGTTGCCGTAGTCATGCGGAATGCTCTAAAATAATCGGGCTCAGTGCACATCCCTTCGCATACAATCAGAAAGGACTGTTTTACTACCCTTGTACCTTGTGGTCTTGACAAGCTACTTGTGCGGTGGTTCTTCTTTACGTTCTTTGCCATCGTTATCCCTCCACATTAAAGAGTCTTTCCATTTCACCGATTATTGGTGTGGCTCCGTATTTTCCCAACAGATAGTCCTTCTCAAAAGGAGAGGTACTACGAACCTTATATTCTGCAAGTGAGTAGGATGATGTGGCACCGAAGCCATCTTTCTGAGTAAACCAGATCTGATCCCTACGGAATAATCCGGCACTTAGCAAGAACGTGTCATGAGCAGTGAAGAGCAGTTGTGCTCCTTTGGGGTTAGTCTTTGCAGAGTTAAACAAAGCGATTATTTTGCAGACCAGTAGTGGGTGTAACTTTGAATCAAGCTCATCTACTATAATACGTTTCCCGTTGTCAAGCGCGTCTATAATGGGATAGGACATGGAGAAATACTTGATGGTACCCTCAGACTCGTTTTTGTTGAACGTGAAAGAGACGCTGTTTGTTTCCTTGCCTTCATCGTCATATTGTTTGTGCTGGCTCACTAGTCGATTGTCTACTTTGGTAATTTCTTCAATCCCTAGGTCGGCATAACGTGCAAATTCAATGATACGCCGGCGCATCGTCTCGTCGTCGAGATGACGGATGGCCTGTTCCCATAGTTTGTCATCTTCTGAGCAAAACAATACTTGTGTGTCATTCAGCAAATGCATTATTTTAACGGCTTTAGGCTCGTTGAATTGCGCAATTGTAGAAAGCAGTAGCGCATTGCTTCTGACCATCTTTTTGGTTACGATTTCCTGAATCAGTGGGCTTTTCTGATGAACCGAAGTGACTTCACCTTCACGATAAAATATTTCCAATTCCTTAGCTCGCTTCTTACGCAGCCTTTGGTACAGCCATTCTGCCTTTACCTCTTTCCTGTTCACTTCAAATCCATAACGATAGATGTATTCTCCATCGGTAAATGTAGCTTCCATGGTAGTAGGTTCATTGATGGAGGTTGCATTCAGGTGAAAGTTTTCCACATTAATTGGTTCTCCGGCCTGACTGCCTTTGAACGAGTCTGTTATGAAACGTTTGTAGAAAGCCATTGCTTTCAGAACATTTGATTTACCCGATGCGTTTGCACCGAAAATAACAGCACTCCTAAGGAGGGAGATGCCTGTATTACCAAGCGGTAATATATCGTTCTCCTCGGACAAGGACTCTTTTAGGGGAGTTGCTACGAAAGAGATAGTCAACTCCTCTTTTATGGAAAGGAAATTGCTAACACAAAATTCAATAATCATATATTTAACTCGTATATTTGTTTGTTTTCTACAAATATACGAGTTATCTTTCGTAATTCCGAAAAATAACTGAAATTAATGCTTTTCTAATGATGGGTGAACTAAATCGGTTTACATTTAGTTTTCATTGAACTAAATAGCTTTACAGTAATTGTAGACTTAGGTGTTCCGGGGGCGAAATTGCGTTCTGTCCGAAGGTACAAATCATACTTGTCAATAAAGGAACGGTCCAGCGCAGAGAACGGGATATCGGAAAGTTTGTATTTTGCCTGCAAGAATCTTTCGATATGGTTGTAGGCATTCCGGTGCGCCCTATACCGTCCTACACTGCGCCCTGCACGGCTTAACAGGTTGTGATACATTTGTTTAACCCTAAAAACGTGTAGGGTGCAGGCAATTTTTGCAAAAACATTTTTTGTAGGAAGAAAAACGGGGCTTTTCTCAGATTGCTATTGAGTTATACCGATAGAAAGGTTGGTTCTTAGTAACGACCGAGGCAAATCATAGTAACGACGAAGCCTTGTTGTTACTATGACTTAGCCTCGGGATGCTTCTGTTTTTTTGAAAGTTTATTCTTATACAGCTGTAGCATTCAGTTGGTTGCGTAATTCTTCCCAGTGTTCGTTAAATGCCGGCATCGAAGGAAACAACAGATTGGCACCTTCATCAAGCAAGGCATGGTCGGGCAGCGGTCCGGTATTGACGGCAACCGTGAAAATTCCGGCAGCTACTCCGGCGCGTACACCAAGAGGAGCATTTTCAATGACAATCGCCTCGTTGGGCTGGATACCGGCTTTTTCAAGTGCCATCAGATAAGGTTCCGGATTCGGTTTACCATATTTCACATCGAAGGCAGTCACCATCAGTTCACGTTTGAAAATGTCGGGGAAGTGATGGTTCAGCTTGTCAAGGAGCGACAATTGACCCGATCCGGTTACTACTATCGGAATCAAGCCTGCCTGTTTGATTTTAACGAGCACTTCGTAGGCTCCCGGCATACGTTCAGCTTTCGGGAGGCTGTTGAAAATATCACTTTTCGTTTGATAGATGCGCTTTACTTCTTCTTCATCGGCTTCGTATCCACGTTCGCGCAGGCTGACGATATTTACGGTGGCAGCTCCGGTACGACCTTCGTGCATATAAGCTTCCTCGCGGCTCAGTTCCATTCCATAGTGCTTCATGGCCTCGTGCCAGGCAGTTGCATGGTTTTTCATGGAGTCGAAAAGCACCCCGTCCATGTCAAAAAGTACGGCTTTTAGATTGATTCGGCTGTAACCGTGATTCTTGAGATAATTGGTAATTGCTGTATTCACTGGATATAGGGTTATAAAAAAGCAGAGACGCAAGGAAATACAGAGGTTTGTATGCCTCTTTGCCCCGGTCTCTGCCTTATGGTTTGTTTTTACTTTATTTCAGTCTGGCCTGAATGGCTTCCGATTCTTTTTCGTATCCGGGCTTGTTCAGCAAAGCAAACATGTTTTTCTTGTAAGCTTCTACCCCCGGCTGGTTGAACGGATTTACCTCCAGCAGGTAGCCGCTGATACCGCAAGCTTTTTCAAAGAAGTAAATCAACTGTCCCAAGTAATATTCATTCAATACCGGAACGCTTACACGCATATTGGGAACACCTCCGTCAACGTGAGCTAACTGAGTTCCCAGTTCAGCCATCTTGTTGACTTCGTCTACGCGTTTTCCGGCAAGGAAGTTCAGTCCGTCCAAGTTTTCTTCGTCCGACGGAACATGCAGTTCGTGGTTCGGAGTTTCTACTGATACCACGGTTTCAAAGATGGTGCGTTCGCCTTCCTGAATCCACTGACCCATAGAATGCAGGTCGGTAGAGAAGTCTACTGAACTTGGATAGATACCCTTGTTGTCCTTACCTTCCGATTCGCCGTAAAGCTGTTTCCACCATTCCATGAAATAGTGCAGTTTCGGCTGATAGTTTACCAGAATTTCGATTTTCTTGCCGTTCTGGTAAAGCTCGTTACGCGTAGCGGCATAAAGAGCAGCCGGGTTTTCCATCATGTTGTCGCTGGCACATACTTTTTCCATTTCGCAAGCACCGGCAACCAGCTGGTCGATGTCGATTCCAGCCACGGCGATAGGAAGCAATCCTACCGGAGTAAGCACAGAGAAGCGTCCGCCCACATTGTCAGGAATGATGAATGATTTATATCCTTCTTTATCGGCAGTTACGCGGGCTGCTCCCTTTTTAGCATCGGTTACAGCTACGATGACTTTGCGTGCCATCTCTTTTCCGCGCTGGTCTTCACATTGTTTTTTCAGCAGACGGAAAGCAAGTGCAGTTTCGGTGGTTGTACCTGATTTGGAAATATTGATTACACCAAATTTTTTATCTTTCAGGAATGAGGTCAATTCGGCAAGATAATCTTCTCCGATATTATGTCCGGCAAAGATGATGGTGGGTTGTCCTTCTTTTTTCTCCTGTAACCAGAGGAAGCTGTTTGACATTGCTTCGATAACGGCGCGTGCTCCGAGGTAGCTACCTCCGATACCGGCTACAACCACCACTTCACAGTTATCGCGGAGTACTTGTGCGGTAGCTTTCAAGTCAGCCAGATGTTCTTTAGTGATAGAAGAAGGTAAGTGCAGCCATCCCAAGAAATCATTTCCCAAGCCTGTACCTTTTTCCAATGTTTCCATGCAAGCCTTTACCTTTGATTCGTAAGCGGCTATTTTTTCTTTAGAAATAAATCCTAAAGTTTTTTCGATGTTAAGACTAATGTTTGACATAACCATCTTGTTTTTTTAAGTTCATGATCCTGAGTAAACCTTGCCGAGCAGTGTATTTATTCAGGCTAACATGTTTGTCACTTATTATTTGTTTTTTATTTTATCTGAAAGAATCAGTCAGAAGTTTAATTTCAATCATCGGTGATATCCGTTCATACAAGATATTATAGACAGCATCTACAATAGGCATATTGACATGCAAATGTTTATTCAACTCTTTGATGCATTTAGTTCCGTAATATCCTTCGGCTATCATTTCCATTTCTATCTGTGCGCTTTTTACAGAATATCCTTTTCCAATCATGGTTCCGAATACGCGGTTACGGCTGAAGTTAGAGTAGGAGGTGACCAGCAAATCGCCCAGATAAGCCGAATCGTTCGTACAGCGGTTCAGCGGGTGAACGGTATTCAGAAAGCGATTCATTTCCTGTAAGGCGTTTGATACAAGTACGGCCTGAAAGTTATCCCCATATTTAAGTCCGCTGCATATACCTGCCGCAATGGCGTATACGTTTTTGAGTACTGAGGCATATTCTATCCCTGCCACATCGGTATTGACCGATGTCTTAATATAATGTCCGGAGAGCTGGCGTGCAAATAATTTTGCTTTTTCTATGTCTTTACAGCCTACAGTCAAGTAGGAGAGACGCTCTAATGCAACTTCTTCTGCATGGCAAGGACCTGCTAAGACCGCGATATTTTCTTCGGGAACATCATATACTTTATGGAAATAGTCGGATACAATCAGGTTTTCATCAGGTACTATACCCTTGATAGCCGTGACGATGAACTTATCCTTTAGTTTTGTTTTTAGCTTTTTCAGGTGGGCTTTCAGATAAGGAGAAGGAGTAACAAAAATCAGCGTGTCTGATTCTCTTACTATCTTGTTTATATCCGATGAAAAGTTAATACGCTTTATGTCAAAGCGTACACTTGTAAGGTAAGCCGGGTTATGTCCTAGCCGCTTGAAATCTTCAATACGGTCGTCTCGGCGCATATACCAGTTTATGGATTCTGCTTGGGATAATGCAATTTTAGCAATAGCCGTAGCCCAGCTTCCTCCACCCATAATTGCTATTTTACCGGGTAATTTCATGTTTCTTAAACTGAGAATTGAAAACTGAAAACCCGGAGCAGGGACGCTGCTCCGGTTTTCGGTATTCAATTTTTAATTTATCTTTTCAATCCAACTTGCAACCTCTTCAACGGACGGATTAGTCAGTTCCAATTTATATTTTTTATTGATGCCACAGATGTCCTGATGTAGTTTCTGCGGATTGACTTCTTTCATGTCGGAAACCAGATTATATCCTGCCTTCTGGATAACCGGAACCCATGCTTCCTGAATTCCGAGTTCCATGAATTTTGCCGGAGCATCTTTCGGTATTACTTTTTCCGGGCGCATCTGCGGGAAGAACAATACTTCCTGGATGGTGCTCTGTCCGGTCATCAGCATAACCAGTCGGTCCATACCGATACCCATACCCGAAGTAGGAGGCATACCATATTCAAGGGCACGTACGAAGTCTTTGTCAATAATCATGGCTTCATCGTCTCCCTTTTCGCTTAAGCGCATTTGTTCTTCGAAGCGTTCCAACTGGTCAATCGGGTCGTTCAGTTCGGTATAGGCATTACACAACTCTTTGCCGTTAACCATTAATTCGAAGCGTTCGGTCAATTCCGGATTGGTGCGGTGACGTTTGGTAAGCGGTGACATTTCCTTCGGATAGTCGGTGATGAAAGTAGGCTGGATATAATGACCTTCACAGAATTCACCGAAGATCTCGTCGATGAGTTTACCTTTACCCATGGTTTCGTCGATTTCCATGTTCAGCTTGCCGCAGACCTCACGGATCTGGTCTTCATTCATTCCGGTTAAGTCATAACCTGTAAATTCTTTGATAGAATCGAGCATGGTTACGCGTTTGAACGGAGCTTTGAAGTTGATGATATTTTCACCTACCTGTACTTCGGTTGTTCCGTTTACGTCCAGACAGATTTTCTCAATCATGTTTTCGGTAAACTTCATCATCCAGTTATAATCCTTATAGGCTACATAGATTTCCATGCAGGTAAATTCCGGATTGTGGGTACGGTCCATACCTTCATTACGGAAGTTCTTGCCGATTTCATATACACCTTCGAATCCGCCTACAATGAGTCTCTTCAGGTAAAGCTCGCTGGCAATACGCATATAAAGAGGAATGTCGAGCGCATTATGGTGAGTAATAAACGGACGGGCGGCAGCACCTCCGGCTATGGATTGCAGAATCGGTGTTTCTACTTCGATGTATCCTTTCGAGTTGAAGTATTCACGCATCGAGTTATATACCTTGTTGCGTTTCAAGAATATTTCCTTCACTCCGTCGTTAACCACTAAATCAACGTAACGTTGACGGTAACGTAATTCCGGATCTTCAAATTTATCGTAGGCAACTCCGTCTTTGTACTTCACGATAGGAAGCGGACGGATTGATTTTGATAAAACGGTCAGCTTTTGGGCATGGATTGAGATTTCTCCCATTTGAGTACGGAATACAAAGCCTTCGATTCCTACAAAGTCGCCCAAGTCAAGCAGACGTTTGAATACTACATTATATAAGTCTTTATTTTCGTCCGGACAGATGTCGTCACGGGTAATATATACTTGAATACGACCTTTAGAGTCTTGTAACTCAATGAAAGAAGCCTTACCCATCACACGACGTGACATGATACGTCCTGCTACTGACACCTTTTGCGGCTCGGTTTCATCGTCTTTGAAGTCTTTTTTGATGTCTGTCGAGAAAGCATTGGTTACATACTCGGCGGCAGGATATGGTTCTATGCCCATCGCTCTTAATTCATTCAGACTGTTTCGTCTGATAATCTCCTGTTCACTTAGTTCTAATACGTTCATCTGTTAATACATTAACTCAATTTTGGTACAAAAATAGCAAACATTTTGCAAAGTACCTCTAAATTAAGCTATTTTTATTCGGTGCGGTTGATTGGAAGGTCCTGATTCCGGTTTCAATTTGTTATCGGCTTGCTTCTTTTTCGGGTGGAAGCAGCCGGTGACCGGCTTGTTTCGAGGTGTAAGAGCCGGTTCTTGATGGCAGGTCGACCTGATGCCTTGGGTGGGACTGTGGATGAACCGGCAAAACCGTTGTCTGCTTTGGCTTCAGTTTGTCTGTAAATAAATGAGCCGTGTTGTGGATATTTCTTTCCACAACACAGCTCATGGTGTGTGTTTTGAGAGAGGTTATTCTTATTGCCAGCCGCCGCCTAATGCTTTGTAGAGATTAACTACGGTCAGCTGTTTGTCGCGGATGGCATTGTTGAGTGCAATCTGTGCATCCAAGTATCCACGCTGTGCGTCCAGCAGGTCTATATAGCCGATATAGCCGTTGAGGTATTGTAGCTGAGCTAAATCTAACGCAATCTTTGAAGACTGCTCCAGACGGAGGCGGGTTTCATAAATCTCTTTGATTTTGCTGAATTCAGAGATGGCATTATAAGCATCCTTAAATGCGTTTAAAACCGTTTTTTCATAGGCATAAGTTGCCTGTTCGTAAGCCGCTTTTTTTGCTTTCAGCATAGCCCGGTTTTTTCCCATGGCAAAGATGGGCTGGAGCAAGTTGGCACTAAGCAGGTGGTGGGGCGACTTCAGCAGGTCATGCAGCTCTGCACTTTCTCCTCCAAAACTTGCTGTCAGCGAGATGGAAGGAAAGAGGCTGGTGAAGGCTATTCCTACGGCTGCATTGGCTGCAATCAGGTCTTGTTCTGCCTTGCGAACGTCCGGGCGTCTTTCAAGAAGGCTGGAAGGAAGTCCTACAGGCAGACTGCCGGGAAGCATGACTTCTTCAGGCAGGACAGAGCGTTTGATTCGATGCGGATATTCGCCGGTGAGGAAGGCTATTTCGTTTTCCTTGAGGGTGATTTTCCGTTCCAAATCGGGAACTAGCGTTGCTGTACGGGCCAACTCAACTTGTGCTTGCCGGAAAGGAATTTCAGGTATTAGTCCACCTTCGTAGCGGAGGCGTACTAAATGAAGACTTTCCTGGCGTGCATCTACCGTCTTTTTTACGATAGCCAGTTCATTATCGAGGGCAACCAGTTCGAAATACGACTGTGCAACTTGGGCTATCAGGCTCATCTTCAAGGCTGACTGGTTCTCAATGGAGCCTACAAAATCGGCCATGCTTTTATCTTTTGCCCAGCGGAGTTTTCCCCATAAGTCTAACTCCCAGGTGGCTATGCCTTTTAAATCGAACTCATTGCTCTCTTTGTATTTGTCTCCTCCATAGTTCTCGCCTTCTTTTTCAGCATAAACTTTCGCTCCGATTTGAGGGAAGAGGTTGGCGAAATCAATGCGCTTCATGGCTGCTAATTCTTTGATGCGTGCAGCTGCGATAAGCATATCCTTGTTATAGGTCAAGGTTTTACGGATGAGTCCCTGGAGCGTGGTATCCGTATAAAGCTGTTCCCACGGATAATCTCCGATGGAGCTGCTGTCCACGCTTAGGCTATCGAGGGTTTCCGGAAGCTCTAATTGGGGGCGGGTATAATGTTTTCCTAATTGACAACCGCTTAAGGCTGCGGCTGCCAAGATAGAAAATATGCTGTATTTAAATAGTAAGTTCAATTTCATACCTGTTGAAAGTTAATTTGTATGTTTTGCTTTCAGTTTATTTTTTGCTTTGTAAATCATTACAAAGAAGAAAGGAACAAGGAAGATTCCCACGGTAACCGCTACAATCATTCCGTAGAATACACCGGTACCGATGGCTTGACGGCTTGCTGATCCCGGACCGCTGGCAATAACCATCGGCAACATACCTAAGATGAATGCCAGTGAGGTCATCAGAATCGGGCGGAAACGCAAACGGGCTGCATGAAGTGTAGATTCGATCAGGTCTTTTCCTGCATCAACTTCGTCTTTGGCAAACTCAACAATCAAGATGGCATTCTTGGCGGCAAGACCAACAAGCATTACCAGACCAATCTGGAAGTATGTATCGTTCTCCAATCCGCTCACGGCAACTCCGGCGTAAGCTCCAAGGGCTGCTACGGGAAGTGACAGCAAAACCGCGATAGGAATACTCCAGCTTTCATAGAGCGCTGCAAGGAATAGGAATACAAACAAGAATACCAAGGTTAGAATCATACCGGTTTGTCCGCCTGCTTGTTTTTCCTGGAATGAAAGTCCACTCCATTCTATACCAATGTTTTCCGGGAGATGTTCACGGGCTACTCTTTCAATGACCTCCATAGCCTGTCCGGAACTGTATCCGTGTGCTGCTTCTCCACGAATTACGGATGTGTTAAACATGTTGAATCGCTGGATGCTTCCCGGTCCTGTGGTATATTCCGTATTTCCTAATGAAGTCAGCGGAATCATAGAGTTGTCACTTCCGCGTACAAAGAACAGGTTGATGTTGTCCCGGTGTTCGCGGTAGGGGGCTTCTGCCTGTAAATATACACGGTAGATACGGTTGAACATGTTGAAGTCGTTTACGTAAACTGAACCGGTATAGGCTTTCATGGTTGAGAATACGTCGGCCATGGGTACTCCTGAGAGTTTAACTTTATCACGGTCTACATCAAAGTACAGCTGAGGAATGTCTGCTTGTATAGAAGAAGAAAGTCCGCTTAACTCATCGCATTTTGAGGCGTAATACATCAAAGTGTCAGTAGCTTGTACCAAGTCGTCATAGCTGGCATCGCCTCTGGCTTCGAGCTGCATTTCAAAACCTCCGGAAGTTCCAAGTCCGGGGATTACCGGTGGAGTGGATAAGTAAATCTTACATTCCGGATATTTTTTCATCTCGTTTTGTACTTCTGCCATAATTTCTCCGATATTAGTGTCGTCACGTTTTTTCCATTCTTTTAGGATGATAGTGAGCTGGCTTCGAGACTGGCTTGTACCGATACGCGGGCTGGTACCTGTTACATTTTGTACGTACTCTACGGCCGGATGCTGCATGATGAAATCAATGGCACGATTGGTTACCGTACGTGTTCTTTCCAGTGTGGCACCCTCCGGCAGTTCAATCTCGACGGTGAAGTATCCTTGGTCTTCGGTCGGAAGGAAGCTGGTAGGGATAATTCTATACAGCATGAAGGTGAACAAAATAACTGTAGCAAAACCTAATGTGATGCGGCGGGGATGTTTTAGAATATGCGTAATTCCTGTTACATATTTATTGTTTCCCAAGTCAATCCAGCGGTTTATGGTACGGAACACTTTGTTTTTAGGCTTGCTGTGGTCGGTTGGTTTCAAGATAAGAGAACACATTACCGGACTCAGGGTTAAGGCAACTACAGTTGACAATAACACAGATACTGCAATCGTTACACTAAACTGACGGTATAGCTGTCCTGTGATACCCGAAAGGAAACTTACCGGAACGAATACGGCAGCCAAAACCAGTGAGGTGGCAATCAAGGCTCCTGTCAGTCCGTCCATGGCCTTTTTGGTGGCTTCATAAGGACTGAGATGCTCTTCTTCCATGATACGTTCTACGTTTTCTACTACTACAATGGCATCATCCACCACCAGACCGATGGCAAGGACCAGTCCTAACAGAGTCAGCATGTTGAGCGAAAATCCAAAGATGAGCATGAATCCGAATGTTCCGATCAGTGAGATAGGAACTGCCACGATAGGAATGATAGTGGCACGCCAGCTTTGCAGAGAAAGAAATACAACCACAATTACAAGGAACAACGCTTCATATAAGGTTTTGTATACTTCATGAATGGACTCTGAAATGTAAGTTGTCATGTCAAAAGTAACTTCGTACTCCAAGCCTTCCGGAAAAGTTTTGCTCATTTCTGCCATGGCTTTTTTTACGTTGTCAGCCACTTCCATGGCATTGGCCCCCGGAAGCATGTAAATACCAAGAACGGCTGCATTTCCGTCGTTGATACCACTTTCAGTACTGTAAGACTGTGCTTCCAGTGAAACCCGGGCTACATCACGCAATCGGATGAGTGAGCCGTCGGCATTGGCACGCACTACGATTTCTTCAAATTGGGCGGCTGTCGACAAGCGTCCTTGTGCTGTAATCGGAATGGTAATATCCAATCCTGTAACAGGCTGCTGTCCTAAGACTCCGGCAGCCGATTCTCTGTTCTGGTCCTTCAGTGCATTTTGGATGTCCTGCACGGTAAGTCCGAAGTTTGCCAGACGGGCAGGGTCTACCCAAATCTGCATTGCGTAATAGCGGCTTCCGATGTTGGATACACGACCCACTCCCGGAATACGGCGGATTAAGTCGAGCACGTTAATAGTTGCAAAGTTACTCAAATAGATTTCATCGAATTTAGGATCATCCGAGGTCAAACAAATCGTCATCAACTGGCTGGCTGCCTGCTTTTCGATGGAAATACCATTCTGAACCACTTCAGCCGGCAGACGGGATTCTGCCAGTTTGATACGGTTCTGTATTTCCACCGCAGCCAAATCAGGGTCGGCAGAAATATCAAAGGTAACAGTTGCAGAGAACCCTCCGGAGTTAGAACTGCTTGATTCCATGTAGAGCATTCCCGGAGTTCCGTTTAACTCTTGTTCGATAGGCGTTGCAACGGCCTGTGATACAGTTAAGGCACTGGCTCCCGGATAAGATGCACTGATCTTAACTACAGGAGGAGTAATTTGCGGGTATTGGTCAACGGGAAGCATGGTCAAGCCAATGATTCCTACGATGACAATTAATATGGAGATGACAGCCGAGAATACGGGCCTGTCAATGAAAAAGTTTACTTTCATAGGTTTACGTTATTCTTGGGTTTCCTCTTCTTGTTTTGGAGCTTCGCTTACGTTTACTTTCATTCCCGGGCTTAATTTGTGATAGCCTTCGCTGACAATCATTTCGCCTGGTATCAGTCCACGTTCTACTACTACATTATTGCCAAACTCAGGTCCGAGCTCGATAAAGCGGCGTTCAACGGTAGAGTCGCGTCGCATTACGAAAATATAAGCTCCTCCTTTTTCTATGATTAATGATTTTTGAGGAACTACGGTGGCATTCTCTCGAACGTCCAGCAAAAGACGCACTTTGGTAAACTGTCCCGGAAGCAAGACGTGTTCGGGGTTGCTCATTTCGGCACGTACTGAGAAGGTACCGGTTTTAGGATTTACTTGAGGTTCGGCAAAATCTACTAATCCTTTGTGTGGGTATACGCTGTTGTCTGGCAAGGTGATGGTTACAGTTGGTTGCCAAGAACGGGTAGAGTCTTTTTGTCCCAATGTCACATTTCGTTCTTTACTCTTTAAATAATCTAAAGCTGTCATGCTGAAATCTACCAGTACCGTGTCACTTTTCACGACGGTAGCCAAAAGAGATTTTCCGCTTGTGCCGACCAGGGTACCAAGGTCAACGTGACGTTCACTGATGTGTCCCGAAATAGGAGAACGCACAATGGTATAACCTAATTCTTGTTCAGCTTGGTCTAAGTCGGCTTGACTCATCCCTACGCTGGCAATGGCTGTTTCATAAGCTGCCACTGCATTGTCCAAGTCTAACTGGCTTGCTGCATTTTGTTCGTATAGAGGTTTGATACGTGCTAAGTCTCGTTCAGCCTTGCGTGCAGTAGCTTCGTCTTTCTTTAATTGAGCTCTTGCCTTATCTGCTTTTGCACGATATTGGTCTTGGTTGATAACGAAAAGCGTCTGATTACGTTTTACATAGGTACCTTCTTCAAACAGCATTTGTTCTAGGAAACCTTCCACCCGGGCGCGTACTTCAACAAACTGCTGCGCGCGAATGCGTCCAACGTAATCTCCGTATATTTCTACGTCTTGTTTTTGGGCTGGAGCTATACTTACGATAGGAATTTCAGGAGCGGGCTCCGGTTTCTGAGTCAGTATAAAATAAAGTGCTACGATGATAGCGATACCTACTCCTGCATAAATGGTTTGTTTTCTTTTCACCTTGAGTTCTTTCCTTGTCAAAAAACGTTTCATACTTGTAAATTTAATATTATTAGATGCCATGATAAGCATAGCAATCTATGTGCCAAATATAATAAAAATAATTTAGTTGTTGAAAATCAATAAGATAATATTCTTGTTATGTTTTTGTATATTGAGGAATTATAAACAATACTGTGGAAAAAATCCTCATTTCCATTCCTCCCACAGGTGTGTTAAGGCAGCAAGTGGGTGATAAAATAACATTCTAGGACCTGAATAACGCATGATTTCTTGAATTCGTTTTCTCATTTCAGGCTTATAGCAATGTGTGGGGCAAAGGCGGCAAGTCTTTTTTTCTTGTTTGAAAGGACATAATGATAATCGTTTATGGGCATATAGCAGTGTTTCCTTGCAGGCAACACAAAGTGATTCTTTTCTTTCTTTATTATGGTTATGGTGGTTACAGTAAAGCTTTATCATTTGTTCGATGATATGCTTTTCTTTTTCGGTTTTTAAATGCTTGTCCATTAACTTTTTGAATTCGGATGCAAAGGTACAAATAAAAAGAGATTTTTTTACCTTGCAGCCCGAAAAAAATAAGAAAATGGTAATAGAGAAATAAGGAGAGGCAACTGCATGCGCTTATGGTCGGTTGTTGTGCCGTAGAGAGGGATTTTTGTTGCGTATTGGAAAGCTTTAGAAAGGAAGTCTGGCGGATGCAAACTATGTGGTAAGGGGATATGAAATGTTTTGATTTGTAATAAAAAGAAAGGCATGCAAAAAGGATTAGGAAAATCCATTCTGCATGCTTTTCTTGATATTCATGCGCAAGAGGGTACTCGTTTATTCAAGTTTATTTGGTTTGCGGGGACTGAATATCTCCGATATCAAACTTTTCAGGATGCTTTCCTTTAAAGTCTTTGAAATACAACTTGATTTCGCGCATGTCTTTTTCCAAGTCACCGCTGGGGATAATGTATTTTCCGGCGGTGATACATTTTTTTTCATAGTCGATACCTATGAGTACGATAGGGATGTTTGCGCCCAAGGCTATATAGTAGAACCCTTTTTTCCAATTCGGGTTAGCCGAACGCGTTCCTTCCGGGGTGATAGCAAGGTGAAACCGCTTGCTTTTTTTTACCTGTTCTATCAGCTGTTCCACCATGGAGTTTCGCTTTCCGCGGTATACGGGAATTCCGCCCATCCATCGGAAAATGCTACCCAGCGGAAAGAAAAACCATTCTTTCTTCATCAGAAAACCAGATTCTCTTCCGATGGAGCCAATGAAAAGCTTACCGATAAACAAGTCCCAGTTTGTGGTGTGAGGAGCTGCGCAAATGATGCATTTATCAAAATCAGGAACATTGACTTCCGATTTCCATCCCAATAGCGTAGTGTAGATAAACCGGCAAAAGGCTTGTTTCATGTCTGTTATTTTGCCAGTTCTTCTAATTGATTGAAAATGCCTTCCATGCGGCTGTTGAAATCGCTGTGTAGCTTTTTGTAGAATACCTTTACGCTTCCCGGTTCAGTATGGCTGATACGGCTGATGATATCTTGCTTCAAGTCGATTACCTGAAGGAAGAGTTTGCTGATAGCTTCACGTTGTTCTTCTGTTCTTTCAGCACGTGCACTTTCCACGATGCATAATCCAGCTGCGAGGTCTGTAATATAGTTGACATTTTTCTTTAAGTCTCTTCTGTTTGCCATAATTGTAAGTGTTATAAGTTACAATACTTCGGTAAATTTTTACCGAAAAATTAAAAGTTAAACAATAAAACCG
>CAUBDX010000044.1 GCA_958434805.1 uncultured Phocaeicola sp.
ATAATTTATCCGCTCCAGAAACAATACCGGATTCTGTTCCACCTCTTTCCAAAGTCCCGGGTCCAAATCACAATACAGTTTCTTTACGTCATCATTCCATGTCCACCAGAGATTATGTGCGATTTCTGCAAGCTTCCGCAGTTCTGCAGGAAGATGTGAACCTACTGTAATCTCCCTCCATTGAGGGGTATTTACATTATAACTTGAATATTCCATGACATTTTATATTAAATTAAATAAGTTCTAATCTTTATTCAATCCTTTTATTATTTTTCGTTTACCGACAATCCATACCGTATCATTCTCCTTGAAAATTGTATCAGGGTCTGGATTCATAATATTCACGGTACTTCTCTCTATTCCGATAATGATGCTATCCGATATGTCTGCCTCCCGGATCGTCTTTCCGATCAATGGTGAACCTCCTTCGACAGGAAATTGCCCTATTTCCATCTCATCCTGCGAGGATGTTCCGTTCCCGTTCCTTTCTACCTTCTTTTGCTCCATGGATGTCCGGAAGCTTTCCAACTGCCGGTCCGTACCTACGACCGTAACCTTGTCATATGGATAGAGATGCTCTTCCCCTTGTGGTATATCCAGGCGTTTTTCTCCACGGGTGATTGAAATCACATTTATCTGAAACAAGGTGCGCAGGCTGCTTTCTTTTAATGTTCTGCCCACATATATGGAATCAGGGGATACTGTGAAATCCGCCAAATGTAATTCCTTGAACGGGATATTGCTGCCAAGGGTGGAGCCTGTATCACTTTCTGTAGAAAGTCCATTCCCATCCGTCCCTTGAAAGTTTGCCATAAATTGTCTCTCTATAGTCAGCGACCGTTTCTTGATCCGCTTGGAGAAATAAATGACGGCAATGATAAGGGAAGAAACTACCAGCCCGGCTCCCAAGGCAACATTGAAAAGATGGGTAATGATACTCATCATGATAATCGTGCAGATCAGTATTTTGACAAGTACTATTGATACCAAAGGCCCTCTGTTGAACTTGTTGTCCGTCCAGAGTTTACGGAACTCGGCTGAATTGTTCTTTTTCATGATGATGGCCCATAGAAACGGGGATATGACAAGAAAGATGATGATGAAGCCCAACAAGTTCCCTTCCATTCCCGGCAGACTTTTCCTAATCAAAGGATGCACATAGGAAAAATATAAAGTGATGAAAAAAACGCATACGACCAGATAGAGTGTGACAGACACCAGCATAGACCGGATCAGTTTATGCCAAGTGCCCTGGTGTTTTACAGTCATTGCCCCGGACGTATAGTGTACGAGATAATCTTTCAGGAATCCAGGCATGTGGATGTCTATAAACCGGTATGCCGGTTCCGAAAGCCGTATCATATAGGGGGTAAGAAAAGTCGTTATGACAGATACGGCCACTATAACCGGATAGAGATACTTGTCCGTGACATTCAGACTGACGCCTAAAGATGCGATGATGAATGCGAACTCACCGACCTGTGTCAGTGAAAAGCCGGACTGTATGGCAATTTTCAACGGCTGGCCGGAAAGCAGGACACCAAAGCTCCCGAACAGGACCTGACCGGACAGTACCAGCAATGTCAGGATAAGAATAGGGACGGCATATTCCCACATCATGGCAGGATCGATCATCATTCCCACCGACACGAAAAATATGGAAGCGAACAGGTCTTTTACCGGCTGTACGATATGTGCGATTTTTTCCGCTTCAACGGTCTCTGCCAGCAGGGACCCCATGACAAAGGCTCCCAATGCGGCAGAAAATCCCGCTTTTGTCGCAATCATCACCATTCCCAGGCAAAGTCCCAGAGAGGTTATCAATAAAATCTCGTTGCTGGTGAAACGGCGTATCTTCTTCAGCAGGGTAGGTATCAGATAGATACCCAATGCCGACCAGAAAATCAGGAAAGCGGCCAGCTTCAATATACTTTCCAGCATCTCCTTCCCTTCAAAATGTTTGCCTACCGCCAACGTGGAAAGAATAACCATCATCACTACCGCCACCAGATCTTCGATGACAAGAATCCCCAAGACAATGCCGGTGAATTTCTGTTGGAGAAGTCCCATGTCATTGAAGGCCTTGAATACGATGGCCGTGGACGACATGGACAACATTCCACCCAGAAAAATACTGCTCATGTGGGAGAACCCCATTGCATTCCCCGCTGTATAGCCTATGAACATCATGCCACATACAATAGTGACAGTGGCAACGATAGCCGTAATGCCCACATTTATCAATTTCTTGAACGAAAAGTCCAGTCCCATCGCGAACAGCAGAAAAATGACACCGATGTCCGCCCATATTTTGATATTGGCAGGATCGGAAACAGTCGGGACCAGGGAAACGGAAGGACCCGCCATAATACCGGCTACAATGTAGCCCAATATGACCGGTTGCTTCAGCCACTTGAAAATGACGGTTACAATACCGGCAATAATCAGAATTATGGCAAGATCCGATATTAAAGGAGCAACTTCTGACATATTAACGGTTATTTTAGATCGATAATTCGTTAAGGACCCGGATCAGGCTTTTGTCAATAGGCTTGTCCTTTTTGATTGCCTGGACAAAAGGAACATAAACAATCTCGTTGTTCCGTATGCCTATCATAACATTTCGCTGGCCTTCCATTAAGGCCTGGATTGCGGCTTCACCCAGCCGGCTTGCCAGTATGCGGTCATTGGCACTCGGAGCGCCACCCCGTTGCAGATGGCCCAGGATAGAAACCCTGACATCATATCCGGGATATTCCTTCTTTACCCGGTCGGCGTAATACATGGCACCTCCATTCTTGTTTTCAGGACTTTCGGTCACAATTACGATGCTGCTGTTTTTCGTCTTTCTGAATCCACGTCCGATGAATGTTTCCAACTGGTCCACGTCCGTCCGGTCTTCCGGAATGATGGCCGCTTCAGCACCGGAAGCTATTGCGCTGTTTTGTGCCAGGAAGCCCGCATCACGCCCCATCACCTCGACAAAGAAAATGCGGTCGTGCGAGGTGGCCGTATCCCGGATTTTGTCCACACACTCCACGATGGTGTTCAGGGCCGTATCATATCCTATGGTAAAATCGGTGCCGTACAGATCATTGTCAATGGTGCCGGGCAATCCTATGCACGTCACATCATACTCCTCCGCAAAGATCCGGGCTCCCGTCAGGGAACCGTCTCCACCGATAATTATCAATGCATTGATGTTCTCTTTCTGTATGATCTCATAAGCTTTCTTGCGTCCTTCGGGAGTGATGAAAGTCTCGGAGCGGGCTGTTTTCAGTATGGTACCTCCCCTCTGGATAATGCTGCTTACGTCTTCCGTAGTGAGTTCTTTCACTTCACCGGCAATCAGCCCCTCGTAACCTCTATAAATTCCTTTCACTTTAAATCCGTTAAAAATAGCGGCGCGGGTCACGGCACGGATGGCCGCGTTCATTCCGGAAGCGTCCCCTCCGGAAGTCAGAATTCCTATATATTCATCTTTTTTCATCTATCTCAGTTCTTGTTTTGTTTCATTCTGCCAATATAGCTTTCAGTTTTTTCCGGCAGTGAAAAATACGGCTCTTTATAGTTCCCAAACTCACGCCGGTTCTTTCCGCTATCTCACGGTATTTGAATCCTGACAGGTACATCTCAAAAGGTATGAAATGTGACTCCGGTACACTTTTGATGGCATTACGTATCTTTTCCAGGTCATAGTTCTTGTCCACCTCCTCTGTACGGGACTCGTCCATGATCCGCGAATAATATGCAGGATCGGAGGATATGTACAGGCGGGTATGACCGACCTCCGCCCGGTAACCGTTGATAAACGTGTTGCGCATGATGATAAACAGCCACCCTTTGAAATTCGTGTTCTTGTTGTAACTTTCTTTGTGAAGCATTGCCTTGAGCAGGGTATCCTGCAACAGGTCTTCCGCCTTCTCCCTGTTAGCTGTCAGTTTGTACGCAAAACGGAACAGTTCGTCCTGTACGCCAAGTAGTTCTTTTTCAAAATTGAATTCCTTCATCGGTTGTGCCGGTTCCCTGTTCCGGAAGTGTCTGTTAAAGGTCGGACGGCTTTTCCGAACAAGAAAAGCCTGTCCGACCTTACGACATTCCAGATCTGGAATTATTTAACCTCGATAGCCTTGAAAGTTTTTTGTTTTTCTTCCTCCTTCATTTTCGGGATTTCAATGGACAGAATCCCGTGTTCGACTTTTGCGGAGATCTTATCCTTCTCCACATTTTCAGGCAGCAGGATGGTCTGCTGGAACTTGGAATATGAGAATTCGCGGCGGAGATACTTCTTGTCTTTCTTCTCCTCCTTCTTCTCTTCTTTCTTTTCCATGCAGATTGTCAGGTTGTTGTTCTCGTCAACATTCACCTTGAAATCATCCTTTGTCATTCCGGGAGCCGCCATTTCAACCTTGTAGTCCTTGTCATTCTCAATGACATTGATGGCAGGAGCCGTAACTCCCGTTTTTGCCAGCCACTCATTCTCGAAGAAATCGTTAAAAATACTCGGCAACCAGTTTGAGTTTGTTTTTACAGGTACCATTTTTACCTCCTTTTTTAATTGTTAATAAATAAAATATTCAAAAAGACAATACAATCCAGTCTGATTGACTGACTTTTATCGTCTGATCATACCTTGTTCGGCTACAGCCTTTGTCCGTTTCCGTATCTCTTCCGGGTTTCCAAGGTAGTAGTCCTTGACAAGAACCAGTCTGTCGTCAAATTCAAAGACATAAGGAACCGCCGTAGGCAGGTTCAGGTTGGAAATATCCGTATCGGAAATCCCTTTGAGATGCTTGATGATTCCGCGCAGGCTGTTGCCATGGGCGACTACCAGCAGGCTGTCCTTATACATCAATGCGGGAAAGATGATGCATTCCCAGTAAGGCATGACACGCCCAATAGCATCTTTCAGGGATTCCGTACGGGGAAGTTCCCTATCTGGCACACCGGCATAGCGGATATCCATGCCCGGATTACGGGGATCATCTTTGCCTACCGGAGCGGGAGCCACGTCATAGCTTCTTCGCCAGATGTGTACTTGTTCTTCACCATATTGGACCGTCGTCTCACTCTTATTCAGTCCTTGAAGCATGCCGTAATGCTTCTCGTTCAGCCGCCAGGTCTTTTCAACCGGAATCCAGTCTTCATCCAGCCGGTCCAGGACACAGTTCAACGTTTTTACGGCACGTTTCAAGTAAGAAGTGTAAGCTGCCTCAAAAGAAAATCCGGCCTCCCGTAATGCATCGCCTGCCTTGCAGGCTTCTTCGACTCCTTTCTCGCTTAAATCCACGTCCGTCCATCCGGTAAAACGGTTTTCTTTGTTCCATAGGCTTTCGCCATGACGTAATAACACTATTCTTTTCATGGATACTTCTCCTTTATGCAATGGTTATTGAAGAATCCAGATATACGTCCTGAATGGTGTTCAGAAGTTGAACTCCGTCTTTCATCGGTTTCTGGAAAGCCTTACGACCGCTGATCAGCCCCATACCACCTGCACGCTTGTTTACTACTGCCGTTACGACGGCATCATGCAGGTCGGATTCCCCATGGGATTCCCCGCCCGAGTTGATCAATCCGACACGTCCCATATAGCCATTCGCCACCTGATAACGACAAAGGTCTATCGGATGGTCAGTGGTCAGTTCCGAATACATACACTCGTTTGTCTTTCCGAATCCGATAGCCTTGAAACCGCCGTTATTGGATGGGAGCTTCTGCTTCACGATATCGGCTTTGATGGTAACCCCGATATGGTTGGCTTGTCCTGTTAAATCGGCAGCGGCATGATAGTCGGTTTCATCCTTTTTGAAGCTGCTGTTTCTCAAATAGCACCATAAAATAGTAGCCATTCCCAGTTCGTGGGCATATTCAAAAGCCTGTGACACTTCTACTATCTGGCGGCGGCTTTGTTCCGAACCGAAATAAATGGTAGCGCCGACAGCTACAGCACCCATGTTCCATGCCTCTTTTACCGTACCGAACATTACCTGGTCGTAGCTGTTCGGATAAGTCAACAGCTCGTTATGGTTCAACTTCACGATGAAAGGAATCTTATGGGCGTACTTACGTGCCACAGCTCCCAGAACTCCGAATGTGGATGCCACGGCGTTGCATCCTCCTTCAATGGCCAGCTTTATGATGTTTTCGGGATCGAAATAAAGCGGATTGGGGGCGAAAGACGCTCCTGCAGAATGTTCTATGCCCTGGTCTACAGGCAGAATGGATACATAGCCCGTATTGGCCAGACGTCCATGTCCGTATAAAGCCTGCAAACTTTCCAATGTACGGATATTCCTGTCGGAATTCATCCATACCTTATCTATCATATCCGGTCCCGGAATATGGATAAGTTGTTTGTCTATCGTCTTACATGTATGGTTCAGGTAGTACTCAGCCTGTCCTCCCAATAAATCTACTATTTTCATCTTATTTATTTTTATTGATTATTCTGGTTTATGACTCCCGTTCACCCAGTTTTGCATCCATAAAAAGGATAGCACTGTCTCCGGCTTTCCTTAGCCGACTAACAATATTGAGTACATTCGCTTCTTCTTCTACCTGCTCACGAACAAATTGCCACAAGAAGTTCTGAGTGGCATTGTCTTTCTCTTCGGATGCTACCTGTACCAATTCATCAATCAGTTTGGAAACATGTTTTTCATGCTCCAAAGCATGTTCGAATACTTCAACAGGGTTACCCCAACCTTGTGGAACCACATCGACCTTGTCCACTTTCGGGGTTGCCTCACGCTTAATCATGTACTCAGCAATGGCATATGCATGCCCGATCTCTTCTGCAGATTGTTTCTGCATCCAGCGAGCCATTCCGGAAAAGCCCTCTCTTTCCAGATAAAAAGACATCGATAAATACAGGTTGGCAGACCATAATTCTGCTGTGATTTGCTCATTCAGGGCATTTTGCAATTTTTCAGTCATGACGAATCAAACTTTTAATGTTAATAATAAATCCAAATTATCTCTCTTCTTTAAGAACAAGCATGGGCTTGTTTCAAAATTTCAATTAATACCGGACGTATCCCGCTGATAAAACATTCCACGGCGATCACCATCAGAATAAGTCCCATCAGTCTCATCATTACATTGTTTCCCGTCTCTCCCAAGATTTTTAAAAGCTGGGTGGACGCGCACAGAATAAAGAATGAAAGAATGCAGACCAAAGCGATTACGCCAAGCAATACTATTTTGAAAGTATATTCCGAAGCATCTTCCATCAATGTTATTCCACTGGAAATCGCTCCCGGACCGCATAACATCGGAATGGCAAGAGGTGTGATGGTTATATCTTTGGAATATTCTTTTCGTTCAGTTTCATTCAGTTTCACATGGGTGAAATGTGCCTGCAACATATCATATCCGATTTTAAAGATGATGATACCTCCCACAATCCGGAATCCGTCTGTTGAGATGCCGAAAAAATGAAACAGGAACCTGCCCGATAATGTAAAAAGGACTAATATGATAAATGCAATGGTACATGCTTTCAAGGCGATACATCTGCGTTCTTTCGTATCCATTCCATCAGTCATTTGCAGGAATACCGGCATCACTCCAAGCGGGTCCATCAAGGTGAATAGCGAAGTGAAACACAATGTTATATATACAAATATATCCATGATGACATATATTTTATTGTCGATTATTATATCGCAAAAAACATACCAGATAGCATTCTGCAATATTAAATTTTGCAGAATATCAATCTTAAATCCATACCGTCAAAAATAAGGTAGTCTCCGTTCGTTTTCCTTGGCGAGGATACGTAATAATTCCATAAATGCCGTACTTACATATATACGGTCTGCATACAGCCCGCTGATGAAAGAATGGAAGGACATGCTTACATTCCAGCATAATATGAGAAATGTGTTTACCTGACGTGATATGTACTGCTCATGTTCAAGCAATTCATTCAAGGCATTCAATGGCGTTGTCCATTCATGTGTATCCCGTTTCATTTCATTGATTACAACACATCCTCCATCATGGCATATCCGATTCATCATCTGATAAACCTTGTTCATATTGTCCTGTGCTTGGGAGTTTAGCCAGGAGCTAAGTATTGGAAGCCGTTCATCTTCAAAATAGACCTGCAATGACAGGTATAAACCGGTTGACCATATTTCTGTATTGATCAACTCATTCATGGCGTTTTCTATTCGTTTATCCATTATCACTCTGAATATTGAAAATCCATTACTAATATTATGTGTTATTCCCTGTATATAAAAATTCCATTCGATTGTGGGTAACCCATAAAACGGAATTCTTAAACGAGGCTTAAATAATAGGATACTTATCCGCATAGACAAATTGTCACAAAAATAGTGCTATGGTGTCTTTTTGTCTTGTCTTCCTTGCAGAATATCCAATAAGATATCCAGTTCTCTTTCTATTCCTTCAATCTTATCGGAAATACAGTCCAAAGTATTATGGTGCAGACTAGCTTTACAGTCCTGCAACTCTCTTGATAGAGAAAGTACCTGCAACCAAAGTTCTTCCTCTGTGTGACAGGGGGAGTTACTATTATCTAGTACCATAGAAGGAGAAGGCAGAAAAGTGTCTTGGCATGTAATTTGTATGATTATGATAATGAACGGTATGTCCCGAAAGAGACAGGATGGAAATGAAAGGATAGAATATTCCACAAAAGACAGTAACAAACGAAGGGGGGGGAAGTCGTTGGAGACAGTTGTCTCGCTTTTAAAACAAGTTGCTTTCATAATGTTTATAATAAGCCAACCCTGTTCCCTGGAGTTGTGTTTATATAAAGTTAAGCGTGGGAACTTTGGTATTACCGTTCAGAAGTATCCCCATACTCAACAACATATAATACACAAAGCCCCACGCCTATATATAACAAAAATCTATATAAATAGTACGTGGAGCGTCCAATGTATTATCCAATTGTTGTTTCGAAATTGGGGATTTCCTGAACTTGGATAATGCCTTAACGCTTTACTATAAATCTTCTATTTTTAAAAGACTAATACAAATGTAATAAAAGAAATGAATTCTTTCAAAGGAAATATCTCCTTTTTTAAGGGGTGGCTTAATTTTTCTTCATTAAAAGTCTTAGAATTACTGCCTGCCAAAGCCCGTCACAATTTTTTTGAAATCCTCAAGCTGTACATTAAGCTCTATATAGTACAAGCAGAAAAACAGACCATGATGCCGCAGGCAGTATAGGCCATAACCCACTCTTCCGTGAGTATCTTATCTATTTGACAATAATAAAAATGTAAAGGAGGATAATGGCATGGACAATATTCGTATCCCAATACATATAGGTTAACATATAAGGGAAAATGGTCACGGAGCCCACAAACCGTAGAATGAAAAAATATATTTCCATCGTGCACGGTTTATGCCTCTATCCGGATATTTGGCCGGTGCCGCAAAATGCACAATGTATACTCCATAAAAAACACCAGGGAGGAAAAATAAGTCATACTGAACAACGCCTGTCTGTAATGGGTCATGGATACAAATGGACTACAGATAATGGCTGCAATGGATATAACGATACAATCAAGCACAAAATAATGTACGAACGTGCCTATCAGTTGCATTTGGATGAAGCAGTACCACTTCATGCGATGTTTGGTTAGATTGAGTATGGATATAGGGGCTTAAAAATTAGACAGATACAAATTTACTAAAAAAGGAGAGGCTGTCTCAAAAGAGGTGTTTACAAACTTACTTTTGAAGATTTCATCCTTTCAAACTGCTTTTTCGTTGCCATAAGCCTCCTAAGAGGCTACTTTTGCAAGATTATATGCTATGGCTAGCAGGGCGAACTCAATTTCAACCTTCTTAAATCCACGAAGATGGAACCTCTTGAAGTGCTTGTTGTTCTTGAGGTTTCCAAATACGGCTTCCACATCCTGTGGTCGCTGACTGCGATATTTCAGACCTTCATCAGAGAGTAGCTTTTCACGTTCTCTTTCCTTGATTTTCCTCAGACGGTGATTTACCTGTACAATCCTTTCCGAGCGGCTTCTGTAGCACCGGCATCTTAACGGGCAGTCCTTATAGTTACGTGCCTTGTATCTTGATATGGTCTGCACAAAACCGTTGTTTGTTACCCGCCTTGCATCGGAGAGTCTTTCCATTCTCTGTCCCGTAGGACAATACATGCCGTCGGTTTCTTCGTTATGAAAATAATTGTACTTTATAAAGGTTTCAATGCCATGTCTGAAAGCATACAGATAGTTCTCTTCACTTCCGTATCCGGCATCACAGACAGACACGTCAGGGTATCTGCCGTAGAGGGAATGGAAATCATCCATATGCAGAGGATAGGTGGAGGTATCGCCCAACACTGATGGATGGTATAGTTCAGAATGAACTGTTTATTGGTACTGAACTGGGGATTGTATCCGGGTTTGAGTTGTCTGTTCTTCATATGGTCATCTTTCATGCGCATGAAAGTAGCATCATTGTCTGTCTTTGAGTAGCTGTTACGTCCGTCAAGTATCTTTCCCTGCGATTCATATTTCTTGAGCTGTTCAGGCCATGACTTCCTTACACGTCTTACCTTCGCTTTCATCTTCTTGTCAGCATCCACTCCATTCAGGGCATCATCTATCTGCCCGAGTGCCTTTTCCACTTTCTCCGGGGTGATATCCTGATAGGCAACCGGAGCGGAATCACGCAGTTCCTGCTTGGTGAGGGACTCGGCGTATTGCCATATCTCCTCAAGCTGTTCCGCGATTCTGGATATGCGGGTATGTATAGATTTGCCCCCCAGACGAACGTATAACGGTTGGCGTTCACCTCCATCTTCGTCCCGTCAGTACAGGCCACATCCAGACTTACAAAACCTTCCGCCACGAGAAACTTTACAATGGTTGCAAATATCGTCTTCAGCACATCCTTTAGCCGGCTGCTGCGGAAACGGTTGATGGTATTATGGTCAGGAGTTACATTGCCGGTAAGCCACATGAAGCGTATGTCATTACGACAGAACTCTTCTATGCGACGGCTGGAATAGATATTACGCAAATGCATAGACAAGAATCTGAAGCATCATGCGTGGGTGGTACGCAGAACAGCCTTTAGGGGAATACTTACGGTAAAGTGCTTCAAGGTTTATCTGTTCAATGATGCGGTGAACAACCCGGACCGGATCGTTCCGGGGAATAAAATCGCCTAAACATGGAGGTAAAAGCAGATTATCGTTGGATGTGTAACTTTTAAACATTATCTTTGGGATATCTTACTTGATGCCCTAAGATACAAAAAATTAGGGAGATGGGCAAGTTCTGGCTGAGCGAAGTTAGGGCTTACCCGATTTTTTGCAGACACAAAAAAGGCCATCCCAAAGTTTATTTGAGACAGCCTTGTTTATTTTATGTGCAAATGTAACTGTTATCCTAAATAACCATTCAGAATTATTTCAGCATTTCACCTTTTTCGTTGAAAAACACAACGCTTTCGGTTCCGACGGCATCAACCAAAGTTACTTTATAAGTCTTTACGCCATCTTCTGCCACTTCTACGGCTGCTTCCTTAATGGTGGATTCAGCATAGTCTTTCTTGATGGCGTCCTGAACTGCCTGCGGGAGTTCCTTTATATCAATCGGTTTAAACTCGTTCACCATTGCAACGATTTCAACATCTGATGCCATGTTGTTAGCGAATGCTACTGAACTACCTAATCCCATTACCAGTGCTACTGCAAACAATACCTTTTTCATAATGCTAATTATTAAATTGTTAAACATCTTATCGTCTTACGCTAAAGAATAGACAATCACCGTGCCAAATAAATGGATATTTATCATATTGCTGTAAAACAGACCCTTATGAATTATTCATATTGCATAATGCAAATGTCTGATGGGCATTTTTTCTACAATGATGTGGAATGCGATACACATGGCTACACATGGTCTAACGACTGTGAATAAGAGAGTTGAGACGTTAAAATCATGCAGACGGCATGCGAAAGGAGTCGTAACGAAAGTAATCTCTCCATTACGGCTCCTGGTTATTATCCTTCTACTGTTAAAAAGTAATATCCAATTTCACCATGAATGTTATCGAACGATAGCCGCACTCCTTGCTCAACAGGTTGTTCACCATAAACTGGAAAGCGACTCCCTTTGTCACTTTCACGCCGAAGTAATTGCGTATATGTTCGTAAAGGAGATAGCCCATTCGCTGGGATTTGAAAATACGGCGTTCTTCACCCAATTCTTTAAACGGTTCACCGGCTCTACTCCGCAGGAATATAGAAAACATTAATCTGCCAGATACCTTTTCATTCGCGGCGAGTACTCTGTCCGGTAGTTTCCGCAACTGTCCGTATAGATAATGAAATTGTCAATTTCCGGATGCTCTTTCTACAACTGACGGGCTTTGCGGCTCCCCAACGTCATAAAGGCCGTTGCATAGGCATCAGCAAGCATGCACTGATGGGCAATAATTGTAGCACTCAATATATCCTTTTGAACCGGATATCCTGTTATCGGATTGATGGCATGAGCGTATTTCCTTCCATCTTTCAGATAGAAATTACGGTAGTTGCCGGAAGTTGCGAGTCCCAGCCGTTCCGACAGTTGCACAATTTGTTCAAGCTCGGAGTTTGTTCCGGTACTGTCATCCTTCGGTCTGACAATGCCAATGCACCAATTCCACCCTTGCGGGTTCTTTCCTTTCGCTATCATTTCGCCGCCGATGTCTATCATATAGTTCGATATGCCTTTGCGGTCGAACAAACACGCGATTATGTTACAGATAGTACCGCCGCCGAGCACCGAGAAATTGAGCAGGATGCGGGGATCGTCTTTCATCACACGGTTGCCCTGTAAACGCACTTTTCGGAAGCCTACAAAGTGGCGGATACTGTCTACGAGTTGCGGAGTGATGCTGTCAAACTTTGTAAAGCCAAATCCCCACAGGTTGATAAGCGGTGCACAAGTTACGTCAAATATCCCGCCTGTTTGTTCCGACGCTTGCATGGCTGTGCGGAAAGGATTGCATCAAGTTATATATCTTACGATGTTTTTTGTGCCAAGTGTATCTCTATGTAGAATACATTTCTAATTAGCTAAGCGATATATGAAACTAATCTTATCGAAAATTTTGTCCGTATCTTCTCCGACCTTTGGGTTAATCAGTTCAGCATATATCTGCATAGAAAAGATTGATTTTGTGTCCTAATACTTTTGTAAAGTTTCTTATGGCACGCCTTTTAATATACCCGAAACAACAAAGGTATAATGTCCGATATGAAAAAAACTGGATTTTTATTGAAGCGAATCAATTCTTTTATTATTTTTACCTTTCCTTCCATAACCAACGTGGTGCGCCGTTGCGCCCTGCAGCTGCTCATGTCGAAACAGAAAACACTGGACAAGCAGACGCTGAAGGAAGCCTTACAGAAAGAAACACAGAAAATGTGAAATTATTACGTGGACTCCGACGGACCGCCCTGCTTGTGTTACCGGCTGCCTTGCCCGGGATGAACCTTTGAGATGCAACCGCCAGACAAAGGGGAAGAGGAACACTTCCATACCCGTAACCCGGCAGGACAGTCTTATGCCAGGGACACAACTATAGAAAAAAGGACAGACCTGATAGTAAGATGCGTTTGGCAAAAAAGGAAATGATGAATATTAATAATAGAAAAAGACATTTGTTCCGCAAAGCATACGCGGATATGTACATAAAAGAAGAGAAATATCTTCAAAAGGAGGATTGTTTTCCAGCCCCCCATTATTGGTAGTTTTTAGGAGATAAAGCCTAAGGATATTTTGTTCTTCTCACTTGAAAACCTTATTTTTGCATAACAAAAACGTCCTTTGAATGTATGCAAGATGAAACAAGCCGCTGAATTTCGCTCGTTTCTAAATAGTTACCTATTAAATAAAAATAACAAGAGAACTATTTAATTTTCAGTTAGATAGCAAAAGCATTGTGTTTC
>CAUBDX010000045.1 GCA_958434805.1 uncultured Phocaeicola sp.
CCGGTTTTATTGTTTAACTTTTAATTTTTCGGTAAAAATTTACCGAAGTATTGTTTAGATTAATCCAATAATTATAAGCTATATATTTCCTTATCTAAACAATTTGTATGGAATAGTAAAATACACATTTAAACTTATCTTTTAATTGAACGTTCATCATCAACATTATCATAGTTACCTTTTTGACCAACTTCCCACTCACGTTTCTCGCTATGACTGCCACCACCTGCATCACGCAGCTTGGCTTTGCCTGAGAAGCGTGAAGTATGCTTTGTTGATTGCTGGTGTTTATGCCGTTCAATTTGCTTCATTGGCTGTTTCTTTAACCGTTGAAGATTGAAGTTTTCCTCAGTAAGATTTATAATAATATGCTGTTTGAAATTGATGGCGTAAGTTGCATCCTCTTCCTGACGGATGGTGAAGTCCTCTTCATGTATTCGGCTTCTGACAGAGGAAACATTTTCATCATTGAATATATCACGCAGACGGTTTACAGCATCTGTGTAGTAGTGTGTTCTTTCCGGAGATATATCTACCAGATCTTTCCGGGGAACCTTAAAAATTTTACAAAGCAAATCCCGTTTAGCCTCAGTAGCCGGATTGAACATTTCTACCATAGCTATACGGCTATTACGGTCAATTGCTTCTGCCATAAAAGGTTTTAACGGACGGCTTTGGCCATCAAAATAGATGATGCCTTTCTTGATATAGGCACGCTGCTTCCTGATTTTATGGTATATTTCACTCTGGGTAATCTTCGGATTTAGTGTAAGTAACCGGTCAATATAGTCCTCAATCCGGTTGAACCGCTCTTCAGGAGTAGCGAAGTCCAGAAGTTCCTCTACAGCCAGCACCCTTGCACCATTAATGATGGTATTGTTTGCATGATCAACGAGCATATACCCATATGGTGCATCCTTCTTGCCGAAGAACACAATGTCAATACCGAACTTCGTTTTCAGTTCCTTCTGCAGTTCCTCCTTGTTTGAACTAACATCACGGTATTTCTTTAATATGCTTCTAAGCTGACGGCAACGAGCCCTTTCCCGATAACCACTCTTGAACAAACTTTCTATATCAGAAAAAGGGATTTCCTTCTGAACTTTTCCACCATGCTTGACGAATACATTCTCGTCTTTCTGGTATACTTCATATCCCATGGAAACCATTATTGCCTTGAACTGGGCAAAAGAAGAGAATGTATATTGTTTGGCAGCATCAATATCATCTTCCGTTTTCTTTTTCCTGTCATTCCCAAGAATACGGTCAATGACTTCCTGGGAACGTCTGCGCTCATGGCTGTGCTGAATCTTTCTTCCATCAGGTGCCACTCTCGAAGTGATGATATGAAGATGGGTATTCTCCGTGTCATAATGGGAGTAAACAAGCAACGGCTGACCGGATTCTCCGTATCCCATTTCCTTGAGATACTGGTGTGCAAAATCCAGCAACTCATCTTCCGACATTTCGTGTCCCTTACATGATATGGCCACATGAAACTGCGGTTTTCTGATTCTACTGTTCTGTGAACTGTACTTCTGGAGATAACCGACCAGTTCACTCAGGGTAGGTTTGTGAAATGTTCCGAGTGAACCGAAATTCTGAATCTCGATAAGCCGTGCAACACCTTTCGAGACTTTATGTTCATTGTAACCGACAGCATGGAAGTTCGTACTTCCCGGTAATATGGTTGCTATCATATTGAATCTTTATTTATCAAGGTTTAAGTGACTGAGAAACCGAAATACTTCAAGTTCATTAATCTACGGTTACACAATAATAATATCTGAAATGATTGAATACCGTGTAATCTGCAATTCAGATTCTGACAGCTTTCTGTGTCAGAGAATCAAGGTCTTTCTTTATTCGGTTTAATGTATCCTGCGTTTCAAGGATAACAGGTAACAGAACTTCCTGAATATAGCTGGGTGCGAGTAATCCGGCTACCGCAAGCTCATTGGCACGTTTAACCGACTGATTAAGGTTTCCTCCTGCCCAAGAAAGTTCATTCTGATATTTGCGGTAAAACAGACCGAGATCATTCATCAGTTCGAGCTGCCTTTTGGTTCCGATATTTGAATACTCTGCCAGTGCCGAGCGTATATAATGGCTCACAGATGAATAGGAGGCGGATTTTTCCTTAAACTGTTGTACTTCCTCCGGTGTCATTCTTACCTTGATGTACTTGGTTCTCTGATTCTTCATACTTGGATACATTGGTGGTTAGATTTCCCGGACCATCTTTCGCCATGCGAAACAGCGGCCAGCCGTTCCGATGCGCCAGCATTCGGCAAGTTACTTTTGTGAGTACGAAACGGAGTTTTGTGACCACAAAAGTACAACTTGCTTGGAAAACTCTGCACAGCAGAACAGTGCCTTCCGGGAATGATTATTACACCCAAATTTACCGGAGAAAGCCGTTGCAAACCGAAATCAACAACACAATTCTTTGGAGGCACATTCTTGCTTACCATGTGCTGTAGCATCCGGTTGTCCTGGAATATCCACATAGCGGAATATTATTGTATAGAGTCCTAGAACCTATCAAGCCAATATCAGTGTGTTCTGAAACAGATGCTACAAGCATTATTCAATCATAGAACCATACAAATCGAAGTAATCAGTAAACAAAGTTCCGTTATCTATGGTTGGATAAACCAAAGTTTCAAAAACACACAAGAGTTAGTTATATGGGATAGATGGCTATTGTTCTCATAAGAACTATATCCAATATAATATGTAGTCCCGATACCATGATAGTATGGTAAAAGTAACCTGATTATCTAAGTTATCGGAATCCCAATAAAAGGGAAAATATAATCTTGTAGCTGATTATGCTGATGAAATGGCTATTGGGAAACCTTATTTTATCTGAGCTATATTGCAAAAATATTCAGACAGAATAATCTTGTATTCAGAGTCTGGAGATACCTTGTTATCATGGTGATATTACACTGATAATCAGTAAAAAAACTACTCGAATAACAAGAAAATAGTGTTGCGCAAATTTCTGTATCTCATTGATTTTTAGTATATTTATATAATAAACAAGCTATTATATATCACTAAATATTACACGTTATGTTTGAATTGTTGTTGATTATATATCTGTTGCCGGTATTTATTATCGGTATGTTGCTCCTGAAGCTGGTATTCTGGCTTTTGAGGATTGCCATACGTCTTGCAGTCTGGTTGGTCAAGAAAACTTTTATCCTTATATGGAAGCTTATCGTACTTGTCTTTGCCATACTTATAGGCCGTGAAGTATTGCCCTGGAATCAACCGGACAAATAGAAAGGAACCGCACCAATATGAGAAATGGTACGGTTCTGATAAAGATAAGTAGAATCCTCCCTTTGCGTTAATGGTTTGTTCCAGTTTGTCGATTACATGAATCCTTTCCCTTTGCTTCTTTCATATACAACTTCCTTCTTGGAATCACAGTTCATAAGACGGAACTGAACCATACATCCGGTAGGGATATCCTTAGGTAACTGTTCAACCAGTCTGTCAATAACCTGGTCCACATTACTGAAACCAATATCTGTTATTTCACCGATTACGTCACCTTTGAAATATGCACGGCCATAGATCATCATCTTCTTTGTGATGCGGAACATCTTGTCTGCCGGTGTCTCGAAGTCACGTGCCTTGCCTTGCTTGCTCTTCTTGCTGCTGAAGAAAATGAAGTCAATCACTTTTGCATTGAGTTCCCAGGCAGGAGTGAAGTCTATCTTGACATAGCCTCTTGTAATATTCAGTCCATGGCTGTGATTCATACCGAAAGCAACTTCATACAGATTGGCATCACAGTCATTTTGGGCAATTGTAGCCCATGTATGACGGAAAGTGTAATAACAGTAGTAATCCTCCTTCTTCATTCCCATATCGGCACATATCTTTCTGATTCCAATATTAACGTTGGCATTGAAACTGTCCGGGTTACTGTAACGCTTATGGAATTTGAAAAGATATTCGTCATTCTCGTCTGAAAGATACTTGTCAAATGTGGCCTGAATGAACGGTTCCACGCGCATTTCAATATAGGCTTCGTCTTTCCGGCTGTGCTTTGTCTTAGCTCTTTTATATCCGATAATACCATCCTTGTAGTTTTCTTTTTTAAGCTCAAAAATATCTACGGTGTTTATTCCACCCAGACACAAGGATAGGAGTGCCACGTCTCTGCCCAGTTCCGGAAGAGAGGAAATCATTTTGGTTTCCGGTAGGGGACGATTGAAAAACTCCCTACATGCCTCTGCACTGATGGCTCTTTGAACTGTACTGTCAGATTTTGGAATGGATACTTTTAACCAAGGATTGTATTTGATTCGCACGATACCACGTTCTTCATCGTTCAGCTCTATAAGTGCCCTTTTGAATATCTGTCTTAAACAAGTCGGATACATTTCTTTCGCCCTGTTCGTCAACGAAAGGCTATTAATCCATCTTGTCAAAACAGAAGATGACAAGTGAGTAAACATCACTCTGGTTGTTCCCAAATATCTTTCAAGATGGTTTACAGCCAGACGATAGTTCTTAGCATTACGTTCATGTCCTTCAGAAGCCATACGGTTAATGAATTTTGTAGCATAGTCACTAAAACATATTTCTTCATCTGAATGGATAAGAAATTCAATTAGTTCAGCAACAGAATAATTTGAGACATCCTTACGGTTTATCATATCGCTATAACGTAGGATTTCTCGTGAACAATATTCATTGACCACAATATCCTTGATTTCGCCATTCTTGGTGATTTGCTTGTCCGTAATGAGTTTATCAGTTTTAATATAACCCATTCTTGAACGGTGGACAACACGAATGTACACTGGATAAAATCCGTCAGCTCTCTTTTTTCTTACGACTACTTTAAATGTTGCCATATCAGATTGATTTATAAGTTATTAAATGGTGTATGCGTTGGTGTATGCGCCACTGTTCAAAAGTGTATGCGTGGTGTATGCAAGTACCGTTTATTTGGCTCATTTTTTGCGGACAAATGCACGAACCGCCTAAAAACAACTTAGGCTGTAACGCCTGATAAACAGTTCGTTACAGCCTAAATCAAATATTATCCTATATTGCTTATGCTTCCTCTATTGCAGCCTGCGCCGCCGCCAATCTTGCGATAGGCACACGGAACGGAGAACAACTTACATAGTTCAATCCTACCTTATGACAGAATTTTACAGAAGAAGGTTCACCACCATGTTCCCCACAGATGCCGCATTTCAGATTCGGGCGGATAGCACGACCTTTTTCGGTTGCCATACGGACTAACTGACCTACACCTTTTTGGTCGAGAACTTGGAATGGATCCACTTTCAGAATTTTCTTTTCCAGATAAATAGGTAAGAAGGAGGCAATATCATCACGTGAATAGCCGAATGTCATCTGAGTTAAGTCGTTTGTTCCAAATGAGAAGAATTCAGCTTCAGAAGCGATGCGGTCGGCAGTTAAAGCAGCACGAGGAATTTCAATCATGGTACCCACTTTGAATTCGATGCTGTCGCCAACTTCCTCAAATAACTTGGCAGCTTCAGCGCGGATTACATCTTCTTGTTCTTTGAATTCATACAAGATACCTGTCAGCGGAACCATGATTTCAGGGTGAGTTTCTACGCCTTCTTTTTTCAGCTCAAGAGCAGCTCCCAAGATGGCACGTGTCTGCATTTGGGTGATTTCAGGATAGGTATTACCCAAACGGCAGCCTCGGTGTCCCAGCATCGGGTTGTGTTCACATAGCGAGTCAACACGTTGCTGTATATATTGTAAACTTACTCCCATTGCTTGCGCCATTTCTTCCTGTCCCTTCAAATCGTGTGGAACGAATTCATGTAAAGGAGGATCCAAAAGACGTACGGTTACCGGGCAACCTTCCATTGCCTTGAAGATACCTTTAAAGTCTGCTTGCTGGTAGGGGAGGATCTTTGTCAATGCCTTGCGGCGGCCTTCTGCACTTTCAGCTAAAATCATTTCACGCATGGCTTTGATTTTTTCACCTTCAAAGAACATGTGTTCTGTGCGGCAAAGACCAATACCTACAGCACCGAAGCTACGTGCTACTGCGGCATCGTGCGGAGTATCTGCATTGGTGCGTACCTGTAGTTTCGTATATTTATTCGCTAGGTCCATTAATGCTGCAAAGTCACCGGAAAGTTCGGCTGCTTTTGTTTCTACTTTGCCGTTATAGATTTCACCCGTACTTCCGTTCAGAGAAATGAAATCACCTTCTTTTAAAGTGATGCCATCAACTTCTACAGTACGGGCTTTATAGTCGATGTTCAAGGCTCCAGCACCGGATACGCAGCATTTACCCATACCGCGAGCAACTACAGCTGCATGAGACGTCATGCCGCCACGGGCTGTCAAAATACCTTCAGCCACAGCCATACCTGCCAAGTCTTCCGGAGAGGTTTCGATACGAACCATCACTACGCGCTTGCCGGCTGCACGCCATTCTGCGGCATCATCTGCAAAGAATACAATTTGACCGCAAGCTGCCCCCGGAGATGCCGGAAGACCACGGCTTAGCACTCTTGCTTGTTTCAAGGCAGCCTTGTCGAATACCGGATGTAAGAGTTCATCCAGTTTGTTCGGTTCACAACGCATCAGCGCTGTTTTTTCGTCAATCATGCCTTGACGTAACAAGTCCATAGCGATTTTAACCATTGCCGCACCGGTACGTTTACCGTTACGGGTCTGGAGGAACCAAAGTTTGCCTTCCTGTACGGTAAATTCCATATCCTGCATGTCGCGGTAGTGATTTTCCAGTTTTGTTTGTAAAGCGTCCAGTTCCTTATAAATTTCAGGCATGGCTTCTTCCATAGAAGGATATTTGCTGGCGCGTTCTTCTTCGCTGATGCCCGCCAGTTCAGCCCAACGCTGTGAGCCGATTTTGGTGATTTGTTGCGGAGTGCGGATACCAGCTACCACATCTTCTCCTTGGGCATTAATCAGATATTCTCCGTTGAAAAGGTCTTCACCTGTAGCTGCATCACGGCTGAAGCATACGCCAGTAGCTGAAGTGTCACCCATATTACCGAATACCATGGCTTGTACACTGACAGCCGTACCCCATTCGTCAGGAATTCCTTCCATTTTTCTATAAAGGATGGCGCGTTCATTCATCCAAGAGTTGAATACAGCGCAGATGGCTCCCCATAATTGTTCGTAAGCGCAAGTGGGGAAGTCTTTTCCGGTTTGTTCTTTTACAGCAATTTTGAATCTTTTTACAAGTTCTTTCAAGTCCTCTACCTCAAGTTCGTTATCCAGACGCACTCCTTTGGCTTCCTTTACTTCTTCGATAATAGCTTCAAACGGGTCGATTTCTTCTTTGTTGGCTGGTTTCATTCCCAATACCACATCACCATACATCTGAACGAAACGGCGATATGAGTCCCATGCAAAACGGGCATTGCCGGTTTTACGGGTCATTCCTTCAACTACTTCATCGTTCAAACCTAAGTTTAAGATGGTATCCATCATGCCTGGCATAGAAGCACGGGCACCTGAACGAACTGAAACTAATAAGGGATTTTCTACATCGCCAAATTTGGAGCGCATCAATGTTTCTACGTGTGCAATGGCTTTTTCAACTTCGTCTTTCAAGAGGGCAACAACCTGTTCTTGCCCCATTTCATAATATTCTGTACAAACTTCCGTGGTTATGGTAAATCCCGGAGGAACTGGAACTCCGATTAAGTTCATTTCAGCAAGATTGGCTCCTTTACCTCCCAAGAGGTTTCTCATATCTGCTTTTCCTTCGGCTTGTCCATTACCGAATGTATAGACTCTTTTCTTTTCCATGTTTAAAATTGAAGATTTTAGGTTGTTATTATGTTTTTCATTTGTTTTCCATGTATTGAATACGCCGCAAAACTAACTATATTCTTTGAATCTCCAAGAGAAAAGAGAAGAAAAAAAGGTATGTTTTGTAATATGGACTTTGCAAAATGAAGTTCTTTGCATTTCATGGCTTATTGTCAGAAAAAATGTTTAAATTTGCTCCCAAATTGGTTTTATAGAAAAAGACGTGGCAAGAAAGAAAAAAGAACTTCCTTTACTGGAGAAAGTGACAATAACAGATGTCGCAGCAGAGGGTAAAGCTTTGGCTAAAGTGAATGACCTGGTAATATTTGTTCCTTATGTTGTGCCGGGTGATGTAGTTGATTTGCAGATCAAGCGTAAAAAAAATCATTATGCAGAAGCTGTAGCGGTGAAAATTCATGAGAAATCACCGCTTAGAGCGCAGCCTTTTTGTCAGCATTACGGGGTTTGCGGAGGATGTAAATGGCAATGCCTTGCTTATGAGGAACAGATTCGTTATAAGCAAAAACAGGTTTATGATAACCTTACACGTATCGGAAAGGTGGAATTGCCTGAGTTTATGCCCATTCTTGGTTCGGAAAAAACAATGTTTTACCGGAATAAACTTGAATTTACATTTTCAAACAAACGCTGGCTCACGGAAGAAGAGGTGCGTGAGGATGTGAAATATGATCAGATGAATGCGGTAGGTTTCCATATTCCTGGTGCATTTGATAAGGTCTTGGCTATTGAAAAATGCTGGTTGCAAGATGATATTTCAAATCAGATACGTAACGCTATACGTGACTATGCCTATGCGCATGATTATGCCTTTTTTAATTTGCGCACCCAAGAAGGAATGCTCCGTAATGTCATGATACGAACCTCTTCTACGGGTGAACTGATGGTTCTCTTGCAATGTAAGATAGTAGAAGAGAGTGAATTGGCTAAAATGAAAGAGCTTCTTCAGTATATAGCTGATAAATTCCCTCAAATTACTTCCTTATTGTATGTTATTAATAATAAATGTAACGATACGATTGGAGACTTGGATGTGGAGGTGTTTAAGGGAAATGACCATATCTTTGAAGAAATGGAAGGATTGCGCTTTAAAATCGGACCCAAATCATTTTATCAGACAAACTCGGAACAAGCCTATAATTTATATAAGGTGGCACGTGATTTTGCTGGCCTTACAGGTGAGGAACTTGTATATGACTTATATACAGGGACAGGAACCATTGCCAACTTTGTTTCTCGTCAGGCAAAGAAGGTTATAGGTATAGAGTATGTACCCGAAGCAATTGAAGATGCGAAGGTAAACTCAGAAATCAATGGCATTACGAATACGTTGTTTTATGCGGGTGACATGAAGGATATCCTGACTCAGGATTTTATTAATGAGCATGGACGTCCGGATGTAATTATTACCGATCCTCCTCGTGCGGGAATGCATAACGATGTGATTGATGTGATTTTGTTTGCAGAACCGAAACGTATAGTTTATGTAAGCTGTAATCCTGCCACTCAAGCAAGAGATCTTCAGTTGCTCGATGCGAAATATAAAGTCGTGGCTGTTCGTCCGGTTGATATGTTCCCTCATACGCATCATGTAGAAAATGTTGTATTGTTAGAAAAACGATAAGTAAATGTCAAGGTTAGAACAAAATAAAGGCGGCCGTCCGAGAGCGCGTGCGGCTGCAAAATATACTATATATAATGTTACAGAACCGGGTGAGTTGATGGAATTCCTGATGAAGAAGATGGCAGGAATCAGTCGTACTCGTGTGAAAGCGTTGCTGAGTAACCGTGTGGTCTTGGTGGATAATAACATCCAGACGCAATATAATTATCCGTTGAAACCCGGAATGAAGGTGCAAATCAGCAAGGAGAAGCATAAACATGAGTTTCGCCATCCCTTGCTTAAGATTTTGTATGAGGATGCGTATTTGATTGTTGTTGAGAAGAAAGAAGGACTTTTGTCTGTTGCAACCGAACGTCAGAAAGAGCGTACGGCTCAACATATATTAAATGAGTATGTAAAGCGTCAACACCGTAATAACCGGGTCTTTGTGGTTCATCGTCTGGATCGTGAGACTTCTGGAGTAATGATGTATGCCAAGGATGAGAAGACGCAGCATACATTACGTGATAATTGGCATGATATTGTTCGTGACCGCCGTTATGTTGCTTTGGTAATGGGAGAGATGGAAAAAGATCAGGGTGTTGTACAGACTTGGCTTACTGACCGTCAGCTTTATGTAAGTTCTTCTAATTATGATGACGGAGGAAAGCTTTCGATAACTCATTATCGTACGATTAAGCGTGCCAATGGATTTTCGATGGTAGAACTTCAATTGGAGACTGGCCGTAAGAATCAGATTCGTGTACATATGCAGACGTTGGGACATCCGGTTGTGGGCGATTCGCGTTATGGATGTGAAATTGACCCGTTAGGCCGTTTGGCTCTTCATGCATTCAAATTGTGTTTTTACCATCCTGTGACGGGCGAACTGATGGATTTTGAAATTCCTTATCCCACTCCGTTCAGGGCTTTAATGCAACGAGGAAAATAAGATGATAAAAAATATAATATTTGATTTCGGTGGAGTGATAGCAGCAATCAACCGTGATAAGGCTGTTGAGGCCTTCGTCCGTCTGGGGCTGGCTGATGCAGACTTACGCTTGGATAAATATCATCAGACCGGAATTTTCCAGGAATTGGAAGAAGGGCATATCTCGGCAGAGCTCTTTCAGGAGAAGTTGGGAGAACTTTGCGGACGCAAGTTGGGGTGGAATGAAACTCAGCGTGCGTGGATGGGTTTCTTTTCTTCCGTGAATGAGGATTTATTAAAGTATATAGAAGAGTTGCGCTCTTCCTATAAGTTATATGTATTGAGTAATACAAATCCTTATGTAATGGGGTGGGCGTGTAGTAAGGATTTCTCGTCGACGGGAAATCCATTGTCTCATTATTTTGAAAAACTGTATCTTTCTTATGAGATAGGTTATACCAAACCCGATGAGCGTATTTATCGATTTGCTTTGGAAGATGCCTCTTTGAATCCGGAAGAAACACTCTTCGTTGATGATGGCTTAGCGAATGCTGAGACCGGTAAAAAACTGGGTATGCATGTGTTTTCCCCCGAAAATGGAGAAGATTGGAGAGAAAAATTAAAAAAAATACTGGAAAGCCTTGCGTAGTTTAAAAGAAAGACTTATCTTTGCACCGCTTTTAAGGAAAACCACTCGGGGTGTAGCGCAGTCCGGTTAGCGCACCTGCTTTGGGAGCAGGGGGTCGTGGGTTCGAATCCCGCTACCCCGACGAGGAAAGCTTAAGAGGGAAATCTGTAAAAGTTCGGGGTGTAGCGCAGTCCGGTTAGCGCACCTGCTTTGGGAGCAGGGGGTCGTGGGTTCGAATCCCGCTACCCCGACGAGGAAAACATTGAATTGAGATTGGTTCTTGATTCAATGTTTTTTTTATTTCTTCTTTTTTCTAGGCGTAAATGTATTTTATTCGAAGGATTTTCTTAAATTTGTTTTTAAGTATTGCTTGAATTAATATATTATGAATATTAAAGTACGCCTGATTTTGATGAACTTTCTGCAGTTTGCAGTGTGGGGAGCTTATCTTACTTCAATGGGCACTTATTTGGCCCAAATTGGTTTAGGAAGTCATATTGGACTTTTTTATGCGATGCAAGGTATTGTATCGTTGTTTATGCCTGCTATCTTAGGTATTATAGCAGACCGTTGGATTCCTGCTCAGCGCTTATTGGGAATCAGTCATTTACTCGCAGCTTTATTTATGGCAGGAGCTGGTTATTATGGAATGACGGCTGGCAGTCATGTTTCTTTCCCTGTTTTGTTCGCTTTCTACTCAATGAGTGTGGCATTTTATATGCCTACCTTGGCATTGTCAAACTCGGTTGCTTATACAGCTTTGGATAAAGCGGGACTTGATACGATTAAAGCATTTCCTCCGATACGTACTTTTGGTACGATTGGTTTCATTTGCTCCATGTGGGTAGTCGATTTGTTAGGCTTTCAGGCTAACTATATGCAGTTCTTTATGTGCGCCATCTGGGGAGTAATTCTTTCTTTCTATGCCTATACACTTCCGGCTTGTCCTATATCTCATGATAATGGAAGTAAAAAATCGCTGGTTGAAGCCTTAGGATTGCGTGCATTTCTCTTGTTTAAAGATAAGAAAATGGCCATATTCTTCATTTTCTCAATGCTTCTTGGTGTGTCTCTTCAAATTACCAATGGGTTTGCAAATCCGTTTATTACGAGCTTCAAAGCTATTCCTGAATATGCAGAAACGTTTGGAGTACAGCATGCTAATCTTTTGATTTCTCTTTCGCAGATAAGTGAAACTTGCTGCATTCTGCTGATTCCTTATTTCTTGAGTCGGTTTGGTATAAAAAAGGTGATGTTGATAGCCATGGGGGCATGGGTTTTACGATTCGGTTTATTCGGGTTGGGAAATCCGGGAAGTGGAGTCTGGATGTTTATTCTTTCTATGTTGGTCTATGGCGTTGCTTTCGACTTTTTCAATGTTTCAGGCTCTTTGTTTGTGGATAAAGAAACCGATATGTCTATCCGTTCCAGTGCTCAAGGGCTGTTTATTATTATGACAAATGGAATTGGTGCAACAGTAGGTACGTTAAGCGCTCAGCTTATTGTAAATCGTTTTGTTGATTTTAACAGTACGCTGCCTCAAACAGAAGGATGGGCTGCCTCATGGTTTATATTTGCTGCATACGCTCTAGTCGTGGCAGTAGTTTTTGCTTTTGTATTTAAATATAAACACGTTAAATAGCCGTTAAACAAGAAACTTGTCTATGAAAGAAATAGAACTGAGAGTCTTGGATATGTCAACCATGCTGAAGCCGTCTGATTCGTATGCATTGGTTTTGGAGGAAAAGGATGAAACTCATCGAAAGTTGGCATTGATTATCGGGGCATTAGAAGCGCAGGCTATTCGGGTTTTGCAGATGCCATACCGGATGCCCCGTCCTTTCACGCATGATTTGATATTGGATATATTGCATGAGGAAGGAATGGCCATCACCAAATCTGTTATTTATGAAGTAAAAGATGGGGTTTATTATTCTTATCTTTATATCATGAGGGCAGATGGTTCAGTATTTAAGATGGATGCTCGAACTACGGATGCCATCTCTTTGTCCTTGCGAGATAAATTTCCGGTTTATGTATATGAGGATATTCTGGACCGGGAGATGCTGCACGACGTAATGCGTGATGGAATGTATAGCATGTCTGTTAACTCTGTTGATACCGGGTTATTGAAACAAGCTTTGAGCGAGGCTGTCGGGCGCGAGGATTATGAGGCTGCATCGAAGTTGAGAGATGAAATCAACCGGAGAGAGCTTGAAAATCATACGTATGAATAGAGGTGATTATTAAAAAATAGAATAGCGATGAAGATTAGGATTTGTCAGTGGATGGGTTTATGCTTGCTTTTGCTCTTTTCTGCTTGCTCCAAGAACAATAGTTACGTAAATGTATTGCCTGCTGATGCTTCTTGTGTGGTGTCAGCATATCTTCCTACCTTAATTAAAAAGAGTGGTCTGTCTGAACAGGATCTTGAATTATGGATGGAGCAGATAGATAAACTGGCGGGAGAACAATCTCAGTCGCAAAATTTGGCTTTGCTGGGGAAATTCATGGCTTCTCCACAAAAAAATGGAATAAATTGGAAAAAGGAAATTTATCTGTTTATGCATCCTGAATTAGAGCAGGTGGGCTTATTGGCTTCGGTATCGGATTATGAAAGGTTGGGAAGTGCATTGGATGAATTAGTCAGACAGGGTGTATGTAAGCCTTTTACAGATAAAGAGAACTGTCGTTTGTAAGCATTCTATTTTCCGCCTTGACACGCATGTTTCCTAAACCTACCTTT
>CAUBDX010000046.1 GCA_958434805.1 uncultured Phocaeicola sp.
GTAAGCCAGCAGATTTACAGTCTGCCCCATTTGGCCACTCTGGTATTTGCCCAACGCATTAATTAAATCAAAGAGAGCGGAAGACGGGGCTCAAACCCGCGACCCTCAGCTTGGAAGGCTAATGCTCTATCAACTGAGCTACTTCCGCAAATTTAGTGGGCAAAGATGGATTCGAACCACCGAAGGCGTAAGCCAGCAGATTTACAGTCTGCCCCATTTGGCCACTCTGGTACTTGCCCGTTTGCATTTGAGATTCAGTAGCTGTTTTTCTCAAACGCGTTGCAAAGGTACAATTATTTTTTTAATCTGCAAGCAAAATCAATCATTTTTATTGCAGTAATTGCACATTCATCTCCTTTATTCCCTAATTTACCTCCGGCACGGTCTTCTGCCTGCTGCATATTGTTGGTAGTAATTAGTCCGTAAATAACTGGTATATCGGTAGTTGCGTTTAGATGAGCAATTCCTTGTGTGGTTCCTTCACATACATAGTCAAAATGAGGTGTGTCACCGCGAACTACACAGCCAATTGCAATAACAGCGTCAACTTTTCCACTTTTAATCATTTGGGCGGAACCAAATGTAAGTTCAAAACTTCCCGGAACGGTTTGTACGAGGATGTTTTCGTCTGTTGCTCCGTGGGTTTTTAACGTTTTAACTGCACCTTCAAGTAGCGCACCGGTAATGTTGCTGTTCCATTCAGAAACAACAATACCGAATCGCATGGCTGATGCATCGGGAACTGAATTGAAATCGTAATCAGAGAGATTGTGATAAGCTGTTGCCATAGGTTTGAGTTTTTGAGTTTTTAAGTTTTTAAGTTCTTTGAGTTCTTTGAGTTTTTTCTTGTTTTACTTTTTCGGGTCTTAAAGGGAGAAACTTGGAATTAAAAAAAACGGATTTCACAGATTTATCCGTTAAACGATCTGTGAAACCCGTGAGTATAATAGCTTGTTTATATGCTTAAATTACTTGATTGAAGCACGTTGAATATACTTGTCAATATCTAAAGCCTGATATGAGTTACCGTATTTGGTTTTAACCAAAGTATAAGCTTCTACTGCTTCAGCATTTTTGCCTTGTTTTTCCAAAATCTGTCCTGCTTGGATAAGGTAAACAGGGCTCAAAGCATTGCTGTCAGCACGGTCGGCTGCTTTTAACAGTGTGGCAGCAGCTTTATCAAGCTGTCCCATCTGTGCATAGCAGTTACCCATTGTACCCAGAACAGCAGGAGCAACCAGTTGGTCGTCAGCACTGAACTTGTCTAAGTATTTGGCAGCATCTTCGTATTTTCCTAACTGAGCATAGCAGATACCTGCATATGCATTTGCCAGGTTACCGGCTTTGGTTCCGCTGAATTCATCAGCCAGTTTCACAAAACCAGCATAGCCTAAACTGTCGCCGTTTAATGCAGCTTCGTAATTGTCGGCATTGAAATACTGTTCACCTTTAAAAATCGATTCAGAAGCTTTTGCTTCTTTCGGTTCTGAAATGAAGTGCTGGTAGCCAAGATATCCGCAAACGATTACTACTAAAGCGACTACAGCTCCAAGCATTACATTTTTGTTCTTAATCAGGAATGCTTCAGAAGAGCTTAATGCTTCATCAACATTCAATGGGTCATGAGTGTGTTTTTGTTCAGTCATTGTTATTTCATTTTTATTATTTTCTGAATTCTGATATTTGGACAGCAAAAGTACGTTATTTATGCTTATAAATGAAATTTGCCGAGAGTTTTTTTTATCAATCCTGCTTTTATTGTTAATTTTGTAGCATAAATACAGATTAATTATGTGGCTTAAACGCATCTCCATACTAAATTACAAGAACTTAGAGCAGGCAGAACTTTCGTTCTCGCATAAAATGAATTGCATTATCGGCAAAAACGGAATGGGTAAGACCAACTTGATGGATGCCGTATATTACCTTTCGTTTTGCAAGAGTGCAACGAACCCCATTGACTCGCAGAATATCCGCCATAATCAGGACTTTTTTGTGGTACAAGGGTTTTATGAAACTGATGACGGAGAACCGGAAGAAATTTACTGTGGATTGAAGCGCAGGCAGAAAAAGCAGTTTAAGCGGAATAAAAAGGAATATTCGCGCTTTTCTGACCATATTGGGCTGATTCCGATGGTGATGGTTTCTCCTGCCGATACGCAGCTGATTGCCGGGGGAAGTGAAGAGCGCCGGCGGTTTATGGATGTGGTGATTTCACAGTTCGACCGTGAGTATTTAGATGCTTTAATCCGCTATAATAAAGCCTTGCTTCAGCGTAATACGTTGTTGAAAGCCGATATGGAGCCGGAAGAAGAACTGATGGCTGTATGGGAAGAGATGATGGCATCGGCGGGTGAGATGGTATATATGAAGCGCCGTAACTTTATCGATGAGTTTATACCTATATTTCAGTCGTATTATTCGTATATATCTCAAGACCGGGAACAGGTAAGCTTGTCTTACCAGTCGCATGCCGAACAGGGGAGCTTGCTTACTTTACTGCGTGAAAGCCGCCAGCGTGACCGCATTATGGGATATTCATTGAAGGGGATTCATAAAGATGACCTGATTATGCAGTTAGGCGATTTCCCCATCAAGCGTGAGGGATCGCAGGGGCAGAATAAAACTTATCTGATTGCTTTGAAACTGGCTCAGTTTGAATTTCTGAAGCGCACGGGAAGTCATACCACCCCCTTGGTTTTGCTGGATGATATTTTTGATAAATTAGATGCTTCACGTGTGGAGCAAATCGTCAAGCTGGTGGCTGGTGACAGTTTCGGGCAGATTTTTATAACCGATACCAACCGGGAACATCTCGATAAAATCCTGAAGAAGATAGAAGGAGATTATAAACTGTTTGAGGTGGAAGAAGGTCAGGTGTCCGAACGTAAAGAGGAGGAAGATGAAGCGGAATAATACAGAGCAGATAGGAGAGGTTCTTCGTAAGTTTTTGCGCCAAGAGGGGCTGGAAACTCCATTAAACGAATACCGGTTGGTGGATGCATGGAAGGATGTGGTGGGACCGTCTATCATGAAGTACACCACCAATATCTATATAAAAAACCAGACGCTTTACGTGCATCTGGCTTCTTCTGTTGTTCGTCAGGAACTGATGATGGGGCGCGATTTATTAGTCCGCAATTTAAATACCCGGGTAGGTTCACAGGTAATAGTCAACATTATTTTCCGTTAGCATATAGCGGACCGTTTTCTGTCCATACTTCATCCATTTTCATGTCGAATATTTCGGTCGGAATTTCCTGGCTGACTTGAAACTGAAAGCAGATACCGATATTATATGAACGGAGCAGAGGGAGGAGTCGGTCATAATACCCTTTACCTCTTCCCAGCCGGTTTCCTTTCCTGTCGAATGATACACCCGGAATAATGGCAAGCTCTATCTGGCTGTAATCTTCAAGTAGAGCTCCGGTAGGTTCTTCAATTCCAAAACTTCCTTTCTTTAAGTCTTGTTTTCCGGTATAGTGACGCAGTTCTAACACATCACCTTTTACTACAGGAAGAATGAGCATTTTATCTTTACTCCATCGTTCTACAAAGTGATGGGTCCGGACCTCGTCGGGCAGTGAGTGATAAAGCAGTAAGGTATGAGCCTTTTGAAAAAGCGGATGCTTTTCCAGTTTGCTTAGCAGAAGGTCTGACCAAGTTTGCAGATCACTTTCCGGTTGCATTTTCTTTTTTAGAGCAATAGCCCTGCGCAATTCCTTTTTTGTTTCCATGGCTAAAAAAAATAAAAGAATCCGGCAAAGACATTGATTTTTAACTTATGAACATCACCGGATTCCGGGGCAGACAAACCTATAGGTTTAATCACTCTTTCGTAAGCTCACTGTTTTCAGGAGCAGTAGGGAAAGCTTTTCCTTGCTCCAGAACTTCAAGTGCTTTCAGCACCGTCTTGTCTGTCTGGTTGAGGTAGCTGATATAAGCTTCCAGTCCTAACATATTATAGATGATATTTCCGTATAAGCTGAGTTCAAATAAACTTTTAGATTTATACATTAAATTATTTCTCCGCTTGAGGTCTTTTTTCTCAGCCCATGAAGCAAATCTTTCCAATAAGTTTTGTTTCTTGAGATGCCCTAACAATTTATCTACGGTATCATATTTCTGCAAAGAGCTCCGGTTTGTATCCGTATAATCGAATGAATACCGGATAATCAGTCCACGGTTAGCCGCCATACGGAAATACGAAGTCATCCCAGTAGTATCTTGAGGAACGAATATGTCGGGCATAATTCCTCCTCCTCCATACACCGGACGTCCCAGACTGGTATGATAGATTTCTTTCTCATTCTGCTTGATGCTGTCGGCCGAGAAAAACTCCCCGTGTTCATAGCGTGTAAGCAAGTCCATTTCATACTCTTCACCTTTTCCTTTTTCATAAGGTTTCTGAATGCATCGCCCTGATGGGGTATAATAACGTGCGATAGTCAGGCGGATGGCCGATCCGTCACTAAATTCGATAGGTTGCTGTACCAGCCCCTTCCCGAAAGAGCGGCGTCCGATAATGGTTCCACGGTCATTGTCTTGGATTGCTCCGGCAAAGATTTCGCTGGCAGAGGCTGAGGCTTCATCCACCAAGACAATCAGCGGCATCTTTTGGCTGCTTCCGGTACCGTTTGATGTATAGTTTTCACGCGGAGATTTGCGTCCTTGTGTATAAACAATCAGCCGTTTGTTTGGAAGGAATTCGTTAATCATTTGAATGGGAGCTACCATGTAACCTCCTGTATTTCCGCGGAGGTCTATAATGATACCCTGACAATTTTCCTGATTCAGCTTGGCTAAGGCGATTAAAAACTCCGGGTAAGTAGTTTCACCGAACTTATTTACCTTGATATAGCCGAATTTGTCATTCAGCATGTAGGCTGCATCGATGCTTTTTACCGGAATATCACCCCTGACAACGGTGAAATGCAGAATATTTTTTTCTCCCGGACGGAAAATACCTAATTTCACCTTGCTTCCTTTTTCTCCCTTCAGCCGCTTCATCGACTCGTTATTAGTCACGATTTTTCCAACGAAAGCAGAGTCGTCAATTTCTACGATACGGTCGCCTGCCATCAATCCTACCTTTTCAGAAGGACCTCCTTGAATAACACTGTTGATATGAATCGTATCGTCTTGAATGGTAAACTGAATACCGATCCCGCTGAAGCTTCCTCTTAATTCACTGTTTACGGCTTCCAGGTTTTTTGCCGGGATATAAGAAGAGTGAGGGTCTAATTCAGATAAGATTTGCGGCATAGCCTCTTCCACCAGATCACTCATTTTGACAGTATCCACATACTGGTCATCAATGATGCGCAACAGCGCATTGAGTTTGTTGGAAGAAGTATTAATGATACCCAGCTTGTTACCGGAAAAATGGTTTGCATAAAAGGTTCCTATAGCTATGCCGGCTATGAGGCATATAGCGAGCAGGAAGGGAATGAATTTGGTATTGTTTTTCATGTTGTCAATCTTCGTTAGGGTTAATATAAATCACTTCAATATGAGCTCGTTTTAAAAGTTCCAGTCCGTCTTCCAGCCGGTATTTTTCTGCATAGACCACTCGCTTGATTCCCGACTGGATAATCAGCTTGGCACATTCAATGCAAGGTGATGCAGTGACATACATGGTAGCTCCTTCACTGCTGTTGTTTGAGCGGGCTATTTTGGTAATGGCATTAGCTTCGGCATGCATTACATAAGGCTTGGTCAGTCCGTGTTCGTCTTCGCACACGTTTTCAAACCCGGCGGGAGTGCCGTTATAGCCATCTGAAATAATCATCTTGTTTTTTACAATCAGTGCACCTACCTGTCGGCGGGTGCAATACGAATTTTCTGCCCAAATCAGCGCCATGCGCATGTATCTCCGGTCTAATATTTCTTGTTTATGTTCAGATGCTTCCATACTACTATTTGATATGTGTTAATTGTACATAGGTTGTTCTTGATTCGGGTGCCAGCTGAATCCATTGGCTGTTTCCTTTATAAAACCGTGCAGTTTCCAGACTGAATATAAATTCCCGGTTTCTTCCCGATAGGGCAGATGAGGCGGGCTTCAGCTGGGTGATAGAGATGGAACGGTCATCGGGATTGGCCGACCACTTTCCGGTAAAGCCGACCTTATTTTCCATTACTCCGGAAAGGGTGCCGTCTTCTTTAAACTCGATTGTAAACTGGTTGATGATTTTCAAGTCATCGGGATTCGTATATTTAGGACGGGCATTTTTGTCATTGTTGCTGTTCCAGTCGGCATTTGAATAGTAATTGTTGAGATTCCATACTCCGCTTACGAAGATTTCGTTTATATCGTCTTCCTGATTGCATCCTCCCAGCGTAAGGACGGCAAGAAGCAACAAGCAGATGGAGATTGATTTTTTCATTGTTCTTACTGTTTAATCGGGTTATCATTTAATTCCGTTTCTGCGCAGCAAGGCATCAATAGAAGGCTCTTGTCCGCGGAAGCGTTTGTAAAGTGTCATAGGATGTTCAGTGCCTCCTTTCGACAGGATATGGTCACGGAAAGACTGAGCCACCTCTGTATTGAAGATTCCTTTTTCCTTGAATAAAGAGAAGGCATCGGCATCAAGCACCTCTGCCCATTTATAGCTGTAATATCCGGCTGAGTAACCTCCGGACATGATGTGCCCGAACTGTACACTCATGCAGGTCTCATCTGCTTGAGGGAGAATCTGGGCTTTTTCCCATGAAGCTTTTTCATACGCTTTTACATCCCCCTCGAAAGCTTCGTTGCGTGTATACCATGCCATGTCCAGCAAGCCGAAGCTGACTTGGCGCAAACAAGCATAGGCTACATTAAAATTGGCAGCGTCCATAATGCTTTGAATGAGCGTTTCAGGTATCAGCTCATGGGTTTGATAATGACGTGCAAAGGTATTTAAAAACTCTTTCTCTATGGCAAAGTTTTCCATAATTTGCGAAGGAAGTTCCACAAAATCCCAGAAAACATTGGTTCCGCTCATGCTTTTAAAACGTGTGTTGGCAAATATGCCGTGCAGTGCATGACCGAATTCATGAAGGAACGTATTGACTTCCGAGAAAGTAAGCAGTGCCGGTTTTTCTTCTGTTGGCTTGGTAAAGTTCATGGTAACCGACACGTGCGGGCGGCTGTTGTTCCCGTTCGTATCAATCCATTGTTCCTTATAGCTGGTCATCCAGGCTCCGGAGCGTTTTCCGGCGCGAGGGTGGAAATCGGTATAAAGTACAGCCAGGTAACTTCCGTCTTTATCAAACACTTCGTAAGCCTGTACGTCGGGATGATATACTGGGATGTCTTTATTTTCCTTGAATGTGATGCCATACAGGCGCGTAGCAAGTCCGAAAACCCCTTTCTTTACTTGGCTGAGTTCAAAATAAGGGCGCAGTGCTTCTTCATCGAGATTAAATTTCTTATTCTTCAATTTTTCAGCGTAAAAAGAAAAATCCCATGGCATGAGGCGGAATTCGGGTCCTTCGAGTTCTTGTGCCAAAGCTTCTATTTCCTTTACTTCCTGATGTGCGGTAGGAGTATAGGCATCCAGCAGCTGGTTGAGCAGATTATATACATTCCGGCTGTTTTCTGCCATGCGCTTGCGCAATACGTAATCGGCAAAATCAGTAAAGCCCAGTAACTGTGCCAACTCCATGCGTAAGTTGACCAGCTGTTTTACTATGTCCAGATTATTGAATTCATCTTGATGCGTACATTGCGTGTTATAAGCAAGGTATAGCTGTTTTCTCAATTCGCGGTTTTGGCTGTATTTCATGAAAGGCACATAGCTGGGAGCCTGTAAGGTTATAATCCAGCAGCCTTCTTTACCTTTCTCCTTTGCCGTGTGGGCAGCCGCTTCTACGGCACTCTCAGGAAGTCCTTTCAGCTCATCTTGATTCTGCAAGACCAGTTCATATTTATTCGTCTCTTTCAGGTGATTTTGTGAGAAGCGCAGCGTCAGTGTGCTGAGCTCTTTGCTTAAGCGGCGGAATGTTTCCTTGTCCTCATCCGGCAGGTTTGCCCCGTTACGTATAAATCCGTCGTATGTTTTTTCCAGCAGCGCCCTTTCTTCCGGTGATAAACCGGCTTCATCTTTCTGCAGATATACCTGCTTGATTCGTTCAAAGAGTTTTTCGTTTAAACTGATGTTATTGCTATGCTCCGAAAGTTCCGGCATCATTTTTTCGGCTATTTCATCCAGCGCATCACAAGTTTCGGCACTCATCAGATTAAATAAAACCGTAGTTACTCTATCCAGCACTTTGCCGGCCTCGCTCAGTGCTAAGATTGTATTTTCAAAAGAAGGAGATTCGGGGTTTTCTACTATTGCTTTGATTTCCTCATCTTCCAGCCGCATTCCCTCCCGAATGGCAGGCTCATAATCTTCCAGTTTGATTTGATTGAAAGGAGTGGTATGATGGAGCGTATGATAATCTTGTAAAAAAGGGTTTAGCATATGATTTTAAGTTTTTATCTGTTTCCGATTAATAAGTTCAAGTCTTTGAAAAGTATGCACTTGCGGCTTAATTTGACCAAATCATCTTTTTGAAGCTGGTTCAAGGTTCTGGATACATTGATTCGTGTATCATCAATCAATGCTGCCAAGTCGTCCATACGGATGTATAGTTTCTTTTCCCCCATGAGGGTAGAGCATCGTGACTGAAGAAAATGGATGATTTTCTCGCAAGTGCCGCCCGAGTTTGTCTCCCAAAGTTTGCTGTATGCCACTTGCGCCCGGTTACTGAGAATATTCAGTAGGTTCAAATTAAAAATTTCATACCGGGTAAGTTGAGATAAGATATACGACTTGTCGATACTTACAGTCTGAACCTCGTCGATAGCCCGGTAAGTTGCGGTATAATGTGTATTCATCCCGAAGAGCGAATGCGGCTCAATTACATTCGGACTGTCACATTCCTCAACTAACGTATAGGTCTCCGACTTGTCGGAAGTTTCGCATTGAACCTGACCGCTTAAGATGAAAACAAGTTGGTTACATTTTTCATTTTTTGAGATGAGCGTTTTTCCCGGTGCGTATTTGTGGAAGTGCAATTTGACCTTTTCAAGGATGTTGGTAAAATCCTCGGTACACATACCTTGAAAAAGGGGAAGCTGTAAAAGCTTGTCATACATTGTAATTGTCATGCTTCGATTAACTTTATTAAGTTATTTTTTAACATACAAAGGTAACGATTAATTTGATAGCTTGTTCTTGTCGTTTTATGCTTTTACCTTTTTTATCGTTTCTTACCGTCTGATAATGTTTGTACATTCTTTGGAATATGCATAAAAAAAAGATAACTTTGCATTATTGGAGAATTAAAAACTAGACAGAATATGGGAGTACTTGATTTTCAGGAAATATTGGGAGCCTTTATTGCTTTGTTCGTGGTACTTGATATTATAGGAGCTATCCCTATTATATTGGATTTGAAGCAAAAAGGCCGTGAAGTAAATGCCATGCAGGCCACACTGATTGCGTTGGCACTGTTGTTGGGATTCTTTTTTGCCGGAAACATGATGTTGAAACTGTTTAATGTAGACATTGCTTCGTTTGCCGTGGCAGGTGCCTTTGTGTTGTTTATGATGGCGCTTGAAATGATTCTGGATGTAGAGATATTCAAAAACTCCGGTCCCATAAAAGAAGCCACACTCGTTCCTCTGGTTTTCCCGTTGCTGGCTGGCGCGGCTTCGTTTACCACACTGCTTTCGCTCCGTTCGGAGTATGCCTCCATTAATATCGTCATTGCCTTGGTGCTGAATATGGCGCTGGTCTATTTGGTATTAAAGCTGACCGACCGTGTAGAACGGATGTTGGGGCAGGGCGGTATCTATATCATCCGTAAGTTTTTCGGAATTATTCTGCTTGCTATTGCTGCACGCCTGTTTACAGCGAATATTACTTCGCTGATAGAGCAGTTTCAGGCTGTCAAATAATTTTTCAGGCTGTTTCGCATTCGTAAAGCACCAGCGCTCATCGAAGCGTCTGGTGATGAATCTGTCTGAAAGCGTTTGGGCTTGTCTTTACTGGGCCATCCTTATTTCTCCGCTCCCTATACATAGGCGGGCTTCCTTGTCGTAGATTACTCCAAACTGTCCGGGGGCGATTCCCTGTATGCGCTCGTGGCTTGTCACCTGCCATCCTTCTGGCGTATGGCAGATTGTTCCGTATTGGAATTGGTCGGTATGCCTTATCTTGAAGCAGATTTCCGCTTCGTCTTCTGTCCATGGGTTATCCGTGATAAAGTGGAAACCAGCCATGCGGAAACGGTAGCCGTATTGCTTGTCGGTATCATATCCCTTTGAGACATAAAGAATATTTTGCTCTGTATCTTTATCAATGACAAACCATGGACCTCCACTCAGTCCTAACCCTTTGCGCTGACCGATGGTATGGAACCAATATCCCCGGTGTGTACCGATAACCTTTCCACTTTCCAGTTCAATCACTGCCCCTTGCCGTTCGCCTAAGAAGCGGCGGATGAAGTCATTATAATTTATCTTGCCCAAGAAACAGATGCCCTGACTATCTTTCCGGGAAGCAGAAGGCAGACGGGCGTCACGTGCCAGATTACGCACCTCGTCTTTCATATATCCTCCGAGCGGGAAGAGGAGCTTTGAAATCTGAGCATAGTCCAGCTGGGCAAGAAAATCAGTCTGGTCTTTTACCGGGTCTTTGGCGGTGGCAAGCCATACTTTTCCGTTTCGCTCTTCTGTTGAGGCATAATGTCCGGTAGCGATGCGGTCATAGGCAAATCCTACTTTTTCTTCAAACACTCCGAATTTAATCAGTTTGTTACACATCACGTCAGGGTTCGGTGTGAGTCCGCGCTTCACGCGGTCAATGGCATAGGTTACCACCCGGTTCCAATACTCGGTCTGCAAGTCGATGACCTGAAAAGGCAATCCGTATTTCCGGGCAGTGGCTTGTGCCAGTTCGATATCCTCTTCAGCCGTGCAAGTCAGTTCGTTATCCGTATCCATTCCTATCTTTATGTAGAATAAATCGGGTCTGTACCCCTGTTCGCAAAGCAAGTGTACGGCTACGGCACTGTCTACTCCTCCTGAAATCAATGCAGCTATATTCATGGTCAAGTTTAGTTTGGTTTTATTCACGCTGCAAAGTTACTTTGGCTTTTTAACCGGTGAAATACCTTATTTAAGGTATATTTGCCTATTCCGTTGAAAAGCCGTACATTTGTATCGGTTAAAACAAACAATATTTAAAAGCGAATGGGAAAAGGTAAGTTAGCAAAGTTTGCGGATATGGCGGCAAATCCGCTTGTATTTGAGTATCCATATTCAGTGATAGACGATGTTCCTTTTGACATGAAAGGCAACTGGAACCGTGATTTTTTCAAGAATGAAAATCCGATTGTGCTGGAGTTGGGATGCGGACGTGGAGAATACACAGTGGGACTGGCACGCCGTTATGCCGACAAGAATTTTATCGGTGTAGATATAAAGGGTGCACGTATGTGGACCGGGGCAACCGAAGCCTTGAATGAGGGGCTGGCCAATGCTGCTTTCTTGCGTACGAACATTGAAATCATCGACCGTTTTTTTGCTCCCGGTGAAGTGAGCGAAATCTGGCTGACCTTTTCTGACCCGCAGATGAAAAAAGCAACGAAGCGTCTTACATCGACCTACTTCATGGAGCGTTACCGTAAATTCTTGGTTCCCGACGGGGTTATCCATCTGAAGACCGACAGCAACTTCATGTTTACTTATACCAAGTACATGATTGAAGCAAACCAGTTGCCGGTAGAATTTATGACCGACGACCTTTATCATTCGGGAATGGACGATGATATTCTGAGCATCCGTACGTATTACGAACAGCAATGGCTTGACCGGGGACTGAATATCAAGTATATCAAGTTCCGTCTGCCTCAGGATGGTGAACTGAAAGAGCCGGATGTGGAAATAGAACTCGATGATTACCGCAGCTATAACCGCAGCAAGCGAAGTGGTCTGACCACCAGCAAGTAGTGGTTCTGGAAATTCGGAGTTTAAAACCTGAAGAAGTAAATTGCAAAACTCAAGAACTCAAAAACTTAAAACTTAAGAACTCAAAAACTTAACCATATGACACTTTATCCAAAATTGATTCTTGACGCACTGGCAACCGTGCGTTATCCGGGAAACGGAAAGAATCTTGTTGAGGCTGAAATGGTTGCCGACAACCTCCGTATTGACGGAATGAAAGTGAGCTTCTCGCTTATTTTCGATAAACCTACCGATCCGTTTATGAAATCAGTCGTAAAGTCGGCTGAAACCGCCATACATACCTATGTGTCGAAAGACGTAGAAGTAACCATTGCTACCGAAAGCAAGCAGGCAGCCCGTCCCGAACCGGGAAAGATGTTGCCGCAGGTGAAAAATGTGATTGCCGTATCTTCCGGAAAAGGGGGAGTGGGTAAATCTACAGTGGCAGCTAACCTTGCCGTAGCCTTGTCGAAGTTAGGATATAAGGTGGGATTGCTGGATGCCGATATTTTCGGTCCGTCTGTGCCTAAGATGTTTCAGGTGGAAGATGCACGTCCGTATGCTGAACAGATTGACGGGCGTGATTTGATTATACCGGTTGAGAAATACGGCATCAAATTGCTATCTATCGGTTTCTTTGTTGACCCCGATCAGGCTACTTTGTGGCGCGGCGGTATGGCAAGCAATGCCTTGAAGCAGCTGGTGGGCGATGCCAACTGGGGTGACTTGGATTACTTTGTACTCGATACTCCTCCGGGTACCAGCGACATTCATCTGACTTTGCTCCAGACCTTGGCTATTACCGGAGCGGTGATTGTCAGTACGCCGCAGGAAGTGGCACTGGCAGATGCCCGTAAGGGAATCAACATGTACACCAACGACAAGGTGAACGTGCCTATCCTGGGACTGGTAGAAAACATGGCATGGTTTACACCAGCCGAGCTTCCGGAAAACAAGTATTACCTGTTCGGAAAAGAAGGAACCAAGCGTTTGGCAGAAGAACTGAATGTGCCGTTGCTGGGACAGATTCCTATCGTACAGAGCATTTGCGAGAACGGCGACAAGGGAACTCCGGCTGCCTTGGATGAGAACTCAATCACCGGTCAGGCTTTCATCGAACTGGCACGTAACGTAGTGACACAGACCGAGAAGCGCAATGCCGAGCAGGCTCCTACAGAGATTGTTCATACGCATAAATAAATGGTAAAAAAACGTCGGGACGTTTTGTGTGAAACGTCTTGAGGTTTTAAAAAAACGCCTTCACGAATCAGATGAAACGTCGAGGCGTTTTTTGGTATGCTCGGCATGAGGACTATTCCTCTTTTCTCTGTGTTGAGGAACGTTAACTTGTTGATTTGTAAATTATGAGTATAAAAATGTTTTTTTGACCTTATGTAATAAGCAATAGTTCGTTAAAAAATAGCCACGCCTAAGCGGCTCTGGCGGTAAATAAAATGAGTCCTTTGAAAAGTTTGTCAATAACTTGCGGGTCTGGGCTAATCCCAAACACGCAAA
>CAUBDX010000047.1 GCA_958434805.1 uncultured Phocaeicola sp.
AAAAGGTGGGCAAATCTTGCGTGGCCAAAAGGGTCAAAGTTGAGTGGCTTTTCCATGGAGCAAAGTTACTAAATTGAAAGCAAATCACAACGCCTCCGTGAAACTTATTGCAATCGTAGCAGCTGTTCCTTATGGAGCAAAGTTACTAAATTGAAAGCAAATCACAACACTGATAGTAAACATAAAGCGAATCATCAAGCTGTTCCTTATGGAGCAAAGTTACTAAATTGAAAGCAAATCACAACCGAGTTTTCCGGAGCCATGCCCCCAAAATAGCTGTTCCTTATGGAGCAAAGTTACTAAATTGAAAGCAAATCACAACAGGTCTTTAAACGCACCCACCATATTATTAGCTGTTCCTTATGGAGCAAAGTTACTAAATTGAAAGCAAATCACAACGTACTCTGCATCCTGTAACTTGTAAGCCAAGCTGTTCCTTATGGAGCAAAGTTACTAAATTGAAAGCAAATCACAACTGTTCAACAAGTTTATCTCATCGTTTGATAGCTGTTCCTTATGGAGCAAAGTTACTAAATTGAAAGCAAATCACAACTGTTTAATAAGTTTATCTCATCGTTTGATGCTGTTCCTTATGGAGCAAAGTTACTAAATTGAAAGCAAATCACAACGAGAGTCTCTTTGAATTTTGCTTCATTTAGGCTGTTCCTTATGGAGCAAAGTTACTAAATTGAAAGCAAATCACAACCGTCTACGTTTATGCAGTAAATGCATTTTTGCTGTTCCTTATGGAGCAAAGTTACTAAATTGAAAGCAAATCACAACTACATATCTGGTTTTCTTCTTCATCGTTTTGCTGTTCCTTATGGAGCAAAGTTACTAAATTGAAAGCAAATCACAACTCATCTGAATATATGTTACGTCTGTAATAGCTGTTCCTTATGGAGCAAAGTTACTAAATTGAAAGCAAATCACAACCATTTCTGCTTGCAATGCTACTTGTAGCCCGCTGTTCCTTATGGAGCAAAGTTACTAAATTGAAAGCAAATCACAACGGACTGCATTTTCCTCTGAATTTTATTTCGCTGTTCCTTATGGAGCAAAGTTACTAAATTGAAAGCAAATCACAACAAGTCCCTCCACTTACTGCAATTCTGTTTAGCTGTTCCTTATGGAGCAAAGTTACTAAATTGAAAGCAAATCACAACATGAAATACCATATGATACCAATATAGGTAGCTGTTCCTTATGGAGCAAAGTTACTAAATTGAAAGCAAATCACAACTATCTATGTGCAAAAAAATAACTCGGATTGCTGTTCCTTATGGAGCAAAGTTACTAAATTGAAAGCAAATCACAACTACTTAGCAGTGTAGTCAAACATGTTTAAAGCTGTTCCTTATGGAGCAAAGTTACTAAATTGAAAGCAAATCACAACTAGGGCTAATATCTCTTTGTTTCTTTTGTGCTGTTCCTTATGGAGCAAAGTTACTAAATTGAAAGCAAATCACAACGTGTATACCATTGGTGCTCCGTCTGAGATGGCTGTTCCTTATGGAGCAAAGTTACTAAATTGAAAGCAAATCACAACTGTCAGCGAAACAAATACCAACATTTTAAGCTGTTCCTTATGGAGCAAAGTTACTAAATTGAAAGCAAATCACAACTTTCTTCGAAATATTCGTCCATCATGTCTGGCTGTTCCTTATGGAGCAAAGTTACTAAATTGAAAGCAAATCACAACGCTTCTCAGCTTGTAAAGCTAATTGTATCGCTGTTCCTTATGGAGCAAAGTTACTAAATTGAAAGCAAATCACAACCGGGCGCTACAATCGACGAAACGCATAAAGGCTGTTCCTTATGGAGCAAAGTTACTAAATTGAAAGCAAATCACAACCAGATTGTTTCTATATATTCAACTGCATCAGCTGTTCCTTATGGAGCAAAGTTACTAAATTGAAAGCAAATCACAACAAGAGTGGGAGAATCTTACAAAGTATTACCGCTGTTCCTTATGGAGCAAAGTTACTAAATTGAAAGCAAATCACAACGATAACCTTGTTGAAGTTCTGCTGACTGCCGCTGTTCCTTATGGAGCAAAGTTACTAAATTGAAAGCAAACTATAATTATCTGAGTTTAAAATTATCCTACGTTATTCCTTGAATCAGAAGGGCCCCTTCTGAAGCGTGAAAACCGATTTTTTTATCCGGTGGCAGTTTTTAGCTGAAAGATATTTATTACTTTTGTGCAGAAACATTTAAATAAAGAGACAATATGGGATTTGGAAAATGGATTGGAGGAGTTATGGGCTTTATGGCTGGCGGTCCTTTAGGGGCTTTGGCTGGCTATGCGCTTGGCTCTTTTTTTGATAAGGCTACCGATTTGGGAAATGTGGGAAGTGAAACGGCTTCGGACGATGCTTATGCCGGACCTGCTGGGCAGCGTAACAGTTTCTTGTTTTCTATGCTGGTGATGGCATCGTATATTATTCGTGCCGACGGACGTATCATGCATAGTGAGATGGAGTTTGTGCGCCGGTTTTTGCGGACGAACTTCGGAGAGGCAGCTGTGACGGAAGGAGAACAGATTCTTTTGAATTTATTCGAACAGCGTAAGCAGATGGAGCGAACAGACCCGACTGCGTTCCGGCGTACGATACGCGACTGTGGTGCTCAGATTGCAGCAAACTTGAGCTACGGGGAACGACTTCAGCTGTTGAGCTTCTTGGTGAAGATTGCTCAAAGTGACGGAAATGTATGTGCTGCCGAGGTTGAGGCCTTGAAGGAGGTTTCACAGGCGATGGCATTATCAGATCAGGAATTGGGTTCTTTGATGAGTTTGCGGAGTGATTCCTTGGAAGATGCCTATAAAGTGCTTGAAATTAGCTCTTCAGCTACGGATGCGGAGGTGCGTGCGGCTTATCGCAGCTTGGCTTTAAAACACCATCCGGACAGAGTTGCAACTCTCGGCGAAGATATCCGGAAGGCTGCAGAAGAGAAATTCCAGCAGATAAATGCAGCTAAGGAGCGGATTTATAAGGCAAGAGGGATGAAGTAAACCATTGATTTTAATATTCAACGTATGCGTTGATAAATTAGCAAGGTGATCTGTTGAGGGTTCTTTAAGATCCTGTCAACAAAACACCTTGCTGTTTTTTATAGCTTTGAAAGCCTTAGCTTAACCGGTAGTCGCCGGCTTTCTCATCGATGATTTTCTGCAACTCTTCTCTGGATAATACCTTTGCTTTAAATGTAAGTGTGGCTACAGGAGGGTCTAAGGTCACGCTGGCTGTTACGCCCTCGATGTTATTCAGCACTTTTTCTACCCGTGAGCGGCAATGGTCGCACATCATCCCTTCGACTTGGAATGTTTCTGTAGAGGTAGTGAGAGGAGTAGAAACAGGCTTCGGCTCTTCGTGAATTTCCAATTCGGATGTGGCTGATGCTGCTGTACGGTCTGTACTCAGTTTTTTCTTGCGCAGGCGCAGGCTGTTGGTTACCACACTGACACTGCTCATGGCCATGGCTGCTCCGGCAATCATCGGATTAAGGAGGAAACCACATACCGGATACAGGATTCCGGCAGCAACAGGAACTCCTATCAAGTTATAGATAAACGCCCAAAAGAGGTTCTCGCGGATGGTGCGTACGGTGAGAGTTGAAAGATGAATGGCATCGGCTATCTTGCGCAAGTCGGATGAGATGATAGTCATCTTGGCTACATCGATAGCAATGTCGCTTCCTTTTCCCATGGCGATGCTTAGATTGGCTTGGGCGAGTGCGGCGCTGTCGTTGATTCCGTCGCCCACCATGGCTACATGCTTGCCTTGTTGCTGAAGTTCCCGGATGAAATCAGCTTTTTGGGCGGGTAGTACTTCTGCGCGGAAATGGGTGATGCCTGCTTTTTGAGCAAGGACGGTCGCAGTCTTCTGATTGTCTCCGGTAAGCATGTATACCTCGATTCCTCTTTCTTTCAATGTACTGATTGCCTGCTTTGAACTGTCTTTTATCTGGTCGGTTATGGCAGCTACGGCAAGGGCTTCTGTTTCATTGGCGAACCAGATTACCGTTTTGGCTTCTGTAGTAAAGCGTGAGGCGGCTTCAGCCAACCGGTTGCTTACTGTGATGTTGTGTTCGTTCAGCAGGCGCAGATTTCCTGCGTAATAAGTCGTGTTTTCTGTTTTTCCGCAAATGCCTGCTCCGGTCAGGCTTTCAAAATCGGTAAGCGGTAGGTTTTCTCCTTTAAGTGCACTGACCACTGCTTCGGCAAGGGGATGTTCAGACTGTTTTTCCAAACTGAAAAAGATATTTCTAAGTTTAGGCGATTCGGTCTCCCATATCAGGTCGGTCATAACCGGTTTTCCTTTGGTTAGCGTACCAGTCTTGTCCAGCACTACTGTATCAATATTTTTAGCTATCTCCAAGCATTCGGCATCTTTAATCAGGATGCCGTTCTCGGCTCCTTTCCCTATCCCTACCATGATGGCGGTTGGGGTGGCTAATCCCAGTGCGCAAGGGCAGGCTATAATCAGCACGGTAACTGCAGCCAGTAAACCATGGGTGAACCCTTCGGAAGGGGACAAGAAAAACCATAAGAAGAAGGTGAGCAGGGCGATGCTTAGGATGGTTGGTACAAAGACTGCGGCAATCCGGTCTACGGTTTTCTGTACCGGAGCTTTGCTGCCTTGTGCTTCTTGCACCATGCGGATGATTTGTGACAGCATGGTTTCACTTCCCACCCGTTCAGCTGTAAAGATGAAGCTCCCTTTCTGGTTGATGGTTCCGGCATATACCTTGCTTCCGGCTTGTTTCTTTACAGCAACCGGCTCTCCGCTGAGCATGCTTTCGTCAACATAGGAACTGCCTTCTCGGACTATCCCGTCGACAGCGATTTTCTCACCCGGTTTTACCTGCAGCTGGTCGCCGGGACCTATCAGGTTGACAGCAACCTCTTGCAGTTGCCCGTTTGAAGTTACTCGGGTTACGGTCTTAGGTTGTAATCCCATGAGCTTGCGGAGGGCGGCAGAGGTATTTCCTTTGGCTCTCTCTTCCAGCGTACGTCCCAATAGAATAAAAGCAATAATCATGCTGGATGCTTCAAAGTAAATTTGGGGCTGAATGCCTCGGCTGAGCCAGAAATCGGGGAAGAATAAGTTGAATAAACTGAACAGGTAGGCGATACCTGTGCTGTTTGCAACAAGGGTATCCATGTTGGCACTTCCATGCTGTAGCTGTTTCCATGCATTGATGTAAAAATCACGTCCTAATCCAAATACAACTGGAGTAGAGAGCAGCCAAGTGAGATAGGAGGCATAGGGCAGATCCATAAAGCACATGCTGATGATGGATATGGGTAAGGAAAGACAGATGGCAGCCAGTGTGCGCTGTTTTAGTTTTCTGTATTTCTGGAGGTGAGCTTCTTCTGCTTTGTCGATGGGATTGCTCTGTTCTGTTTCGATGATTAAATCATATCCGGCAGCTTGTATGGCTGATTTCAATGCTTCAGGAGAACATTCTGTTGGGATGTATTCTACCGTAGCGGTGGCTGTGGCATAGTTTACACTTGCCGAAATTACGCCGGGCTGACGGTTTAGTGTTTTGTCTACCCGAGATGCGCAGGCTGCACAACTCATTTCCAGTACAGGGAAGCTTTGTCTAATCGTTTTTGGATTGTTCATATTTTACTTGGTTAGTTTCTCAGTCTGCAAAAGTAATAGCTTTCCCGGTAAAAGGTTTTATAGAATTTGGGGTACGATTTACAAGATTCAGAAAACCTGGTCGAGCGGTCGGCGTTTTTGGGATGTCTGCTTTTTAAACTGACTGGGGGTCATGCCTGTTACATGCTTGAACTGTGCACTGAGATGTGCAGGACTTGAATAGTTGAGCAGGTCTGCTATTTCGTTGAGTGAAAGTTCATCATACGCAAGTAGTTCTTTTACGCGCTCTGTTTTTTGTGCGATGAAATACTTTTCTATGGTAATGCCGCAGGTCTCCGAGAAGAGTTTACTTAGTGTGCTGTAGTCTTGATGGCAGCATTGGGTGAGGTAGTCTGAAAGATTGCTGTGTAATTCACCGTTCTGGTGGTAGATTAGTTCGATAACTGCCTGCTTTATCTGTTCTGTCAGGCGGTTGCGCTTGCTGTCAATCAGCTCAAAGCCTACACTTTCCAGTTTCTGACGCAGCTTGTCTAGCTGTTCACTTGTCAGTTCTTCTTTTATTGATACATTGCCTAACTCAACAACGGTAGGTGAGATTCCTTCATCTCTCAATATGTTTTTTACTACAATAATGCATCGGTTGCATACCATGTTTTTGATATAGAGCGTCATTGTATTCCTTATGGTTTTATGATAAACGGAAGAGAAGAAATAAAAAAAGCTCCTTCACCTTGAATGGTAGAGAAGCTTTTTCTTGTAGCCCGTGGGGGAATCGAACCCCCCTTTCAAGAATGAAAATCTTGCGTCCTAACCGATAGACGAACGGGCCATCCTTAGTTGCTTCGGCATTGCCGATGCGTTTTGTTTTTTAGTAGCCCGTGGGGGAATCGAACCCCCCTTTCAAGAATGAAAATCTTGCGTCCTAACCGATAGACGAACGGGCCATCCTTTGCTTGTGTTGAGGTGTTTCTCAAACACGGGTGCAAAGGTACGGATTATTTTTAAATCTGCAAGCGTTCGGGCAACTTTTTTTGAATTTTCTGTGCTTTTTGTGTGGAAACTTTGCTTAAACACGCTTTTTTGGTGGTTGAATCTGTGTTTTCAAGCCTTTTCGAGAGTAAGATGATATGAAAAAGGGTTAGGGATAGAGTACATATTTTTTTCGTATGCTGCGATACGCTTCCAGTTTTTTCTTCCATGTTTCTTTGATTGCTTTTTCACTGTCTCCTCGAAGGATGGCTTTTCTTACTTGATCGGTACCCATGAGCAGGTCGAACCAGTGGGGGCGAGTGAAGAACTTGTTTCCATTTCCTGTGCGGCAATAACTTTGGTAGCTTTCTATGACATAGCGGAGGGATATTCCACTGGGGGCAGGCTGATGGCGGAGGTCTGCTCCATAACATTTCTGATTTTTATGAAGCGGGTTTTTGTCGAAACCTTCCAGTGGGCGGGGGATGAAAAAGAATGCATCGGACTGCTCTTTTAAAAGGGGGCTGCCGATGACTTGAAAAGGATAGGTTGTTCCACGGCCTACACTAATGTCGGTCCCTTCAAATGGACAGAGCGAGGGATAGAGAGCTATAGCCTGGTCGTTAGGCAAGTTGGGTGATGGCTTAACCGGTAGAGAGTAGGGTTGTCCGTGGCTCCATCCTTTTACTGTGATTACATGCAGGCGACAAGTCAGTCCATTGCCCAACCATCCTTCTCCGTTTATCATTTGTGCAAGTTCTCCTATTGTACACCCGTGGAGTACAGGAATAGGCAGCATTCCTACAAAACTTTTAAATGAAGGCTGTAAGATTGGACCGTCAATATAGTCGCATGGATTCGGACGGTCGAGTACAATCACTTCTTTCTGATTTTCTGCACAGGCCTGCATAATATAATATAAGGTACTGATGTAAGTATAAAACCGGGCACCTACATCTTGAATATCGAAAACCACTACATCTGTTTCCGCTAGTTGAACTGCTTGCGGTTTCTTGCTCTTTCCATAAAGTGATGTAATTCGTATGCCGGTACGCATATCGCGTCCGTCTTTTACTGTTTCTCCGGCGTCGGCATTTCCTCGGAATCCGTGTTCGGGGGCAAAGACTTGTACGATATTTATATTGCGGCTGCATAGGGTGTCAAGTAAATGCGTGTTTTTGCAGAGCGAGGTCTGGTTGACTGTAAGTGTGACTCTTTTCCCTTGTAATAGCGGGAGTAAAGCATCTAAACGTTCAGCACCGCACTGTGGCTTTGACGAGACAGAGACGCAGCAAAATAAACAGAAAATAAAATAGCAAATAGTACGGATATTCATGTTGTTTCTAATTTGGAATTGAATAATCGGTAAAGTTAGCGGAAAAAGTGAGAAGCGGAAATAGTATTTGGCATCTTTTTATTTCTGAAGTTGGAAGCCGACAGGTATTGTGTATTTTACGGAAACCGGTTTCCCGCGTTGTATGCCCGGCTTCCATCGGGGTATGACTTCCTGCATCACAATGGAAAGTAATGTTTTGCCTGTCAGGCTGTCAGTGGGGATTTCCCGTTCGTTCATACCAATATATCGGATGATAATCGGACTCTTGCCTGATACTTTCAATTTGAATCTACCTCGTCGGTCGGTAACAGTCCCATTGTGTGTCCCTTTTTCCACGATATTTGCTCCGGGCAGCGGTTCTCCGTTCGAGTCTTTCACGGTTCCGGTTAGGGTGACGGATGTGGTATCGCTTTGTTCTTGTGCGATGTGTGGCGTGGAGGGAGCTTCTTGCGGTATTGCATTGACTTGCATCGTAGCTGCCGATATGCCTATTAAGGTGATAGCTTTCCCCGCAGCACGCCGTAAGGCAATTTGTCGTTCCAGATAGTGTAATTCGGCTTCACATTGCGGACAGGTACCTGTGCAGTCTCCTTCGAAGTTGCAAGGTTGCGGACAAAAGTCTATCTCGTTTCTTTGAGCAATGTTGGAGCGAATTTCTTTTAGTATCACTTCTTGGTAGAGGGTTCCCGGCGTGTGCCATAGGCAGTGGTCGGGGGAGGAGTGACACTGTGGGTTGAGGCAGTAGCGGCAATGCAATGGGCAGCCATGGAATGCGGCAAGCGTAGTTACACCTTCTCCATCTGTCTGGATGCGGTGGCGGCATAGGCCGATAAAAGGAGCAAATAAGTTGAACTTATCCATACTTATAGAATCTTGTCTTTAGCTTCAAATGTACTAAAAAACAGATAAAAGATTCGGGGCAGGGAAAATAATTGTATTTTTGTTGCTTCTAAACAGATTGTAAAAATAAAAAAGACCATGAACGCATTAGCACTTATTGACAAATATTATCCAGAGGAGAATGAATTGAAACATATATTGTTGACTCATAGCCGTTCGGTGGCAGACAAAGCTTTGGCTTTAGCCCGCTTGCATCCGGAATTGAATCTTGATTTACAGTTTATAGAAGAGGCTGCTCTTTTACACGATATCGGTATTTTCCTGACTGATGCCGATGGAATCCATTGTTATGGTTCACATCCTTATATTTGCCATGGCTACTTGGGAGCCGACTTGGTGCGTAAAGAGGGTTATCCCCGTCATGCGTTGGTGTGTGAACGTCATACGGGAGCCGGGCTGTCGTTAAAGGCGATAGAAGAACGCAATCTTCCTATCCCTCATCGTGAAATGGTTCCGGTAAGTTTGGAAGAACAGCTTATCTGCTTCGCCGATAAGTTTTATTCAAAAACGAAATTAGATAAGGAAAAAAGTTTGGAGAAGGCACGTAAGAGCATAGAACGTCATGGCGAGGAAGGGCTGGAACGATTTGATAATTGGTGTAGCCTGTTTTTATAATGCTTGGCTGAAAGGAGAGAAGAAAACTCATTTAGCTGTATTAAAGAGCTGAGTATCTTTTTCTTCTTGTATAGAGGATGACGTGAAAAGAGATGGCTGTTTAAAAGAAAAAATAAATTAAAAACACAGGCTTTGGCGTTTATTTGCAGGAGAATGCTTACTTTTGCACCGCTATATTGCGTAAAAAACAGATAATGACATCATTTAAACGAACAACATATTTACTATTATCTTTATTTGTATTCGGTTTTTTCTGCTCTTTCTATGCTGAAGCACAGCGTGTAAAAGGAAAGCGGACAAGACGGAGCAACATGGTTGCCGCTGATTCATTGGGGGCTGATTCGCTTTATGCTGATTCGTCGGCTATGGACACATTGAAAAATGAGAAGAAAGAACCGCTTGATGATCCTGTGGTTTATGAAGCGAATGATTCAATTGTCTTTACAAAAGAGGGTTTTGCTCATCTGTATGGTAATGGAAAAGTAAATTATCAGAATATAGAATTGACCTCGGCTGTTATCTCGATGAATATGGATAGCAGTACCGTATATGCGCGTGGAGTAGCTGATACAACGGGGGTTGAATCGGGTACACCGGTGTTCAAGGACGGTGAAACGCCCTATGAATCGAAAATCATGCGCTATAACTTCAAGACCAAGAAAGGATTTATCAACAGCATCGTAACCCAGCAGGGAGAAGGCTATGTTACCAGTGAAGAGGGTAAAAAGGGAGCTAATGATGAAATTTATATGCGCCATGGTCAATATACCACTTGCGATAACCATGAGCACCCGCACTTCTACCTGAAGCTTTCAATGGCAAAAGTACGTCCGAAGAAAAATGTTGTTTTCGGTCCGGCTCAGCTGGTGGTGGAGGATGTACCGCTTCCTATTGCGGTTCCTTTTGGCTTCTTCCCGTTTAACAGCAGCTATTCTTCGGGATTTATCATGCCCACTTACGGCGATGAGATGAACCGCGGATTTTATTTGCGTGACGGTGGATATTATTTTGCCATCAGTGACCGGATGGACTTGAAGGTGCTGGGAGAAATATTCACCAAAGGGTCGTGGGGGCTCTCGGCTGCATCGAACTATAATAAGCGATATAAGTTCAGCGGTTCGTTTAATACCAGTTATCTGGTGACAAAGACGGGTGAGAAGGGAATGCCCGACTATTCGGTGTCGAAGGACTTCCGTATTCAGTGGAGTCATCGGCAGGATGCGAAAGCAAGCCCGAACAGCTCATTCTCTGCCAGTGTGAACTTTGCTACCAGCAGCTATGACCGTTCCAGTTTGAGCAGTTTGTATAATCCGCAGGCGTACTCTCAGAATACGAAGGCATCAAGTGTGAGCTATTCACGCACTTTCCCAAGTATCGGACTGAATATATCGGGGACATTTAATATTACCCAGAATACCCGTGACTCTTCTTTGAGCATGACGTTGCCTGATGTGAATATCTCATTGAACCGTATTTATCCTTTTAAGCGGAAACGCTCAGCCGGTGATGACAAATGGTATGAGAAGATTTCGTTTCAATATACCGGTAATATCACGAATAAAATCAATACAAAGGATAACTTGCTGTTTAAGACACCGCTGACACAATGGGATAACGGTATGCAGCATAAAATACCGGTATCAGCAACATTTAACCTGTTTAAGTATATCAATATTGTTCCGTCGTTTAACTACACGGAGCGTTGGTACTTGCGCAAGGTGATGCAGAGCTATGATGCCAGTGCAACTTCGCGTGACCATGTGAGGCGTGATACAATTAACGGATTTAACCGTGTATATGATTATAATCTGTCACTCCAGATGAACACGAAACTTTACGGTATGTATAAGCCTCTGTTTATGAAAAGCAAGGAGCTGCAAATCCGTCATGTCTTTACGCCGACGGTGAGCTATACTTATACACCCGATTTCGGAAAGAAGAGATACGGCTATTATGACACATACACATATACCGATGAGAAAGGGGAGGTGCGTACAGTGGAATACTCTCCTTACGACGGTGCCGTATATGGTAAGCCGGGAAAAGGAATGTCACAGAGTATCAGTTTCTCGGTCGATAACAATATTGAAATGAAGATGAAGTCGGATAAAGACTCAACCGGATACAAGAAAATCAGCTTGATTGACCAGTTGGGGGGATCGCTTTCTTATGACTTCGCCAATCGTCGCTGGAGTGACTTGAGTATGAACTTGCGTCTGAAGCTGACCAAGAGTTATACTTTTAATATGAATGCCTCATTTGCTACGTATGCCTACCAGTTTGATGAAAAGGGAAATGTAGTTGTAGGCGACCGGACAGAATGGTCGTACGGACGTTTCGGACGTTTTCAGGGATATAGTGGTTCGTTCTCTTATACGCTGAATAATGACACGTTTAAAAAACTGTTTGGCAAGAAGGAAGATGATAAGAAAAAAGACCAGAAAGCCGATAAGGAAGAGGAGGATGAAGTAGATGAAGGAGCAGAAGATACCAATAAGGGAAATTTGCGTAAGACTGAGCAGGCATCTATTGATTCAGATGGTTACTTGGTGTTTAAATTTCCTTGGAGTATCAGTTTAAGCTACAGCTACAGCATCCGTGAAGATCGTTCGAAAGATATAAATATTAAAAAGATGCGTTACCCTTATTCGTTGACGCATTCTTTGAATGTTTCCGGAAACTTTAAGATTGGAAGCCGCTGGAATATGAATTACTCTACGGGTTACGATTTTACATCAAAAGAGATGTCAATGACCACGCTGAACATTACGCGTGACCTGCACTGTTTTAATATGAGCTGTGGCTTGGTTTTTGGACCGTTTACATCGTATAATTTTTCGATTCGTGCCAATTCAAGTATGCTGACCGATGCCTTAAAATGGGATCAGCGAAGCAATACGGGTAGTTCGGTTACGTGGTACTAAATAGTGAATAACGAGTAATGAAAAATGAAGAATGAAAATCTGGAAGAGTCCGTTTTTCATTCTTCATGGCACTATAAAATATTTTGTGTAAATGGAAATACGGGATTCAGAAATGAGTCTC
>CAUBDX010000048.1 GCA_958434805.1 uncultured Phocaeicola sp.
AAGCAAAGATAGCTAATTTTAAAACTTACCAACCAGAAATTTCCGCTGAGCCGATTTTTTATAGAAACAAGTAACTTACATATAAAACTTCAGGCAATGATTTACTTTTTCTATTATTATACATATATACTTTTTAAGTAAATTGCAGAATACCGTTCACCTCCCTGCCAAACGTTTTCCCCCGTACATTTCTCAAGGAGGGCGGCATTGTCTTTGGTAAAAAAGGTACGACAGTTCCGGGAATGGCAGTCTGAAGAATAGTACCCGTCCCCGCTACAGTTCACACCCGATAAAAAATAACCTTGTTCTCACTTTTATCCGGAATGAATGTTTTTTCAAGTACGGCCGTTCCGTATATCCCGCCCAATGCGGGGAATTCTTATCCATGCATGTAATTTGTAACTTTACCAGCAGGAAAATGGAAAATGTGAATACAGCACTTTTCCGGGGATGCCTATCTTTGCCGGCTCAAAAAGACAGACATCATTATGATAACAACGAGCCGATTTTTTAAAGAGAAACAGTATATGTGGTACAAGGTTAGAGAGCTTCAGTCAAAAGGATTAAACAAGACACAGATCGGGAAGCACCTGGGAGTGGACAGAAGCACCGTGCGGAGATATCTGCAGATGTCCCGGGAAGATTTTGTAAGGCGGCGGAATTCGCATCGCAAATACACGCTGAAACTGGCAGGATACGAGGAGTATGTGCGGGGGACTCTGGAGGAATATCCGTATATATCGGCCGCAAGGATACATGACTGGCTTAAGGAATGCTATCCGGATTTCCCGGAAGTGTGCGACAAGACCGTATTCAATTTTGTAGAAAAGGTGCGCTGCAAATATGGCATCGGAAAGAAGTCGGAGGCCAGGATACGCAGGGACTATGAGAAACTGCCGGACACCCCCTACGGGGAGTATGCGCAGGCGGATTTCGGGGAGAAATGGATGTCAGCGGGAAACGGCAGAAGCACGAAAGTCTATTTTTTTGCGATCGTCCTGGCACGTTCACGTTACAAGTTCACCTTTTTCGCCCGCCGCCCTTTCGACACGGAACTCGCCATCTATGCACATGAGTGTGCTTTTGAGTATTTCGGAGGGAAACCGGAAAAGATCCTTTATGACCAGGACAGGGTGCTGATCTCCCGGGAGAACCTGGGGGACCTGATGCTGACAAGGAAGTTCCAGACGTTTGTCAGGGAGCAGCATTTCCAGCCGGTGTTCTGCCATAAGGCCGATCCCGAGTCAAAAGGCAAGGTCGAGAACGTAGTGAAATATGTGAAGGAGAACTTCCTGGTGGCACGTGTGTTCCGTGATATTGACAGTCTGAACAGGGAGGCCCTCGAATGGCTTGAAAGGACGGGGAACGGGAAGGTGCACGGGACCACCCGTCTTGTTCCCCGGGAAGATTTTGCCGTGGAGAAAGGCTTTCTCATGCCCTATCATGGGACGCCACAACCACCGCAGGAGGAGATGAGGGAATACCATGTACGCAAGGACAATACAGTGCAGTACAGGGGGAATTATTACAGCCTGCCATGCGGAACTTACCGGAGCGGGCAGACAACCGTCTGGCTGCAGGAAACGGAAGGGAATGTGGAGCTGTACAACAAGGATACGGGGAAACTCATCTGCCGGCATGCGCTCTGTACCAGAAAGGGAAGGACCGTTTATGACGACTCCCATAGAAAACCGAGAAACGCCGGAGTGAAGATAGCCGAACGCATCCTTGTCCATGTGTCGGGCAACAGGGAGGTGGCCATGTGGATGGATAATCTGAAAAGGAGGAAGGAACGTTATTACAGGGATAATCTGGAGGTGATCCTGCGCATAATTCCCGGATATGACAAGAATACACTGATAGAGGCCATACGGATATGTCTGGACAAAGGCATCTATAACGGGGATTCGGTTAAAAGCCTGTGTGAATATGTGTGCAGGGGAAAGGAAAATGGAACAGAAATATACGGACTGGAGGATCGCCTGCCCCGACAAGGCGGATTGATACAGTCTTATAACGAAATACTCAGGGATTATGACAAGACATAAGAAGGAACTCATGGAATGTGCACGTATGCTCAAGCTGGGCAATCTGACCGAACATCTGGAGGAACTGCTGCATCAGGCCCAGGAAAAGCAGCTGACCTATCCGGAGTTTCTACTCGCCTGCCTCAGGGAGGAGGTCCGGACCAGGGAGAACCGGAAATATTTGTGCCGTTTGAAAGCGGCCGGGCTTCCTGCAAGGCATGACCTGGACCGTTACGACTTTACCCGGACGGAAGGAATCGACTCCAGAAAGCTGCGCGAACTGCGCGAGCTGGTATGGGTGGGACAGGCATACAACCTGCTTCTGGCAGGCGGTTCCGGAACAGGAAAGACCTATATTGCCGCCGGACTTGTCCATGAGGCGGTGAAAGCCGGATACAGGGCATATATGGTTACGCTGGAGGACCTTCTGACCTGTCTGAAGACAAGGGATGTTTCCAGGCATGCGATGAAAACCTACAAACGGATCATGAAGGCACAGCTGCTGGCCATTGACAATGCCACACTCTTTCCCTTGAAAAGAGAAGATATCATGTTGCTGTTCAAACTGGTGAATGAGTTTCAGGAAAAGACATCGCTTATCGTTACAGCCAACTACTCCCTTACAGAGTGGCTGGCAATACCGGGAGAGGAAGCTGTCGCAGCGGCATTGCTTGACAGACTGCTCTACTGTTGTGAGATTATACAACTGTCAAGAAGCAGCTATCGGATGGAAAACAGGAAAACAATTTTTAGCAATCGGAGTGAAGATACGGACACTTTAAAAGAGTTAACAACTGTAAAGTAATATCCTGCTAAAAGTGGGATATATTAAATTACATAAAAATGAGGTGTGTAAATTTGCAAGGTACACAATGAAGCTCTAACAGGCATTTTAGGTATAAAAAGTAATGGTAAACATATCTCCCTATTTTTTATCAAGCCAGAATATCACAGGCACGGATTAGGAAAAAAACTTTTCCACTACGCCTCCACCCTCCATCCTTCCATTGAAACAACGGTTAATTCTTCTACTTATGCTATTCCTTTCTACCAGAGTTTGGGATTTGCTGTCGTAGGAGAAAAACAAAATTACCATGGGCTCTGCAGTACCCCCATGAGACGCTATCATGCTGTATTTGTACAAAAGAACAAGTACACACTACGTACTTGGCAAACAGAAGACGCTCATTCATTAGTTCAAGAACTGAATAACAAAAAGATTTGGGACAATTGCCGCAACGTATTCCCCCACCCTTACAGGCTAGAGCATGCGGAAACCTTTATTGACCTCATCCAGAAAAAAGAAGGCATTCATGATTTTTGTATTGAAGTTAATGGAAAAGCCGTAGGCAATATCGGATTTACACCAGGCACAGATGTGGAATGCTTCAATGCCGAAGTAGGGTACGTTATCGGAGAAAAATATTGGAACCAAGGTATTGTAACCGACGCATTACAAGAAGCCATCTACCATTACTTCACTTATACGAATACAATACGTATATTCGCACTTGTCTTTGAACACAACCTTCCTTCCATGCGAGTATTAGAAAAGGCCGGCTTCAACAAAGTCGGAATAATGACAAAATCCATTTTCAAGAACGGTCGTTTCACCAATGCACATCTTTTCGAGTTGCTTAAAAACGTTTAGTATCCGGAAAATGCCAAAAGAACTTACAATAAATGTTATATTACACATATTCATCCTTTGTCCGAAAGACATAAACCCACTCCTTTCACAGTCTTTATCTGTATCCGTTCATCATCAGCAAACAATTTTCTAAGTCGAGTAACAAAAACATCGAGACTACGTGATGCAAAAAAATCATCCTCCGTATCCCATAGTCTTGAAAGAATAATATCCCGTCTCACTAGTTCATTTTTCTTTTTACAAAGCATCTGAAGCAATTTCGCTTCGCGTTCCGTCATTGTCTTTTGTACACACGACGAATGCTTTAATACTGCATGAACAGCATCAAATGTATAATTTTCACCAATCCGATAAATCTCACTTTCATTAGCGGCTCCCATTCCCCGCTTCATTTTCAACAAAGCACCAATATGCGCATCCAGTTCTTCGGCCAAAAAAGGTTTCTTAATATAATTATTCACCCCCAATTCATAACCTTTCACCACATCTTTAGGCGAAACCCTGCCCGAGGTAAAAACAATGGGAATAAATCCATCCGTTTCCCGAATACGACGTACCATTTCATAACCATCCATAACAGGCATCTCAATGTCTGAAATAATGATATCAAGATGTTGCTCCTTCCATATCTTCAGCCCTTCTTCGCCATTAGAAGCGGTCATCACCTCGTATCCACCTATCATATCCTCCAATCCACCACGAATAATATAACAAAGATTGGCATCATCTTCCACCAACAACAGTTTTATCATATCATCTTCCTCCTTAAAAAATATTTATTTCTTCTCCCCACTCGGCAAAAAAAGAAAAAATTCACTATACTCCCCTTCAATGCTTTCCACACACACTTTTCCACCATGCGCTTCAGCCACGCGGAAAACATAATTCAAACCCAATCCGAAGCCTGACGCACCGCCTTTACGGCTGCGGTCGGCAGCCGAAGCACGCTCGTACTTCTCGAAAATACGACTCTGGTCCTTCAACGGAATACCTATGCCGTTATCTCTTACCTTTATCAAATAAAAGTTATAGTCCTGACGCAAGGATGAAATCTGTATGTCCACCTCTTCACCTGAATATTTTATAGAATTATCTACCAAATTACCGATAGCTTCTTTCAAGAATTCTTCATCAGCATATACCCATTCCGATTCCAAATGAAGAGAGAAATGTACTGGTTTATCTGCCTTAGCAGTATATTTCTCAATAAGATCCTCTAACATCGGACGGAGTTGTATCTCCTTTTTCCAAAGCCTCAATTGAGCATTTTCCAATTTTGACAGCGTCAGCACTTTGTTAGTCAGTGACAATAAATGTTCACTCTCGTCCTCCAATATCTGAAAATGCTTCTCGCGTTTATCCGGAAAAATATCCAACTTTCCTGATTTCAACATTCGGGTCCCCATCAAAATACAGGCAAGAGGAGTCTTCATCTCATGAATCATGGCGTATGAGAAATCCTCACGCATCCTAGCTATTTTATTCTGATGAGCAATAATACGAATCTGATAAACAAGACAATAGACGATCATTGCCATCATCAAGACAGTAGCAATGAGGAGCAAGGTCATCTGCTGGAAAATAACCCAATAAGGATTAACAATAAAAGCCTGAAGATTCTCCGTACATTTATAATTGATAGGTTGTAATCCGGTTTTCAACAAGCCATAATCCCCTACCTGTATGGAACGGGAACTTCTAAGAATATTCCCCAGCGAATCTGTCACACAAGTTATTACTTCTGCATCCAATCCTTCGGCAGCAAGGCCTGTCCGATAAATAGAATCTAAACTTGACAAAGAAACAGACAATTTATAATCCCTCTTGACAATCTCTTGCATGGAAACCTGCATATTGGACATCAACCATTGGTTCACATTTTTATCACCTCTGCCATCCTCAAAAAAATCATAATCTTCATCCAGATTTATTCTAACCATAATGGAAGTATCTTTGTCCTTATACTTCTTTTGCAAAGAATCTTGATATACTTCCATGCGATAAAACACCTCACGCATCGTTGCATCTCTAAATACTTCATTGCTTCTGAACTGTATACTTTCCTTAGTTAGCTTATAGGTATTTACAAGCCAAACGTACTGCAAACAGATGATTGCCAACAGTCCGATACAAGCTACCCAACGAATATGTTTGATTGTCATACACTTATATCCTATCCATACTTTGTTAACATTGTGTTAACCTACCATTAACCACGTAAGGAAAAAAGTCTCCCTACTTTTGTTTCGTCAAAGTTAAAGAAAATATTAAAAACAAATAGATATGAAAAAGCAAAATTTTATCATCACATCGCTATTTTTATTTTGGGTTATAGGAACAACCACTGCACAAACCATTACCGGAAAGGTTACAAACATCCATGCACAAGCCATTGACGGTGCAACCGTCATCCTACAAACCATTGATTCTACTTTTGTGGACGCCGTAATCACAGATACCACCGGCTACTTCAGGTTCAACCGGCAACCAGCATCTTATCGGCTGATTTTCCAACACATCATGTACGAAACCCTCTTATTGACAACTACAGGAGAAGACGCAGGCACGATTACCCTGAAAAGTAAAGATTATGCTTTGGACGAAGTTATCGTCAAAGGGGAACGCCCTCTTGTAAAAGTGGAAGAAGGAAAATTATCGTATGATCTGTCACAACTCACCACACATAGAATCGTGAACAATGCTTATGAAATCCTTCAGCAATTACCCGGTGTACAGGAAATAAACGGCAACCTTTCATTAGCAGGCACACACAATCTGAACATTATTTTAAACGGAAGGCCCACAACAATGAGTCACGAACAGTTGACCATTTTATTAAAAAACACTCCGGCTTCACGTGTAGAAAAGGCAGAAATTATGTATAGCACACCGCCGCAATATCATGTAAGAGGTGCTGCCATCAACTTACTTTTGAAAGGTTACCGTCCTGAAGAAAGTGGGTTGCAAGGAGAAGTTAACGCCGGATATCTATACAATTACAGAAGTGGCACACAAGGAGGAATCAGCCTGCTTTACACCACTCCTAAATGGAATATAGACTTGCTATATAATACCCATTATGAACAAAACAGACAAACAACAGATACGTACTCACATCACACCTTAAAAAATAATATATATGATATCTGTCAACACAATGATATTGACAGGAAAGGAATAACACATTATGTACGAACAGGCGCTGAATATAAATTCAATGATAATGCTCATATCAATCTAGCCTATACTGGTGTCTTCAACCCTAACAACGATAATCATTCATATTCCGACGGGAACATCACAACCGCAGACAACCGGACAAAAAAGGAGACTCGAATGCACAATATCGCTTTAGATTATCTCTCTAGCTTCGGTATGAAAGCTGGAATAAACTATACCTCCTACCATTCCGAAAGTCATCAGCAATTCACCAACAAAGACAACAAGAACCAAACAAGCGAATTTCACACGACTAGCGGACAAACAATAGACCGCTGGAAAATATACGTAGACCAGTCACACACACTACCACGAGAGTGGACCTTAAACTATGGCACCTCTTTAACTTATGCCAGTGACCATAATACTCAGTTCTATCATACCCAAAACGGAACAGACATGAGCGAACTCAATACAAACAATCGTTATAATGAATATACATATGACTTCTACGTCGGATTCAGCAAAAACATGGGAGAACATTTGTCTTTCAGCGCGTCCATAACCGGAGAATATTACAAAACGGCCCGTTATCATGCATGGGCGGCTTATCCTACAACCGAATTAACATACGTAATGACCCCAGCACATATTCTACAACTTTCATTCACATCAGATAAGACCTATCCCAGCTACTGGGATCTGAGCGAAAGTACCGGCTATATAAGTGGTTATGAAGAAGTACAAGGCAATCCAATGTTAAAGCCATCCACCGATTATTCCGCAAATCTGAATTATATTTTAAAGAACAAGTATATCTTCAGCCTGGCTTATGATTATCAACCCGATTTATTTCAGCAACTAGCCTATCAAAGCACAGAACGCCTGGCTTTGATTTACAAAACCTTAAACTGGGATTATCAGCAAAGTTTCTCAGCCACGACTATCATTCCCTTCAAAATCGGACATTGGTTGGACAGTCACGTCACACTGCAAGCTGAATACCGTCAAGCAAAATGTAACAAATTCTTCGATCTTTCCTTCAACCACAGCAAGTGGATCGGACTCGCCATGTTACAAAATAATATAATACTTTCTACCAAACCGGATATTCGCATGGAACTGACCGGACTTTATTTGAGCCCATCTATCCAGGGAAGTTATGATTTAAATCATATCTGGGCCATCCATACCGGAATACGTTGGAACTTTGCCAACCAAAAAGCAAGTATCCAAGTGAAGGCCAATGATCTGTTCAATTCGATGGAAGGCAACATAGATGTGACACTACGTAATAAAGGACAATACATGGACATGCACACCAACAACTATTCACGCAACATAACTTTATCCTTTACCTACAAGTTCGGAGGGTATAAAGAAAAACAGCATAAACCAATAGATACTTCCCGGTTCAAATAAAGCATCATCAATGGTATCATGATACAATAATGAGGGGCAGATTCGTACATCCGCCCCTCATTCGATTATTTCATAACAGAAAGTATCTTACTATATTCAGACTGATTGTTCAATGTCTCAATAGCTTTTTTCAAATCAGGATCATCTTTCAAGCGTTGCAATATCGCGCCACGTTGGAAATAATAACGTTTCAAAATCTCCTGAGCAATAGCATCTTTTATCTCTTTCGAGAACCTGTCCAGCTCATGATCCAAATTATGCGTCAATTTCGTTTCCAAAGCGGCAAACTCCTCTTTTGCCCCATCCATATATCCTTCAAACTCCGCTATTTCTTTCAAGTTCTTCAGCATCTTCTCACTTTGACGGTCATAAGTAAACTTACGCTTATGTAACATCTTCTTAAAATCAACATAGTCAGCATCTGTTATTGTAAAGTCTTTCACTTCCCCTACCTGAGAATGCTTGATACAATATTGGGTAGCATAATCAAAAATCATATCATCATTAAGCAGATAAAACATAATGTTTGGGAAATTTTCAACTTTCACCTCCACATCCGGACGAATACCGCCACCATCACGCACTTCACGTCCGGCTGCTGTATGGAATACATTGGTCAGGCTGTCCGGAGTACGAGCCACCGACCCGTCAGCATTACGTTTAGCGTAATCAATGGCTTGAATGCATCGTCCGCTGGGAATATAATATTTTGCAGTAGTCACTTTCATGCTACTGTTATAAGGCAATTCACGAGGTACCTGTACCAACCCTTTACCATACGTACGGCTTCCTACCACAATAGCCCGATCAAGGTCCTGCAAGGAACCTGAAACAATCTCGGATGCCGAAGCTGTAGAACCGTCCACTAGCACAGCCAGCGGAATCTCTGTATCTACCGGTTCATTCATTGTTTTGTAAGTGGTACCAGCTTGTTTAATCTTACCTTTTGTTACCACAATCTCTTTCCCTTTCGGCACAAAGAAATTCACTACATTCACTGCTTCCCCCAACAAACCGCCACCATTGCCACGCAAATCGAGAACAATAGATTTAGCACCTTGCTGTTTCAATTCTATCAATGCCTTCTTTATATCTTTTGAACAGTTCTCTATAGCAAAAGTACTGATAACGATATATCCCACATTATTGCCTACGATTCCATAATAAGGTACAGGGTTCGTACGGATGGTAGAACGGGTTATTTTAAATTCCATTGGCACATAAGTACTATCAGAAGTAGGTCTCTCAACTTTCAACACACAAGTTGTTCCCGGCTCACCACGCAAATTATCACTGACATACGAGGTCAGATCATTGGGAATTCTGTCTCCCTGGGCCATATCTTTTCCATTGATCTCCATGATGATATCACCGGCTTTCAGTCCTATTTCGGCAGCAGGGCTTCCTTCGGAAGGTTCAATAATAGCCACACGCTTTCGGGGAGTATAATAACGTATTACCGATCCGATACCGCCAAACTTTCCACTAGTCATTTCCTTTAGTGTATTATCTTCTTCAGGATAATACTCCGTGTAAGGGTCGGTCTGCGCCAACATAGCATCAATACCATATTTTATCACTTTCTCAGGATCAATAGTATCAACATAAAACATATCCAATTCCTTGAATATCGCATTGAAGATATCCAAGTTTTTTGCTATCTGGAAATTACGGTCATCACCTTTATTAAAACTAAACAAAGCGCTACCTGTCAGGCCCACGCAAATCATTAACAATATTTTCTTACTATTCCACTTCATCACTTTATGTATTTGTGAACCGCAAATTAATACATTATTCTATTCAAGCCTGTAGAAGGGCCTCTATATTTAACTTTATTTCGTCCCATTTTTTCTTTGATAAGGTTGTACCCACCACTTGTATCACATTGGATGCTAAAATAGAACCTATAATGGAACACTTCTCCAAAGAATAACCACAAGTCAGTCCATACAGAAAACCTGCTGCATAATAATCTCCCGCGCCAGTGGTATCCACGACTTTTTTTACCGGAGGTACCTCTAGTTTGATGCATTCCGTACCTTTCTTTATACATGAACCTTGGGCACCTAGTTTTACTATTACAACACTGCATTTAGAAGCAATTTCATTGATAGCCCCCCATGCATCCTTGCCTGTATAAGCCTTTGCCTCTTCCTCATTAGCAAAAACAATATCCACGTATTTAGTTATCAAAATATCGAAGAATTCCAAATCCCCTTCCACAATATTATAACTGGCCATATCCAAGCAGATTTGCAATCCAGCCTCTTTTCCTAATTGCATAGCACGAAGAATCAATTCATGATCCTGTACCAAATATCCTTCTATATATAGATATGCATACCCCTTAAACATATCCAACGTCAGATTTTCGGCTTTCATAGTAGCAGCAGCTCCCAGATAAGTTCCAAAAGTACGTTCCCCATCCGGTGAAATGAAAGTAGAAGCCACTCCTGTAGGCAAATCACCGGCGAGCAATTTCATGTCAATTCCCTGCTTCAAACCGTTTTTTTTAAAATATTGCCCAAAATCATCGTTTCCTATCTTTCCGATAAATCCCGGGTGTGCCCCTAGGTTAGCTAACGCCAAAACTGTATTTCCCGCACTTCCCCCTGTAGCTTTATGCGTTTTCATACCAGAGAATTTACCACTGATTTTCAAAAACTTATCTTCATTTATAAGTTGCATGCTTCCTTTGGGCAAACTCATCTCATCTAGTAGCGAATCATCTTGCAAAGTAACAAGAACGTCAACCAATGCATTGCCCATTCCAATTATTTTATCCATTTATCTAAAATTTTTCTGCAAAGATATTGCATATTTCGGAAAAACCTATTATCTTTGCACCGCATTTGAGAGAAAAACCTTCTTCGTTAGCTCAGTCGGTTAGAGCATCTGACTGTTAATCAGAGGGTCCTTGGTTCAAGTCCAAGACGAAGAGCACTTTTAAAGTCAAATGCAAATTTTCTTCGTTAGCTCAGTCGGTTAGAGCATCTGACTGTTAATCAGAGGGTCCTTGG
>CAUBDX010000049.1 GCA_958434805.1 uncultured Phocaeicola sp.
CACAAAGGTAGGTTTAGGAAACATGCGTGTCAAGGCGGAAAATAGAATGCTTACTAAATGCGCTGTAAAAGCTGATTAAATCCTTTTTTTATGCGATAAAGAGAAAAGATATTAATCAATAAACCGCTTGGTTAAGTTTTTGAACTCATCAATACGTCGGTCGCGTAAGAAAGGCCACCAGCGGCGTACGTTTTCACTTCGGTTCATATCGATTTCTACAAGCAAGTTCTCTTCTTTCATATTGCTGGCTTGCGCTATAATCTCCCCTTGAGGTCCGGCTATAAAGCTATTTCCCCAGAATTGGATGCCATTGGTTTGTCCGGAAGGGTCGGGCTCATGGCCTACCCGGTTTACGGCAATTACCGGAAGTCCGTTGGCTACGGCATGTCCGCGCTGTACAGTAACCCATGCACCGAGTTGTCTCATTTTTTCCTCTTGTGTATCCGAACTTTCCCACCCGATGGCAGTAGGATAAATCAGCAGTTCAGCCCCTTTTAATGCCATGAGGCGGGCTCCTTCAGGATACCATTGATCCCAGCATACCTGTACACCTAATTTTCCAATAGAAGTTTGTATCGGCTCAAACCCCAAATCGCCCGGTGTAAAATAAAATTTTTCATAATAAGCCGGATCATCGGGGATGTGCATTTTACGGTACTTTCCGGCGATGCTTCCGTCTGAATCAAAAACCACAGCGGTATTGTGATAGAGTCCCGGGGCACGGCGTTCAAAAAGAGAAGTCACTAAGACCACATGGTAAGCAGCGGCAAGTTCGCTGTAAAAACCTGTAGAGGGCCCTGGTATAGGTTCTGCAAGGTCGAACATGTTTGTATCTTCTGTCTGGCAGAAGTAAGGTGTGTTATGAAGCTCTTGCAGTATAACGAGCTGGGCACCGGCCTGTGCCACAGAGGCTATGTTCCGGTGTAGTTTCTCAAGATTTAATTTAATATCGTTTGTGCATGCCTGCTGAACGATACCTACACGAATAATTCTTTTCATAATGAGTGGTTTACTTTTATTGAATCAGGATATTGCATGGTAACACAGTGTAGAGAGCCGTGTTGCTTGATTAAGGCAAGACAGTTTATACCTACGATTTCTCTTCCGGGAAAGGCTTGTGCCAGTACGGCAGCAGCTCGCTCATCATTTTCTTTTTGGTTGTACGTAGGGTAAAGTACAGCTTGATTCATGATAAGAAAGTTGGCATAGGTTGCCGGCAGACGTTCTCCTGCCTCATCGTAAATTGCTTCAGGCATAGGGAGGGGCAACAAGCGGTAAGGCTTTCCTTCTAAAGTTCTGAAACTCTTCAGTTGTTCCTCCATAGACAGGAGTGCTCCGTAATGGGCATCTTCCTTGTCGAGGCATTGTACATACGTAATCGTATCATCTGGGCAGAGGCGGGCCAATGTATCAATGTGGCTGTCGGTGTCATCGCCTGCAAGAAATCCATAATCAAGCCATAATATTTGTTTCAGATTGAAACGTTCTTTCAGATAGTTTTCTATTTCGCCTCTGCTCATGGTGTCATTTCGGTTGGGAGCCAGTAAGCAAAGTGAAGTAGTGAGAAGAGTGCCTTCTCCGTCGCTTTCCACAGAACCGCCTTCAAGTATAAAATTGCGGCAGTTTACATAATTTCCGTTCATCAATCCGCTTTTATACAGTCGGCTGTTAATCAGATTGTCTTTATTGGCTGCAAATTTCATACCCCATCCGTTGAAGCAAAAATCTAACAGAAGAGGACTTCCATGATATTTCAGCAGGGTGATAAACCCATGGTCACGCGCCCATGTATCATTAGTAGGGCAGGCTATGAAATGGATGTTTTCACGGAAAGGAGCCTCATTAAGCGCCTTCGGAAATTCAGGTGCTACGAGTAGGAGAGGTTGTCGGGTAGCGATTTCACGGGCAAGGTTGCAGAAACATTCTTCTACTTCATCCAGCATATATGCCCAGTCAGTATCTACATGTGGCCAGGTGAGCTGTATATAGCTTTGCGGATGCCATTCGGAAGGTAAATAATAGTTTTTTTCCATGAATTTATTCATTTTTTTCGTTGTCTTTTTTCTTGTACTGCAGGCATTATAGCCTTCTCTTTTATTTGCTTTTTCTCTTCTTTCTGTTTCTGGTTCGATGTCCGCAGTTTTCTTCTGTGTAAAAACCAGTCGACTAACTCTTTCCAGTTGGTGAAGTCTTTTTTATACATTAACCCGATACCTTGTGTGGTAAGGGTTGATTTGGTAAAATACCGGTCGTTCGTCTGATTGTATCCTCTTAAACGGAATTCTCCGTTTTTAGTAAGTAGCCAAATTGCTTCAAAGTCGCCTACGAAATTGGTATTTCGCATGGTGTTCTCCCGGTATCCGAAATTGCCGTTGATAATCAGCCGGTTGTTAAGCAGGCGTCCGGATAGAATAGCCTCAGCTTCCACATCGCTCCATCCTTTTTCTCCTGTGCTTAAGTTGGTCCCTATATTCCAGTTCTGATTGTCAAGCACTTGCGATAACATGTTGTTCAGCTGTCCGGAAAGTGTACTGAAAGCCAAAGAACTGGTAGCATCCGACTGAGTGGTATTATTGGCATAATCGTAGGTATAAAATTTGCCTACGCCAAGCAGATAAATAATCTGCGTATTCATCTGCTCTTCCGTGCTGGTCAGGCTTCGAACCAGCTCGCGGTCTTCTTCATTGACCGTAGGTAACTCTAAGTCAAAGCTCAAATTAGGTGAGGTCAAGTTGCCGGTAAGGTTAAGCAGACAGTTTACCCTTACATTTCCTTTTGAAGAAGAAGCGTCGGCAAGCAAGTCGTTCAGTGAAGCCGAATTGACGGTATAGACTGCTTGTACATTCAGATTAGCCGCTTTCGGATTTCCGTTAAAGGTTACGGTTCCGCCCGGCTGCAAAACAAAATCTTTTCGGATTACATTTTGCATGCTCATTTTATAAATCCCTTCAGTGATGTTATAATCACCGAATATCTGGAAGTCTCCTTTGTTGAAAAAGTTGATGCGTAAATTTCCATTACCTTTTGCCGATATATAATCACCGGCAAGTGGGTCCATGATGATTTTCATATTGGCACGTTCAGTCGGCTCTATTTGTAAGTTGATCCGGATGTCAATGGGTATATCCTGCTCATCATCTTTGTCCGGTTGATTTAAATAGTGATAGACCTCTGTTTCAATATTCTCTTGATGGCGTTTGGGGGTGCGGTCAACAAAAGTAATAAACTGATTGCTGGTTGCTTCTGCTACAGAAGCGAGCATGTAAACAAAAGAGGTTTGATTTTCGGCTCTCATCGTTCCGTCTACATTGAGGGCATTATCTCCCCCTCGGAGACGTACATTCCCTGTTGTGTATATCTGACCATAGAAGGGGAAGTCGGGAGTGGCGTGTTGGGTGTTATAGACAAGCATATTGTCTGTATCGAAACGGAACTGATAGGTCAGATTTTTCAGTTTGGTATGGCTTAACGTTCCGTTGGCATGGCCTGTGTGCCCTTCCGGATCGGTCAGGCGTACGTTTTCAAAGCGGAAATTTCCGGGTGTAATATGCACCGAGTCGGCACTTGCTTCAAACCGGGTGTTAAGAATATTGACTTTCATCCCTACGTTTGCCCGTGCCACTCCTTCCAGATCAAGTTGTGAAAAAGGTCCGAACAGACGGATGTTACCGAATGCTCTTCCTCTAACATCACTGAAGATACCCTCAATGAAGGGCTGCAAGAAAGCCATGTTGGTTCCTCCAGCTTCTATGTTTAAGTCTAGTCCTTTCATTTTGGGGGATATATATCCATTGACTCGGGTGTATAAAGAATCAGTCTCCCGGATGTCTGCCGAAAGGCGGATACCTCCAATTTCCTTGTCCCAGCTTCCTGTAATAACAGCTTCTCCCAAGAGCGCATCATTGAGAGAAAATTGGTTTACTTTCAAATTGGCCTGCATAAATGGGTCGTTCATTACATGCTGAAGGTTAATCTTTCCGCTTGTCAGTCCTTGGAATTTCACGGCATGGAATTGTATCATATCCATTACATAAAGCAGATTGATGTTACGCAAATCTACCATACATGAATCTGTCGGGCGTTTTCCTATGCGCCCGTTTATTTTCAAGTGCTGCTGAGCGTGCTCAAATAAGAAGTTTTTAATTTCAATGCTGTCTTTGTCAATCGTTACAGTAGATGGATGCACATGCCAAGTGGTGTCATTGAGAATGATGGTGCTGGGTTGGATATCTATTTGGGTGTGCAATGGCTGTTCGTTGTCTGTCCGTGAAAAGCTACTGATTGCATCTACCTTTCCACTGTATGTAATATTAGTATTATTCCCCCAAAAGAGAGTAGTCCGCAGACTGTCTGATTTAGCTCGTGCCAACAGGGAGAAGTTAAACATGGCTCCTTTCTTTAGAAGCGTATTTGCCCGGAGCTGACATTGGAGTTCCTGATTGGCATTTTCGCATGTAAGCACTCCCGATTCATAAATTTTTCCCTTGTAGGAAAAACGGGGGAAATAGCCGTTGATGTTTACTTGCATCAAACTGTCGTTTACATATCCTTGCAAGTTGGCAGGCATCTGCAGCTCTAAGGGCACACCGAATACTTTGGAGGCAATGTCTGCATCCTCCACTTTCAGGTTGAATGTGAAATTATTGTTCGGTTCACGTTTGTTTTTCTGAGCAGGAACAGCCGAGGGAAGGTGTTGGCTTATCATCCGGCGCAGGCTGGCGAAAACAGTTTGATAAGAATAGCTTCCTTTCACTTCTCCCTGTAAGAAAGGAGAGTGGATTTGAATTTCTTTTTTCCCTTCTTGGTTATGTCCGGCCACAATATTCAGATTTTTCAGGAAATAACTGTTCTCTTTTTCTGCAGCATGAACGGTCAGGCTGTCCAAGTCGATTCTTCCCTCCATGTCATCAATGGAGTGTCCCGAAAAATCGGCAGTCAGATTCAGTGCAATAGATGTGTCTTTGTGTCTCGGTGTCAGCTGTAAATCATGCGGGCGGAAGTTCCGTACCGTAGCATGCAGGTTAAAATCAGGCATAGGCTGTGCGGTAATAAACTGTCCGTTTATTACAATATTCCCATTCGGATCATCCATTGCTATTTTACCCTTAAATCCTCCGGGGCGATAATGCCCGTCGAGCATGATGTTATGGTATGCATACTGGTTATATTGCAGTTCCGATATAGTACCTTTAATGTACGATTCAGCTTTGCTGTTTTGATATTTGAATCCTTTTAGCTCGATATCAAAAGCCGCATTCCCCCAGTTTTTTTCTTTGTTGAGCAGTTTGCCCAGCTGAAGCTCTTCACTGGCCACACGTCCTGAAAAACTTCGGTTGCGGGTTATAGTGTCAGTATGCATGGTGACGTTGGCCTGCAAGTTACCAATGTTTGAACGAAGATTGCCGTGTGTGGTGAGCTGGTGTGGATAGCCTGAAATATCCCCTTTAAAGTGGATAAATCCGATTCTTGAAAGCAAAGAAGGCAATTCGGCTTTTCCGGTTAAATTCTGAAACAGGCGGACACTTCCCTGTGGACTGATTTCCGCCTGTTCAATGGTTCCGTAAAAATAGGGTCGTTTGACAGAGTTTTGTGCGTTTATGATTCCTTTGGCGCTGAGGCTGAGCTGCCCGAAACTGTCTGTCAGGCGAAATTCGGTACATTCGGCTTGCTTCCCTTTTCCTTGCGCAGTGAAGCGTAAGAGCATGGGGTCTTTAAAAAACTGCAGTGCAGGAACAAACGGAGCCAAGTCGGACGGAGTAATAGACGCATGCAGTGAGGTGGCATAATGGCCTACATCGTCTAATGTGGCAAGATGAGTCAGACTTTTAGCGGCAATGTTCAGGCTGTCCAGTTCGATATCCGTGTCAGGAAGACCGATGTGAAGTTCCTCCAGCTGAATCCTTTTGTCATTAGCCGTCAGTTTGGCTGAGAGCCGTTTCAGTTGGAATCCGCTGTGTTCATTAAAGCTCATGCGCCGTATTTGTGCGTTTACAGAGTCTGGTTGCAGGGCCTTGAGCGAAAGTGTAGCCGAAATATTGCTGAAATTCAGATGAGCCGGATTAAAACGTTGTGGCGTTTCCGGTTCAGAGGCAATATCGTATGATAGTTTTCCTCTTCGTATTAATACCGTATTGATGCGGAGGTCAATTCCCGTTTTTTTCTTGGCATGGTCTTTAGGAGCAAAGGCGTCAATGATGAACTGGAAGTTAGGAGGACTTTGCGGCATGGCTTTGCGCAGACGGGCATCCAGTCCGAAAAGCTGGACACTGCCGATGCGGATACGTCCGTGGAAGAGCGCAGTGATGTCTGCCTTTGCAGAAAAGCGTGTGACTTTTAAGAGTTCGTTTCCCTCTTGGTCATAAACCTCTAAATCGCGTACGATAATTCGGTTCAGCATACCTAAATCTACATTCCCGATGCTCACTTTTGTCTGGAAAAGCTGTGAGAGTTGCTGTTCTGCATACTCCGATACCTGCTTTTGGATAAACGGGATATTCAGCACAGCAATTATTCCGAAATAAAAAGAAAGTGTCAGAATAATAGACCAGCGTATGGTATGTTTTACACGTGTAAATTTGCTCATGGATATAATAAAGTAAACAAAATTAATGATATTCATTGAACAAAACGATAAATCAAATACTTATTTCATGATTTTTAAAAATCTTGTTTGTTTTTATGAAAGGTATGCAGAGAGAATAATAAGAGGTTGTGTTGTTTGTATATGAATATTTATACGCTAAATAAAACCTTTTTGAGCTTAGGCTTGTTTCTGTGTTTTCATTTCAGCTGAGGGATATTTTACGCTGTAATATAGAAGTCTTGTCTATAAGGGTTCTTTGTATGCCTGAGCCGCTATGAAGGGAGAATATGCGAAAAAATATAAATTTTAATACGTGTTTTTATGGGAATATGAAAATTTATTCGGAAATTTGCAGGCGGAAAAATAAAATATGAATCAAACATTATAGATTTCAATGACAAAAATCAAAAAGTATCCTTCTCCTCTTGTATCGTTGCTTCCTATTCTGGCTTTAATTATCCTGCTGTTTTTCACGATCCGTTTTTTTGGTAGCGACGCATTGAGTGGAGGAAGTCAGGTTTGTTTGTTGGTGACCACTGCGTTATGTTCTTTCATCGGAATAGCTTGTTATGGAGTTCAGTGGAAAGATATAGAACATGCGATTGTGAATAACATTACAGGGGTTAGCAGTGCGATTATTATCTTGCTGATTATTGGTTCTCTTTCGGCGGCCTGGATGCTGAGCGGGGTGGTACCTACCTTGATTTATTATGGTGTACAGGTAATTCATCCTAATTTTTTCCTGGTTTCTTGTTGCATCATTTGCGCTGTGGTTTCGGTTATGACCGGAAGTTCATGGACCACCATTGCTACGATAGGGATTGCCTTGATGGGAATAGGGAAGGCACAAGGTTTTGCTGACGGTTGGATAGCCGGTGCCATTGTTTCAGGGGCGTATTTTGGCGATAAGATTTCTCCGCTGTCTGATACCACGGTATTGGCATCATCGGTTACTGAGACCCCGCTGTTTAGGCACATCCGATATATGATGTTAACCACTGTGCCTTCAATGCTGATTACTTTGCTTCTGTTTACGATAGCTGGTCTGACACATGCTTCGGATGCAGCGGCTCACATTTCCTTGTTTACGGATGCACTGGCCGACCGGTTTCATATCTCGCTTTGGCTTTTGATAGTGCCGGTTGTTACCGGAATTTTAATTGCCCGTAAGCTGCCTTCCATCGTTACTCTCTTTATTTCTACAACATTGGCGGTAATCTGTATGCTGGTTTTTCAGCCGGATGTTGTATGTGAAGTGGCTGGTGAAGGTATGACCGCAGAAAACCTGTTTAAGGGAACATGGATGGTTTTGTTTGGAGGAACAGGGCTTGAGGCAGGTTCAGCTGAACTGAATGACCTGATAGCTACCCGTGGTATGTCGGGTATGATGAATACCGTTTGGCTGATTGTTTGCGCCATGTGCTTGGGAGGAGCCATGACTGCTTGCGGTATGTTGGGCAGTATCACTTCGTTATTCATTCGCTTTACACATAAACTTGCTGGTATGGTGGCATCTACCGTGGGAGCAGGCCTGTTCTTGAATTTAGCTACTTCCGATCAGTATATCTCCATTATTTTGACTGGAAATATGTTTAAGGATATTTATAAAAAACAGGGTTATGAAAGTTGTCTGCTTAGCCGTACTACGGAAGATGCGGTTACGGTTACCTCAGCCTTGATTCCGTGGAATACCTGCGGAATGACGCAGGCCACTATTTTAAATGTACCGACACTGACTTATTTGCCTTATTGTTTTTTTAACTATATTAGTCCGCTGATGAGTATCTTTATTGCTTCAATAGGGTTTAAGATAGCAAGAATTACTAAATAAAAAGAGAAAAAAGTATGATGAAAAAACACATGACATTAGCCTGCCTTGCAGCTTTGGCATTAAGCATGCAGGCGCAAGAGGGAGGAATTTCGCCGGATATGCTTACTCGTATAAAGGGAGCTTACCAACATACTGCATCCGATAAAGCGATTCATAATGCAATGTCGGGTACGAGCATTGCTGTACTGGCACGTAATCAGGAACGCTTGGCCAACTTTGATACAGACTTTTCAGATAAAGTTGTTTCGAAGGGAATTACAGACCAGAAACGGTCTAGCAGATGCTGGCTGTTTACCGGACTGAACGTATTGCGTGCGCAGATGATTGCCAAATATGGTTTGGAGGAAATGACATTTTCGCATAACTACTGCTTCTTTTATGATCAGTTAGAAAAGGCGAACTTGTTTCTTCAGGGTATCATTGACACTCGCAATAAGCCGATGGATGATAAAATGGTGGAGTGGCTGTTCAAGAATCCGATTGGCGATGGCGGGCAGTTTACCGGTGTATCCGATTTGATTATGAAGTATGGAGTGGTTCCTTCTTCTGTGATGCCTGAAACATATAGCAGTGAGAATACTTCGCAAATCAGTAACCTCATCGCTTTAAAACTCCGTGAATATGGCTTGAAACTTCGTGAAGAAACTGCTGCTGGAGCTAAGCCGAAGGCTTTGGAGGATAAGAAGACAGAAATGCTAGCTACGGTTTACCGGATGTTGGCACTGGCGATGGGAGAACCCGTCCAGAAGTTTAAGTGGACAATGAACGGAGTGGAAAAGGAATATACGCCTCAGTCATTTTATCAGGAGTTTCTTGGGAATGACCTTGATCATAATTACGTGATGGTGATGAATGACCCCAGCCGTGATTATTATAAGTGTTATGAGATTGACTATGACCGCCATGTGTACGACGGAAAGAACTGGACTTATGTCAATCTTCCGGTAGAAGAAATCAAAGAAATGGCTATTGCTTCTATTAAGGATAGTACGATGATGTATTTCTCTTGCGATGTGGGTAAGTTTGCTGACAGTGACAGAGGTATGCTTGATATTCATAATTTTGATTATGCTTCGCTCATGGGAACTGATTTCCCGATGAATAAGAAGCAGCGTATCCAGACTTTTGCCAGCGGTTCGACTCATGCTATGACGCTGATGGCGGTTGATCTTGACAAGGAAGGCAAGCCCAAGAAATGGATGGTTGAAAACAGTTGGGGTAGTGATACGGGTTTCCGTGGTCACATGATCATGACGGATGAATGGTTTAACGAATATATGTTCCGTTTGGCTGTAGAGAAGAAATATGTGCCTGAAAAAGTGCTGGATATCTTGAAGCAGAAACCGGTTCGTTTGCCGGCATGGGATCCGATGTTTGCTCCGGAGCAGTAATTTAAACTGATGAAAAAAGAGGTGATAAGCAAATAGCTTGTCACCTCTTTTCATTTATTTAGATTTGGCACTGATTTCTTCAATATCTAACCGGATGATTTCGGTTCGGTGAAATGACCTGTTGGCGTATTCAATGCCGGTAACTTTGTGTTCCGGACTGTATTTGCTGATGAGCAGCGAAAGGGCAGACATGCGCTCGGCTTCATGCAGTGTGCGGTGGGCGGTACATTTCAGCAGAATGCTTTCATAAAGGGTGGTGAATTTTTCGGGAATAACCTGTGTACGTCCTACTACGCAAAAGGAAACCTTGTTGCAGGCATCCAGGCAGCGTAGCTTATGTCCGGAAGGGGCGCAGTGGATATAGATAGAATTACCCCGGTCCCATACATAGCTTAAAGGAACTCCATAAGCTCCTTCTCCGTTTTCTTCCTGCATGGATAATACACCATATTCTCCATCTTTTAAAATCTCAAAAGCGCGCTTTTCATCCAGCCGGCGGTCTTGCCGCCGTATTTCTTCATTGTTGAATTTCATGTTTTTCTCTGTTTTTTTGCCTGATTGTGTAAAAGGTTATGCGTCCTTGGAAGCATTTATGAGCTTGCTTCCCAATTTCTCTTTCCACATATTGCAAATATACAATTTTTTATATAAACTGATCGAGTCCAGTCTTTTTAATGTAAGCTGTTATATGCTCATCGAGTTCCTTTCTGAGATAGTCATACTCTACCGTACCTCCGAAGTCATCGTTGATTTCGTACCTCGAACGTATCCTGCGCCATGTGAGCGCGTGCAGTCAGTTCCTCTTCATCTTCT
>CAUBDX010000050.1 GCA_958434805.1 uncultured Phocaeicola sp.
ATACTACCTACCTGTCAAATGTCGTCAATCATTACTTTAAATGCAACTTTAAACACTTACTGAATAAATACCGCATAGGATATGCTAAACAGTTAATATCCAATGAAGTACATTCTCCAAATGAACTTTATAAACCTTGCGGTTTTTCCTCTCGAAGCGCTTTTTATGCAGCATTTAAGAAAATTATGAGAGTATCTCCTTTATATTATCAAAAGTATTATAAAGACAAGCAAATATAGCAATATTGAACTCATATACAGTTACTTAAATCTTGAAAAAAACAATAACAATTCTAGTTTTTTAAATTTATAAATTTAAAGTTTTTCTATTATGAACAAAAAAATTTTAAGTGCAGTCCTGTTCGGAGTTTTGATGGCTTCATCTACAGGAACGTTCGTGTCTTGTAAAGACTATGATGATGACATCAAGGATTTACAAGAAGAACTGAATAAAAAGGCTTCACTTGAGGAAATGACTCAAAAACTTTCCACAATGGAAACTGCTGTGGCTGATGCAAAAAAAATAGCAGAGGAAGCAAAAGCTAAAGCAGAAGAAGCTTTGAAAAAAGCCGAAGAAGGAGGCAGTGGTAGCGGTGAGGTTACTTCGACAGACCTTGAGAACTTGAAGAAAGAACTTCAAGCACAAATTAGCAAACTTGCTTCTTTAGAAAGTGTAGACAAAAAAATCGCAGCTTTGAAAGAAGAGTTAACAGGTGACTTCATTACTTCAGAAAGCTTGCAGGCTTTAAACGAGAAGGTAGATAAATTGAGTGCCGAAGTCATGCAGATTATAGGTCATCGTTTGACTAGTCTTGCTTTAATTCCAACAGAACATATCAATGGTATTGCGGCTATTACTTTGACTACTCTACAGTATACTCCTCAGAGATATAAGGCAATGGAGAAACATGAATCGAACCCTGGTAATCATACCAATCGTCCTGTTTTAGACCATGAACCTGTTGGTGAAGCACGCTATATTTCTACAGAAAAGAATGAAGCTTATTTCCATGTAAGTCCAAGCATGGGAGTGCGTACCGAAGATATTGAGCTGCCATCATTTGATTGTATCACATCAAAAAACACACAAAGATCTGCTGATGTAACATCAAACAGCCCGATTGTACCGACAAGCAAGGAAATTAAGGATGGAGTATTGACTGTTACATTCAAAAAAAGTGAAGATTTCTTAGGCAAACAGATTACTACAGACAAGGTAGGCAACACAGAAACATTCTATATGGCGTCTTTGAAAGTTCCTGTTACTGAAGCTAATTACACAGAAACAGAGAAAGCTGACAAAGAAGCAGGAAAAATTGAGGGAGTATATGTAAATTCTGAATATTCTCGTATAGAGGAAATTGTGGCTATCCCTTATTTGGCTAACTCTAAGACTGATTTTACAAAACAGATTGATGGCGAATTTGCAGATGAGATTCAGAAAGATGCAGACAACAAAGATATTTATGTTCATTATCATGATTCTATTTGTCTGTATGGCTCAACCAATAATCAGTTAGTGGATGTTGAGCAGGCATATAATGAACCGCTTGACTTAAATAAATTGGTTACTGTTTGTACTACTACTGAAGCTAACAAACATGCAGAACACAGAGAACTGGAAAATTATGCAGATTATGGATTAGAATTCCGTTTTGCTCTTGCTCAGGCTGAATATCTACAGGGTGACCGCAAGACTGACGAACAGGCATTTGCTAAAATATTAAAAGGCAATATGCTGAAATCGGAAGTTTATGATGTGGATTTGGCAGATAACGAGTTCTCAAGAGCTTCTATCGGTCGCGAACCCATTGTACGTGTATCATTAATCGATACAAAGAATGGTAACGCACTGATTGCACAACGTTACATTAAAGTGCGTTGGATTGACAAAGCTGAAGAACAGACATTAAAACCGTTCAATTTCACTGAAGACATTATCAGTTGCAAGGATATGTTCCAGCAATTGTTCTCTCAGGATATGAATGAAGCTATCTACCATCAAGTTCAATTCAATGGTGGACAAAGTATGAGTAAGACTGAGTTCCACAATGTATTCAAGACTTTAAGAGTGAAGAGTCTGATGAAAGATGGTCAAGCAATTGATTTAAAAGAATGGACTGTTTCTACAGATGCTGTTACCAATTGGGATGAAGGTATCAAACAAGAAAAGGATGGAGCAGAAGCATTGAAGAATGACGTAGATTTGCTGTTCGGTTTCTTGGAAGACGCACAAGACAATACTTCATACAATCTGGTATGGGCTATGAACCCTGCAATTGTAGGTACCCTTAAGGATAATGGAAATGGTAACTACTCTTCTACATTTGATATCGAAATTGAATATGTAGATGCTGTAGGTACTGTAGGTAATATCACTCAGCACTTTACTCAGGAAATAGTTGCTCCGAAACAAGAATTTGCTTATCAAGGAACATACTGGAAAAATGGTACAGGTGAAGGTATATTCAACGTAAATCCGCTTGTATTCACAACTAATAACAATGGTTGGAATAATGGAGGAACAGGAGTTACACCTGATCATGAACATGAGTATAATGGAACTGCTTGTGCATTGAAAGATTACAGCCATATTTCCGCAGACCTTGTTAACGGATATATCTACCAACCTACAAGTGCTAAACCTGAAAATTTGGCTCAGTTTATTAAGAATATCCGTTCTTGTGCTAATGTAAGATTTGTATTTGATGAGGCTCGTTTCAATGACTATGATTATTTGGCTGGATATCATGTAAGCCAAGATGGTATTTCATTATGGAAGGGTACTGCACCTGATACATGGAATAACTTCGACTACGTTCAGGCAGATAAGGAAACTTTAGCTGCAACTATCGAAAACAAGATGGGTGCTGAAGAGGTGTCAAATACTCAATACTTGCCATGGGACTTCAATGAAATACTGGGTTCTGGAACGGATGAATGCGAAAGCCACGTTCGTTTACACGAATTAGACAAACTGAATGGTACACCTGCTGCTCAGGCATTGGTTGGTAAATCTGTTCCTGTAAACTTGGTTGTTGAATACAATGAGTTTAATGTAATTCCTGTTCAGAAATTTGAAGTATTCTTCATTGATCCTTTGACTATTGACGGTAGCATCAACGGTAACTTTGTTGATGCAGAAATCGATGGTAGCTTCTTGAATGTAGCAAACGGATTCAACTTTACAGACTGGAATGGAAATAAAGTTGCAGCTCAAGACCTTACGGAAGTTAAGGACGGTGAATATGCACATGAATTGTATGACTTCTACGGTGTTCACAATGTTAAGTTCTTAACAGATAAAGTAACTACCAGCTTGTCATATGATGCAGCAACTAACACTTACAAACATACCGAAGGTGTGAAAGACGGTAAGTTGCCAACCAAGGCATCACTGAAACAGATGGAAGCTACTGAAAATGGTGGTGTGGTTGATAAAGCAAATGCTCAAGAGGTAGTTTCAGATCCTACCCACTTGGCATACTTCAACAATGAAGGTACTCCGGTTAATGTTGATTATAAGATGTATATCTCTGTTGAAGTTGCTCATAAATGGGGTGTCTTGAAGAAAGAAGCTCTCGAAGTGAATGTTCACAAGGCAGACGGTACTCCCAATAACTAATATTTAGGACTATAATATGAAAAGGACGCTTTTTAAAAGGAGCGTCCTTTTTTTTACGAAATCAAAATAAAAATAAACATGAAGTTATTTACTTATACGCTGATTCTTCTTTACTTTTATATATTTTCCTCATGCAAAGGAGATAGCAGTAATTCTGCTCCCTTTGATGGTGTGTTTGTTACGGAATCAGGGATAAAATTTGAGTTAAAAGAAGATTCAACCACACTTATCCTATTTGACGATACCTTAAATTATGAAGGTGTATGGTCTATACATCATACTAATGAGTCAGAGTATGCCAATATAGAATTTGCCGGCAAACCGGACTATTATTATTTAAAAGATAAGAAAATCTATCGTAGCAAGAGAGAGATGGAAAGTGACTGGATGGGAACAAAAATACAATATCTCAATTGATATTTATAACATTGATGCTATTAAGAAACTTTATTTTATATCATAAATATAGAAGGGCGGTCTTCAATTGAGAAAACTACCCTTCTTTTCACCAAAATATTATAAAAGCGGCTCTCTTATTCCGCAATCATAATCACTACACGGTTCCAGTCATTTGTTGTGAAAGGCTGCACCTCGGAACCCTTGCTGTCCACACTCAGTCGGTCTGCACTGATGCCGTACCTGTTAATCAGTTCGTCGGCCACCATGCGTGCACGTTTTTTGGCAAGCTCGGCATTGACCTTTGCACTTCCCGTTCCCTTGTCGGCATAACCGGTGATGGTCGCCTTTGAGCGGGGATACTGCTTCATATAGTCCGCAATGGCCAGGATGTTGACCTGCTGGTCCTCGGCGATGTCCGTCTTTGCCAGCCCGAAGGAAACGTGGCTTTTGATGCCCGGCACGCTCTTTTCCACCTCGGGACACGGAACCGGTTCGGGACACTTATGGCTGTCGATTGCGCCCTGCAGCTCGTTGATCCTGTCATTGAGCGACTTCACGTATGACTCGCTGTAACGTTCGTTCCTGTACGCTACCGGCTTGCAGTCGGGACATTTCAGGTTGAATCCCGTACCGAACTTGTAGGTGATGCCCACCAGCACGTTGTAATAGGAATCGAAGCTGTGGTCGTCCCGGCGGTTCCAGCGGTCGGAAACACCGTTTGCCAGGGCTTCAACATTGAAATCGAAGGCTTTGTTCAGGCGGAAGCTTGCCTGGAGGCCCAGCCTTGCCATGAAGCTGCTCGCCCCCTCGTCAAAGGTCTGGTTGTAACCGACCCCCGCGATAAGGCGTGCATTGAAGAAACGTTCGGGGTTGCTTCCGCAGAACAGGCTGCTCATGTTGAACAGGCCGTCCACGGTGGCCGCACCATAGTAGAACCCCTCGGCGGGCCTGCTGCCGCTTCCGGCCCTTCCCCTCCAGCCGCTGACAGCCAGACGGGCACCCACATAAGGATTGAAGTACTTGCCGGCAGCAATCTGTCCTGCCGGAGAAATCAGTTTGCCGATACCCGTGCCGTCCAGCGAATAGGAGGCACCAAGCTGGCCCTGGAGGAACCAGTTGTCATCCGTACTCTGAGCGTTGGCGCTCATACCGGCACCCGCCAGTAATAAAGCTGCAATAATCACCTTTACTTTCATAGTCACTACTGTTTTAATTGGTTATTTGTTTCATCCAGCCGCTTGCGGAACCATTCACCCGCCCGCTCTGCGATATGTGCTTTCTGTTCGGGGGACAGACGCGAGCCGTAGCTGCGGAAGATATAGACTCCCACTTCGTTGTCCTTGTTCTGGAGAATGGAGGATTCCAGCAAAACGGAGAAATCCTTTTTGATTTTCCCGTGGCTTTCCCCTTTCCCGGCCATCTCGTCACCGAACCGGTCGACAGCCAGCAGGAAGTCCTGCAGCCTGTCGTTCAAATCCGTCCCCGAGGTGAGGACCAGCTCTCCCAGGACCACTTTTACAACTCCCTTTTCAGTCACCACGGGAAGCGTAACGGGGAACAGGTCATCGGAGGAGGCCTTCAGCACCAATAGGGACACTTCAGGTGAGGTTTCCCCCAAGGTAAAGCGGAAAGTGCCGTTCTTCACGATGGTACTGTCATACGTTTCCGGAGTCAGTGCGTGGCGCAGGTAAACCTGCTTCCCCTCGTAGCTTTTGTCCTTTACCGTCCCTTCTATGGTGCATCCTTTGGGAACAGAAGTACACGCACATAATGTCAGAACGAGCATCAGCAGGACACCTGCCTGTGGCAGAAAACATGTTCTTTTTCTCATCTTTCTCATTTGAAAAAAGCCGTCCGGCTAAATCGCTTTAGCGGAACGGCCTTTTGTTATTTACTACGTAAACGGGTTACGTCAGAATCTGATACCGAGCTTCAGCACCGGCATATCAAAAATCTTGATATTATGGTGTGAGGCGTTGTACTTGTCAAAACCTTTGGGGCACAGCTGGATGACATCGTAACGGTAGGCCAGGGGTTGGAACTGGAATCCCAGCACCAGGCCCGGGGCCAGGCTGTATTCGATACCGGCTACACCGGCAGCCTTGATGCCGAACATCTGACCGGCACGGCTGCCCGAGAGATAGACCTGGGTAGGAAGACCGCCGAGTTCGTCGGGGTCAACCGGTTTTCCGGTTTCTTTATCGGTTTCTACCATATCTTCATCATAATAATTATCGCCTGTATAAGGTTCTGTAGTCTCGATACGTGCCATCTGGAAGCCTAAAGAGCCACCCAGATAGGGATGGATGCGAGGATTGCTCACTTTGAAATAGCGGTTAGTTCCCACGCCAACGTACCAGTTGTTGGTCATCCGTGCACTAATGTAATCTTGTGCCGGGATAATCATGTCGGGTACTTCCGTAGAGTTGCCTTCCACATAGTCTTTCTTGGGAGTCAGGTTGATATTCATGCTGAACTGGAAGTTGATATCCCAGCAGTCAGACAGGAAATATTTGCCTTCAATACCCAGAATGTTGGTCAGACTATTGTTATTCAAACCGTCAATGTTCAGGTATCTGTTTAAGTCCCCCTGTGATGCCTCACCTTTGTCGGGCAGTCCGACCGAACCGCCGGTATTGGTGAAGGCAGGGAGCAGGTAGGAGGTTTTTTCATTGTAGAAATTGTTACCTCCGCCCAGCAGGACAGATACTTGCCACTGGCCTTTCTTGGGAGCAAACAACACGCCATCACTCTCACTGCCTACAGTCTGCGCCAGTAAAGGCGCAGAGAGGATAGTGAGCATCAGTAATGTGCATAGTTTCTTGATCATCGTATAATTACGTTTTTACTTAATTATTCTGCGGAAGCAGTACCGTAAAGAGTTTCCATTAATTCAGCCAATTTAGCGTTCCAATAGTTGAATGTTTCAAGATCTTTTTCATATTGTGCTTTAGCTGCTTCATATGCTGCCTTAGCAGTATCAACTACATATTGTTCTGTTAAATCACCTGAGTTATAAAGGTCTAACATCTTTTGAGCTTCAAATACATCAGACTCAGCCTTTTCAATCTTCAGATAAAGATCGGTTGATGTTTCAACGTATGCTCCTGTTTCTTCATTAAATGAGCCTTTCTTCACACCGATTTCTGTTTGTAAAGTCTCAATCAAGTCATTGACATGTTTAATGATTAATGCTTCATCTGAATCGTTAGCACTGAATTCCAGTACAGCATTGATTTCGCCTAATAAAGCTCTATCTTTATCCATACCCAAAGCTGTAATCGGAGTAGCTACGTTTTCGGTAACAACTTTCTGTGCAGCAACAACGGCATCTAATACTTCCTTGTTGTCAGCTATATAAGCGTCTTTAGCGTTAGCCAAAGATTTCTTCCATGCAGCCAACTGAGCAGTTACCTTGTCGAACTGAGCAGCCTTTTCTACATTTTCTGTAGCTGTCTGAAGTTTAACTTCCGCATTCATAACAGCACCGTAGAGACCTGCTGCACTATTATCTTTTTCCCATACAGCCTTAATTTCAGTTTCTGTCGGTTCTGTCTCACGGCCTTCACCGGTATAAGTATTCTGGCCTAATTCCTTACCAAACAGGTTGATAGATGCAGTAGCCCATGCAGTCTTAATCTCAGTTTTAGTTTTAAGAGTAGCCAAACCTGCTTCAGCTTTGACACCTGTTCCTGCTACAGCATCATACTTGTCTTCTGCTTTACCTACAGTCCACAACTTTGTAGCATCATTGCCGAAATACGTAATAAGTGCAGCTAAATAAACATCTTTATTATCAGCATCACTCAGCCATTCCTTAACGGTCTTCGATACGTTGCTTTCTTTAGTTTCACCTCCAATAGTAACACTTTGTTTTAAAGTTACTTTATTAACAGTCAATTGTAAAGGTGCTGCTGCGTTGTAATATTTCACGATGGCATCCGCGAATGTTTGTTGGGCTTTCAATATAGCTTTTGCTTTTTCTGTATCATCACCCAATTTATCAGCAGCAATTATTGCATCCTCATATGCTTTTTTTGCTGCTTCTACAGCCTTTTTATCAGCCTCTTCTGTTGTGTAACCTTCAGCTTTCTTCCAAGCAGCAATAGAGTTTGTCCATGCGGTAACCCCCTTAGTCTGTGCTTCCTGAGCCGATTTCAATTCTTTTTCAGCAGCAACTTTTACTGCCTCTGCTTTTTCTGTATCCAAAGAAGCAATAGCAGCTTTTTTCTTGTTTACAGCTTTTACAGCAGCATCAATTTCGTCCACCGCTTTCTTGTATTCAGAGTCTTTGCCATCTGCAAATGAGAATACGTCATCCAGCATAGTTGCATAAGCAGCTGCGCCTTTTTGGTTAGTCAACTCTTTCACATCTTCTTTTACAAAAGCAAGAACTTCTGCACCGGTTTTAAACTTAGCAGTCACTGTTCCGGCATCGTATGTTACAAAGCCTCCAAAGTCACTTGCATCCAAATCAGTTACAATTGCTTTAGACACGGCAAATGTAGAGTCTTTGTCTGATTTAGGAGCAGCAACAGAAGCTTCGATGGCTTGCGCATCTGCAATAGCATCTTCCAAAGCATCAATTGCCGGAGTTTGTTCTGCAATAATCTTGTTGGCTTTGCTCTGCTTAGCAGCGATTTCAGTTTCTAAAGAATCCCTCTTTGCAGTATATTCTTCCTTCAATTTCAACCATGCCTGATAAGCTTCACCTGATTTCAAGGTATTCAGAGCCTCAAGTTTCAAATCCAGTTCAGCCTTATAAAAGTCTAAGCTGGCTTGTGCATTGGTCAAATTAGCTTCCAAAGAAGGTTTGGTAATATAATTATCAATATTAGTAGCTGCTTCTTCATATCTTTCATATGCCAAATCTAATTGTTCTTTAGAACCAAGAATATGGTTAGTATTTTCTCCATTCACGACATCATAGCCATAAATAGCATTCTTAGCAGCAGTTAACTTACCTTGAACGGTTTTTAATACAGCAAGTTCCTGATCGCTCAAAAATTCTTTAGACAATTCAAGAGCCTTCATTGCATCTTCATAAGCTTTTTGAGCGTAAGCCAAATTTGTTTCACATTCCAGCTTTTCTTTTTCCCAATTCAGTTTATTCTGTTCCAATTTAGCCTGAATCTCGGCAACTTTAGCTTCAGCAGCAGCAATCTTCTCTGCGTTCTGGGCTTCTGTTAACGCGTTGTCCAACTCCATTTCTTTAGCCTTCAATTCTGCTTGAAGAGCCACAGCTTCCAATCTTCTGGCTTCAGCATTAGCCTGTGCTGTCTGTGCATTGACATAAGCCACTTTTGCTGTTTCTACAGCAGCCTTAGCTTTCAGCAATTCAGCCTTGGCACCGCGAAGATTTTCGATACCTGCGGGTTCATCGTTGTCGATACATCCCGTGAAAGTCACTGAAGAGCCGGCCATAAGAGCTCCGAACAGGACTACACTTAAAAATTTTTTGTTCATAATAGAAAAACTTTAAATTTATAAATTTAAAAACTTGATTTGTTTTTTGTTTATTATTTTATAAAGGACTTAATCGTATTCAGAGAGAAACGGGAGCATATTCCCGGGATACCGTGAAGGAACCACACCGACCTCTTTGGTAAAGGCAGAATAGAAGACACTTCTGGATGTAAATCCGCAAAGCTTTATCAATTCATCAGCCGTGCGCTTTTCCTTTCGTAGAAGGAGTTTGGCATACTCCACCCGACATCTGTTCACCAATGTCTTAAAGTTACATTTAAAGTAATGATTGACGACATTCGACAGGTAGGTAGTATTCGTGCCGGTTGTAACAAGAGGATATTACGTTGATTATC
>CAUBDX010000051.1 GCA_958434805.1 uncultured Phocaeicola sp.
AAGCCCATTGGCAGAATTAAGTATGCACTAAATTAATTCCGCCAACAGGTTAATACAAACAAAATCTGCTAACGCTCTTCCTATTCCAACTAACCGGAAAGTATATTGCAACCAAGAACACTGGGCACAAATGAGCAGCGACTTTCCTTTGTCCATATCTCAACGCGAAACACTAGCAATGTACACAACACCGGAATGTGCTGATATTTTTGTCGTCAACGGTCCTCCGGGAACAGGAAAAACCACTTTTCTGCAAACTGTCATCGCAAACAGACTTGCTCATAATATTCTAAACAATCCGGAAGAGCCGGAAATTATAGTTGCAAGTTCAGCTAATAATCAGGCAATCACCAATATCCTGAAGGATTTCAAAGCGGAAACAACCAATGACACAACACATCCCCGGTTGTCCAACCGCTGGCTACCCGAACTGGATACATTAGGCTTATATCTGTCAGGGAAAAAAGAGCTGCAACAACAGTACAAAATGATGTTCAACCCCAAAGGGGATGGATTTCCGGCAGCATACGATACACCTGAACGTCAAGAAGAGTACAAACAATTCTATCTGCAATGCTTCAATAACTTTTTCAAGAAAAACTATCAAGACGAAACAAAATGCCGACAATTTCTCCGTAAAGAAATGCAAGCCCTCCAAAAAAAGATTATTCTCTGTATCCAAGCTGCCGAAACAACAGAATACGGAAACCGGAAGGAAAACAATATATTACAGAAGTTTATCCGCAAATTCCATGAGCCATTACCCTCCTACGACAAAGTAATAGAACAGTGGACTTTGACAGAAGAATTCAAAGAACGTTACGAAAAAATAAGTTCCAACCCTGAGTATGGCAACTTGCCTTATACAGAAGACATGGCAGTAAGGCTGGATATCAGCTATCGGTATCAAATGTTCTGGTATGCCATACATTATCGGGAAGCCGAGTTTATTCACCGGTTAAGCAAGTGCGATGAAGGCAAGCAGCGCACACAAGAAGCCTATACCCAAAGATTAAAACGTTTGGCTTGCGTAATGCCTGTTTTCATCTCTACTTTCCATTCTCTACCCAAGTATATGACCTATGCGGAGAACGGAAAATGGGATATTCCTTTATACAATGGAATAGATCTGTTGATTGTAGATGAATCCGGACAAGTTTCACCCGAACTTGCCGTTCCCTCCTTCAGTTTGGCCAAGCAAGCGATTTTAGTAGGTGATATTCAACAAATAGAGCCTGTATGGTCCATTTCTGATGAATATTCATTCATTAATTTAAAGAATCTGGGCATTGTTTCCAACCAGTCCTCGGAAAAATACCGTTTTTTAGAAAACAATGGTTTCCTTTCTTCTTCCGGAAGTATAATGAAACTGGCACGTAAAAGCTGTAATTTTACAGTAAAAGGTGAAAAAGGAGCTTTTCTGACCGAACACAGACGATGCGTAGATTCCATTATTGCCTATTGCAATGATTATGTTTACCACGGCAGGTTACTTCCTAAAAAAGGTAACGAAGTAAAATACAAGTCCCTCCCTTCCAAAGGATATGTACACATCAACAGTTACAGCAGCCCTGGAAAAACAGGAAGTCGCCTCAACCGGGCTGAAGCGGAAGCCATTGTCTGTTGGCTGGAACTGGAAAAAGATAATCTGGAAAAGACCTATAAAAAGCCTATTCATGAAATTGTAGCCGTAGTAACTCCTTTTAAAGCCCAAGAAGCCGAAATACGGCATCAAATACAAAAAATATCAGGAAATGAGAAATATAAAGATATGATCATCGGCACAGTACATTCCCTGCAAGGTGCCCAATGTCCGATTGTTCTTTTTTCAACAGTCAACTCTCCCGAAGACCATTCTCTTTTTATGGAGCGTGATGGAAAATACAATATGCTCAATGTAGCGATATCGCGCGCTCAGCATCATTTCATTGTTTTTGGCAACATGAATATTTTCCATCCGGAAGAAAACACCCCGGTAGGAAATATGGCTAAATGGCTTTTCGATGATCCATCCAACGAGATTTCCAACAACTTTATTTACCAACAGGAAGTTCCGCTGTGCACCTACCACCCCACCCTTCGTCTGTCCACCACAGAAGAGCATATCCAGGTTCTGCACCAAGCTTTTGAAAAAGCAAGACACCGTCTGCTGATTGTATCTCCATTCATATCTATCCACGCCATAGAAAACGACCAGTTGGTTCCGCTGATACGCCACACGGTACAACGAGGAGTGAATGTCACAGTCTACACCGATTCGTCTCTAGATTATGATACGAAAACCAATCAGTTGCTCAGCCGTGCCGAAGAGGGACGGAACATATTAATAGAAAATGGCGCAACCCTCATTGAAGTAAAAGGTATCCACAATAAATCATTGGCCATTGATAACCATACACTTATAGAGGGTTCTTTCAACTGGTTTTATCCGCCAACCGCCATAAAGAATACTCCCGCCACGAATGTTCCATAGTTGTATCATCTGTTCAAGCCGATGAGTACATCAACAATCTGATAAAGGAACTAGAAAGCAGAGAAAAAACCTTTCAATCCCTATCTAAGCCTACAATCAATCTTGACATTGACCAAAAATATCCGGGGTTCTTTACAAAAGAATCTTTTAATGATTGTACAGAAGAAGATATTTGCCGTATAAAACAAAAAGTCCAAGAGTTAGGCATTCAGAAAACAGTCCTTCCACCTTATATCCATAAACAACGTGAAACTTTCCCACGTGCTTATGAACCTTGGTGCACAGAAGAAAAGGAAATTATATGTGAGTTGATGCAAAAGACCAATCATCTTTCTATTTTTATAGAATGTCTGCAACGTACAGGACAAGCAATTCAAATTCAGATAGAAGGCAAAAACAATTGATTATAATCCTGAACTGATATCCTTTTTATGATATTCGGGAAACTTGGGAAACAAGAATCAGTCCCTATACGGAAGAGAGGAAAAGACAAATTACTTTTTGCCTTTTCCTCTCTTCCGTATAGCATATGCAACTCCTGCCCAGAGTTCCTTATTTTTTGGAATACATCCAGGTCCATTTATGCCAAAGACTCTCTAACGGTCCCTGCTTATGTCCTTTCAACCACCACTTGCAGAACTGTACTTGCAACAAAAAGAGTACAAAACCAACCAACAAACTCAACGTATATCCACAGTACGGAGCCAGATAAAGTCCGAAAGGGAAATAAATAATAGCTCCGGCAATAGATTGGGTGATATAATTAGTCAGACTCATCCTACCATAATAACGAAGATTTGATACAAAATTCTTGAACCTATCCCGTTGATAAAGCAATACAAAAGAAGCAACCAGTACAAATGTAAAAGCGAACTTTTGCCACATATCAAAAGCAGTTCCGGCAGTCTGGCGAATGAGTTCACTGTCACTAGCCATAATCAACTCTTTCAGTTGGAAAAGCGGAGCAAAAGAGATAGCGGAAATGATAAGAGCCTTCACCCAAAAACGAGTATGTTTTTCGGAAGTAACAAACAATTGTTTGCGTCCGATATATAATCCCATCAAAAACAAGCCGGCAGTCTGCCAAAAACGCCCTGCTCCCAGAGCCCAATATAGACTGGCTTTCTGACCAAAGGTCATATTCTTACCCAAAAACTCCCACAAATTCCCCTCTTTGGTATATTCCGCCACTTCTTTATACATCGCGCCCACTCCCCAATCGGGCAAAGTATGAGAAGGATCAAACAGACCTACTATATAATGATACCACTCAACGGGCTGCAATAAAAACAAAATAGCCGTAACTAGTATGGCACAGTCACTCCACTTGCGCACCACGAACAATACGATTCCCACTACCGAGAACAGCAACAACACATCTCCTGCCGGAAAAAAAGCTGCATTCAGCGTAGCAAAAGCTACCAATAACAGCAAACGCCACAGAAAACGATAACCAAAATCTTTTCCTTTACGCTGTTGGTTAGCCGACTGAATATAAAATGTAAATCCAAACAGCAAAGCAAAAATGGCATACGATTTTCCAGCCAATAAAGTAAATGTAACATTGAATACCCCGTCATTCAGTATATTCAACCATGCAGGCTGGTCTACCGGATAAACCGGAAAGATGAAATGCTCCAAACTATGCACTAAAAGAATTGCCATGACTGCAAATCCCCGTAAAGCATCCACCACCTCAACGCGTGGCAGTTTTTCTGATAATTGTTTTTCCATGAACTAGTTATTATTGTTTATTTAAAATTCGTTTTACCCAGCGGTTGGCCGGTTTCTCAAAATAATAATAAGAAAGCAGACTCAGCCCGATAGCGACTGCAAAGATAAGCGGAATACTGATATACAGACTGATATGCCAATCGTATGTTTGCGCCAACTGCACATAAGCAAATAATATCCACTATACTCTCCTCTTCGGTGCTATTCCTGCTCTACATATCCGGGGGAGCGGTGAGCAACATTGGATAATAGACTACAGACAATATCATCAGAGTTTTGACAACTCTTACCAAAAACTGTATATTAAAAAGAGAAACTGATTTCCTACAATATTTCCTTTAAATTCCAAGCCTGTATATGCCTGACCCCTTCATTGGAAGGGAATTGTACCTCATCCATGGAAACGACATATTTTTCATAATTATCACCTATCGTCAGCAAAGGAGCATATTCCCGTTCCATGGTTTGTGCCGTTTCCAACATGTAAGTTGCTTGAAGATAAATCACTCTATCGTCCTTCATAGCAACAAAATCAACTTCTTTATCCCGAAAAGAACCTGTATATACAATATAGCCTAAACGACGAAGTTCCAAATATACTGCATTCTCCAACAAATACCCGACTCCATAAGCAAAGCCCGGATAAAGAAAATTCTTAAAGGACAAGTCATTCAGATAATACTTGCAATTACCTGCCACCACATCCTTTCCTTTTATATTGTAACGTTCTGTTTTATAGGCAAGAAAAGCTTCTTCTATATAACCTAGATAATTAGATAAGGTATCATAACTCACCTTCCGGTTCTTGGATTTAAAGAAATTAACAATATGCTGAACGGAAAACAGATTGGACGCATTATTCACCAAATAAATAAAAATATCATCCAATAACCTTACATCACGAACGGGTTTACGCTTCACTATATCACGCAACAAAATCGTATCTTTCACAGAAGCGACATACTGTTTTTCTGACTCGACAGTGGGCAGGTTGTACAATTCGGGCAAACCGCCTTTCTGTAAATAGGCCAAATAAGAAGCCCGACCGGCAGGTTGCTGCATCAACTGTAAATATTCAGCATAACTATAGGGGAATATATGAAATTCTACATAACGTCCCGACAAAAGAGTGGCAAGTTCACTGGAAAGCATTTTAGAGTTAGAACCGCTGATAAACAATTCACTCTCTTCGACAAAGTCTTGCGAATGGGAGTTTACAAACCTTTCCCAGCCATCCACATTTTGAATTTCATCGAAAAACAAATATACTTTTCCTTGCGGTTTAAGCTTTTCCCGATAAAAACGATACAGACTTTCCAATGCTTTATAATCATCAATAAAATCAAATTCCAGATACTCCTTATTTATATATAGGATATTAGCCGGATTTACTCCTCGTTCCGAGACAAGACTTGAAGCAATTTGCCTGAGAATATAACTTTTGCCCGAACGACGTTGTCCTATAAGTACCTTCACCAAGTTATTCCCCACAAAATTGCCAATCTTGTCGGTATAAGATTTCCGTTCCAGTCCCAATTGATACGTATTTCCACCCCAAAGGTTATACTTTTCTAAAGCTTTCCATTTATCGTCCATACTCGAATCTTTTCCCACAAAGATAGTTTTTTTCGAGTATAATCGAAAAAAAAGCACTGTTTATTTCTTTTTTCGAGTATAATCGAAAAAACGTATCTATCTCAAACTGAATTAAAGAAAACGAATACAATCCGGCAGTATGTAAAATTTAACAAATTACTTAAACAAGCAAACTATTATTTTCCTACATTTGTTACCAGTGAAACTTTAAATACGAAAGAACATGAAAGCAAATCCTGTATTTAGTTTATACATCCCTACCAAATTAGTATTTGGCTGCGGAGAAATCAAGAAATTATCCAGTGAAAAATTACCGGGAAAAAAGGCACTGGTCGTCATCTCATCCGGAACTTCCATGCGAAAATATGGATATTTGGAGAGAGTACTTGCCCAATTAAGACTGAATAATGTAGAAACACTGGTTTACGATAAAATCCTTCCCAACCCCATCAAAGAACATGTCATGGAAGCAGCCGCCATCTGCCGGGAGGAAAAGTGCGACTTTGTAGTAGGACTGGGAGGCGGAAGTTCCATCGACTCCGCCAAAAGTATAGCTGTTATGGCCTGCAACGACGGTGACTACTGGGATTATGTATCAGGGGGTAGTGGTAAAGGACGCCCTGTTACCAAAGCACTTCCCATTATCGCCATCCCTACCACCGCCGGAACCGGAACGGAAATGGATCCATGGACAGTGATTACCCACGAAACGGCTCAAGAAAAGATAGGCTTCGGTTGCCAGCTGACCTTCCCTACCTTATCTATTGTAGACCCGGAACTGATGGTTTCCATTCCCCCGCACCTCACCGCCTATCAAGGGTTCGATGCATTCTTCCATGCCGCAGAGGGTTTTATCGCCAATTGTGCAACACCCATCAGTGATCTTTACGCCTTAGAAGCCATCCGTCTGATCTACAAATATCTGCCAGTAGCCGTAGCCGACGGAAAGAATTTGAAAGCGCGTGCCAAAATTGCTTGGGCCAGCACCTTGGCAGGCATGGTGGAAGCCACTTCAAGCTGCACTTCCGAACATTCATTAGAACATGCCATGAGTGCTTATTATCCACAACTTCCTCATGGAGCAGGACTCATTGCCTTGTCTGAGGCATACTTCGAAACTTTCCGGCATGACTGTACAAAACGTTACATGAAAATGGCTGAAATGATGACCCAGAAAAAGAGCAACCGTCCGTCCGATTTCATTGATGCATTGATTACACTGCAAAAAGAATGTAAAGTACATTCTATCAAACTGAGCGAATTTGGTATCCAATCCGAAGATTTCCCCAAATTCCTGCAAAATGCAAGAGATACGATGGGAGGACTGTTCACTCTCGACCCACGCCCGATTACAGACGAAGAAATCCTGCATATCTTTAAAAATTCTTATAAATAATGGATAAAGAACTAGACCTTGCCGTAACCTGTTACGGCAAGGTAAAACCATTGAAATATGATTTGGTCCTCCTCCCTTGGGGAGCTACCGAACCGCATAATCTGCACCTGCCTTATCTGACAGACTGCATTCTAAGCCACGACATCGCACTAGATGCTGCAAAACTGGCAAAAACACATTACGGTATTCGTTGCATGGTCATGCCTTACGTCACTGCCGGTTCACAGAATCCGGGACAACGCGAGCTGGATTTCTGCATCCATTATCGCTATGAAACGCAAAAAGCGATTTTAAGCGACCTAGTTGCCTCTCTATACGCCCAGGGATACCGCAAAATGGTCATTATCAACGGACATGGCGGCAATACATTCAAAAGTATGATACGTGACTTGTCACTGGACTATCCCGACTTCCTGATAGCCAGCAGCGAATGGTTTGCCTTTATCCCTGCTAAAGAGTACTTTGATGAACCGGGTGACCATGCAGATGAATTGGAAACTTCTGTTATGATGCATTATCATCCGGAATTGGTAAACCTGGATGAAGCCGGAGATGGAAATTATAAGAAGTTCGCTTCGCAAATGCTGAATGAAAAAGTGGCATGGATTCCGAGAAACTGGCAAAACGTTTCGCAAGATACCGGTATAGGCAATCCTAAAAAAGCAAGTGCCGGAAAAGGGAAGAAATACGCCGAAGCAGTCGTCGCAAAATATGCATTACTGTTTGAAGAGTTGGTACATAAAGAACTTTATTAATGCCTCATCACTCAAGAAGATCATCTGACCTTTTTAAACGATGGTCTTCTATGTTCATATCACCTCCGCTTCTTCGTTATCAGATACATTTTCAGCTACCTTAGTTATACTTGCCATTTCAAAGTCCATACATATCCATATAAATATATGTATAACCATCGACTATGAAAAGAATAAATGTCCCCATGTGCCCATAAACAAACCACTCCCTGCACTATCTGCACAAGGATACTTCTCCAAATAATTTATTTCATCTCCAAAGGCTGAAATAAAATTCATTTAACAAAATAAAGAGATTTCCTTTATAGGATAAGTTCTACCAGAACTACATTTTTAAATTAAGATTATATCACATCGCAAATATAGGATATTTTTTATTAAATCAACTTTAATTATAAAATTATTTTTTGATATACGACACAAAAAGTACAAAACGGTCAATATTTACGGATAAATAAGCTAAATAAAAGTATATAAAAAGGGATATCTTTTATCTTTTTCCGCCTCAAAGTAGCATAACAGTAGAAATTCAGTAGAAAAATCCTTTTAAAATTCCTTCTTAAATAAAATAAAATACAATCTATTTTCCCTTTATGGACACAGAATAGTTCTGGTAGAACTTCAAACAGTAACTTTAAAAACAAAGTTACTACAAAAAAGAGAAATGCGGAAAGATATAGTGATAGAATTGAGTT
>CAUBDX010000052.1 GCA_958434805.1 uncultured Phocaeicola sp.
TCGGCTCGCGTCTGGCCTTCCGCGGTCGGCTCGTCAGGGCGTCGAGCGCCGTGGCGTTTAAAGCGATAAGCGAGGTTGCATGATCGGCCGCGTAAAGCGTCAAAGCGGGAGCGAAGCGACAAAACGTCCGGTGTTCCCCGAGCAGGGGAACGCCGTTCATTACGGGCGTCAGCCCGTCGAAAAATATTTTTTGACGTCAGGTTTTGTATCTGTTTGTTAAATAATAATTTGAAAATAGTACTTTTGCATTTGAAAGGTGGCGCCTCCCCATAGGCCGTGTGGTCTATCGTGGCAACAACAACGCGAACCCGAATGGCGGTGTTTCGATGTCGAATGCGAACAACGATTCCTCGAATACGAACACGAACATCGGTTCTCGTCTGAACAACAATCGAAAGGAAATTTTAATCGGCGTACAACACCGGGGACTTGTCCCCACCGTGGTGCCGAGGGGGGCAAGCCGCAGTAACAGCGGTCCGCAAGGGCCGGAAAACTGAAAAATAAAGTGTCGGGTAGGGTTTGGTAGGCCGGAAACGGTTCGAAGAAGCCGGGCCCGGGGGATTGAAGGCCCCGTATTAAAAGCAATAAACAGTAATTTATGCGCAGGGTTGGGTATATCATCGAGGAGATCGTGGAGCCTTCCAACATGGAGGCTTCCTTCCGGCAGGTCCTTCGCGGCAGCAAGCGTAAACGCAGCCGCCAGGGGGGCTATCTGCTCGCGCATAAGCCCGAGGTGTTGGAGGAGCTGGCCGCGCAGATCGCATCCGGTACTTTCCGCGTGAAGGACTACCGTGAACGCGAGATCATCGAGGGCGGCAAGCTGCGCCGCATCCAGGTGATCCCGATGAAGGACCGCATCGCCGTGCATGCCATCATGGCGGTGGTGGACCGCCATCTGCGGAAACGTTTCATCCGTACCACCTCCGCCAGTATCAAGAGACGGGGTATGCACGACCTCCTGGCGTATGTCCGCCGTGACATGGCCGAGGACCCTGATGGTACGCGTTACTGTTACAAGTTTGACATCACCAAATTCTACGAGAGCGTGAAGCAGGATTTTGTGATGTATTGCGTCAGCCGGGTGTTCAAGGACGCAAAGCTCGTGACCATGCTGGAGAGCTTTGTCCGCCTGATGCCTGAAGGTCTGAGTATCGGCCTGCGCAGCTCGCAGGGGCTGGGCAATTTGCTTTTGTCTGTGTATCTGGACCATTATCTGAAGGACAGGTATGCTGTGCGTCATTTCTACCGCTATTGTGATGACGGCGTCGTACTGGGTAAAACGAAAGCGGAACTGTGGAAGATTCGTGATGCCGTCCACGGGCGCATGGAGTGTGCCGGTCTCCTGGTGAAGGGGAACGAGCGCGTGTTCCCGCCGGGCGAGGGCATCGACTTTCTGGGGTATGTGACTTTCGGTGCGGACCATGTCCGCCTTCGCAAGCGCATCAAGCAGAAGTTCGCCCGAAAAATGCACGAGGTAAAATCGAGAAGGAGGAGGCGTGAGCTGATAGCGTCGTTCTACGGGATGGCCAAGCACGCCGACTGTCATACGTTGTTTAAAAAATTAACAGGCAAAGACATGAGATCATTTAAAGACTTGAACGTTTCCTACAAGCCGGAGGACGGCAAGAAACGTTTTCCCGGGGTGGTGGTAAGCATCCGGGAACTGGTAAACTTACCGATTATTGTGAAGGACTTTGAGACGGGCATCAAGACCGAACAGGGCGAGGACCGCTGTATCGTGGCCATTGAGATGAACGGCGAACCGAAAAAGTTCTTTACCAACAGCGAGGAGATGAAGAACATCCTCTTGCAAGTGAAGGAAATGCCGGACGGCTTCCCGTTCGAAACCACCATCAAGACGGAAACCTTCGGCAAAGGTCGAACTAAATACATATTTACATGAAACGGGTAGAAGGAACATCCGGGATAAGACTGATCGAGTGCGTGAGCCCGGCACGCAACAGATGGCGCATCCGCTGGGATGTGCAGGAACGTGAAGACGGATCCGCTTCCTATATGGAGGAAAGCTTTGTCGGCAGACCTCACATGGATACTATAAAGTCCGTCATTACAGACTGGTATAATGAGCAAATTGACCGTGAGATACTTTCCGGTTTTCTCTATGAAGGTATGCCGGTATGGCTGTCAAGTGAAAACCAGTTCAATTATAAGGCAGCGTATGATCTGGCCGTACAGACTGGTGGTGCTACGCTTCCCGTGACATTCAAGTTCGGTACGGATGAGGTTCCCCAATATCGGGAGTTCGTCACACTGGAGGAACTGACCGATTTCTACACGAAAGCCATGAAGCATGTTCAGGACACGCTGTCTGACGGCTGGAGGAAGAAAGACGCTTTTGATCCGGAGAAGTACCGGGTGGAATAAATCCTTCGGGGGAGGATAAGAAAAAAGCCCCCGGCCTGTTAAAAAGTAACGCCAATCACTTTTATAAACATGAAACGCCAAACCGCGCGACCGGGGGCAAATACCCTCTGTCACGGTTTGACGTTTTTTTTGTTGTCTAAAAAATGATTGGCGATGCAAAGATATAATTTTTTTGTTGTATGAAAGTGATTGAGATATTAAACTTTAACCGGGAGCTGTTGAAAAGGCTTCAGGCGGCCGGCATTCGTCTGGAAGATGCCCGGTATATCGACCTGTACGCGGACTATACCCGCCTACTCGATCAAGGTGAAAAAGTCTCGTATGCTGTGGCCGTATTGTCCGAAAAGTATTCGGTGAGCGAACGCAAGGTTTATGCCTTGGTGAAACGATTCCAGAGCGACTGCAAGACGCTTGCAGTGTGAACGGGTTGTTTTATGCCGTAGGGAGTGCCGTTTCCCCTTATCTTTAGGGTGTTTCAAATTTAGAAGGAGGAAATGGCTATGAACAAGTATTACCGTATCCTGGACAAGATTCTTGCCACGGGAAAGACACAGACCAACAAGAAGGGAAACATACAGTACCTTCTGAACGAGCAGCTCTCGCTGACACCGGCGGACCTGCTCGACATATTCGAGGGGCATAATATCGCCCGTAAGAAGCTCCGCAGCGAGTTGCAGTTATTTATGCAGGGTGAGCGCAACGTGGAGAAGTACCGGGAGGTCGGCATCAACTGGTGGGACTATTGCGGCTCCATCCTGGTGAACAGTTACCCGACCTATTTCGAGAAGCTGCCCCCGTTGATAGCGAAAATTAACCGGGAGAGGCGCAACAGCAAGAACTACGTGCTTTTCCTGGGCGAAACCGGTGCCGAGAGCAACCAGGCACCCTGTTTGAGTCTGGTACAGTTCCAGTTAGATGGCGGTGAACTGGTTCTATCCGCCTACCAGCGTAGCAGTGACGCGAACCTCGGGCTGCCTTCCGATATTTATCACCTGTACCTGATGGCGCGGCAGATAGAACTTCCCTTGAAGTCGATCACTCTCTACCTGGGCAATGTACATATCTACGAGAATAATATCCCGGGCACCCGTGCGCTGATCGCCGGTGACGAGACGGTCCGCTTCGGGTTGAACGTGTAGTTTGCTGTATATGTCTTGCAGCGGGAACAGTTCATGTTTCCCGCTGTTTTTCGTTTATTCTGGGGACCTTTGCGGCCGTTTTAAAGCAGAATGAAATGAAAAAGATGTATTTGTCCGCCCCGCTTCCTTTCGTGGGGCAGAAACGCATGTTTGCGAGGGAATTTATCAAGGTGCTGGGACAGTTCCCGGACAGCACCGTGTTTGTGGACCTGTTTGGTGGCTCGGGCCTGCTGTCACATATTACCAAATGTGTCAGGTCTGATGCCACCGTTGTGTATAATGACTTCGACAACTACCGCTGCCGACTTGTAAATATCCCGACCACTAATGTGCTGTTATCCGATTTGCGTCGGATAGCTGAAGGGGAACCCAGAAACAAACGTATAACCGGGGAGATTCGCGATAAAATGTTTGCCCGTATTGAGAGGGAAGAAAAAGAGCACGGCTACGTGGATTATATCACGGTTTCCGCATCCTTGTTGTTCGCCATGAAATATGTGACCAGTTTGGAAGGAATGAAGAAAGAAGCCATTTACAATAGGATTCGGCAGACAGACTATCCCGAAGCAAAGGATTATCTGGAAGGACTGACTATAACCAGCGAAGACTACAAGGAAGTATTCAAACGTTACAAAGATGTTCCGGGTGTGGTGTTCCTGGTTGATCCGCCGTACCTCTCCACCGAGGTGGGTACTTACAAGATGTTCTGGCGTCTGGCTGACTATCTGGATGTACTAACCGTTCTGAAAGGGCATTCGTTCGTGTATTTCACTTCGAACAAGTCTTCCATTTTAGAACTGTGCGACTGGATGGACCGAAACCCATTTGTCGGCAGCCCATTCAAGGAATGCAGGAAAGTGGAGTTTAGTGCAAGCGTAAACTATCAAGCTAAATATACAGACATGATGCTGTACACGAAGCCGGATGAGGTGTCAGGTATAGCAGCCTAACATTGCATAAAGATAGTGAATTATTTTGAATCTGCAATGGCTTTTAAATGATATTTTAAAGCCATTTAAAGAGGGTTCAAGTGAAAGAAAAACGGTGGGCTTTGATCATGCTGAATAGGACCGCGCTCACCTTTTTTCTTGTACGTGTCGTTTTTGTACTTTTTGAAACGCATCGTTTTTGTTAAGCGGCACGTCTGGTTTTTCCGGATTTAAGTATCCCTAGCACTATATAGCATAATATAGCCCAAAAACTGAGCCATGCCGGATGTGCGATTATGACATCGATGGTGCGTTCTTCGAATATGACATTCTGTTCCTCTTTGGACACAGCACGAATATACAGTTTGTATTTTCCGGGTTTCAGATTGGCGAAATGGATTATGTTTTCTGCTCTCGGGGGACTCCAGGTAGTATAAAAGCCTTCCAGTTTCCAGCTGTAAAGCACATTGGATGGAAAGTCGTAGTTGATGGTCGATACTTTTAGTGAGAAAGTATTTTGATTGTGAGACAGTTTCAATACTTTTATATCATCGATATCTTCCGTCAATGGAGAATTTTCTTCACCGGAGAATACAGGCTGATAGGATAGTCGGAAATCACTTAGAATAATTTTGGAAAATTGATAATGAGGAAATTTAATATCCTTGGGAAACTCGATGGCACCGTCTATGCTGCCGAATATAAATCCTTTATCTTTGAGTAATACACCGGCAGAAGCATTGAAGTTGGCAGACATAAGCCCTTGCTCTTTAGTCCAGTTATAGAATAATTTATCTTTGCTGGAAAAGCAGGTGATACCGTTTTCTGTACTCATTATGATATTTCCGTTCACTTCGGGCAGTATGGTAAAGATGCTGTTGGTGAGTAGTGCACAATTATCTGTGTGGAATTGTTTGAAGGTATTTTTGCCGGGGTTATAAATTATTAGACCGGAACCACTGGTACCGACGTACAATAATCCGTTGGGAGCTTGATAAAGAGTATTGATGTAAGTAGACTCTCCGGGAATCTCTATATATTTATATTGGCTTGTGTTCTTATTTAGCAGATACAAACCGGTAGCAGTGCCAATCCACATGTGGTCACTGTCTTTTTCTCTGATAGATGTAATTGAATTTACCCCGGGGTATAATTTTACCTTATCATTTTTTAAGTCAAAGCATTTTAGATTGTAATATCCTCCGGACCAGATATTTCCTTCGGAATCTTTTATCATATCTCGGATGTATTTGTCAGGGCGCATATTGATAGGCGTCAGCAATGAAGGAGAGAAGTACTCCACAGAAAGTGCTTTCTTGTTAATTTTGTAAATACCGGAAGTATATCCACCTGCCCAAATAATTCCGGGAGTAACTTCGCACAAAGCAATGAATATATGGTTCTTATCTTTGAGTTGTTTGTCAAAAGAACTCAGGAACGAATGCCATTGACGTGTTTTAGTATTGTAAAGACTGATACCGTTGCCGGTACCAAACCATAAGTCTCCTTCGCTATCTTCGATGATGGTATGCACATGATCATTAATCAGAGATTGCTTGTTGCCGATGGAATGTTTTATCCAGTGGTAGTTTTGATATCGGTTGTCGACTATGGTGATTCCCGTAGGATAATTGGCAAGCCATATTCTCTTTTCCTCATCCACATAGATATCATTGATGATATTTCCCATCATCTCGTTATTGCTTTCGTAGTTGGTGGTGAGATAAGGATGTATCACGCCACTGTTAGCCTGAATTTTGTAAATCCCCATACCTTCGGTAGCAATTAAAAGTTCATTCTCGTTCAGGGCACTGATTTGGGTAATATTGACATCGCTTAAATCTGTTTCGGAATGAAGAATTTGGCGCGTGGGCAAATCATAGGCAAAGATGCCCTTTTCGAATGTTCCGATAAACAGTCGTTTCAATACTCTGTGATAATAGAGTTCGCTGATTTGCCCTTTGATTTCATCCAATGGAGGAATGGGAATTGGCTGTAACTCATTGTCATTTATACAGCAATAGCGTATTCCCTTTTCTGTCGCAATGAAGAAATGGGAGTTGTCTGATTGTACCATAGAGGTAATGTTGCTGCTCAGTGGGTTGTAAATACGTGAAATTTGATCACTCTGCGTATTATATAGTATAATCGAATCTTTGTCGCACAGCCATATATTGCCTCGATTGTCTAAATAGCTGTATGAAATAGACAAGGATAAGTTGGCAGGTTTATAGGTGGGTATAAATCTGTCAAACTGATGATGATATTCAAATATTTTTCCGGTTTTACCTACAATCCATAAGTTTTCTTTCTCTCGAAACAGCCATGTAAGATGATTTTGGGCATTTCTTTTATTTTCTTCGTCAACTAATTTATAGTGTTTTATTTCTTTGCCATTATAGCGGTCCATTCCCTCATTGGTAAGAAACCACATATATCCTTTTGAGTCTTTTTGAATGTTGAATATTCTTCGGTTGCTCAGTCCGTCTTCTATCCCTATATATTTGTACGTTTGCCCCATAGCGATAAAAGGCAGTAAAAAGAACATGAATAATATATTCCTTTTCATGCTAATTTTGGTTTTCAAATATGTAAACGCGATAATACTGATATGTTAGTTTTACAAAGTAAGAGAAAAAGAATAGAAGATACAACTAAAATGTATTCTAAATTAAGAAACAGTTTTGATTTTCTTATTTCTTGACTCAGTAACAAAAGTCTGTGGCAAGTATTGGATATGTTTTTTTACTTCGAAATCAAAAATAGGCTTTTCCTTTAAAGAAAAACTGGGTGTAAGCCACATTCTAAAAGATAGAGAACAAGCCGAGAAATAGGTTGAAAATATAATTCTTTGGCAGAAAAAAAGTGTAATTCTGATTGTTAATGAATTGCACTTTTATTATTTTTGTATACATATTATTTCATAATAAAATGCAACTACGGAGTTATGAAAAAGATTATTTTATTATACTTCATATGTTCTTTTTCTATATATGCGCAAGGACGGAATTTTCTTGCAAATGAAAAAACGAATGGAACAAGTACTATAGATAGTTTGTTCTCTTCGGTTAACAAACAATTGTCTGGTTATCCTTCAGAGTGTATATATCTGCAAACAAGCAAAGGAATTTATGAAGCCGGTGAAGACCTTTGGTTCAAAGCCTATCAGCTGGATGTACAAACCTTCGGCTTATCGGATAAAAGTAAGACTCTTTATCTGCAAATGATTAATCCGAACGATAGCGTAGTCTGGCAAGAAAAATATCAAGACGGTATCGCCAATGGTATCAAAGGCGGTATCATAATAGGTGAAAATATCGGTAAATACTAGTAAGATTTTGGTAAATATATACTTAATTGGGATTAAGTCAAAAAGTGTGTGAGCATAATATTTTGAGAAAATTCGGGTCACTTATTATTCTTTGGGGGGGTAAATGTCATACCACAAGCAAAGGGAAGAATAAGCCGTTTCCCATGGTCGGCCAAGGTCTTTTAAACGGAAGATTATTACAGTCTGCGACGGCAGACTGTACAGTCTACTGCAATGGACTGTACGGTCTACAGTAGCGGACTATACAGTCCGCTGCCGAAGACTATAGTAATCTGACGGACAGACAGGCATAATAGAAAGGATGAAAACGCTTAGTCCGGCTAATGAAACAACGTAGGGAGGGCGCCTATTTATGGGCTCAGTTGTAATTCTTGGGGGATTAACATTTGTTAATTCCCCTTTATGCATACACCTTTGCTAATCTATACAGAAAGAACCTCTTATCTACTAC
>CAUBDX010000053.1 GCA_958434805.1 uncultured Phocaeicola sp.
ATGCCACAAAGATAGTGTTTTTAACTAATTCCCCCAAGTTTTCAAACTGAGCCGTAATATTCTGCCGTTTTTTGCGTTCCATCGGAAAACAAAAAATCCCGATTTCGTTTGGAAATCAGGATTTTACTGCTTATTGCTTTTCTTAAAAGTGGTGCCACCAGCAACCGAAAATCGGTTTGTATAGCACTATTTCTCAATAAGTTATATCTTCATTACGATGTTAGTCCCTTGAATAAGGTTTTCACAACTTTGCACCGTTCAACACAATTTTGTGTCTTAGGTTCGATTTCTGCGTGCAAAGGTAGATATTTATTTGGAATTATCAATATATCCAAGAAGTTTTTTTAGCATTTAGTATATTTTCAAATATTACATTATCTTTTCGGGAAACGAAAACAAGAATATTATCTATTGAATAACAGGTATTTACAAGAAGTATATAGAATAATGGGTAACGATATAGAAACGAGCGTATTTCTTTAATTTGCCTTATGTTTCCACTGTTTCAATACTCTGCTACAAAAATAGTTATATTCCTTTAAATGCCAATAATGTCTTTGTAAAACTACAACTTTATTGTAGTTTTGTATAAGCATGAGATTAGTAAAAATATCATCTCCTAACAATATCAAACATATGAAGAACTTCAATGCACAATACGGTAAGCATTCCCGATTGGAATTATTAAAACATTTCATCTTGGAGCATGGAACTTATATCGAACTCAAAAAGGGAGAACAGTTCTCTGTTCAGGGTAAAATGAACCGCCGGGGGGCTTATATTGAAAACGGCTTATTGAGATATATCCATGTGGATGAAAGAGGAAATATACATATAGTAGGATATACTTTTTCAAATGAATTTGCAGGGAGTTTATGTACATTCATAAATCCCGACCGACCGTCATTAGTCACTATTGAGGCTGTTTGCGATTCAAAGATTTACTATCTACCGTATTCAACGGCAGAGGAATTCTTTACGACAAATGCCGAAACCATGCAAATAAAGTGTACGCTTGTCGAACAATCATACTTGTTGATGTATCATAGATTATTGGATATGTACTGTAAAACTACGGAAGAACTTTATCTTGATTTATTGAACAGATGCCCCGACATTCAAGAGCACATTACGTTGAAAGAAGTGGCTTCTTTCTTACAAGTCACACCTGAAACAATCAGTCGCATCCGCCACAAACTGAACAAATGCATCCGTTGCAAACTGGAGAAATAGCCAATCTTTAACATCCATTATAGCGGGGTCTTGACAATTGTCAAGACCTTTTTTCTTTATTCTTCCGTATTTTGCCATTTCAAGAAATCAATGTTCAATTACTTAAAACAGCAATAAGATGAAGAAGAAAATTACTTTTCACATGATGTTTTCCGTATTTATTATCTGTACTCTCTCGTGTCTAACAAGTTGTAGTAACAACGATATTCCTATTCCTGTCTTTACCTCTGAGGCATTGGAACAAACCACTTGGTAAGCACAAAGAACTGTGTACAATACCAAAATTAAAGAAGATGTATTAGCGGATAAGGCTTAAATGAAGTGTGGATGCGACTAATCAGATAATTTCAAACGTTTGGAAGACAGCAATATTTTTGTTATTTTTTTTATTTCTCGCCCGTTCAGTCAATGCACAAGTACAAAACGGGTGGACTCCAAACGATTCTGTCCGATTGACCAAAATGCTGAAAGGAGAAATGCCTATCCATATTGATGATGCTTTTAAAAGGGAACTGGAACAGTCTATTATTGGTCATTCGCCAAAAGACGATAATAGGTACTGGGATGATTTTAGGTTAGATATTGATTTTAAAGAAGATTTTCCGAATGTAGTAAATATTGAGTGCGCCACAACGTTTCACTACAAATTAAATCATAACAATAATCTATTGAATGGAAATCTAAAATGCAAAAGCCTTATGAGAAATAGTCGGATAGATAAAAATCTCCCTCTTATAAAGATTCAACAAAAAACAAACATGACTATTCCTTTAAACAAGAAATTACATTTTAGTGTATATGGAAGCTATACACTGGACAAAAAACGTAGTGTGATACTTCCGGCAACTTCTATCCCTTATAAGGTAGGAGCAGGATTTTCATATGAGATAGGTAAACATGCCATTATTAAATCCCAAACGAACTACCAATATAACATAATACAAAAAAAATGGGAATGGTTCTTTGGTGCAGGAGTTTTTTTTACCTTTTAGTAGTCTTGTAATCAATAAACTGAATTCGTATGATGCGATTAAATAAAATAATAACATTGACATTTTTCTACCTATTTTTAGGTTGCTCTCAAACAGTCGCTTGGGGGCAAACGATTAACGGAAAAATAATAGATGACAAACAACTGCCTATAGACGGTGCGACTATTATTTTGCAAACAATGGATTCGACTTATATAGGCGCATCCATTTCCAATGCTGACGGCATATTCGTTTTTAAAAGCCAACAGGAAGAATACCGATTGATAATACAACACCTTTTGTATGAAACAAAACAGATGACAGGTAAGGGAAATGATGCCGGAATTATTCAACTTCAACCTAAAGACTATGCTTTGGATGAAGTTATCATAAAGGCGGAACGTCCTTTTGTAAAAGTGGAGAATGGACTTTTAGGATATAATCTTGCTGTTCTTACCCAAAATCAACTCGTAAACAATGCGTATGAAGCATTGACAAAAATACCGGGAGTGCAAGAAGACAGAGGAATACTAACTTTGGCTGGAGCAGGAAAACTGACTGTTATTCTAAATGGGAAACCTACCACAATGGATGCCGGACAGCTTGAAACAATTTTGCGCAATACTCCGGTGAATCGTGTAGAAAAAGCGGAAGTGATGTATAGCGCACCTCCTGAATATCATGTACGGGGAGCAGTCATTAATCTTGTTTTAAAGCATGCAAACGATTACTCTTTTCAGGGGGAGATAAGTGCTGACTATAAGAACCAGTACTTCAATGACGGGGGAATGAATGGAAACTTTCGTTTATCAACTCCCAAAATGGCTTTTGATGTAATGTACGGAGCAAATAACGTAAAAAAGATAGAATACATAGACCTTGATTCCAAACATACGCTAAAAGATGAACCACATCATATCATACAAAACGAACAGTTACGTAGTAAGTACTGGAAGCACGACCTTAGAGTAGCTTTTGAATATAACTTCAACAACAAAAACAATATCAATGTAGCATACACAGGCAGTTATACCCCCGACCAGCATAATAACAGCCGGACATCAGGCAACTACCAAACCAGCAATGTGGATAAATATGTTGACAATCAAATGCACAATATTACATTGCAATATCATTTGGGGTTCGGAATTGAAATAGGTGGTGATTATACACATTATACTTCCAATAATAATCAAAGGCTATACGCAAATTATCAAGATGGAAATCAGAGTTGTTTCTCTATGGTTGGCGGACAAAAGATAGATCGCTATTCTATCTATGCAGACCGGAAACAGTCTTTACCCAAAAGATGGAATCTGGGTTATGGAGTTTCCTACCGATTTGCTAAAGACATTGATTTCCAAACTTATGATAAAGTGACAGGTAACATTCAAACTCAAAACACATATTCCAATCTAAGAGAACAAACTACCAGCTTTTATGTATCATTGAGCAAAAACTATACAACAGGTACGTCTTTATCCGTTTCTGCTACGGGAGAATATTATACGATTGGCAATTATCATAAATGGGCAGTTTACCCACAAGCATCATTGATTTACTTTAAAACACCGAAACATATGTTTCAACTTTCATTATCTACGGACAAAACTTATCCAAGCTATTGGGATATGCAATCTTCCGTCAGTTATCTTAATGGATATACAGAATTATGGGGAACGCCGGGGTTGAAACCGATGACAAACTATAACCTGAATGGGAATTATATATGGAAGCAGAAATACATCTTTGGTTTGTTTTTCACGTACACCTCAGATTATTTCACTCAAGCCGCCTATCAATCGACTGACAGGCTGGCACTAATCTATAAAAATACAAATTGGAACTATATGCAGGTATGGGGCGCAAACATCATATTGCCTTTTAAGGCAGGAAACTGGCTGGATTCCCGATTGACCTTAGTCGGTATGCAAATGCACCAACGCTGTGATAATTTTTTCGACATTCCTTTCAATCGTAAGAAATGGGTATTTAGCGGCACACTGGATAATACGTTTAAGGTAAATAAGAATTTGTCTTTCGAACTGATGGGAAATGTACAGACGCCCGTCATACAAGGGACATTTGATATAGAATCTATTTTTAATCTCACTGCCGGATTACGGTGGAATTTCGCCAATGACAAATTGAGCTTATCCGCCCGTTGCAATGATATATTTGATACGGGAATGCCTGCAACACGAGTTCGTTTTAAGGAGCAAAACTTGAATATGAATAGCGGATTTTATTCACGAGCATTTACTCTACATTTCAGTTATCGCTTTGGTGGATATAAGAAAAAAGAGGTAAAAAAGATTGATACATCAAGATTTAGATACTAATTCAAAAATGATATGAGAACATTGTTACTAATTCTGAGTGTTTTATGTTTCGGTTCATGCAAAACGTCATTGATTACCTATCGAAATGGATATATATTTGACAAGCAAGGTGAAACGATTGGTAATTATACTAACGGATATATTTATAGTTCAAAGAGAATACTTAAAGGATATTATTCCAATGGCTATATTTATGATGATAATCACAATATTATAGGGAATTATGCAAATGGATATGTGAAAATGAAAAACAAAGACGATTAATAATATAATTTCAACACTACATGGAAAGTGTATTACAACAGAGATTTTTCCGTTTATTATCGGAATACTCGCAGCGTACAGTTTCTGTTTCCGAGTTGGCAGAAGCTATCGAGGAATTGGCTACGCATGTAGCCAATTTTAGTATCAACGAACAGGATTATAGCGTATCACTGCGTTATTTTTCCTTTGGTTTGCACCGTCTTAAATCGTATCGTGTACGGTTTGAGCAAGAAAAAAATGCCCTATCTGTATCTAATTGATGAAGCGATAGGACTTTTGAACACCGAAATACGCCTTATCGAGTGGCATATCAAGTACCCGGAACAGTTACAGCAACCCGTCAACAAACAAGCCCTTTCCCCTCTTTTCCTCGCTGACAAGACTACTCTTATCAACATCATGGAAATGGTCAGCGGTCTGTTCCTCTCCAAAGAAATCGTATATCAGAACGGCAAGCCCGCCTACCTGGTGGATTTGTCCAAAGCCTTTGAATGGCTGTTCAACATCAAGATAAGCGACTGCCACCAAAAGCATGAGGACGTGATAAAACGCAAGCCGGGTAAAATCACAGAGTTTCTTAATGGACTGGCAGAGCTTATCCGCAAGGAACATGAAAAGAAAGGGTACAGATAACCAACGGCTTATGATTTATTTATAGGGGATTCCATTAGTTCCCCCGTAATTTCTTTGCGCCTGTTTTCTGAACTTTGCTTCATCAATCGATTGACAGACCATAATGTATAATCAGAAAAATGAAGCAATCATGTATATAGAGAATGACGATTTCAGCGTATGGATGCAGAAGCTGTACGCCAAACTGGAAGAACTCTGCAAGGATGTACGGGTACTGCGCAATGCCGACAGGGTGCTGCCCGAAGATGACAACCTGCTGGATAATCAGGACTTGTGCCTGCTCTTCAAGGTGAGTATCAAGACCCTGCAACGCTACCGGGCTATCGGTGCGCTGCCGTACTTCACAATCAGCGGAAAAGTGTACTACAAGGCTTCCGATGTCCGGGAGTTCATCAAGGAGCGGTTCAGCGTTACCACGCTGCGCCAGTTCGAGAAAGAACACTGCACAAAGAAAAAGAAGTGAATTAAAAAGCCGGGGCGGTTCTGCTCCGGCTTTGCTTTTGGTTTATGGTTTGCCTAATTTGTCAGCTTCCTCCCTTAACTGCTCGGCTTGTTCGTTCAACAGTCTTGCCCGTTCCAACGCTTCCGCCTGTTTCCTGCTGCGGTATTCAAAGCCTTTCACCGAATCGGTCAGGCTTCGGATGAAAGCGTTGTCCCGTTCCCGGCTGAACTTCGTTTCCAGCAAATCAAGGCTGCTGCCGTCTGCCTTTCCTTTCATCAGGATATAGCGGTATTTTATATCGTTGTCCTGTAACCGATGCATCCGTTCCGTAAAACGAATATTCAAGATTAGCGAAGTGATACAGATAATAAAACCTGCTGAAAGAAGAAAGAACTTGGGCTTCAGGTAGGGAGTTACCCGGTATATCAGTTTGTCATGCCATGAAACGGGCGTTGTTTCTCCGGTCGGTGTATCATCAGCCGGGAACAACACCTTTAACCGCTCCTTGAAATATCGGTGCGAGGTCACGATAAGCCCCTTTATATCTTCAAGGTCTTGTTTTTGGTTCTCGGACTGCCCTTTTCCGATACTGCCGATTTGGTTTAGAATCTCCTGCGCCATGTTTTCAGTAATGCCGGATTTACCTTGCATTTCCGAAATGCGCTGTTCGATAACGTCCAGTCGGTTAATCGTTTCCTCCCGGCTGGCTGGCGTTACCTGCTTCTCCTGCCGTTCTTTCAGTTCCGTAACCATGGAGAGAAGCCCCTCCAAAATTAAGTTATTTTCCATGTCCCTATAATTTTAAGTGTCGTTTCTTTTTCTTCTTTTTTCTTTCACCGGGATTGTCGGGCGTTTCATCAGCCGGAGAGGACGGGGCGGAGAACAGACCGCCTAAGCCTGCCAGTAGCGGACTGTCGGCTTTGCCCGGTGTCTGCGCTAGCTCCTGAACAGGTGCGGAAACCGTCTGTCGGTTGCTTTCGGTAGTGTTCAGCCCCGCATCCCCGAAACATTTATCCAGCTTGGAGAAACTGAAACTGCGGTCTATCTCCGAACCCTTGAACGTGTATTCGCCTTTGGAAAAGGATATGCCCTGTACTTCGCCAGTCTGTCCCCTGTACTTGAAATGAATCCCGATACCCTTTTCTGCCAGCCGGGTTTGTAACTGCCGCCAGTTCCTTGATTTCCCGATTTCATCCTTTACGGCATTGTAAATCTCGTATTTGGATTTGTCCGGCTCTCTCAAACGGTGCTGCTTTACATGCTCCTTGCCTTTAGCGAAATAAAGCCCGTGTTTGGTTTTCAGCTTCTTGCATACCTGCTCGTTGCGGTACATGTCGTTCCTGTCCGAAATGGTCTTGCCGTTGTTGTCTATGCGGTTGAACACGATATGCACGTGCGGATGTTCCCGGTCTTGGTGGCGCACGATGATGTACTGCGTATCGGTGATTTTCATTTCACGCATGTACTCCTGCGCAAGCTGTACCATTTTCCCGTCTGTCAGCTTGGGTGCGTCCACCGGGGAATAGCTTAGCGCAATATGTCCGACTGGCTTTTTCAGGTCGGGGTTCATCCCGGCTTGCAGTATGAAACTGCGTATGATGTCCCGGTTGCTTTCGGCTAACACTCCCTCCGCATGAAGCAAAGCCGCCTGTTCCTTGCCGAGTACATAGTTCACGCAGCCTTTAAATCCGCTTCCCTTTTTTATTTTTCCAATCATCCGACAGTTGGTTTATGATTTCAACAATCCTGTTTTTGAGTTTCACCAGTTCCACGGCTACCAGTGCGAACCCTCCGGCATTCGCCCGGTGCGCCAACTGGTTGATGTTGTTGGCTTCGCCCGCCAGCCTGCGGATAGTGTCCGCATCCTGCCTGTTCAGCCGAGGCGTTACCTCTGCCGAAACGACAGCCTGCCGGACGTACTCGCTGACGTGCAGCCCGGCTTCGGTGGCTCGCTTCCTGATTGCGTAGAACTGTAACTCGGTCAGTTTCGTGCTGACTACCCGGTTCTGCTTGTCTATCCGGCTTTTTGCCGGGCGACCTCCCGGTTTGTTCCTTGTCCCTGTCATACGTTTTTGCTTTTAGGTGGTATCTTAAAAATTGCGACCAACGGGAGAAATTTTCTTTGCTGTCAAGCAAAGCAAGGTGTTTCGGTCTACCGAAACATAACCTTGCTCTCCCTAATCATACCGTTTACCGTTG
>CAUBDX010000054.1 GCA_958434805.1 uncultured Phocaeicola sp.
TGTGAAATGAACTTTTCATTTTGAAACGCGCGAACATTTCGATTTGCGGATTATACATCCCATATCTTTCAATAATTTGAGACGATAATGAAGTAGGTCGTCGGGTACGGCGGCTCCTACAGCACCGGCTGTATGATGATCGCATACTCCTTTTATCTTTAGTGATTTGCCATTGAGCAGGAATCCGCTGACCGGGTTGAATTCTAATTGACGGAAGCCTACAGGTAATCTACATTCATCTAGTATCTTGTTATCTCTTGTCAGTTGGCATATAAGTGTATAGACGTTAGGAGAATCAGGCGACCATAATAATGGTTTCCTGATGCTCCCTGACAGGAAGCAAAGAGAATCTGCAGATGGGACAAATATTTTTTCAGAAGTATCGGCTATGCTACCGTTGGGAGCTTGTAGATATGTTTTTACTTTGATTGGCTTTTTCTCCTGTGTTTCAATTTCTATAGATAGGGTGTAGGTGGCAGATTGCTTATTTTGTAGCTTGGATCTGAAATGGATTCCGGAATAAGGAATGTGGGTGGGGTTACTGACCAGCAGGTATACAGGACGATATATTCCTGATCCTGTATACCAACGTCCGGTTAATGCTTTGCTGTGATCTACTTTTACAGCGATTTGGTTCTTGCCTTCTTGCAAATATGGAGTTAAATCATATACAAAGCTGATATACCCATTAGGGCGTTTGCCCAGCCAATGACCGTTTATCCATACTTCGCTGTTCAGATATACGCCCTCAAATAGGATTTGTACTTTTTTATTTTTCCATTTGGAAGGAATGGTAAAAGTTTTTCGATACCAGCTTATTCCGGCAGGCAGGAAGCCGCTTTGCCAGTCGGTTCCGTTTTCAAATTGTTTATAAGTGCCTTCTATGCTCCAGTCATGAGGAATGTTCAATATGCGCCATTGAGAATCGTTATATGAGGAAGAAGAGGCTCCTTTGCCTGCATCTCCTAGATGGAATTTCCAGCTTTTACAGAAATTTATGGTTTCTCCGGCAAAAGATGCCAATAAGAAAAATTGTATGCAAACAAATAAAAGGATACGTTTCATGGTTAGTGTGAAGAGAAAGAGGGGCTGAATGTTGCTTGAAGAACAATCAGCCCCAGAACTAATTTACTGATGTTATATATAAGCTAATACCTGTTGATTTACCATCCTTCACTAGGCGTACAAAGTGGATTGGTGTCAAGTTCTTTGGCTGGTATCGGGAAGTAGTTGAACTTATTGATATTACCGGATTTGCCAGTCTGATAGTTTTTATAGCGGGTATCATCACAAGTTTTTAATGTCTGCTCTAACAATCCCCATCTGCGTAAATCGTAGAAACGTTCGCCTTCCACAAAGAATTCAATGGCGCGTTGGTGTACCAGATCTTCAAAAACCCCTTCTTTGGTTATTGGGCCGCTATAGTCATTCAGGTTGGCGCGTCGGCGGATTTGATTAATATATCCGATAGATGTGTCTAAAGCCCCTTTGTTCATATAGGCTTCTGCCAGCATCAATAATACATCGGCATAGCGGATGGCTCTTTCATTGATGAATGACTTGGGAGGTGCCGGCTCATCTTTTTGAGTCTTCCAGTTCTGATATTTCAAAATCCAGTATGTTTTCCACTTGTCTTGTGCAAAAACTTCCCGGAAAGGTCTTTGGTAGTAAGTGCATCCCTCATAGTCCCATGCCACAGAACAGCGGGCACGATAATCAAAATTGCCGTCTTTGTCTTTTTCCTTCCAGAAGATATCCATAATTTGCTGGGTAGGATTTGCTTCATACCATCCTCCGACTTCAGCAGCGGCATATTCTTTAGGGCGGGTATTGGATTGGGTGGAATTGATATTTTCTCCATCTCCCCAAAGATCTGTTCCACCCACATCTTCTATCAATAACTCGAAAATACTTTCGGCATTGTTTTCATGAGTGTCATCAAAATTCCAATTAAAGTCCTCTACTAGTTTGTAGGTGTAAGGATTCTGCGTCAGAGGCTCGAGGACGTTTATCGCTTCTTGCCAATTTTCTTCATAGACATATATTTTACCCAAAGCGGCATAAGCGGCTCCTTGTGTAGGCTTTCCTATTTTATTCGTTATGGGCAATAGGGAAGCAGCGGTTTTTAAATCTTCTTTGGCTTGTGCCCATATATCAGCTTGTGATGATTTTGCTAAAGGGAAAGTCGAGGGAGATTGGGAGGCTGTCAGGCGGAGAGGGGCGTCTTTAAACTCTTTGGCTAACTGGAATAAATAGAAGCCACGTATGAAAAGACATTCTCCTTTTACCGAATTTTGAAAATCGGTAGAAAATTGTTCTTTCTTTTCTTCCAGTTTTTGCATAATGGAGTTGGTACGGTACAAGGCATTGTAAAATTGATAGAACATGCCTTGTGTCAGTGAGTTTGTATTACTATTAGTAAAACGGTTTACTGTATATACATCCGAAATATCGTTGCGGAAGTCGACTTCATCGGCTCGGGCTATTCTCAGCATTACACCGCGAGTTCCATAATAACCGCCGTTTAGGGCATTCTTCAGTGGAGTATAGCAAGAGGTCAAGGCCAGATTGAAATCGGTTTCATCTTTCCAAAAAGTATCTTCTGTTGCTTGGTTGGGATTGGCCTGGTTTAATTGATCTTCGCAGGAACTGAATAGCATGCCTGAAATCAATATGGTCAATGTCGTTTTAATATATGTTTTCATAAGATGTTTATTTTTAGAATGTTACATTTAGTCCTAACATGAAAGTACGGTTAGTCGGGTAAATAAAATTATCAAATCCCCGATAATTGGCATTGTCTGCATTGACATCCGGTGAATATCCGCTGTAACTGGTGATAGTAAATAAGTTTTCAGCGTTAATATACACACGGGCATGCTGTATGGCACCTTTAAACCATGTCTGAGGAAATGTATAACCTAATTGAACACTGCGGAGACGCAAATAAGAACCATTTTCAAGATAACGGTCGGATTCTGCACGGGTATTACGGTTAGGATCATCCCATGTCAGGCGTGGATGGGAGGCATTTTTGTTTTCAGGAGTCCAATAATCCAGGCAACTTGCCAGAAAATTGGAACCTTTGGTTACATCTTCTAATGTCTGACGGGTTGCATTATAAATTTTATTTCCTAACACTCCTTGCAGTCCGATTGATAAGTCGAAATTTTTGTATCTCATATTACCATTCAGCGCGAAAGTAAAATCGGGAAAAGGACTGCCTTGAAATACACGGTCGTCGTCATTGATAACGCCATCGTTGTTGGCATCTACAAATTTTATATCACCCGGTTCGGCGGCTGGTTGTATTTTTTTACCGTCTTTGGCATATGCGTCTACTTCTTCCTGACTATTGAAATATCCGGCTGTAGAGATAAGCCAATAACCTCCAATAGGATATCCGGCTTTGGTTTCACTGGTAGTGATGTTTTGGTTGGTAGAACCGCCTTTGATAGATCCGCTTTCACTTCCCATGGCTATTACTTTGTTTTTATTGAAAGACCCAATTAAGTTGATGCCATACGAAATATCCGGATTGGGTTGGTCCATCCATCCTAAATTGAATTCAAAGCCATTGTTACGTATCTTGCCCGCATTGCGTATAGGGTCATTGGCACCACCGGAAGAGATAGGAATAGGAACGGTCAGCAAGATATCTTTTGTATTTTTCACATAATAGTCTGCTGTTAAGCTTAGTCGGTTATTAAAAGCCATAAAATCAATGCCGACATTAGTCATAGCGGTTTCTTCCCATTTTATATCCGGATTGGCAAAATTTTTAGGAAATGCTCCTTGAAGCAGACCACCGTTGCCATCGGGATAATTGATGCCGGTAGTGATGGTGGAGGAATATTGATAGTTATCGATTTCTTGATTTCCTAAAACGCCATATCCGCCACGAAGCTTTAGCTGATCAAGCCAATGCACGTTTTCCATGAACTTTTCTTCGGCCACATTCCATCCTAATGAAAAAGAGGGGAAGTAACCATATCGATTGTTCTTACCGAATTTGGAGGAACCGTCCCGGCGGATAGTGGCGGTGAATAAGTATTTATTTTGGTAGGAATAGAATACGCGTCCGAGAATAGAGGTAAGGACACTTCTCCATGAATTGCCTTCGTTGCTGCGATTGGTTGTGGCTGCATCTATTTCTTCTAATCCCTGGGGTAATCCTTCACCATAGGCTTGTATGTGGCGGAATCTGCTGTCTTGATAGGTATAACCTGCCAATGCTGAAATTTTATGCTCTCCGAACGTACGGTCGAAAGTTAATAAATTTTCAACAAGTATATTACGTCTCCTTCTTTGTCTTTCTGTTAATTGGGTGATGCTGTTGGTCGCTAATCCAAAATCATATTTATTGAGATAATTCTTATATCTTTCGAAAGAAAAGTCTGGAGTTAAATTCAGTTTGTATTTTAGTCCTTTAAAAAGTTCAATTTGTGCATACAAGTTAGCGAATATTTTTACATTTTCGTTATAACGGTCCATGATGTTGTCATCAATAATGGCCAATGGGTGAGGAATGTTTACCACATCACCATATGTGCCACCATATCCACCTTCACGAGTATCATCATATTTTTCCAAAGTAGGAACACTTTGCAGAATGGTGCCAATCATGCCGCCTCGAAGTTCCTGGTGAAGGGGCTTGTCATGACTGAATGAAATAATGAGATTTGTTCCAGCAGAGAATATCCCTCTTTTATAATCATTCTTGGATTGGATATTATACCGTTGGTAATTGGTACCTTTTACAATACCGTCTTGGTTGAAATAACCTAAGCCGGTGTAATAAGTGGAATATTTTCCACCACCTTTTACAGACAAATTGTAGTTTTGCATCAGTGCGGGGCGAAACATGATGTCTTGCCAGTCATTGTCTGGTTTGTTAGCCAGATCGGTAGCCATGTCTAATGCCGGTTTGCCGATAGCTTGACGGGCTATAGTGGTAACTTCTGCCCATCCTTTGGCATCTAGCATATCAAGAAATTTGCTGGCAGTTGATATACCTAAGTTGACAGATAAATCAATGATAGGTTTTCCTTCTGTGTTACTTCCTTCTTTGGTAGTGACAATGATAACACCGTTGGCTGCACGGGAACCGTAGATAGCTGCGGATGAGGCATCTTTCAATACGTCAATGCTGGCAATATCATTGGGGTTGATATGATCAATACTGTTCATATACATGCCATCGACAATGTAAAGAGGGGAGGCGTTGTTTAGCGTACCAATACCGCGGACCATGATACGGGTTCCCGAACCTGGGGCACCACCTTGAGATACGATGTCTACCCCTGCAATTTTGCCTTGCAGCGCTTGGCCGATGTTGGCGTTACTTTGTGTATTTAGTTTTTCTGTGTTAATGTTTGCAACAGATCCTGTCAAGTCTGCTTTTTTCTGTACACCGTATCCAATGACTACCACTTCATCAAGAGTTTTTGTATCTTCTTTTAATAGAAAACGGATACTTTTTTGGTTGTTGATAACCGTTTCTTGTGTGAGGTAACCAATGTAGGAAACTTCGATAACAGATTGTGGTTCGGCTTCAATACTGAAGTTGCCATCTATATCTGTGATTGTACCTGTTGTGGTTCCCTTTATACGGATGTTGGCTCCGATAATGGGTTCTCCGCTGACATCTGTTACCGTTCCCGTTACTGTTTTAGCTTGTTGTTGAGCATGCAAGTCTTTAATAGCTTCTGTAGTTAAAATAATGTGTGTACCTTCCAGTTCATAGTTGATACCGGTCCCTGACAGAATTCTGTCCAGTACTTGTGCTACGGCTTCATTTTTGACCTTTACGGAAGTAATTTTGTTAATATCTACTTGGTTATTGTAGATAAAAAGATAATCAGTTTGGTTTTCAATTTCATTCAGGATCTTATCCAGTTTAACATTATTCATACGTATGCTGACTTTTGCATTTTGAGAATGGGCATTCCCAGCATACGAACAGAACACACAGACCATCAATAGGAAAGTGGAAATTCTCATAATTCTAAAGATTTGTTTAAATCGGGGATTTTTGAAGCAATATCTCCCCGACAAAGTGTTATTTTTCATACCTTTGCGTTGATTTAAATAGATTTTTTTACTTGAAAAATTGTTTTGAGTCTATGCCGGTAAGTGCGGCAACACTTATCGGCATTTTTCTTTTTAAGGTTAACTTGAGCTTTTCTTCATAGGCTTGTTGTTTTTAGGTTAGTATTGTCTGGTCAATTGATGTAAATAATTTCTTCATCGTTGGCTCTTTCATATTTAAAATGGATATCCCTTTGCAGCACTCTTAATGCATAATCAATACCGTCTGCTTGACGGAACTTGCCATTATAGGAATATTTCAATACCTTTTTGTTATTGATGATGATCCGGATACCATAATATTTTTCAAAATCTTCCATGATGGTCTGGAAAGGTTCATCTTTAAAACAGATCAAACCTTCTTTCCAGCGGTAAGGAGTGAAATCGTTTACTTTGGTAACTGCCAACTGCCCGTCTTTTACATATGCTTTATGATGAGGCTTCAAGGTTATTGTCTGTTCAGGAAAGTGCTGTGAGGTAACTTTTACACTACCTTTCATTAAAGTTGTTTCAAACGCCGTTTGGTCAGGATAAGCATCTACATCAAACTGTGTACCCAAAACTTCAATGTCATATTTGTCTGTCCGTACAATAAAAGGAGTTTTTTTCTTCTTGGTTACATCAAAATAAGCTTCTCCTTTTAAAAAAACTGTTCGTTGCTTTTGGCTGAAAGTGACCGGATATTGTAAAGTGGTACGGGCATTCAGCCATACATTAGTTCCATCTGGTAAAGTAATATTGGTACGTTGTCCTGCCGGAACAGATACTGTATTCATGGCAATGACTTCATTTTCCGATTTATATTCCTGATATAAATAGTTAATGGTAAGCGTCAGTATGATGACGGAAGCTATTTTCAGCCATTGACGAATAATTTTGGGAATTCGTTTGGTGGAAATGCAGTTATTTGTAGTTTGGTCATCATGCACCATGAGGGCATCGAACAATTTACGCTCTTTGTAAAAAATGCGCTTGTTCTCTTCGGATGCTTCCATCCATGCTCTTATGTCCATGCCTTCTTGTATAGAAGTAGTTCCGGCAAAAAAACGATGTAGTTTCTCTTTTTCCATTTTATTGCATTCTTTTATGCTTCTATATAAACAGCACTTCAGAATGGAAAATTCCTAGTGGCATTTCATAAAAAAATAGAGAAAGAGTGGAAAATAATCTTTTAAGTTAGTCTGAAGCATCTTTAATGCCTTGTTTATATGGAAATCTACTCCTTTGGGGGTGATATTCATGAGAACTGCAATTTCCTTATAGGATTTGTTTTCGTATCGGCTCAACATGAAGATAGTACGGGTTTTTTCGGGCATGTCGGTGAGGGTTTGTTGGACGAGTTCTTGAATTTCGGAAATAAAAAGCTCATAAGGTTCGCATGCTTGTAAAGTGGCGATCCGGGTATTCAGTTCCCATTCATAGTAATCTTTTATTTTATCCGAGTATTCTTCATGAATTTGCTGATGACGCAGATAATTCAGGCATTTGTTTTTTATAATTGTTAAGATATAGGCTGGAATATTGGAATCTTCGCTTAAGGATTGCCTGTTTTCCCAATAATACATCATCGCCTCAATAGTAATATCTTCTGCTGTGGTTAAATCTCTGACATAAGTATTGGCGAAGCGTACAAAACGTCTTTGAAACTCCTTGTAGAGTTGGTTAAAAGAGGTAATGTCTTCTTTATAGTGCTTTATCTGGATGGGGTCGGTCATCTTATGCGTCGTTTGATTCATGATTAGTACAAAAATACATTTTTTTTATTAGTACTACAATTTTTCGAATGTGAAACGTATGAATCACCTGTAAAAATATGGAGAGTGTAGGGGGATATGCTTATTTTGTATCAGAAGGTACGCTTTCCGCTGACCCGAAAATCCGCTGACCTGAAGTTCCTTTTCTTTTTCGGCTCAGCGGAAATTTCTGGTTGTTAAGTTTTAAAATTAGCTACCTTTGCTTAC
>CAUBDX010000055.1 GCA_958434805.1 uncultured Phocaeicola sp.
TTATTTACTGCCAGAGCCGCTTAGGCTTGGCGAATTTTTAACGAACTATTGTTATTAAATAACTAAATTATGCATCAAATCGTTTGCTTAGGCTCTCCCTATATTGAAAATTGCTTGAAAGAAGAATTGAAAAGTTATATTGATATTCAATTTGTCGACTATGGTAATTTTATAAAAGAGCCCAATAATCTAGCACTTTATTTTGGCGATGATAATTCTGACAAGAGGTGCGACAGTATACCTTTAAAAGAATTTGTAGATAAAGGTATGATTCTACCTGTCATTCGTGAATCCTCAAAATTTAAAGATTACATTCCTAATGAATTGGGAGCTATAAACGCTATAATTATCCCTTCTGAGAATGAGGTTTCCAGACTTAAAAATAGAATTTTAGAATGGTTTGGATATATAGAAGTAAACAGGAAAGTTTTTATCTCATACAAAAGAGACGACAGCCTTAACCTTGCACAACAGTTATATGACAGCCTAATTAAATTACATTATACCCCGTTTCTTGATTCTTATAGTATAGATTCCGGAGTTGATTTCCAAGAATATTTACTACACGAACTGTCGGATTCAGCAATTTTCCTGTTTATCAATACTCCCAATTACGAATTTAGTAAATTTACAATGGAAGAGTTAAATGTTGCAAATTTATTACAAATCGGGACTGTAGAACTTAGAAGTAATAATGTGAATAAATACAAAGAAGCTGAATTTGCAAAAGTTTATGAATTAAATAACGATATTAAGCCTGACACCGTTTTTTCAGACAACACCATAAAAGATATTATTTATCTTATAGAAAAAACAAGGGCTGAACTTTTTGAATTTAGGCAAAACGCTTTAATTGACCAGATTAAAGCAAAAAGCAATGATGACAACATTGAACCAAACATAAAAGGAGTAGTATATTCAAAGCAAAATGACTCTTGGTATTACCCTATAATTCATACTCCTGATTCAACTGATTACAAAAAGGCAATAGATCAAATAGGAGTAGTTGAAAATAAAAACAAATATTTAGTTTACAATGGTCTTCATTGTAGAAAAGATATTAGAGAACATATTATATGGTTAAATCAGTCTTTGCCGATCAAGGCAATTGACATAAACAAATAAATTATGATATTCTTATCTGCAAGCATTCCAACCCCTGGCAGGGAATATTATGGTACAGAAAATGCCCCTGCTATCCGCGAAGCTGTAATGGCATTTACAAAAGTTTGCATGGAACTTAAACTGCCTTTTTATTTTGGAGGACATCCCGCAATATCTCCTTTAATATATCAAACTGCCAAAGAATATGGCACTGATTTTATTAACAAAATTAAAATATATCAATCAGAATTTTTCAAAGGGCAAACACCGGAAGAAGTATCCTATTTCAGTAATATTCAATGGACTCCCAAAAAAGAAAAAATCGGAGAGAGCATTGCCTTAATGCGCGAGGAAATGTTTAAGAACCCAACAGAATGTGCTGTTTTTATAGGGGGGATGAATGGTATTATAGATGAAGCAAAACTAGTACACGAAAAACATCCTGATGCAAAGCTATTACCAGTAATTAATACCGGTGGAGCTTGCAAATACCTAGAAGAAATAACTGGTTTCAGATATGATTCTTTCCATGAAAATAACCATCCATTTGCTTATGTCTATTTATTCAGGAAATATCTACACCAGTTTATACAAAAATGACTACAACCATTAAAAACAATAAAAACGAGACTGCTTTCCAATACAGCCTCGTTTTTATTTATCATCTGGTTGGGTTTATGTCATAACCACTAGCATCATTTTCACTTTTATCAAAAGCATTATCAATGTATTTTTGAGGATTAGACAAAAATTCTTCCTCTTCCACAAATGCTATATATGAACCATCCAACGCATTAATGCACTTACATGTATTACATGAATATATTTTAGGATTTTGATTGTGTCTATTATTATTAATGATATCATAAACTTTTGATGTGTAATAATTGGAGACAGAACAGCCATCAGGTTTTATAGTTGTATATTTAAACCAGTCATAACCTCCATCCACTTTCATTATGACACCTACAACTCCATTCCTCTGAGATGTACGTTCTTTTCGTTTTATTTTTTTTAAACAGTATTCTATTTCCCAGTCAATCCATTTGCTCTCTTTCATATTGGGAGAAATAATCACAATCGTTACAGATGTGTCAAACATCATATCACGTAGATTCTTTTTTATGTTCTCTGTAGAAGTATCTGTCAGGTCTGGAGAATCACTTGTTTCTCCTTTATAATAATTAGCATCTTTACCTAATGCTGTTATAATATCATCACGAAGTCCTTGTGCTTCACTATATTTATATGATATAAATGTTTTATGCGCCATAAAATTCTTGTTTTGTTATCAAATTAATAATGTCGTAAATATGAATTACATTATTTAGTATCAGACTATACTCTTTTTAATTTCATAATCATCTTTATTATCCCTTATAGATGTAACAATGTTTATATACAGATCTATATTATTGATAAATTCATCCCAACGCACCATATGAATATAACTGACAAAACCTGTATAAACATTATCGCCTATATTACAGTCTTTGTTGGTTTTATCAATTTTATTAAACATGTTTTCTCTTAGAATTTTAAAAAGCTTATCTGTGTGCCATACAGTACAGCCCGAACCGCAACATAATTTTGGCTCCAACATATAATTATAATTACCCGTGCGATCAGGAATTACAACCGCCAAGACTCCGTTGGTACGTGAAGTTTTATCTTCTCTTGTAACCTCTTTTAAGGAATAAGAGACCTCCCATGGAATCCATTGATCATTTTCCGATATCCCAGAATCTTTCATATTAGGAGAGATTAGAACTATAGTGACAGAACTGTCATAAATTTTATCCCGAAGTTTTGAAGCGATTGTTTCATCCTTAAAGTTTGAAAGATCCTCACCGTCTTTCTCTCCTTTGTTCAAATGGTCAGTTTCCTCTAATCTATCCTGCAATTCATCTACATAATCACGTACCTTTGTGATTTCCCAAGAATAATTTCTAGATAGATGCTGAACTGCCGTATCACCATATTTATATGATATAAAAATCTTCTTACCCATATTTTCTACCTTTTTATCCAATCTTTTAATGATATTTTTTCACCCGTAGGGTATTCAATATAAAAATCATCCAAACCTTTTAAATTCCCATTATCATATTTCAACTTTATAATTGGATATATCTCTAAATACTCCTGACCTTTCCACATCTCATTATATCGTAGCAATGGGAAAATTGCAATATTGTCTATGTATTTAAACGAATCTCCATACCCTATTTCCCAATTACACCATTTCGATGACAAAGAATCGTTTGTCGCCAAAAAAATAAACTTACTGTTTTCCTTTATTTTCTGTTTAAGTTTACATGCAGTTTCAGCATTAGGAACTTCATCTAAAGTTTTATCCATCCAATCCACGTAAACGTCTATTCCGTATCCGTGTAAAAACACTACAATGGGAAATATTATATCAGCATCAACATGGGAATGAGAAAGAAAAATTGATGTGATATGAGACTTGGCATTTCCTGAACATACTTTACTCACTACACTGTCAAATATATCCTGGTCATAATATGTTATGATCTTTGCCAATTCCTTTATATCATTTTTTGATACAATATTCATACGCCTTAACCTTTAGGTGGAAATGGATCGTTGCCATAAGAATTTTTCTGGCGGATACGACCATCTTTTCCATGAATTAACAACTCCGACTGCTGATTCCGAGCAATCCTACGGGCTGTTTCTGCAACTTCTCTTTGGGTATTGGCAATCTTTGTATATCTACAATTACCCTCTCCTTTAATTCCCCATTTATTGCCAATGGGGACTACATGTTGGTGTTTCTTATTCATAAATAAAAATATAAACAATAATTTATACTATTAAATACGGCGATAAAGAACTTATCGGAGGGTTGTGACATAGTTATGATAAAGCCTAAATTTGAAAATATAAATAAAAGCCTTACCTTTGTAACATGTTTAAGAGTTCAAGAGGGTGACTAATCCGTTTAACTCTTTCTACAACCATTAAACTTTATGAAGGAGGAAGTTACTTGCCGGTGCGTTCTCCTTCTTTTTTATAGTCTTTCCAAGTTATCAACTGTCCATTCTTAAATATTTACGTTTAACAAATTCTCTAATTCTGCTAATGCAGAGATTCTATTTTTTCTTATCACAGAATAATCAAGGTTGCCTACAAACGCTTTGATACTAATGCCTTTTAAATACATCTTATTAGCACGTTTAAACAAAGACTGAATTTTCTCAAATGCATTATTACCCGTTAATTTAGACACAGATTCTCCTAACTTTAAAAAGTTAGAAAGCCCTTTTAAATCATCCAATATCCAGTCCTCAATCATGGTTTCTACACGTACTTGACAGAAGTTTGTAATCCCCAAAGACTTCACTTCCTTTTTTACATTGTCCCAATCAACAACAGGACGTTCTGCAAATTCAAAAACATCCGTATCATAGCTGCAGCATACAGCTTTTACTTCATAGCCTTTTTTAGCAGCTTTAGGGCAAATCTCATTCTTTAGTTTCCCTTTTACTTTACTAGTATATCTAGATACGCCTTTTAAATTTCTAACCTCGCAGGAGTAAACCACTGTGTTTGAAGTCTTTTTGTAATATTCCAATAAGCCATTAAAGAAGATAAGATCCGTATCTCCCTCTACAAATATTACGATATGCGGTTTTAAATTTCTTTTTCCCATCATTTGAAATATTCGTTCAACAATTCATTGTCTACATCCATGTCAAGCAACATCTCAAACATGTATTCACCAACAGAAACTTCTTCAACCGAGGCATTCTTTATTACCTTAGCAATCTTATTAGGTTTAAGAGTTCTAAAATCAGCAATACCATTATCGGAAGGGACTCCAAATTTCATTTTTATTGGCTCTAAATATTTGATCAAATATGGAGAATGACTCGTAATAAGTATTTTAGTATCATTTGCCAGTTGAACAATTGCAGTCAAAAGATTTTGCAACAATTTTGGATGAACAGAATTTTCAAGTTCTTCTAAAAGAATCAATGGAATTTTATTTATTTCAGCTGCAACTATGTAAGTCAAAATAAAGAAAATCCTTTTAGAGCCAGATGAAATCCTATTAATTGTTGTATATTGGTTGTTATATCGTTCTTTAACCCGTACATCATAGAACACTTCTGGAAGCCTGAATGGCAAATCCTTATCACTGTCCTCTTCCTGATCAAAGTCTTTCCTCAAATTAATTTGAACAGGTTCAAAATCCTCTATATTGGGGAGTAGCCCGGTTATTACATCTTTTAAAAGCTCATATTTATTGCCATCCAATTCCTTAAGGCTATTTAAGTAAAATCCGATTTTTGACTCACGAGGATAATCTAAACTTAATTCATTTACGTCATCATCAGGTGCTATCATATTAAAGAAACTGTCCGGATTATTTAGAGTATTTATCTCACGCACATCTATACTGTTCAATTCACGAATAGCCCGAATATAGAACAGATCATCAAAATTTGCTAACTTGTTTAATGCCAATACATTCTCGTCAACATGTAACTGTTTAGAGCAACGTCCTGTAGGAGAGGCCAAAAACAACGCTGAATTAGATTCATTCCTTGAGATATAACTTCTTAGTTTAATATCATCATCAGCTTTCATTCTTAAGTATTCACCTACAATCCTTGCACCTGAATCATTTTTTAAGGTTTTTGCCCATTCAAAAGAATATCCGTAAATAAAACTCCAACTCTTATTATCTGAATCAGTAAATTCACCTTCTATTTCAAAAGAAAAAGGAACATTCTCCAAAGAGCTATTTATAGGTATATATGACCTGTTACGCATCATTGACAATTTTCTTTTATAAGGAACTTCCATGAAGCCTATACCAAAAACAATAGCTCTGAACACATTGCTTTTACCATAATTATTTGGTGCAATTAATGCACTTAAATCATCAAAAGACATCTGAATACTTCCTATATTCAAAATTCCAGATATACTAATCTTATTCAATATCATATATACTCAACTTTTTTATGTTGTTGCAAATATAATAAGTATTTTCAAAATTACAATGAAACGAAAAAGAATTTTTCACTTCATCTCAAACTAAGACCAAATAAAGCATATATATTGCATAATACGCAATATTTTATCACATAATTAAGTCTATTATTTGGATGTTTAATATTTAATAATTACATTTGTGTTCCAAACGCAGAGTTAATATTATTTATTTAGTTGTGTTATAAAAACACACTAATAAGAAACTCATCAAATAACTTATATGAATAAGGGATTTAAATATGATACATAAAATATGAGATTATACTTTTAATGAATGCGTCATCTCGTTACAGAGAGAGGTCAAATCATTCATCCTTGATATATATTGCAACTGTTCCAAGCATTGTATCAAGATGCATACAGATTACATACACAAAGATTGCATCTTGTTGAAATACAGATATGTATTGGAGAGGCGCAAGCCGCCGTTAAGGAATAACTCAGAATTAGCTTAATTTTTATATCAGGCTGTAACTCATTGAAATATGTGAGTTACAGCCTGAGTTGTTCTTATGCGGTTCGTACACTTGACAATGGAAACCGCGCCAAATGTGCGTACTGGCTTACACCCTGCTTACACTAAAATTGATGTTGCTTACACCATCAAAAAAAGCCTATGGCAGCGTAAAAAAGAAAGGCTTATGACAACTACATTAAAAGCAATCGTAAGGAAGCCGCGAACGGACGGCCTTTACGCAGTGTACATCCGAATCGTACACAACCGGAAACCCGGTTACATCAAGACCAACAAGATTGTCGATGCGGATCATATCTCTAAGGAGAATGAACCGACCGACCCTGTCGTTAATGAGTATTGTTCAATGCTGGTACGACAGTACACAGACCGGCTGAACAGAACAAACACTTCACTTTGGTCTGTCAGTGAAATTATAGAGTATCTTCTCAAAACGGATGAGGAGGCGTGCTTCAGTGAGTATGCCCGTATGTTCATCCGTCAGATGCGGGCTGACGGACATGAACGCAATGCCAAGAACTATCAACTTGCAGTGGCACACCTGGAGCGTTATATGGGGACTACACGAGTTATGTTTGGTCATCTAACTGCTGCCGTTCTCAAAAAATGGATTGATTCATTGGCAAAGACCCATCGTGCGAAGGAAATGTACCCTACTAATATCCGAATGATTTTCCGTTCGGCAATTGCGGATATGAATGACGATGAAAAAGGTATTCAGCGCATCAAGTTCGCTCCATGGGTCAAGGTGCAGATACCCCAAATCTGAACCAAGTGAAAAACTGGCCATCAGTGCGGAAGCCTGTCGTGAGTTCTTCAACCATCCCCTGCCCAAGACAAAGATGCTGTCCTCCCTCCCGGAATTGGGAAGAGATGTTGCATTGCTTTCGCTTTGTCTGGGTGGAATCAATACGGTTGACTTGTACAATCTGAAGAAGTCGGATTACCGTGACGGAGTTATCGGTTACAAGCGTGCAAAAACCCGGCATAGCCGCAAGGATGAAGCCTATATCGAAATGCGTGTGGAACCATTCATTCAGGATACATTCAATAAGTATTTGTCAGAGGAAGAGGATGAATTCCTTTTCACTTTCCACCAACGCTATGGAAACACCGACAGTTTCAATGCCAATGTCAATATCGGTATTAATTGACACTGTCCAGAATTTTGTGTAAATGGAAACAGGATTCAGTTGTAAGTTTG
>CAUBDX010000056.1 GCA_958434805.1 uncultured Phocaeicola sp.
ACGGAAAAACGGAAGGCAAACTTGCAAACTTGCAAAACTTGCAGCATCTCCACACACACTAAAAAACAAAACTACCATTTAAGACAAGAACGAAATCAAAGACAATAAATAAGTAAATTCTATAATTCTCTTTATACAAAAAGACAGACCTGTTTTATTCCTCCATTTACAAATAAAAAACTATTCACCTATCAGATGATCCATTAAAAAGACGTATCTTTGCCATTCATTATTTTTAATGCTAACATGAAATACGGAGTAACAAAAAATACATTACTTATTACAGCAGGCATAGTTTGGCTCTTAGCCGGTATCAACATCTTACGTATTGGAATAAGTTGCTGGATAAACGATTCTCATTATTGGTTCTTCAAAGTCTGTGAAGCTACCATAGTATTTCTGTTATTCTTTGGTCTGATATTTCATAAACTTTACAAGAAACATACTCATCGCATATCTCAAAAGAAAGCCAAGAATTGTCCATTCTCTTTCTTCGATGTAAAAGGGTGGATTATCATGGCATTCATGATTACCATAGGTATTTTGACACGCACCCTGCATTTACTACCGGAAGCATTCATTGCTGTATTTTATACAGGATTGTCAGTAGCCCTAATTACAACTGGTACCCGATTTATATGGTACTGGTGGAGAAACAGGCATCTACTAGTCTGATAAGTCATTCGGTCTACAGGGATTTCCACGACGGATGCTATTTTTCCCTCGCACGATGGCAACGAAACCTCCCCAAAAGAAACGACAGTATCACCAATCACTCTTTCAAATCGCATGTTTCAAGAAATCTACAGGCTACCCTACAGGTTGATATCACTATCAGAGTGAATCGAAGAAAATCATATCATGCTACGCTAAGGTTTCCGCATCGAGCAGATTAATCATACCTGATTGCAAATTGTTATAAGCTCCCGAACAGTTGTTGTCATTGTATGGATTCCTCAACATACAGTTCGGCAACCTCAATGCGGCATACATCTACACCGGTAAACTCCACAATACACTCGCCCACAACCTGCGTTATCCTTGCGCGAAGTAAATCACAAGTATCTTACCTTTTCAGCCGGATAGTCGAAATCACCCCGGTTCTCTCCACTTCCTAGCTTTTCGGGTATTATCAACTGTTCTGTTTCTAGCGTAGAAATATCATTAAGAAAACATACTGCCACGCTGAACAACGGAAAGAGCAATAGTTAAATAATAAATAACCTTTTCATCTTCTATCATTTTTTTATTGGTTGTTACATTCTTCATCTGTCACAACATGGGATGGAGATAAAATAGCACTACCGTAACGACGGTTCAACAGTTCTGATTATGTAGAATCAACACAAGACGATGAGCCAACTGGTTAAATCAAACTAATAAAAAACAATCGCCGCAGAAATAAATGTATAACTCCCTGCGGCAATTGTTTTATTGTAATATCCAAGTACATCGATCTATCAATTGTTTTTTACTATCATTGGCACGTACTTCTATTTCATTCCTTCCTTTTCTGAGAGGGACATCCTTGAACAAACAAACTTTCAAACTGTCTGGTTTCATCTTTCCACACTGACAGTCATTCACGATCAATATCACTTCTTCTACATTCGAAAAAACCTGTACATCAACGAGTGGCTTCACTCGATTCACATTACGACGCCCCGCGATATAAATCATAGGTTCCGGATTCCAATTGGCCCGATAAAAATAATAAGCATCCTTTTTAATCTTGCGATCATGGGTTACCAGCCCTTTGTCATTAATGCCCGGACGATCACCTTCCGTACGATGAGCCGCACCGAAATCAAACATATTCCACACAAAACTAGCCCACACATACGGACGTTCGTTTATTATTTTCCAATTCTGAATGTGATATTCTGTTTGCCAATTCTCTGGATGCCACCAACTTCCGGGAACAGTTTGTACCAATGAATCCTGCTGATGATAGATACTAGCACCCGCACCATATTCGCTGATGGCAATTTTCATTTCGGGATGGTTCTTATGAGTAGCATCCAACCATGTGGCAAGCGTAGCCGGCGTAGCCCCATACCATCCGTCATAGCGATTCCAAGCTATATGATCAGTAATGAAATTCAACGCACCCTCCTGATTACTTGCAGAAGTAGTAGGACGAGTAGGATCCTCTTGATGCGCTATAGCATTCAACTCCTTTATATACTCTACAGGATTGTCTCCCTGCTCTTTTAATTCATTGAACAACCCCCAAAAACAGATACTAGGATGATTGTAATGCTGGCGTATCATCTCTTTCAACTGCTCTTTACCATTTTCACGGAAAGAAGGCTGATCAACAAAACCTTTATCAGCGTATCCTCCCGGCCCCACAAATGGAATCTCAGCCCAAGTAACAATACCATGTTTATCCATTAAATCATACATATAGGTAGCTTGCGGATAATGTGCCAGACGAACAGCATTCACCCCCATATCAAGCATGATACGAGTATCTTCCTCGTGATGCACCGGACAAAGAGCATTACCCACTTCCGCCCTCTCCTGATGACGGCATACACCATGCAGCGGCAAGTGTTTTCCATTCAAGAAAAAACCTTTATCGGGATCCGTGACGTAATAACGTAACCCTAACGGCTGTTCCACTTTGTCCAATTCTTTTCCGTCTTTAATCAAAGTCAACACCGCCTGATACATGAACGGATCCTGCATACCGTTCCAAAGACGCGGATTCTTCAGTATGAACTCTATATTCTCTACCTGTACATCTGTATGAGGAATCATACTTACTTCCTTCTCCGTTTCATACACAGTCTTTTTCCCGTCATTAACCTGCAACCGGAGCACTACTTTCCGGAGTTCTCCCGTTCCATTAGAAAGATTTACGCGTGCACAAATAGTTGCCTGTTTATCCGTAACCTGTTGCTGTATGAGATAAACCCCAGACGATGCATAATCTAACGGAGAAATACACAGGTTATCAGTCAGCAACAGATGTACATCCCGATAAATGCCGCCATAAAAATTAAAATCACCGACCAATGGCATTACATCCAACTGCTCGCCATTATTGACACGTACCAGCAATGTATTCTCTTTTCCATATTCCACTTTATCGGTTATCTCGAAGACAAAAGCTCCATAGCCTCCCCGATGCTCACCTATATGTTTACCATTTACAAAGACATTGCTCACGCAATTCGCCCCCTCGAAACGTAAAAAAAGCCGCTTGCCTTGCCACTCGGGACGGATGAATATCTTTTTAGTATAATTACCTATTCCCCGCTTGTAATCGTGCTTACCACCCAAGGCATCCTGCGCATTCCAAGTATGAGGCAAGTCTACCCTACGTGCAGCACTAGCATTTACTTGATGGGAAAAACGGAAACTCCAATCCTGATTGATAAGCTTATCTTCTCTTTGTGCCAACACCTGCATGCTGAAAGCTGCGGCAAATAATACGGTGAAAGTTCTTCTGAGGTTTTTCATATGTATTTTTATTATTATACTTTGATTTATGTTCCAACAGCAAAAATAGGCAAAAAACTTGAGAGAGCAACTAAAACACAGAAGAATAGTTGAATACGAAAAAGGTAAAAGTCAAAACCGCCATGAATAACTTTTCTTCTGATATTCACAGCGGCATATATTATAAGCAAAATAATAAATCAACACATATCCTCTCAAAGATTTTTCCAAGCATTTCTTATAATATTTCGTATAGAAGCATGCTAAAAAATACCGATATAATTACAAATATAAAATCCAACGATATATTATCTTATTGTTTTACATTTAGCTTATAACCAACAGAGAGGGTTAAACTGTTATAATTCACACCTATATTATCATTTTTAGATTCTTTCCCAAGTGACATTTCATATTGAAGCTTAACCGTCCACCTCCGATTTTCAATACCTACAGCAGATGTCATTCCCCAGTCGAAATTTCTCGCATGCTGATATAGAAACTGGTTGCTACCACCCTCCGCACTTTCTCCCACACCAGGATATCCTTCAACCCAACCGGAAGAAGGCATAGTTAGATAATATGGATTGCTGTCAATATGATTTTTTATACAATATCCTATATATGGTCCTATCTCAAAGAAAAATTTAGTGGAATTGTTGCTATGGATAGAGAATTTAGCTAAAATAGGAACTTGTAAAAAATGCCTTGTCTGAGAAACATTTTCTATCCATGTAGCATCTCCATTACTATATGTTCCGCCATTATTCACAGAGTATCCTCTAAAAGTATAATATAATCCCGACTTCATAGAGAACATATTATTAACATTATAATCTGCAGATATCCCTAAACGAGTGGATGGACGCCAACATTCTCCATACCCAGTTCTTTGTATTGCAGATAACCCTGCTTCGGTTGCCCATGTAACACGCTGAGCATTAGCCCACATGCTACAAGAAAAAACAACAGCAAATAATAATACTTTTTTCCAATATAAAACAATCGTTTTTTTGTAATCGGTTGGTAGATAAGACTTAAAGAGTAGAAAGTTCGGTAGCCGGTAGCGATTTGGTAGCTGTGCGGGTTTCGCTGCATTGCTTCGCTCTGCTCTTGGAACTGATGCAAATATACTAATTTTGACCGAAAAAGGGAAATGTTTCGGGGATTTTTTATTTTTCGGGATTACCGGATTACAGGAAAAGCATAAAAGCAGGAGGCGGTGCAAGAAACGAGGTTGCACCCGTGGTTTTACCAGAAGTGTAAAGTATTGATTTTCAGTGTGTATTTCTGTGGTGCAAGGTGCAGCTATATTTATATATATAGCTGCACCTTGCACCAGCCACACAGAGCTGTTTTGCGGCTTGCACCGATATTCTTTTAAGTTGCTGTAAATGAGTTGGTTTTGAATTTTTGTGTTTGTTTCGGGGAAAGGTGGGATGAACGGGGTGTTCCGATAGGGCTTGATTGCTTTGTGTTTGCCCTGCAAGGGCTTGGCAGGCGGGGGGCTGGAATGTCGGGCTTAGGGCAGTCTTGAGGCTTTTATTCAATCCTTTGCCCTTTGCGGTCGATGTAATACCAATCATCGCTTTCCCAATAGTGGTATTCCCCATCCGAACCGGGAACTTCTTCCAGTTCTCCCGTGTCGGTTACTTTCGCCTTCCCGTTCTCGAAAGGAAAGCCAAAAGCGAAGCGTGGTTCTACGAGGGTATTGCCATGCTCGTCCGCATATCCGATACGCCCTTTTTCATCGACGATGCGGTAAACGCCTTCCTGCACGGGGTCGTTGCCGTTGTCATACCGATACGGGACATAGAGGCTTGCGGGATGGCTGTTGCCGGAGGATATGGCCGTGCAGCGGTCATGATAAAGGGTGAACAGCCGTATTTCAAGCAGGATGGCAAGGACTGCAAGCACCGTGCAGACAAGGAAACGGAGGCGATAGCGTTGCCGTACCGATACATGGAACGCCCCGTAATAGTCGTGCATCATGCGGTAACGCTCCTCGGTATAGATGCGCATATTCCTCCAGAGCAATACGGGGAACGGCAGTATCAGCGGGAAAAGGGTAAGGCGGTTGTCTGTTTCGTAAAGAAAGCGGACAGCCGGAGTGTCCAAGAACTGTAAAGCGATGGCGACAGGAAACAGGAGGCAGGCGAACTGAACCACACTGATGACCGCAAAACTACGATCCGGGAAGCCGTGCCGACAACTGCGCCACGTCCAATAAAAGAGGTGGTCGAAGAATCCGGGGAGCTTCAACCGGCTGGTTCTTTTATGTGGGGAGGCTTTCTTCATACGTTTGCGGCTATATAGGTGCAAATAAAACGTATTTCTTCCAAACGGAAAAGAATTTTGCGGTGAAACTTTTTGAGTGATTGGACTTTTCGCTATTTTTGTTTTGAGGTATAACGGTTCGTCCGTAAGGTATGAATTTGGCTTTTTCTGTTATTGCTATGGAATGGTTCGATAAGATAAGCGAGTTTATGGAGGGTCTGCCGGAGTGGTTGCAGGCGCATCCGAGGTACGGCTACCTGATCGTGGCGGGAATCCTGCTGCTGTGGCTTGTGGGGATTGTCTGCGGATGGCGGTGGACGTACTCCCGTCCGGGAAGTTGGGAAGGGAATTTCTGGCTGGGTACGCTGGGTGAAAGGAGTTACCGTTTCTGGCTGGGGCTGATCGTTGCCGCCGCAACGGGATGCGCCCTGTTGCTGTTCTTCGTAACGGGATAAGCAAGCGGAAAACAAGGAAAGGAGGAAGCTATGTTCAAGGAACCGGCATACTGGATGTATTACTTCTGGAGCAAGAACAAACGTGCAAGGAAAGACAAGGCGGTTATCTCCAATGCCACGTGGACGATGGCAATCCTGTGGTTTCTTAACCTGACGGCTCTCCATCTTTTGTTCGAGGCATGGGGATGGGATATGCTGACGGGCTGGTTCTCTTCCCTGACGGACAAGGCGGAATGGAGCAGGTTCAACCCGGTTGCCTATCTGTTCGCCGCAGCGACGCTCGCTCCTTTTATCTGGATTGCCGGAAAGCTGTATTACCGTCCTGCGAAGCTGAAAGCGATGCAGGCGAAGTACGAG
>CAUBDX010000057.1 GCA_958434805.1 uncultured Phocaeicola sp.
AACCTCATGCACGGTTTGATGAGGGGCGGATGAAATTTTCATCCGCCTACTCTACCATTTTCAAAAGTCTTTGGCAAACCACACCGCCGGATTGTTGTAAGGAGCAGACAGGGAAAATAAAAAATTTCTGCTGCGTTTGCCAAAACGCACCCTTTTCACCGTTGTAGTGGTGAACAGCGGGCAGAACACGCCGCTGCAATCGCTATATTGGTGGAGCAAGCCAGTATATCCGCAAACCAGAGCCGCCGAGGAAAGCGGCAGTTTTTTAGAGCAAGATTCTACCGCAGTACCAAAATTCGCTTTTCGCTCATTTTGCCCCTGCGGGAATCTTGTTGGGGAGTGCCTTCCCCAAACCCTGCTTATGCGGCTTGCACCGCTTAAAAATCCCTCAAAATATTTTTTTTGATTTTTCAAAAACAGTTCCGCTTCACACCCTGTTTTTCTCCTATTAGTGAGAGGACACCATACACAGGAAGGAGGTCTGCCGACCATGAAACGATACAACACACCCCACCGCTGCCATGTGGTCAAAACCCGCATGACCGAGGAAGAATACGCCGAGTTTGCGGAAAGGCTTTCTGCCTGCAACATGAGCCAAGCCGAGTTTATCCGGCAAGCCATAACCGGGGCAGCCATACGCCCCATCATAACCGTTTCCCCCGTCAACGACGAGCTGCTTGCCGCTGTTGGGAAGCTGACCGCCGAATACGGCAGGATCGGCGGCAACTTAAACCAGATAGCCCGGACGCTGAACGAGTGGCACAGCCCCTACCCGCAGCTTGCCGGGGAGGTACGGGCGGCGGTTTCCGACCTTGCTGCCCTAAAGTTTGAAGTCTTGCAGAAAGTGGGTGACGCTGTTGGCAACATTCAAACATATCAGCTCTAAAAATGCGGACTATGGCGCAGCCGAGCAGTACCTCACCTTTGAACATGACGAGTTTACCATGAAGCCCACCCTTGATGAAAACGGGCGGCTCATGCTCAGGGAGGACTATCGAATAGCCACGCTGAACTGCGGCGACGAGGATTTTGCCGTTGCCTGTATGCGCTCCAATCTCCGCTATGGGAAGAACCAGAAGCGGGAAGATGTAAAAAGCCACCACTACATTATCAGCTTTGACCCACGGGACGCAGTAGACAACGGCTTGACCGTAGATCGGGCGCAGGCGTTGGGCGAGGAATTTTGCCGGAAACAGTTTCCCGGACACCAAGCCATTGTCTGCACCCACCCGGACGGACACAACCACAGCGGCAATATCCATGTGCATATCGTTATCAATTCTCTGCGGATAGAGGAAGTACCCTTGCTGCCCTACATGGACAGACCGGCAGATACCCGTGCCGGGTGCAAACATCGCTGCACGGACGCTGCTATGGAATACTTCAAAGCCGAGGTCATGGAGATGTGCCACCGGGAAAATCTCTATCAAATCGACCTGCTCCATGGCAGCAAAAACCGCATTACCGAGCGTGAGTATTGGGCGCAGAAGAAAGGACAAGCCAAACTTGACAAGGAAAATGCCACCCTTGCAGCCGAGGGGCAGCCTGCAAAGCAGACCAAGTTTGAAACCGACAAGGCGAAGCTACGGCAGACCATACGGAACGCCATGAGCGAAGCTACCAGCTTTGACGAGTTTTCTTCCCTTTTGCTGCGGGAGGGCGTGACCGTCAAGGAGAGCCGGGGGCGGCTTTCCTACCTTACCCCGGACAGGACGAAACCCATTACTGCCCGAAAACTGGGAGATGATTTTGACCGTGCCGCCGTTCTTGCCCTTTTGGAGCAGAACGCCCACAGAGCCGCCGAAAAGACCGCACCCATACCCCAATACCATACCGCTGAAACAAACCGCACAGAGCGAGGAAAAACGCAGAAAATCGCCCCGACAGGCAGCATTCAGAGAATGGTTGACCGTGCGGCGAAGCGAGCCGAGGGAAAAGGTATCGGCTATGACCGTTGGGCGGCTGTCCACAATCTCAAACAGATGGCGGCTACCGTTGCCGCTATGGAGCAATACGGCTTTACCCCGGATGAACTGGACGCAGCCCTTGTGTCTGCCAATGCGGATTTACACAGCAGCACCGCCAAGCTGAAGCCCATTGAAACGGCTATCCGTGAGAAAAAGGACTTGCAGAAACAGGTGCTTGCCTATGCCAAGACAAGAGATGTGCGTGACGGATTGAAAAAGCAGAAAACCGATAAGGCACGCAAAGCCTACCGGGAAAAGCATGAAAGCGACTTTATCATAGCAGACGCAGCCGTAAGATATTTTCGGCAAAAAGGCATTACCAAGCTGCCCACCTATAAATCGTTGCAGGCTGAAATCGAGCAGCTTACCGCCGAGAAGAACGCCCTTTACAACGAGTACCGGGCAAATAAAGAGCGTGTCCGGGAATTGCAGACCATGAAAAGCAATCTTTCCCAAATGCACCACGGCGAGCCGAGCCGACAGAAAAAGCATGAACAGGAGCGTTAAAAACCGCCCCGAAATGATACCGAAACCAAACAAAAACAGGGATATGCCCTTACCCCTATCCGCAATACTCCCCGACCTCAAAACAGGGCGTACAGGGCAAAAAATCCCCGAAAATGACACCGAGAAACTACATTTTTACCGACCTATCCGCTTATACCAGCGGAAACGGCAGAAAGGAGCGAGAAATGCCACGCATGAGCAAAAAGCGGCGGTTGGAATGGAGCTTTTTCCTCAACCACCGAAACCGTATTACCTACAATGACCTTTGCCGGGGCTGCACACACGGCTGCAAGCAGAGCTTCCGGGCGATTATCGTCCTCTGCCCCCGGTATTTCTCTAAGAGATGGAAACACAGGGAGGACACCGCCAATGGCAGATAACCGCAAATATTACTACCTCAAACTGAAAGAAAACTTCTTCGACAGCGATTCCATTGTGCTGTTGGAGGACATGAAAGACGGGATTTTGTATTCCAATATCCTCTTGAAGCTGTACTTAAAATCGCTGAAAAATGGCGGCAGATTGCAGCTTGACGAGCATATCCCCTATACCGCCCAGATGATAGCCACGCTGACCCGTCACCAAATCGGGACGGTGGAACGGGCATTAGCCATCTTCCAGCAGTTAGGACTTGTGGAGCAGCTTGACTGCGGGCTGCTTTATATGACCGACATCGAGCTGATGATTGGTCAATCCTCTACCGAAGCGGAACGGAAACGCGCCGCAAGGCTTGAAAATAAGGCACTTTTGCCGCCGCGGACAAATGGCGGACATTTGTCCGACATTCGTCCACCAGAGATAGAGATAAAGAAAGAGATAGATATAGAGTTAGAAAAAGAGGGAGAGTTAAAGGGACAAGCCCTCGCCCGCAACTATGGCAGATATGAGAATGTATTTCTGACTGATACGGAGCTTTCCGAACTGCAAGCGGAGCTGCCCGAAAAATGGGCGTACTACATTGAGCGGCTTTCCGGCTATATCGCGTCCACGGGCAAGAAATATAAAAACCACGCCGCCACTATCCGCAGATGGGCGGCAGACGATACCGCAAAGGTTGCCCCGAAACAGGGCATACCCGAATACACCTGCAAGGAGGGCGAGAGCTTATGAGTAATCTGTTTACAGAACGAGTTTTGAATATGGCGGCTGTTACCCCACAGCCGGAGGACTACACGGGCGAGGACGGACTGCTTTACTGCGGCAAGTGTCACACTCCGAAAGAAGCCTACTTTCCGGAAAAGCAAGCCGCCCTGTTTGGGCGTGACCGCCACCCGGCAGAATGTGACTGCCAGAAAGCCCAGCGTTTGGAGCGTGAAGCCGCTGAAAGCCGACAGAAGCACCTTGAAACAGTGGAGGACTTGAAACGCCGGGGCTTTACCAATCCTACCATGCAGGAATGGACTTTCGCCAACGACAACGGGAAATGCCCGCAAATGGAGATTGCACACTTCTATGTGGAGCATTGGGAAATCATGCGCGAGGAAAATATCGGCTATCTGCTATGGGGCAAGGTCGGCACAGGAAAAAGCTATTTTGCCGGGTGTATCGCTAATGCCCTCATGGAGCAGGAAGTCGCTGTCCGCATGACGAACTTCTCTGCGATTTTGAATGACCTGACCGCCAGCTTTGAGGGGCGCAACGAGTATATCGAGCGTCTTTGCCGTTTTCCTCTGCTTATCATTGATGATTTTGGAATGGAGCGCGGCACAGAGTACGGTTTAGAACAGGTCTACAATGTGATCGACAGCCGCTACCGCAGCCGCAAGCCCTTAATCGTTACCACCAATCTGACATTGGACAGCCTGCAAAATCCGCTGGACACCGCCCATGCCCGGATTTATGACCGCCTTTTGGAAATGTGCGCCCCTATCCTCTTTACGGGAGAGAACTTCCGCCTTGAAACGGCGCAAGCCAAGCTGAACAGACTAAAAGAATTGATGAAATGAAAGGAGTTGCCTATGGCAGAGAACAAGCAGAACACCACCCCGGAACGCCGCCCGGACTGCGTGACAGAGATCCGCATGGGCAACACCGTCCTTATCGTTTCCGGCTTTTTCAAAAAAGATACCACCGACACCGCAGCCGATAAGATGATGAAAGTGCTGGAGGCGGAAGCCGCCGCAGGACACAAAGCCCAGCTTTCGCCCTAACGCTACAAGCCGCACAGTAAAAAATCGTCATTTTGACAGGCGGTAAAGAAGCAGAAGCCGCTATACAGACAGCCGCCCCATGTGGTATAATCGAAATACGGAATAGTGGGGCTGGCTGTCGGAAACGGAGGATTTTATGTTAAGACAGACCAACCAACAACCAATTACCGCCCTTTACCCAAGACTTTCCCATGAGGACGAGCTGCAAGGCGAGAGCAATTCCATTTCCAATCAGAAGCGTATCCTTGAAACCTATGCAAAGCAGAACGGCTTTTCCAATCTGCGCTGGTACACGGACGACGGTTATTCTGGTGCGAACTTTCAAAGACCCGGTTTTCAAGCCATGCTTGCGGACATTGAAGCCGGAAAAGTCGGGACAGTTATCGTAAAGGATATGTCGAGGTTAGGGCGAAACTACCTGCAAGTGGGAATGTACACGGAAATGGTTTTCCCACAGAAAGGCGTCCGCTTCATCGCTATCAATGACGGAGTGGACAGCGCACAGGGCGACAATGACTTTGCCCCGCTGCGGAATATCTTTAACGAATGGCTGGTGAGAGATACGAGCAAGAAAATCAAAGCAGTAAAACGCTCAAAAGGCATGAGTGGCAAGCCCATCACAAGCAAGCCTGTGTATGGCTACCTCATGGACGAGGACGAAAATTTCATTATTGACGAGGAAGCCGCACCCGTAGTCAAGCAGATATACAACCTCTGCCTTGCCGGGAATGGTCCGACCAAGATAGCCCGTATGCTCACAGAGCAGCAAATCCCCACGCCGGGGACGCTGGAATACCGCAGGACGGGCAGCACCCGCCGCTACCACCCCGGCTATGAGTGCAAGTGGGCGACCAATACCGTTGTGCATATCCTTGAAAACCGGGAATACACAGGCTGTCTGGTAAACTTCAAGACGGAAAAACTCTCTTACAAAGTCAAGCACAGTGTAGAAAATCCCCCGGAAAAGCAAGTGATTTTCGAGAACCACCACGAGCCTATCATAGACACCCAAACATGGGAACGGGTGCAGGAGCTTCGCAAGCAGCGCAAACGCCCCAACCGCTATGATGAAGTGGGCTTGTTCTCCGGCATACTGTTCTGTGCGGACTGCGGCAGTGTGATGTATCAGCAGCGATACCAGACGGACAAGCGCAAGCAGGACTGTTATATCTGCGGCAACTACAAGAAACGCACCCATGACTGTACGGCGCACTTTATCCGCACCGACCTCTTGACCGCTGGTGTACTCTCCAATCTGCGGAAAGTGACAAGCTATGCGGCAAAGCATGAAGCCCGGTTTATGAAGCTCTTGATTGAGCAGAACGAGGACGGGGGCAAACGCAGGAACGCCGCCAAGAAAAAGGAACTGGAAGCCGCCGAGAAACGCATAGCCGAGTTATCCGCTATCTTCAAGCGGCTGTATGAGGACAGCGTGACCGGGCGCATATCAGACGAGCGTTTCACAGAGCTGTCGGCAGACTATGAAGCAGAGCAACGGGAACTGAAAGAAAGAGCCGCCGCTATCCAAGCGGAGCTTTCCAAAGCACAGGAAGCCACCGTGAACGCAGAAAAGTTTATGAATGTTGTCCGGCGGCATACCAGCTTTGAAGAACTTACCCCTACTCTGCTGCGGGAGTTTGTAGAGAAAATCGTTGTGCATGAGTGCAGCTATGACGAGAACAAGACCCGCAGACAGGACATTGAGATTTATTATTCTTTTGTTGGCAAGGTGGACTTGCCCGAATAACCGCCCGACCTATCCGACACAATGCGCAAGTGCCGGATAGGAACGGCAAAATTTTTTACACTTCTATTACTTCTTTATCGCA
>CAUBDX010000058.1 GCA_958434805.1 uncultured Phocaeicola sp.
GCGCAGGCAAGGGCGGTAACATCATCGCACTGGCAAAGGAACTCTATTGTTCCGACAGCCTGCCATACCTTTTAAACCGGATAGCGGAACAGACACCGCACGTCCGTCCGGTCAGTTTTTCTTTTCCCCAGCGTAGGACAGAACCGAGCTTCCAGCATTTGGAAGTCCGTGACCTTACCCATCCGGCATTGCTCCGTTACTTGCAGGGACGGGGTATCAATGTCGAACTGGCAAAAAGAGAATGTAAGGAACTCCATTTTACCAATAACGGCAGACCGTTCTTTGCTATCGGTTTCCCGAACATGGCAGGAGGTTACGAGGTTCGCAATTCCTTTTTCAAAGGCTGCATCGCCCCGAAAGACATCACCCATATACGGCAGCAGGGAGAGCCGAGGGAGAAGTGTTTGGTGTTCGAGGGTTTCATGGACTACCTCTCTTTCCTTACGCTCCGCATGAGGAACTGTCCGACCATACCCGACCTTGACAGGCAGGATTATGCCATTCTTAACTCTACCGCCAATGTGTCGAAAGCCATTGACGTGCTGTACCCGTATGAACGCATCCACTGTATGCTTGACAATGACAAGGCTGGATATGAAGCGACACGGGCTATCGAATTGGAATACCCCTACCGTGTGCGTGACTTCTCGCACAATTATAGGGGATATTCGGACTTGAACGATTATCTGTGCGGCAGGAAGCAGGAACAGAAAAACGCAGCCAGCCAAGTGCAGGAAACGAAGCAGGAAACCGGACAACGTGCCGCCCCAAGACAAAAGAGAGGCAGGGGCATTTAATCCGGCAGGACTACCAACGGCTGGCGGTTTATTTGGAGAGCAAGGTTATGTTTCGGTAAACCGAAACTACCTTGCTTTGCTCACCGCAAAGAAAATTTCTCCCGTTGGTCGCAATTTTTAAGATACCATTTAAATGTAAAAACCTATGACGAATATAAAGGATAAGCCGGGGGGACGTCCGGCAAAGAAACGGATAGAGAAGCAGCAACGGGTTGTCAGTACGAAACTGACCGAGTTGCAGTATTACGCCATCAGAAAGCGAGCCGGGGAAGCTGGGTTACGTGTCAGTGAGTATGTAAGGCAGGCGGTTGTTTCGGCAGAGATAACGCCACGGTTGAACAGGCAGGATGCCGACACTATCCGCAAGCTGGCAGGGGAAGCCAACAACATCAACCAGTTGGCGCACCGGGCGAATGCCGGAGGTTTCGCACTGGTGGCGGTGGAACTGGTGAAGCTCAAAAACCGGATTATTGAAATCATAAACCATTTGTCAGATGATTGGAAAAATAAAAAAGGGAAGCGGGTTTAAGGGCTGTGTGAACTATGTGCTTGGCAAGGAGCAGGCGGTTTTGCTTCATGCGGACGGGGTTCTGACTGAAAGCCGGGGAGATATAATCCACAGCTTCTGTATGCAGACCGGGATGAATCCCGACTTGAAAAAGCCTGTCGGACATATTGCGTTGAGTTATTCGGCAGTGGATGCGCCCAAATTGACAGATGGGAAGATGGTACAGCTTGCGCAGGAGTATATGCGTGAAATGAAAATCACCGATACGCAGTATATCATCGTGCGCCATCAAGACCGGGAACACCCACATGTGCATATCGTGTTCAACCGCATAGACAATAACGGCAAGACCATTTCGGACAGGAACGACATGTATCGTAACGAACAGGTATGCAAGAAGCTGAAAGCCAAACACGGGCTTTATTTCGCCGAGGGAAAAGAGCAGGTGAAGCAGCACCGATTGAAAGAGCCGGACAAATCAAAATACGAGATTTACACGGCTGTGAAAAATGAAATCGGCAAATCCCGTAACTGGCAGCAGTTGCAGCACAGGTTAGCGGAAAAGGGTATCACTATCCAGTTCAAACGAAAGGGACAGACTGACGAGATACAGGGCATATCCTTTTCCAAAGGCGAATACACGTTCAAGGGGTCGGAGATAGACCGCAGTTTCAGTTTTTCCAAACTGGATAAATGTTTCGGGGATGCAGGAATGAATGTTGCCGAAAGCCAACGGCAAACAACTTTCGCACCCGTTCGGGAACAAGCACCTGCACCGGACAAGGCTGACAGTCCGTTGATAACAGGTTCACTCGGTCTGTTTTCTGCTTCTTCTCCCCCAGTGGATGAAGAACCTAATTTTAATTTGAGAAAGAAGAAGAAAAAGAAAAAACAACTTAAACAGTAAAGACATGGAAGATAATTTGATTTTAGAGGGGCTTCTCTCTATGGTTACGGAACTGAAAGAGAAGCAGGAAGCACAGGCAACGCCAGCCAGTCGGGAGGAAACTCTCGAACGGCTGGGAGCAATCGAACAAGCGTTGTCGGAACTGCACAGTAATTCGGCTGTTCCCGAAGAAAAGTTGCGGGTTATTCAAAGCCAACTTGACGACATAAGGAGCAGGATGCAAGGTCAGCAGAAGAACATAGAGGACACCAAGAAAATAACATTGGAAACCTACCGTTGTTTCAAGGTAATGATTGATACTTTGTGCTCTTGCAAGACGGATAAAGAGGAAGCTACGCCCTTACCGTTCTATCAACGGATTTACAACAAGGTCGCTTCTTGGATTCGTCCGGGATTGTTTGTTTTTTCGGCAGTGCTGGTCGTCTGTTCCGTTTCCATATTCTTGAATGTCCGTTTGGCTGAACGTATGCAGCAGTTGCAGGACAACGATATGAAATACCGCTATTTGCTGATGCAAGGACAGGCAGACGGGGAAACTTTTGATATGCTGGAAAACAAGTTCAAGTGGCAACGGGATAACGGTTTTATCCGAAGTTTGACCGATTCAGTGATGGATTTTGAATATCGCATCCAAAAGCAGGCGGAAGCACTGGAACGTGCAAGGCTGTTGAATGAGCAAGCCGAACAGCTAAAGAAAGAAGCCGATAAGTTGGGTAAGCCATAAACGGGGAAAGTCGGAACAGATGAAGTACATTCACCGTTCCGGCTTTTCAGATTCACTTCTTTTTCTTCGTACAGTGTTCTTTCTCGAACTGGCGTAGCGTGGTGACGCTGAACCGTTCTTTAATAAACTCCCGGATATCGGAAGCCTTGTAATACACTTTTCCGCTGATAGTGAAGTAAGGCAGCGCACCGATAGCCCGGTAGCGTTGCAGAGTTTTGATACTTACTTTGAATAATAAACACAAGTCTTGATTATCCAATAGGTTGTCATCTTCGGGTAGTACCTTGTCCGCATTGCGTAGTACCCGTACATCCTTGCAGAGTTCTTCCAGCTTGGCGTACAGCTTCTGCATCCATACGCTGAAATCGTCATTGTCTATATACATGATTGCTTCATTTTTCTGATTATACATTCTTGTCTGTCAATCAATTGATGAAGCAAAGTTCAGAAAATAGGCGCAAAGAAATTACGGGGGAACTAATGGAATCCCCTATAAATAAATCATAAGTCACTGATTATCTATATCCTTTCTTGTCATGTTCCTTTTTGATAAGTTCTACCAATCCATTAAGAAACCCGGTCAGTTTGCCCGGCTTTCGTTTTATCACGTCCTCATGTTTTTGGTAACAGTCGCCTATCTTGATGTTGAACAGCCATTCAAAGGCTTTCGCCAAGTCCACCAAGTAGGCGGGCTTGCCGTTCTGATACACGATGTTTTTGGAGAGGAACAGACCGCTTACCATTTCCATGATGTTGATAAGGGTTGTCTTGTCTGCGAGATAGAGAGGGGAAAGGGGCTGTTTGTTGATACGTTGCTGTAGCTGTTCCGGGTATTTGATGCGCCACTCGATAAGGCGTATTTCAGTGTTCAAAAGTCCTATCGCTTCATCAATTAGATGCAGATGGGGCATTTTTTTCTTGCTCAAACCGTACACGATACGATTTAAGACGGTGCAAACCAAAGGAAAAATAACGTAGTAAAACGTTGTAATCCTGCTCATTGATACTAAAATTGGCTACATGGGTCGCCAATTCTTCGATAGCTTCTGCAAATTCAGATGCAGACACTTTACGTTGTGAGCATTCCGACAATAAGCGGAAAAATCTTTGGTCGAATATTTTTTCATTGAGTCGATTAAAAATACTATTTGACAGCAATCAAATAGAAATGTTATTGATAATATTTTTAACTTCATATTTTAAAGAATCTGGTCTTATTATAGTTGCACTATCTGCAAAAGACAGATACCAATGTGCAAACTTACTGATTGAAAATGTTAGAAAATGAAGTTCAAACATATCCCCTATCTCTTTCTCAGATGTTAATCCGTAATAATATTTATCATCATTCATTATGGAGGTTTTATTCTTTTCTATTCTTATAACGATTTCATGTAATTTTTCTTTATCATAAAACTCGCGTATGAATTTTTCCAAAGGAGGATGCTCCCGTGATTGTAATTCATTAAGAATGTGCATTTTTTGAATTCTATCTATCCGAAATGTAAGATAGATTTCTTTGGGAAGATAAAAGCCTATTAGATACCAGTTAGTTCTCGAAAAGAAAATTCCAACAGCTTCAATCTTTCGTTCTGAAACACTTAACGCATTACTTCCCAAATAAGATATTTCAATAATTCTTTTTTGGTATATACTTTGTAAAATAAGTAAAAGAATATCAGGTTTATAGGTAGATGATTTATAAGTATCCAATACAGACATGCACTTTTCCATTGTTTCTAACATATTTTTGTCTGCAAAACGCATGACAGACCTAATCTTTTCTATTCCAGACTTATAATGTTCGTTGCTATTTGAATCAGTTAGTTCATGTACTAATTTCTCTGCAATCAAAAAGGACAAAGCCTCTTTTTGAGTAAACATTAGAGGAGATAATTTGAATCCTTCTGCAAGTGAATAACCAATACCGGGATTTCCTATGATAGGAATGCCTGCCTCTTCCAATGTTCTTATATCTCGATATACAGTGCGAATGCTTATATTAAAACGTTCTGAAATTTGCTGTGCTTTCACTAACGAGTGCGATTGTAACTGAATCAATATAGCAGAAATACGGTCTATTCTATTCATTTTGCATCTTTAATTTGAATATTTGAATCTTCAATAATAACAGCTTGTTTATTACTTATAGGAATAAGCTGCAACTTCTCATTATATAGTTGAACTATCTTTTCACCTTTTTTCTTGAATGGAAAATTTCCATAATGGGGAATCGTATAAAAATCGACCAAATCTAAAGAAGTACAGTCTTTCAATTCAGGAGCCTTTTCTATTGGATCAAAATTCACACTTCTCATATATTCTGCATCGGGAGAGGCTATTATTGCTCCGGCAGATTCCCCAATATACAGTTTACCCAATTTCACTTGTTTAGATATAATTTTATCAACACCTTTTCTTTTTAACTCTTGCAAAAGGAAAAATGTATTTCCACCTGTTATGTAGATATAATCGCATTTATGTAATATAGAAGATATTTCCTCTTTGGGCAGTTGGGTAATCTCGACTTCTTCAACAATCATTCCTGCTTCTTCTAAAGCCTTTTTCCCCTTTTTTACATAGAATCGTATTGGTTCTGTAAGGCTTGCAGTTGGTATAAAAGCTATAATTTTCCCTTGCAAATCTTCTTTGGCACAATCGACAAATAGATTAGCAACATCAGCAAATGATGAGCATAAAAATAATCTTTTCATATTCTATAATATTAAGTTGAATACTTTTTGATACAAAGATAGCGTCTTCTATGACAGCCCTATGTCAGTAAGTCTAAATATTGAAGAGTTTTTTTCATCAAAACAATCCATTATTGAAATTTACCCTATTTGTAATGTGGCTGCGTTCCCTTATGAAAAGAAGAAATAATTTTGTTCCCTTTATGAAAAACAAGTGCTACACAACCTGCCGGGATAGAACGTTGAAAGCCTTGCTTTACATCATCTATCCTTAAAAACCAATATTGCTTTATATAAGGAGCGAGCAATTTGGTAGGTTGTATTACTTGAATTTTCTCCATTCTGTTTTAATTATCAAACAAAAGTAAGATTTCTTAGATAGATATTAGGTGTAAAAAAGGGACATTCTAATT
>CAUBDX010000059.1 GCA_958434805.1 uncultured Phocaeicola sp.
GTACGTGTTTTCTGATAATCTCCAAATTTGCAGTAGATAATATCATGTTTTATAACAAGACTTAATGGTCATTAAGAACTTTATCTGCAATATTCATCGTACATTTGCTCCTGATATATCATCCGTTTGCCCTTTATGCATTATGCATTCGGTGCAGACGGATGATGTGTTTTCGTGAACTTATATACAGACAAACAACTATAAAACAGACGTTTATAATGAAATCAATCCAGAACAAAGGAATAAACCTCACCGCAGAAGACCTCAAAAATCGAATCGCTGACAGAAAAGAACGATATACCAAGCAGCAGGCACGACGCGAGAAATTGGAACAAACCATGGAGAACACCCGCAATGACATCGAGCAACTGGAGTATACCCTTGCACAGATGGAACGTACCGCCAAGCGCTCCCGTAATGCTGCCGCACAGCCTTCCCGTTTTGTTCCCCGCGAGCGTATCGCTAGCTTCTTTGCCCGTGTTTCCCGTTTTTTCGACCACCTTCAGCACCGCTTGCACCGTAGCTTGAACTATACTTGGTTCTGCCTTGTGCTATGCTCCCGATATACTTTTCAGAGCCGCCTGAAAAGCGTGGAACGCTGCTGTCTTACACCGGCCACGGTGCTGGGGTACTTCAAGAGGGAGAGGGAGATGTAACCAGTGACTTCGCTCTTATGGTAGAAGCAGCCTTAGGGATTAGTGCGGAACTCCTCGTTAATAGGCAGGCGAGATATAATATGGCTGTCTCTCTTAAAAAAAATCGCTGACCGATAAGTTGCATGAAATACACAAAATGTGTGCTTTACTATTATAGTATGAAAGTGTTGCTTTTATCAATAAGACAGTGAGGGTGTGTCATCAACCGTTTTGACACATTCATTTTTCTTGAGCAAGTTTTCTTATTGCCACTCGAACTTTCCCAGTTTTCCCTCCCATTCTAACTTTGCAACATGTTTTATTAATAAATATATGCAAAATGATAAAAGAACAAAGTTTTGAATGGCTGCTCGAGGGATGCCATCGCATTGCAGATGTGGCAGTGGCCTATTACCCAAACTACGCGTATGCCTGCTCGGCCGTAAAGGCCCTGCGCCGTTCCATTGCGGAACACGCTTGCCTGCTGAAGGATCTGACGGACCAGGGCTATACCGCCAGGACTGCCCACCTCACCCCCGTACAGATAGGCATCCTCCTGAGCTACTGGGGGATGCCCGACCACGTGAAGGATATGACCGTGAAAAATCCGTATCTTCTGGTCTCTAAAAAATATGCGAAATAGAGAATGTATTTCTAATACATTCTGATTATTTTAGTATATTATTATATAGGGTGGTGGAGGATGAGGTGAACCCCTCTCTCGCCACCTTATGTATTTCATTAATTTTTAGCCGATTCTAACTGCTTATTTGTATCCCCCTGGCTGGTCCCTTACCTTTGTCGCATTATCGAATTAAGAATAGACAAAAATGGAAAAAGAAATGAGACCCATGACAACGGAGATGCTGAAGAAAGGCTATCTCCTCTTCCCCAAAGCCTTGTTTGAGGAACAAATGAATATGAAAACCGGAGAGAAAGCCGCCGATGCCTTCGAAGCCTTTGTCTTTGTGCTGACACACGTCAACTACAGCACGGTGACCTGCAACGTCAGGGGACACCTTTTCGACTGTGTACGTGGCGAGTCCGTACTTTCCCTGGCCCGCTGGATGGAGATATTGGGGTGGCCCCGCAACCGTACGCGCTACTTCTTCAACAAGATGTTCGACGCCGGCATCGTGGAGCGGGTGGCCAACCCCTACGTGATGCACATCCGTATCCCCGATTATGATTTCCTTACTGGCAATGCCCGTCCTAAAGCAGCCCCGCGGAAGAAGAAGGCAGCGCCGGTGGCTGGGGTGGGAGAGGACTTCTGCATCTTCTGGGAAAAGTTTCATGACATCACCGAGCATCCCAAGGTAAACATCGGCCGGGCCCGTCGCGAATGGAAAAAATTGACGGCAGGCGAGAAACAGCGGGCACTGGACAACATCGACGAATATTACGACCATCTGAATAACCAAAAATATTGTAAACAAGCCGCCACCTATCTGGCGGACAAATCTTTTGAAAATGAATATGATGACTGAAACTACTTTTTCCCACGACAGTGACCTCGAAGAAGCTGTCATCGGTGCCTGCATGATAGAGCGCGCTGCCATGCCTCTGGTGGTGGACAAACTTCGTCCCGAGATGTTCTACGAGGAGAAGAATCTGGAAATTTTTGCCGCCCTGCAATCGATGTATCGCAGCGCGAAGTCCATAGATACCATCACGCTGAAGAACGAACTGGCAGCCCGTGGCAAACTCGATGCCGTGGGCGGGCCTTACGAACTGTTACGCATCAGCTCGAAGGTCAGCTCCAGTGCTCATCTGGAGTATCATGCGCTCATCCTTAGGCAATTGCACACGCGGCGTATCATGCGTACGGGATTCCAGCAACTGCTGGCGTTCAGTGCCGACGAGTCGATGGATATTGACGACATCCTGGTGGAAGCCCATCGACTGCTGGAGGGGCTGGAGGACGAGAGCGGCGTAGCCGACCACCTTCGCTCCATAGACCGGCTGATGGACGACACGCTGGCCGAGGTGGAGCAGCGTATGGAGCACGGATGCAACGGCATTACGGGTATCCCTACGGGTTTTGACGCTCTGGACCAGGTTACGGCGGGCTGGCAGCGCGGCGACTTGAACATCCTTGCTGCCCGTCCGTCGGTGGGGAAGACGGCCTTTGCCCTCCACCTGGCCCGTGCCGCTGCCATGGCGGGGCGTCATGTGGTAGTCTTCAGCCTCGAAATGCAAGGCGAGCGCCTGGGCGACCGCTGGCTGCTTGCAGCTACGGAGGGGGTAGACCCGCAACACCTGCGTAGCGGCCAGCTCACACCTGGCGAGGTGAGGCAGGTGCATGAGGCGTCTGCCGAGTTGTCGCGGTTGCCCATACTGATAGACGACCATCCGATGACGAGCATGGACCGCGTGCGTTCTTCCGCCCGCCTGCTGAAGAGCAAGAATCGCTGTGACATGGTGATTGTGGACTATCTGCAACTATGTGACATGAGGAGTGACCAGAAAAACCGTAACCGCGAGCAGGAAGTGGCGCAGGCAAGCCGCAAGGCAAAGCTGCTGGCCAAGGAGCTGGATATCCCCGTACTGCTGCTGAGCCAGCTGAACCGGGCGAGCGACGGTAGCATAGACCATCGCCCCACCCTGAGCAACCTGCGCGAGAGCGGCGCCATAGAGCAGGATGCGGATATGGTAATGCTGCTTTGCCGCCCTGCCCTCTACGGCAAGACCGTCGATAAGAAGAGTACTTATCCCACCGATGGCCTGGGTATCGTCATCATAGCCAAGCACCGTAATGGCAAAACCGGTGAAGTCTATTTCCATCATAACCAAAGCATGACAAAACTGGTGGACTACATACCACCATTGGAGTGGCTGACGAGGAATGCAAAGTGATGGATGGAAATTTATAGAATACAGGGACACAAAGACACGGAGATTTTTCTTATTGCTTGAAAAACTCTGTGTCTCCGTGTTTTTTGTAGTAAAAAAAATGGCAAAACACTTGACTTCCGCTTCTTAATGTTGTATCTTTGTAATGTGCTTAAGAAAAGGAATAATCATTGATTCGGGCGCCCTATCCCTTCCCTTACCCACTTCTCTCTTATAACTCATTTTTCTTAACTTAAACCTTAACTTTTCAAATTTATGGATGTAATTGTAGAGCGCTTCCAGCGCCGTAAAATCGTAAGCAACCCGGCTTCGCCCATGTTGTACTATCTCCGTCAGAAACCCAAGACCTGCGGCACCGTGGACATCGATGTCCTTGCCGCCTCCATTCAGAAAAACTGTGCCATGACGAAGGGCGACGTGAAGCACGTCATCGAAGCCCTGGTGGAGGAGATTCAAGGCAACCTTGCCAACGGCGACAAGGTGAAGCTGAACCAGCTGGGCACTTTCCACATGACGTTCCGCTGTCCCGGCATGGAGGCCTCGGACAAATGTACGGTGCGCAATATCTCGAAGGTGAATATCCGCTTTATCCCCGACAAGGAGCTGAAGCTGGTGAACGGCAGTACCGCCGTGACCCGCAGCCCGGCGAATGTGGGCTTTGTGCTCGACAAGCCCGAGGAGGGCGGCTCCGGCGGCGGCAATCAAGGCGGTGGTTCCGGAGGCGGCTCCGGCGACGACGGCGACCAGGGCGAAAATCCGCTGGGATAAAGAAGGAATGATTAAGGGTTAGTGATTAATGGTTAATGAACACAAGCAAATCGCTTATCGCTAATCAATCCCTAATGATTAACCATTAATCATTAACCCTTAATCCTTAATCACTAATCCTTAACCATTAATTCTTAACCATTAATCCTTAATTTTATGAGTACAAAATCATCTGTTTGGGATAAGATTCTGAAAGTGATAATCGCTGTAGCCTCCGCGCTTATTGGTGCCCTGAGCGCCCATGCCATGACAGTGTAGCGGGTTTCCTTCACTTTTAATTTTTAATTTCTAATTTTTAATTCTCATGAGATTCATCAATCTTATCGTCGTCCATTGTTCCGCCACCCGCTGCGACCGCTGCTATACGGAGCACGACTTGACTACAGACCACCTGCGCCGGGGCTTCTCCGGCGCAGGTTATCATTTTTATATCCGCAAGAACGGTGACATCAAGTCCCTGCGTCCCTTGTCCCTGCCTGGTGCCCATGTCCGGGGTTGGAATGCAGGTAGCATCGGTGTCTGCTACGAAGGCGGTCTTGACGAGTGCGGTCGCCCTGCCGATACACGCACCCTTTTTCAAAAGCACTCCCTGCGTGTGCTTGTGTTGCTGCTGCTGAAGGATTATCCCGGTTCCCGGCTTTGCGGTCACCGCGACCTGAGCCCCGACCTGAACCATAACGGGGAGATAGAGCCGGAAGAGTGGGTGAAACAATGTCCCTGCTTTGATGCGGCGACTATACTGACAGAACCGCCACCACCCAATCCGGCATGCTTATAAAATGTTTTTATTCTCTTTCTTCGTGCTCTTCGCGCGCACGTATATATATAATGTATAGTTATTTTCTCTCTTTTTCCTTTCTTCAAAATTGTTCATGCGAAATGCATTTATGAATCAGTAAGTTACAAAAAAGTTTCATTTTTATTAAAAAAAATGATAGATATGTTTGGCTTGTATTGTTAAATCCTATACCTTTGCACCCGCTTTCCAAGAGAAGGAAAGTGGTAAGATTGAAATACTGAAACAGAAGTGTGGAAGGTGACACAGAGAAATAAAAAGAGATAAAAATATTTTTCGAAAAACATTTGGAACTTATTAATAATTCTCCTTATTTTTGCAGTCCGACTCGCAAAGAAAAAGAACTTTTCTTGTTTTGCTTTTCTTATCCTTGTTTAAAGGATTTGAAAATACAGGAAAGAGAAAAAATAAAAAAAACTTCCGAAAATATTTGGAAGATATGCTTTAAAGTTCTTACCTTTGCA
>CAUBDX010000060.1 GCA_958434805.1 uncultured Phocaeicola sp.
TTGCTGTCAGGCAAAGCAAGGGGTTTCGGTCTACCGAAACATAACCTTGCTCTCCTGAATCACACCGCTTGCCGTTGGTATGCCTTGCCTGTTCTCCTGCCTACAACCGTCTGCCCCTTTTTCTTTTTTCACCGGGAGATTGTTTGTTTTTCTCTTCCTGATTCGGCTGCTTGGCAGACTGCGTTTGCTTCTCCGGAAGACTGGACTTTTGACATAGGTAGTCGTTCAAGTCCTTGTGTCCGCTGTACAGGTGTGAGGCATCACGCACACGCCAGCCGTATTCCTTTTGTATGGCTTGGGTGGCTTTACGTCCGGCTTCGTCATTATCCAAAAGGCAGTGTATCTTTTCGTACTCGCCTAACGGGTATAATGCTTTATCCACATTGGCGGTCGAGTTCAGGATGATGTAATCCTGCCAGTCGATACAGGGATAAATCGGGCTGTTCTTGTGCCGGATGGTTAGGAAAGAAAGGTAGTCCATAAATCCCTCGAACACGAAACAGGCATCGTTTTTCTTTCCTGCAAACTGTATGCGTGTGATGTCTTTGGGAGAGGTGCAGCCCTTGTAACCGGGATTGCGTAGTTCGTACCCTCCGGCATCGTTCTTGAAAGCGAGCGCAAAAAGCGGCTTCCCGTTTACACGGTAATACATTTCCTGCACATGGTCCGCTGCCACTTCGGGCGCAATGCCCCGGCTTTTCAGATAATTGGTGAGTGCCGGATGCTGTAACGGCTGGATGCTACGGATTTCTACCGGGCTGGCTGGTCGCTTCCTTTCCTCCCTTGCCGGATTCTTTTCGGGGATATTTTTCCCTTGAAAAGAAAAAGTATTGGCGGAGTAATAGTCCTGTTCCAGTCGGCTGATAGCCCCGTAAGCGTTGCATCCGTACTGTTTCATCACAAGGTCGATGAGCGAGCCGCCCTCACCCGTCCCAAAGTCACACCAAAGGTTTACACCGTAATCCACCTTGAAACTGGGCGTATCGTCCTGACGTAACGGACTGTGGTACATACCGTAATAAAGTTTATCCACTACGGGCAGGATGCCCAATGATTCCAAATAGTCCTTGATACTTATGCTGTTAGCTTCCTGATAAGTCATAATTTTTGTTTTTTAGATGTTGGATGATTGCAGTAAGGCAGTAAGAAAGCAGTAAGAAGAAAAGATACGGACTTACTGCACCTAATTCTTTTTCTTTCAATGTATTATCTCTTATGCAGTAAGATAAGTAAGTTATTCCTATATAAAAAGAGAGAAAACTATCCATGTTGGCATCTGCTTTTTCTTTTTTCTCAAATTTTCCGAAAGTTCCGGGTTTTATCTTACTGCTTACTGCACCTGTTGCAAATGGTTGATATTCAATAGTTAATGTGCAGTAAGTTGTTTTTAGGGTAGTTGCTGCATGGCAATATCAACCTACTGCAAAGCGGATTCCTAACCGTAATCGTTATCGGTGTAAGGGGTTGGAACAGGCTTTATCCTATATCCATATACCGAATAACCACCGTTGTTTATGCGTTTCTGTACCCGTTTGAACCCAGCTTTCCGCAACGCTTCCCCCAACCGTTTTTCTGATAACTGCATGGGGCACACATTCCGTAAACAGGTGAGGATTTGTGCCGTTGTCATAAAGAACAGGTTTTCTTCCCCCTCTTCCGGTTTCTCGAAATGCTGCATCAGCATCTCAAACTCCACCGTCTGCACCTGAAAACCTGCACTGACCTTGTACAGCTCTTCAATCTCCGTATCGTTGAACCAGTACCGTACACCTTGCCGATACAGGTACATGGCTTCGGAATAGACATTATCCATACGGATGGCTTCTGTCCCCGGCTTGTCTATATGCAGGACTTCAAACGGCAGGAAACGCCTGCTGCCTGTCGGGTCGGTCAGGAACTCGTTCCCGTTCACCGATGCCATGAAGCTGGCTAAGTGCGGATATTCCTCTATATAGATGTCATACGGTCTGCGGTACTTGACTGCCGGGGTGGTTATCAGGTTCTTCAGGGCGTTCTCGTTCTGCTTGTTGAGTTCCTTTAGCTGGTCGTCTATGTTGATGAACAGGTATTCGGCTATCAGTGTCAATATGTCCTTTCCCTGTGGGTCTATCTTCCCGGTAAAGAGATAGCTCTTCAACGGCAGTGGGCAAAGGTTATCCAGCCACCATGTCTTGAACTGCCCCTGCCGTTCCCCGGTCAGGACTAAGCAGGTGTGGTTCTGACATCCCGTGTCGTTCATCGCATTGGCAACCACGCCTACCAGCCATTTGGTGAAATATTCCTCCCACTTGTCGGGGTTGGCTACCTGTACCGTGCCCAGCAGCCTTTTGATATGTCCGTTTTCGACAGGATTCAGCAGGGGCAGGGCGGTTAGGTATTCCCGTATGGGATGCACTTTCACGGCAAAGTTGCTTTCCAGTATCATGCGGATATTGTCGGCGGAGGTGGTGATGCCTGTGGTCGCATCCAGTTCACGCCTGAAAGAGTTCAGGGCAAACTTCGTGACGGGCTGGTACAAGCCGGAGGTATCGGCAGGCTTGTATTCCGTCCGGCTCTTCACGGTGTTAAACCGGAAGTCGTACAAGGAATTAAGCTGCCTTTCGATACGCTCGTTCTTGGACTGCCTGCCCCCGATACGTTCCGCTTCGTTATCTCTTTTCTTTTTCATCGGGAAGTCTGTTGGAAGCCGGGACATATTGCTGCCGCATCCACTGTTTCAGCTCGTCCGCATCGAAACGTAGGGTGCGACCACGCTTCACACAGGGTATCGTCCCGGTGCTGGCTAAATGGTAGAGGTAATTGACCGAATATCCGGTTATGCTGCTGGCTACGGATATTCTGACTAAAACGGGTTCTTTGCCGTCCCGTCCTTTGGGCTGTGTGCCGACTACGGGGGAAATCATCTTTTCGATGTTTTCCAGCCGCTTGAAAATTTCTTCAAATGGATTGTTCATGGTGCTTTGTTCTTTGAATTAGCACCACAAATAAAATAAGAAAAATCGGTAAAAAGCAAAGTGTCAAGCGTTTGGAATTGCTTTGCACTGCTCTGCACCGTATTAATACAAGCTATCCGAAAACGCCATGTGTACTTCACCTTACTTATATGGGAAGAACAGAGAAAAAGGGCTTATTCCCATTATCGTTTTATCGGGCTGGGACATTTGAGGACTTCTAAGGACATCTGAGGATAGGCAGTAACAACCTGTTATCCTGACCTGTATATTTGTACCGGACAAGAAAAACGGAGTAATAACAAAAAATATCAGTATATGGAAATAGTAACGATTGAAAAGAAGACATTCGAGTTGTGGAAACAGAGGTTTGAAAGTTTTGTGGGGCGTATGGATGCGCTCTGCCTACCTTTGCGGAGAAAGCAGGACAAATGGTTGGATAACAGCGAAGCCTGCCGCCTGCTGAATGTTTCTTCCCGGACGATGCAAACCTACCGTGATACGGGCAAGCTGCCTTATTCGCAAATCAACTGCAAAATTTATTATAAGGCTTCGGACGTGGAAACCTTTATACTCAACCAAGTAAAGAACACCCCTAAAACATGAATCGTATGGACTTGATAACGAAAGATTCGGAAACTACGCAGGTATTGTTTTCATCCCTTGACCGGGTTTTGGAGAACGTGGAGCATATTGTCACCAACTACCGCCCGGTGCTGAACGGTGAACACTACCTGACGGGGGAGGAAGTCTGCCAAAGGCTGTGCATCAGTAAACGGACTTTGCAGGATTATAGGGACACGGGGCTGCTGGGCTACGTGCAACTTCCGGGAAAAATCATTTATCGTGAAAGTGACATCAGGGATTTATTGGATAGGCATTACCGGAAATGAAATCTTGAAAACTTGCTATCTTGGAATCTTGATAGCTTGAAGTCTTGAAATATAGCTGTCTTGTTTTCTATATTTATGGTTTGGTTGAAAGCCAGCAATCGTGTTTTTAATAAAACTGTATTGCTGGCTTTACTTATATTTATACAGATAGCTGTTTTTCAACCGCTTGCATATCTCTTAATATCGTTTGGTCTAACACTTTTGCATAGTGCTGTGTCATTCGGGTGGATGAATGCCCCAGCATTTTAGCGACATTTGGCAGTGACACGTTGTTAGCCAGCGCGATAACCGAAGCGAAGCTGTGCCTTGCGGTGTGCGTGGTGAGGTTTTTCTTTATTCCGCACAGGTCGGCAATCTCTTTCAGGTAGCTGTTCATTTTCTGATTGCAAGGGACGGGCAGCAAAGTTCCTTTGTCAAGGCAATAGGGGTTATCCTTGTACTTGTCAAGTATCTGCTTGGGGATGCTCAAAAGCGGAATGTTACAAAGGTTGTTTGTTTTTTCACGGGCTTTCACTATCCACAGGTTGCCGTTGCTGTCCTCTGAAATGTGTTCGGAGCGCAAATTATATACGTCTATGAACGCCAGCCCGGTATATACGCAGAAGATGAAAACATCCCGCACCAGTTCCAGCCGTTCAATCTTGAACTCTTTCTGCCATATCCGGTTTATTTCGGCTTGGCTTAGGAACTGCTTGTTTACCTCCACCTCGTGAAACTTGATTCCGGCAAACGGGTTCTTCGTCAGCCACTCGTTGGCAATGGCAAGGTTTATCACTTTCTTAAAGCATTTCATGTACCGGATAACGGTATTCTGTGCACAATGCTTTTCTGCCTTTAGGTACAGGTCGAATTTGCGGACAAGTTCCCCGTTCACCTCACGCAACAGCATATCATCTACCTTATAATCCCGTTTTACCAGTTCCATGAGATATTTCAGACAATTATCGTAACGTCTTACGGTAATGTCGGCATAATCCGTTCCGATTAGTTTCCGGCAGTTGTCGTTATGTTCCTTGAATACATTATATAATGTCTTGAAAGTTTCGTCCTTTCCCTGATAGCGGTTTACGATGGCACGGGCAGAAATAATCTTTCCCTCCAGTTCTAGATCTTGATAGATTTGATAGAATTTCACACGCAAGGCATCAATGTAATGGTTTAGTTCTACGGAATTGCGGTCTTTGCCTATTGATTTCTCTTTGTCCTGCGACCAAAGTGGGACTTTTACACTTCGTTTTAGTTGAAGTTCCACATATAAACGGTCATAAGTGACGCGTACACGCACGGGAGCTTCCCCGTTTTTTAACAGTTTGCTACGCTTGATGAAGAACAAAACGCTGAATCTTTTTCTTTCCATACTGCTCAATTTTTAATGATACAAAGTTAGGAAATCGAACCGAGGACTCTGTTATGTAAAATAGCGCAACGTGCTGTAAAAGAATGAAGTAACTATTGAGTAGTGGAACATTCGGGGCTTTCTAAAACCGTCCCCCGAATAAGGACGTACAGTTTG
>CAUBDX010000061.1 GCA_958434805.1 uncultured Phocaeicola sp.
CCCGTACGTCAGTTTAGCAAACTGGTGGTTTCAGCCACTCACCCAAACTTCCAAAGTCAAGTTGTAAAAACGCTTTCTCTCAAACGCGGTGCAAAGATAGATGGTCTTTTTGATTCTTGCAAGCATTTAAACAACTTTTTTCCGTTTTTTTATTGCTTCAGCCTCATCCGCACACCTTCTCAGTACGCTTCTTTCGTTGATTCTCAGCAATCTCTCGATTACATTTCAACCGTATTTCCACAAACAAAAGATGATTTTCTCACGCTCTCCTTTCAGCAGACTGTTGTTGTTACGCCTTTCATCCGTATTTCTGTACAATATACTTTAAACGGGTCTCCATTATCAGCCCATTATTGTAATTAATACAAATTAGCAATATACTTAATATTAGGTATTGCCCAAATCACAGAAAAGAACTACCTTTGCCGGTGTTTTTCAAGACAGAAGAACAAAAAAAATAAAAAGCTCAAGAACTTAAGGACCAAAAAACTTAAGAACTTAAAAACTAAAAAACTAAAAACCAAAACAATTATGGCTATGAATTTCAAAGAAGGTCGTTGGAACCATGAAATCAATGTAACCGATTTTGTTAAAACAAACATCACTCCCTATGAAGGTGATGCTTCTTTCTTAACCGGTCCGACAGAACGTACCAAAGCTGTATGGAACAAGTGTCTGGAAGCACTTGCAGAAGAACGTGCCAACAACGGTGTACGCTCACTTGACCACTCAACCGTTTCAACCATTACTTCTTTCGCACCGGGATATATAGATAAGGAGAACGAAGTTATCGTAGGTTTGCAAACCGATGAGGTACTACGCCGTGCCATCAAGCCATTTGGTGGAATCAAGGTAGTAGAAAAAGCATGCCGCGAAAACGGTATCGAAGTCGACCCGAAAGTAAAAGATATCTTTACCCACTACCGCAAGACACATAACGACGGAGTATTCGACGCTTATACCGAAGAAATCCGTTCATTCCGTTCTTTGGGATTCCTCACCGGTCTGCCCGACAACTATGCACGTGGACGCATCATCGGCGACTACCGCCGTCTGGCTTTATACGGAGTTGACCGCATCATCGAAGCTAAACAAGATGACTTGCGCCACCTTACCGGTCCGATGACCGATGAACGCATCCGTCTCCGCGAAGAGGTTGCCGAACAAATCAAGGCCTTAAAGGAAATCAAGGTAATGGGCGAACAGTACGGCTTAGACCTTTCACGCCCGGCTACTAACGCACGCGAAGCCGTTCAGTGGGTATATATGGCTTACCTTGCTGCCGTGAAAGAGCAAGACGGAGCTGCAATGTCATTAGGTAATGTTTCTTCTTTCCTCGACATCTACATTGAGTACGATATGGCTAACGGAACATTGGACGAAATCCATGCACAGGAACTCATCGACCAGTTCGTTATCAAGCTGCGTATGGTACGCCACTTACGTATGCAGGCCTACACCGATATTTTTGCGGGCGACCCCACCTGGGTTACAGAAGCCATCGGCGGACGCTTCAATGACGGACGTACAAAAGTAACCAAAACGTCATTCCGTTTCCTTCAGACTTTATATAACCTCGGTCCCTCTCCCGAGCCGAACCTGACTGTATTGTGGAGTCCCGAACTGCCGGAAGGATTCAAGAACTTCTGTGCACAGGTTTCTATCGATACCTCTTCTATCCAGTATGAAAACGATGAGCTGATGCGTGAAGTACGTAATTCTGACGACTACGGAATTGCCTGCTGCGTTTCTTATCAGGATATCGGCCGCCACATCCAGTTCTTCGGCGCACGCTGTAACTTGGCTAAAGCGTTGCTGCTTGCCATCAACGGAGGACGCTGTGAAAATACCGGAACATTGATGGTAAAAGACATTCCCGTATTAAGCGGTGATGTGTTAAACTTCGAAGAAGTACTGGCAAACTATAAGAAGGTACTGAAAGAAATGGCTCGTGTATATAATGAAGCAATGAATATCATCCACTACATGCACGATAAGTATTACTACGAAAAAGCGCAGATGGCTTTCGTTGACACACATCATGCCATCAACTTGGCTTACGGTGTGGCCGGCATGTCTATCGCTGTCGATTCATTGTCTGCCATCAAGTATGCAAAGGTTACAGCTAAGCGCAACGATATCGGTCTGACCGAAGGATTTGACATTGAAGGAGAATTCCCTTGTTTCGGAAACGACGACGACCGTGTAGACCACTTGGCAGTCGATTTGATTTACTACTTCGATGAAGAACTGAAGAAGCTTCCGATTTACAAGAATGCGAAACCGACTTTGTCAATCTTGACCATCACTTCTAACGTAATGTATGGTAAGAAGACGGGTGCTACCCCCGACGGACGTGCCAAAGGGATTGCCTTTGCTCCGGGAGCCAACCCGATGCATGGACGTGACAAGAACGGAGCCATCGCTTCACTGAGCTCGGTAGCCAAGCTTCGTTACCGTGACTCACAAGACGGTATCAGCAATACATTCTCTATCGTTCCTAAATCACTGGGTGTGGATATGGAAAACCGTATCGAAAACCTCGTAACGATGATGGATGGTTATTTTGTAAAAGGCGCGCATCACTTAAATGTGAACGTATTAAACCGTGAAATGCTTGAAGATGCAATGGAACATCCGGAAAAATATCCACAGCTTACCATCCGCGTATCAGGCTATGCAGTAAACTTCATCAAGCTGAGCCGTGAGCATCAGTTAGAAGTTATTTCACGTAGCTTCCACGAACGTATGTAATAGAAACTACAACAACAGACCTTTTAGGTCTTCCTGAGTTGACGGGGTGACATGTTGACAAAGCCACAAGGCCGAAACGCCTCGTGTTCCTGTCACCTGATACCTCGTCAACTTTTTTAACTATCTATTTTTTATCCCTAATTTTTAATCAACTTCATGATCCGAGTTCATTCATACGAATCATTGGGCACTTACGACGGACCGGGCATCCGCCTTGTTGTCTTTCTCCAAGGCTGTAACTTCCGTTGCCTGTATTGCGCCAATCCCGACACCATCGACGCAAAAGGAGAAAGCAAAGAAACGGCTCCCGAAGAAATACTCCGAATGGCCGTCAGCCAAAAACCTTTCTTCGGTAAAAAAGGAGGAGTAACTTTCAGCGGAGGCGAACCTACCTTTCAGGCCAAAGCCTTGATTCCCTTGTTGCGTATGCTGAAAGAAGCTGGAATACATACCTGCATCGACTCAAACGGAGGTCTGTGGAATGAGGATGTCAAAGAACTTTTCTCGCTTGCCGACCTTGTCTTGCTCGATGTAAAAGAATTTAATAACGAGCGGCATAAAGCTTTAACTGCCCGAAGCAACGAACAAACGCTTAAAACTGCCGAATGGCTCGAAAAAAACAACAAACCTTTCTGGTTACGCTATGTTTTAGTGCAGGGATACAGTGCTTTTAAAGAAGACATAGAAGCTTTAGGTAACCATTTCAAAAACTATAAAATGATTCAAAGGGTGGAAATCCTTCCCTACCACACACTGGGTGTACATAAATACGAAGCCATGAAAATGGAGTATCAGCTTAAAGGAGTTCAGGCTAATACCCCGGAACAGTTAGAAGAGGTCAAAAAGCAAATGGAACAGTATTTTAGTTCGGTTTACGTGAACTAATAGTTCCTGATACCCCGACACGCCTTCGGTCTGTCTTCGGTTTTATACATCCGTGAATCCCTAAAAAAGAGAAAAAAAAGATTATCTGACATGCAGTATTCCGCAAGACCCTGCATTTTCCTAACAGAAACAAAAAAACAAAGAATCTTTTTTTAACAAAGCAACATGGAGAAAGTCTTAACTATAGAACCGATCAGAGAATCCAAAGACATTTCAAAAAAGATTTCCAGCAAGCAACTGGAAGCAAGAATTACAGCCTACACCATACTTTTTGCTACAATTATAGTAAATATATTATGGTGGGTTGGAACCCTGTCAATCCAATGGGAAACCAGCCCCGCTTCCTCGTTAGAAGCCGTTCAGCCGGATACACACAAGGCTGATTTAAAATAACAGAAAAAAGGACTTGGAAAAGCTTCGGCATTACCAAGTCCTTTATTTTATTTCAAGACACACGCTCCGCTCACGCATGCAAACACATCCTCCACTCCCTCTCTGCCAGCTGCTCCGCGCACGATTCTGCTTCCGCCACACTAAACCCTCAAGGCTGCAACAAGAGAGAAACCTATTTAAAGAAAGCTCAAACACTCCCTCTCAAAGCCCTTTTCAAAGTTTTTTTTCATGTTTTCATAAAAAAAACGCCTCAACCTATTGCAGGTTTCAAAAATTGTCGTACCTTTGCATCGCAATCGAGAGAGATAGCAAACAAAAAGAACAAATGGTGCGTTAGTTCAGTTGGTTAGAATACATGCCTGTCACGCATGGGGTCACGGGTTCGAGTCCCGTACGCACCGCCAGCTTACAAGATTAAAACAAAAAGCTCTGATTCTTTTACGAATCAGGGCTTTTTTTTCGTTTCCGGGCGGAAGCAGAATCCTACAACGTAGCATGAATTATGTTACTCATTTATTACGCTTCAATAAAGTACTTACATCAGAAGGGAACATCCATGCAAAATCAGAGAAAAAGCCGGAAACAGTCTGCACATCAAGTGGGGCATACCCGTTATTTTGCCGCAATACTTCCTGTATCTTCTGAGCCATCCTCTCAAACAGGCTGTACATCCCGCAGTTTCACAAAAAAACAGATTAACAAGCATTTTCCTCCATAAATATACTGTTTTCATACAAAGATATACAGAGCAAAGCATTTTTATATTATTTAACCAATCACCCTACATGTATAAATTCATAGAAAATAAAGGGTATTAATTACCATTTAAAAATAAATAGACATAAAACAACTATTTATTCCTTTTCAAAAGACCTTTTTTCTATAAAAGCGTATAAAGCACAAAACGATTTCATTTTGATAAAAAATAATAAAATACAAAAATAATTAGGTATATTTGTGCAAATTATTAATCTAAATGCATTTATGGAGATATTGGCAGATTATTTTGATAACACATTTTATAATACAGCGCACATAGTTTGGAGAAACGTTAAGCGTAGAGACGATATGTGACAAGTGTGTCCATACACTAATTATTTATACATATACACATCGTACGCAAAGACAAAGGTCTTGCCGCATAAGTACGCATTTTATTAACAATTCAATTATATCATTAATCAAAAAACAGAGATGAAAAGAGGATTTCTTTTGTTCGTCTCTCTTGCAGTGATGTAAGCATTCTATTTTCCGCCTTGACACGCATGTTTCCTAAACCTACCTTTGT
>CAUBDX010000062.1 GCA_958434805.1 uncultured Phocaeicola sp.
GGTCGTTCAGTGATTTCAGATACCTGTAAAACTCTTCCGAAAGGCTGTACAGGCTGATTCTGTATTTCACTTGGCGTTTGATATGTTCGGTTCCGTCAGGGGTTATGAAGTCGTCTTCATAGTCTGCCTCGTAATTGGTATTCAGACGAACCGTGTAGCTTTTCCCTTTAATTTTCGTATCGTCCCAGTAATACAAATTCCGGTAGAACCCGTTTTCAATCATCAGGATATCGTCTAACCCGGAAGATGTATTCAGCAGAGGTTCGTCGTCCAAGTTCAACGCGAGGGTACTGCTTTCTTCCGAATACTTGCCATCGTTCCAGAACAGTTGTTTACGCTCCACCTTCAACGCATAATAGTCTTTTGTCTGCGCATTGTCTGTAAAGCCTATCCGAAACTGAAGCAGGTTCGGTTCACCGTCTTTGAGAGCCAATTTGATTGATGTCAAAGGGAATCGGGACGGGACAACCGTAGCGGATGAAACCGCTTTCATTCTTTCTGCCGCTGCGGTTATGTTGACCTTGTCGCCATCTTCATACGCCTTTACCGCGTAATAGCTTTGGGCGGGGACTCCCGGTATGGAATCGTCCGTCCATGCAAGGGGTACCGCTTCACCGTTTACGGACAGGTGGACGTCCGCTCCCTTCAGTCCCCGGACGAGCTCGCCTTTCTGACTGACGGGAAGGCTGCGTGAAAGGTGGACTACCGTTGTGTCGCCGCTTCCCGGATAGCTGTATAGCACCAGTTTGGGAGAAGCGCCCACATCGTCCAGTTCAAAATGATAGGTACAGGACGAAAGTAAGCCGATATACACGGGCAGTAATATATGATATAAATGTTTCATGCACTTAAAATTTGAGGGTATAACTAAACGAGGGTATAATCGGGAAAATGCCAAATCCCTTACCCCTGAAACCGCCGTCGGGCAGACGCTCTATCCGGGTATAAAACGCATTCATACGGCAATAGGCGTTATAAATGCTGACGTTCCAGATACGCTCGAATCCCCTTTTGGTAGTACGCCGGAAATTGACACCCAAATCGAGCCGATGATATGCCGGGAGCGTGATGTTGTTCGGTTTCTCGTAAACCAGTTCCGGTTCGCCTGAATCCGGTATGCCCGGAAAAGAGGGCCCGTTTACATACTGGTTCGGGACGGTGGCACGGTCGCCGCTACGGTAAACCCATGCGGCGTAGGCATCTATACGGTCATTGAACTTATGCCGGTAGGCGATGTTCAGTTTATGCCGGTTGTCGAACTTGCTGGAATACCAGCCGGGATAAAAATCAGTAAACTTTTGCAAGCTCCATGAAAGCGTATATCCTGCTTCGATGACATTGTAACGGTCTTTGTATGCCAATGACAATTCTACGCCGTAAGACTTTCCCTTGCCGGTCTTGACCAGATTGTCCCAGTTCTCGGCAGGAAGCATCAGGCTGTTGCCCCCGTCGTATTCCAGCAGTTGGCTTGTGGTACGGTAATATCCTTCCACGTTCAAACTGATATGCCAAGGCAACTCCGTATATATCCCGGCTGCCACTTGCCTTGAACGCATGGGACGAACTTTGCGTGTGGAAGGAACCCAACTGTCTGTCGGCAGGTTCAGATAGGTGTTTGACAGTTGGTGCGCAAATTGGCTCATTTCCGTATAGGACACTTTCATCGTGGCTTTTTCCGAGCATTGGTAACTCATGGCCAGTCTTGGCTCCAAGGAATGGTACATCTTTCCGTCTGTCTGATAAAGGGTGTAATGCAGTCCCGCGTTTAATTTCGTCCTGGAGGACAGCCGCATTTCATCTTCCACATAAAAAGCGACCTCGTTACCCTTATAGCTGCTTGCGTTTTCTGTCGATAAGGTATCCCTGTCCGTCTGGTTTCTGGAAGCCGTGCTTTGCGGATGATATATGTGATGCAGATAATTGCTGCCAAAGCGTATATGATGATTCGTGCCGGGACGGTAGTCGAACTCCATGCGGTATCCCATGTCGTCGATTGTGGAACGGTTGGACCGTTCCATTCCCGTCATGGAAGTTTGTTCCCCGTCGGAAAAGAAACGGCTGCCTTCCACATAATCATACATGGAGATATTGCGTGAATAGACACCGGTGAAACTGCCGGACAACTTCGGGACGATTTGACAGTTCCACGTCAAAGCCGTAGTCAGGTTGCCCCATTGAGCCTTGAAATCGGAGTCGTAATGTTCCCCGTCTTCGAACGTCTGCCGGGCTTTTGTCTTCAGCAGGTCATTTCCGGAATACACGCTAAGGGACAGTTTATTATTGTCCGAAAAACGGTGGGTGATTTTCCCGTTGATGTCGTGAAAGGCATAGCGCACGTTCTTTTTGTCATCGGGATTGGAACGGTTGAGCAGGAAGAATGCCGGAGCTGTGAAAAGATCTGCCCAACTTCTTCGCATGGCTATGTTGAACGAGGTCTTGTCTTTTATGATCGGGCCTTCAAACTGGACTCTGCCATCGAGCAGCCCCAAGGAGAAAGTCCCGTGAAACTCCTTCATGTTCCCCTCTTTGGTGCGTACATCCACTACGGAAGAAAGTCTGCCGCCGTAACGTGCCGGGAAACCGCTTTTATAGAAATCCACGTTTTTGATAATATCCGTATTGAAAGCGGAGAACAGCCCGCCCAAATGGTTGATCTGGTAAAGCGGTGTTCCGTCCAGCAGAAAAAGGTTCTCATCGTTCTTGCCTCCGTGTACATACATGCCGGAAAGCAGCTCCGTTCCGGAAGCCACACCGGGAATATTCTGGAGGGTCTTTACCAAGTCCGGTGAACTAAGCAGCGAAAACTCCGTATTCAACTGTTCCGAGGTCAGCGACACTTTGCCGGTCTGTGTCGTGCGGAGGGAAGCGTTCAAGTCTGCAACCACTACTACTTCTTTCAGCGAAGTATTGCTTTCTTTCAGGTAGATGACACCGTTGTAATTGGATGTCAAATCCACCTCCTTCACCACATCCTGATAACCTATATAAGAGAAACGAAGTTTGTGTTTCCCCTCCGGCAGCGTAATGCTGAAAAATCCCTGTTCGTTACTCAGTGTTCCCGTTTGGGTATTCAAATCGAAAATGGTCACGTTGATCAGCGTTTCTCCGTTATCCTCGCATATGTGGCCGGAAAAAGTATAGTTGTTCTGGCGGAACAGCAGGACATATTCTCCCTGAATCTCCCATCGGATGCCGGTTCCGCTGAAAATCCTTTTTAGGTTCTCAGGCAAGGAACTGCTCCGCTGGAAGATACCTTTGGGCTTTATATTTGCCAAGGAAGAATCGTATACGAAATGAACAGAATACATTTTTTGCATGGCATCTATGGCTTTTTTCATTTCGGTTGAATCCTGTTGGGCTTTAGCACCCAGAGAGACACACAATATAATCGCAATGATTGTTAACTTCATTGTTTTACTTTTTCTATCTTTACATTCAACACTTTCTCTATAAACCTGATTATTTCATCAAGGCTTTTGTTCTTGAAGCTGGCCGTCAGGCGTTTATTCTCATTGCTTGCGGATAGTTTGACTTTATAATATCGGGACAATTCCTCAAGTACCTTTGGAAGTGGGGCGTTGTCGAAAATAAAGCTGCCCGCTTTCCGTTCTTTGATTACCTGTACGTCCGGTTGTTCTTCCGTCACTTGCGCTGCCATGCCTCCGGTCAGTATCACAACGTCCGGTTGCCCGATTGCTGAGAACTGCACCTTTCCCGATGTGACTTGCACGATAGCTGTGTCTGCACGGCTCTCATCGACGGTAAAGACAGTACCCAATACCCTGACTTGGGACAGTTTCCCTTCTACCGTAAACGGGTGGGCATTGTCATGCTTGACAGAAAACGCGACTTTTCCTTCCATGTGAACTTTGCGGCTGGATTTCCGGTAATCTTTTGCGTGGAAACGGACGGAAGAATGCGGGAACAGGGTTATGGAGGAACTGTCCGGAAGCATATAATCCACGGGGTGCGAGTAAGCCGTTACCTCCTTCCATGCTCCGTTTTCCCGGAAGCGGGGATAAATAAGGACTGCGACCAGAATGGCTGCCGCCATACCGGGAAGTATCCACCACAAGCGGAAGGATTTCCGTTCCTGTTCCGTTATCTGGTATTTCTCTTTGAAAGCCTTCAATGCTTTTTGCGTATCCAACTTGTTCTTCTGATAGTGGCGCAAGACAAAATGAAGGCATTTTTCATCCGTGGTTCTCATACTCTTTTATTTTGGTTTTCGTATTAATGACTGGGATTACAGACAAATTCACTATGCGGAATTTGTGAATATTAGTTAAATAAGAATGCGTAAACTTTCTGTGTCCCTTCCCGTATCAGTCGGAGCGCCTTGCTGATGTGGTTATCCACCGTATTTACGGAAATCTGAAACTTGGCGGCTATCTCCCTGTATTTCATGCCGTCGCGTTTGTTCAGCAGGAATATCTCCCGGCAGCGTTCGGGCAAGGCATCAATGGCAGTCCACATCCGCGCTTCCCTGACCGAACGTTCCTCCGCTTCCTCATCGCTCAACGTATCTTCAAAATCAGAAGGGGAAAGATTCGGATCATAAATCTCCTCCTTCTTCAGATAGTCCAGGCTGCGGTTGCGGGCAGTCGTATAAAGGTAGGCTTTGACATTTTCTATCTCGGCTCCACTGATACTTAATTTCTCCCACAAGGCAGAAAAACTATCTTGTACGATGTCTTCTGCAATATCCGTATCATGGACATAGTGCAGCACGTACAAGCATAACGAACGATAATGGTATTTAAATGTTTCGTCTATGTCTATTGTAAATTTATTCATACAAATAGGCTTATTATTCTGTATGTCTACATAAAAGGACACAAAATAAGGCAAAATTCACTATTTTATATTGTTAAAGAAATATAACGTACCCCCTTTTTCATATACACATGGTGGAAAACATCACGGGGTTTCCGCACTTTCCTTTCCGTTTTTCCACATTCTTTCTTTTTTTCCGTCCTATATCTATCGGAAAATAAAAAATACGTTTATGGAAGAAAAGAAGTTGCGCAAGGTTTATTTGATGGTGGAG
>CAUBDX010000063.1 GCA_958434805.1 uncultured Phocaeicola sp.
AAAGTAGGATGTACGATATGATTGGATATGAAAATGAAGATGATTATCACATTCAGATGGATAAACTTTTAATTAGAATATTAACTAATATATAATTATTTATTAAAATGAGAACAGAAGAAAATTGTGTGATTCTCGAAGGTGGAGATAATTTATTTCGATATAATCTTGGGCGGGAACTGCCTACGGAATGGTCAATAGACTATTCAAATCCTGAATATACATCAACAGAATTTGGAAGGAAAAATAAGATTGGAGCATTTTTCTTTTATGATAAAGATATAGCCGCAAAACAAGTTCTTGCACAGGCTATATTTAACCAACGAAAAAGAGGAAATGAATATCAATACGCTACAATTACACATTGCCAAGTAGTCAATGATATAAAACTGTTAGATCTTTATACAGGTTTATATCAATGTTCAAATATGATTAGTGCCCTTTATGAAATAGGCATTAATGTAATATCAGATCAGTTTTATAATTACAGCAAGGAGTTATCATATTTAGAGTTAAACGAGCAGTTTGAATTATTGTATTCAGAAGATCCAATACAAAAAACAAATGCTGCAAATAAAATAAATGAATTCTTTTTTAATCATCCTCCTTTGTTCGGACAGTTATTAACCGATTTTGATAACGGAATATACTTTAAGGAAATGCTTATAAATCAAGGATTCGAGGGATATGCTTTTATGGAGGAGTTCGCAAGTGATACATATTGTTTATTGTGTTCTGACAAAATATCAGCTCCTATTCATAATGAAATATTCATTGAAGATGATGAAGATTTACAGAGATTGATTGGAAGTATAAAAAAATAGGCAGTTTGCGTATCATGAATATCTAACAAGTAATACTCTTGATCACTACTTAAAGTGGGGACGCTGCCGAACATATTATCAAATTAGAAAAATGAAAAAATATTATTCATATAGGGTCAATAAATACATATCTCAATTACCGGGTAACAATGAATGGATAAGTTTCTATGATATTGGTTCCTCGGTGACACAAGAGGATTATTTATATACCGAAAATGAATTTATTAAGTTATTCATGGATGTGTCTGAACTGTTCAACATACAGGATTATAAAATAACCGATTTAGAAAACTATGAGAAATTGGATTATCACAATGGAGATAAAATTCAATGTATGAATATTGAGCCTTTGATCCGCAATATACTACGTGAGAGATTATGGTGCAAATTGCGTTCAAATAAGTTGGAATTTCATTTTGGATATGATTACTATATGTATATCGTCGCTTATGACTTTCCAATATCTATGAACGACATAAATACACATCTTATAGTTGAAAAATTTGATTCACCTTATATAAGCTAATAAATGTTTGATAACAAATAGCGATATTAGTAACCGAGTAAAACAAGTTAAATATGGAAATAAATTTTGTAGCTAATGACATAGTATATGAAGTAACGGAAGATAATTCATTTTTAATAGGTTTCGCAGACGATAAAAATGAACCGAATGAGTATGTTATTGTCGAAAGAGCATTAGAGTTTGACGAACAAGATATTAAATTGGGAATGGATTCATACTATTTTGAATATTCAGACCAATCTAATTCCGGTTATGATTTATGCAGCAAAGTAGTCCTGCATCAAAATGAAATTATCTTTTTAATCAAACATAAACGTATAGATGATATTACTTCAATAACTGTGTCGCATAAGGAAAATGTAATTGGAGATATGAAAGAGTATAGGAAAATGCTTTCAAATATCTTTGGGGATATTTTGCTTGCTGAATAAATTGCGAACATTTAGCAAAACGACTGAATAAGCGGAACGCTCCCAGATATAATTTGCTTAGATGAATATTGCTAATGAAAAAGGCTAAAATTGAAATTGATTATAATGAATACGGTTTCCCGATTCTTGAAAGATTGGGAAATCCAAATATTTCCTTTCGCTTAGAAGATTCTAATGAACTTATTATAGAAGGGAATAAAGATGGACTTCGCCTATTAGCTAAAGCATTGCTTGGCATGGCTGAATATGAAAATAACGATGGCTATCACATTCATCTTGATAGGCTTTATGATATAAATGAGGAAAACAAGGTGTTTACAATAAATAAAAGCAAATAGTAGGCGGTTTAATAGCAAACTGACTGAATAAGCGGAGCACTATCAAACATTACCCATGCAATATATTTAGAATGAAGAAACGGGAATATAAGGAGCAAGAACGACAACGGCATTATTATTTCTTCGACTATCTGTTCTGGTTGGGAGAAATGGCACAATGGCATTATAAGGGTGAGCCAAGACGCCCCGACGGGGAGTCCATGCTGATGCTTTGCATCATGATATTTATCTATGAGCCGATATTCCTTACAACCGCTCATTTTCTTTACGGTTCCCCGGCATTTGGGTGGTTTACAGTCGCCATGATAGTTGGAATCGTCGTAGTCCATCACTGTGTTTCGCGCGGCTGGATATACCCGTTTTCACGAAGGCAAGCGGTCATGCAGCACTATGAAGGACGCAGGTTCAGCCCCTTCAGATGTTACTTCTTCCTGTTCTCCCTCGTCTTTCTGATTATTGCCGAAATTAACCTGTTGCCAAGCACACTGATGCGGATAGACGGGCGCAAGGCGGAGCCGGTGGAGAACACACGGACGGAAGTTCCACAAAGGTGGAGGGATTACCTTGCGCTGCATATCACGGTAGGAGCCCGTCAGGAAGTACCCAGCGAAGCCTTGCTATATCTGATCAATCAGGACGGTCGCACCTCCCGCTACGGGCAACCGGTCTATGTCATGCAGGTAAGGGCAACAGAGGGAGATATGGGCGGAGAGTTTCGTGCAGGGTTGCTGAACCACGCCACCTTTGAGGAAATCCAAGACGGCAGACGGAAGTTTGTCGAATGCACATGGGTCAAGGGATATACGCCGGACAGCATAAGGGTACTGCTGACCGGGTGGTACGAAGTGAATAACGCCGGACTTTGTCCGGTGGACTCTCTGGAATGGACAGAAGATACGGAATTTTGAATAATCAGCAACATACCCAATAAATAGAATGAAGAAATCTGTCATAACATTGTTTTTAGCGGTTGTATCCGGAGATCCACCCATGTCGCCGTGCGCCAAGGTGTCAACGCAAGACAGTGAAAACCCTTTCACCCACGTTAGGGATTGCAGGGGAAAGTCCAAACAATCACTGCAAAAACGCCTTTTGAGCATACCATAGAAAAAAGGAAGACCGAATATTCCGAAGTTTCGTCCTTATGATATATATTTGTAATCAAGCGAAAGAAATAGCTGCATATCAAGGCTTGAAGCGAAGATAGCAGCGGAAAATGCAGGTGATTACATATTACACCTGCTTGCGTTGAAAATATAAAACAAAAATACAGTAACATGGAAAGAATCAATATTGGAGACTGGGTTACACAATATAGGGCAGGATATTGGAAAGTGAAAGAACTGCACCCGAAGTATTCACCATTCGATCATGGCAGGCTACACAAAGGCGAGCCAATTGGTATTGTAGCTGTATTGCAGAAGGCTTTCAGCAATACATTCAAGTTTAACATGGAAATGTCCACGTGTGATTTGTCGTTGTGTCAACATGTAACTAAAGCTGTTACGAGAAAGATTGAAACGTATTTCAAGGAACATCCAGATGATGAAATAAAATTTGAGACATCACAACTCCCTGTCCCGCCAAGCGTTACTGCCATCCACTTGAATATAGATGATGCCCAACGCAATCACATCTCATCGCTATTAAACATTGAGCTACCTCATCTGACATATCCAAAGGTAAAAGAAATCTTGTCTGACAACGGTTTGACAGAGGTTTTGCCCGGGGCAGATAACACGTTGCTCTTTCTGTTCGGATATTCATGGGAACAAGATAAAAATTTTAACATGATTTATTTCAGATACGATTTTAAGAGAAAGTAAAACTCAATGGCGAAATAGTGAGGGCAATTTCTTTACTTATTAAAGTAGCTATAAAACTGGAAGAACATGATAATGTATTACGTGATCGGGATTTTTATGTTAACGGATTGAATATATGAATTATTATTGCGTACATTCGAAAGGTAATTTTATCAACCAACCGAATATGAAGCTTCTGTTTCTACTGCTGTTTTGCAGTGTGCTTTGCGCTCATGCGCAAGTGAGCAGCCGGAGTGATGAAATATCAGACAGCAGTTTCATTTCTTACAGACTGGAAGGAGAACCGGCGCACCGCCTGTTTCTGCATAAAGACACGCTGCGAGTGGAAGTCAAGGGAATAGGGCTGTTCCCGCATTACACGCTTTCGTATGTGATTGCACAAGATGGATGTTTACAACGTGTAGGCACACCAAATGCCAGACAGACAGTAAAAAAAGGCATAGACATGGACTTGGCAATATCTGCTTCGCTGGATGGAAAATGCCTGAAGCATATTTCAGACAATGAGATACGCATATCGGAGAACAATCGCCCGTATTTCAGAGAACAAGCAGTAAAAAATGTATTACATGGAATGGATTTGTTGTGGATTTATGACGGTGCGTTTGTACGGGACTCCACCGAACTTGGGAGGTTGTATAAAATAATCAAGGATAACTTGCAAAATGTACGGATAAAAAAACTGGATGGCAAACAGGCATACTGTCGATACGGCATGGCTGGAATCAATGGAGCTATCATTGTTGAAGCCAAGGTTGTCAAAAGAAAGACAAAGTATTGAAGATTAAAATAGGAAAATGAAGAAATCTATCATAACACTGTTTTTAGCGGCTGTATCCGGAGATCCACCCATGTCGCCGTGCGCCAAGGTTTAAGCGCAAGACAGTGAAAACCCTTTCACCCACGTTAGGGATTGCAGGGGAAAGCCCACAGCATAGCGAGGACTT
>CAUBDX010000064.1 GCA_958434805.1 uncultured Phocaeicola sp.
TTATCGGCTGAAAAACAGCCGATAAAATTGTCGTAGCGGAAAATAGAATGGTTACGCGCATTTAAATTGATTTCTTTCAGCGCATCATAAAAAAGAGGGTGTATCATTGTGGTACATCCTCTTTTTTCTTAATAAAAATATACTGTTATAAGAAAGAACTGTAATTTGTGGGGTGAATCAATGCCTGAACCAGACCGCGTTTATTTTCTTGCGGATAATCCACAGATTCAGCACTGAAACGAATGCAAAGAGTAAACTGCCCACCCACACCGAGGGAGCCATACTTCCCAATTCTGCTCCGGGAAACATCCTGCTTATCCATTCACCATAATACGAACGGACGGACATGACAGACAATAAGCCTAAAATCAATACCAAAGCATTTAGTCCTAAGACCAGCAACTGATAAGGCAATGCCACACGAGCCGGACTGTATCCTATCAGCAATAGATTTTCAAGTTTTACCGTATTTTTCTGCAAAAGCAAATATACACTCAGCATCAGTACGTAAAACGAAAGAACACTGATCAAGAGACCGATAAAAAGCACGATACTCACCAATGCTTTCAAAAACCAGGCTACCTTTCCATTATCCAGTTTATCTCCCTCAGTTTCATACCCCCTATCTTTAAAATAACGGGCAATACGGTCGTCAGATGAATGATTTACCTCCACTATCAAACGGGAAGGACGAGCTTGCTCTCTTTCTCCATAGGTATGGTTGGCCCAATCCATAAACGACTGAGGAACAAGAATGGTATTCAAACGGCTGGAGAAACCAACAATGCGTCCTCTCATATGCGTCCTCTTTCCCTGTCCTTCCATCCGGATGTCCAGTGGAACCATCCCCATTACTCCTTCTGAAAGTTGTGGCAGATTTCTACTCTGAGCAAAGCCGAAATTATATAAATTCAAATAATTACGGGGGATGATAATAGGAATGTCTTCTTGACCGGGATGAAAACTCCAATCCTTCAAATCGGCATCAACAAACTCATCGGGGACAGATTCAAAGAATAACGCTGTAGATAAATTCACGCCTTGCATACCCATACCGGCCGCCACCTTAAAGCGGGCAGAAGTAAAGGCACCTACTTTTTGAGTAAAAGGCTGTTCCTTTAAGCCGGCAATGTCTCCATCAGAAAAAGCCGTACTTTTCCCGACCAAGGATCCCAGTGTACTTACCTGCTTGCTGATAACCATATAATCTTTTTTCATAAAGCTGTCACCCCGTGTCAAGACCGGAGCTATATCTCGATAAAACTGGATTCCCAGTAACACGATAGCCATTCCACAAAGGTTAGCAAAAAAGAATCCAAGCAACTGTGCCGGACTGATATGTTGTCGTAATAATTTCCAAATCATAACTAATCTGATTGAAGAATCCTATAACGAAAAAACCTTAGCATATTCCAGTGGAAGATGCTTTCCGATGGAAGTTACAATCACTCCCATGCCTTGACGCCGTGCTTCCTCTGTCAAAATTTGTCCCATAACATGAGAATTACCGTCGTCAAGGTGACTCACAGGCTCGTCTAAAAAAATAAAATCACAAGGCTGGCACAAAGCCCGTATAAAAGCGACTCGCTGTTGCTGCCCGAACGACATCTTTCCTATCGGCTGATTCCATTTATCGGCTATACCTAATGCTTCAAACCACTGCTTTATTTGCTTTTTCGTTTGACAGCCCGTAAGTGAATTTTTCATCTGAACATTTTCGTAAGCCGTCAACTCGGGGAATAAGCGCAAGTCTTGAAACAGCATGCTTAAGTTTTTTTTCCTTATATGTACCCAACGCGACAGGGGAAACGTACGGACGTTTTCACCATCAAAGCAAATAATACCTTGATAATCGGTTCGGACTCCATAAATAAAATTACATAAAGATGACTTGCCGGTTCCCGATGCCGCTTCTATCAAATACAGCTGTCCGCGCTGAAAAGCCACCTGTTTATGCCATATATCTGAAGTGATTCCATTGCTATCGGCAAACACTTCAGGTAAAGTCTGTTGTAACTCAATCGTATTCACTTTTTCAAAATCCTGCTATATGTAACATCTGTTGCAGTATGTTTCTATCCTGCTTTTTCATCACCCACTCTACATGTATATGCTGACTATCGGGTGAGTCTACCACAGCATAATTACCCTCTTTCAATACTGACGATAAATTTAAGGCCGCAAAAATGCGTTTATTGTCTACCCTGCTTTTCCATTTAGCATCACGTAAAGAAAGTCCTAAAACCTTCTTCCCTATTAAATTCTCGTTATTGGTGACATAAAAACGATTGTCTTTTACCCCAAACCAAAAAATAACAGGACCATGCCTCAAGCCTAAAGCCGATCCGTCGGAAGCCCGGAATTCATAGGCATCATCACCTTGATTCGTTAACCTCATCTGTCCGCCCGTCATGGCCAAAAGCGGCTTTAAATCTTCAAAAGTCTGAAGGAAATCGCGGTTAGTCACTTCAGCATAAGCAATAAATCCTTGACTCATCAACGGATCAGGAAAAGCCAATGCCACATCTCCTTTGACAGACTCAAAAACAGACTGAAAATCAAGAGGTATCATGGAATGCCGGAACTTTCTGCTTACCATCGGTATTTCATTCAGTAAACTGTAAAGTTTTTCCCCATTTACATTCGAAGAAATCCAAAGCCCCGTATTGGCAGGGAAACAGTCCAGAAAAGTTCCTTTTATATTGTCTCCTGCATCCTGAAACTTTTGAAGCTGCCGGCTCATCGCCTCACCAACAGGAAAGACCTGCACATCCATTACCGCCTTTCCTTCCCGGAAATCAAGAGACGCAAGCAGATTGATGTTTTGCGGATTCAAATCAGCCGAAACTCCCATCATCAACGATGTCAGATAAGTATGTGGAAGTACATTCAGTGAAGCAAACGTAACAATATCTCCTTGCACCGAACGCATTTTGTCATAATCAGACGAAGCACTGAACCCTTCACCTTCATCTTGCCTCAATAACCGACCTGCCTGATGCTGTAAATCTGCAGGATTTCCTCCTTGGGGATGCAACATCATCAAAAAAGCTACATCCGAATAGGCTATCAAAAATTTCCCGGCTGTAGTCCATTTACAGCCTTCACCATCACGCAAGGGTTCACAAATTTGCTGCTCTTTTAACAGGTCCAACAAATCGTCTATCTTTCCCTCATCGGCCACACGCACCAATACACCAGCCGAAGAAAAATGGGCCCCTACAAAAAAGTAAAGTTTATCATCCAGTGCCAATCCACTCTCGGAAGGTTCTTTTACTATTTTGTCTATCAAGGAGTTCAAGCTTCCTAAATCTCCGAAAGCCTTTTTTAGCTGACCGGCCAACGCAAGTCCGTTCCCATCGCCTTTTAAACCAGACTTTCCTACAAGACTTTCCAACTGAATGGAAGATACTAAAGCTACATCTGCCGGTAATGCCTGCACATAACGGCTACCGTCTGAACACGAAGCAAGAAGCAGACTGATTCCTGCTATCCAAACTATGACCTTATAACGCCACATACGTTTTATTTCTGATTAAAAAGATTCATGGTATGCACCGCTACCAAAGCAGCTGTTTCGGTCCGCAAACGAGATTTCCCTAAACTGACAGCACGAAAACCGGCAGCCTCAGCCTTCTGCACTTCCTCTACGCTGAAATCGCCTTCAGGTCCTATCAAGACCAATGCATCCTGTCCCGGAACAAGCACATCTTTCAACAGTGGCTTTTCTCCTTCATAGCAATGGGCAATGAACTTCTGACCGGAAAAATCTCTTTGCATGAACCGGGAAAAATCCATCATTTCGTTTACCACAGGCTTATATGCCTTTAAAGATTGCTTCACGGCTGAAACAACAATTTTTTCGATACGCTCTGTTTTGATTACCTTCCGCTCCGAAAAACGGCAATTCAAGAAACTCAATTCATTGAATCCAATTTCTGTGGCTTTCTCTGCAAACCATTCTATCCGGTCCATATTCTTTGTGGGTGCCATTGCCAAATGAAGATGTCCGCTCCAAAACGGCTCCTGCTCTATGGATTCTACAACTTTTACCTGACAGCGCTTGCCTGTAGCTGCACTGATTACAGCTTTATAAAAGAGTCCTTTTCCATCTGTAAGCATCACTTCATCGCCAACAGTCAAACGCAAAACGCGCAAACAGTGGGCGGCTTCTTCTTCCGGCAGTTCTGGATTTACCGTTATTTCAGGAGTATAAAATACGTGCATATTCTTTATTTTTTTAATTGAATTTATGCACAAAGTTAGTTCTTTTCGTTGAGAACTTATTGATTTTCCGCCATTTTCTTGACTAAATCAACACACTGCTTCAATATATTTGTATTTTTATCTACAGCCTTCACTACCAAATATCCCGATTGTATCTCTGATGAGTAAATCTGAACTTCATCTATATAAGCAGCTGCCAAACCGATAGCCATTGATTCGGATGCTGAAAGGAAAGGCGTTGCGGCCTGCAAAGCATTCATATCTAAAGTCAGTAACCATTCTATTTTCCGCTACGACAATTTTATCGGCTGTTTTTCAGCCGAT
>CAUBDX010000065.1 GCA_958434805.1 uncultured Phocaeicola sp.
TGATCCTTCAGATAAGTTTCATACATCACATTGTGAACGAAACCTGCGGTATACTTCACGCCTGCTGCATCGGCTGCGGGATCCGGACGGTCCAAAGCCAGATGGAAGTGGAAGTTCGGGAAGTCTTTTTCCAATTGTTGGAAATCTTGCAGATAGAATACTTCGTTCAATGCACGCGCACCATAGAAATAGTGAAGTTCACGGTCGGTAGTGTGCAGTGTCTTGGTCATGTGCATAATCTGCGCACGCAACGGAGCCATACCGGCACCACCACCTACCCAAATCATTTCCTTCTTAGAATCGAAGATCGGGTGGAAGTCTCCGTAAGGACCACTCATCGTTACCTTGTCACCCGGTTTCAGCGTGAAAATGTAAGATGAAGCGATACCCGGATTCACATCCATAAAGCCGGGACCCTGATCTTTCGGTTTGAACGGAGGAGTAGCAATACGCACTGTCAGCATGATACGGTCACCCTCGGCAGGATAGTTGGCCATAGAGTAAGCACGGATGGTTTCTTCCGTATTCTTACATTTCAAGCCGAACAAACCGAATTTTTCCCATGCGGGCAGATATTCCGCACCGATAAGGTCTTTATCGATATCCTTGTTGTAGTCCATTTCAAATTTAGGAATCTTAATCTGAGCGTATGAACCCGGAACGAAGTCCATGTGTTCACCTTTCGGCAAAGCCACAATAAACTCTTTGATGAAAGTGGCAACGTTCTTGTTGCTGATTACTTCGCATTCCCATTCCTTAACACCCAGTACAGATTCATCAATCTTGATGCCCAGGTCACCTTTTACTTTCACCTGGCAACCCAGACGCCAATGATCCTGTTGTTGTTTACGGCTGAAATGTCCCTTTTCAGAAGGAAGAATCTCACCACCGCCTTCTACAACCTGGCATTTACATTGACCGCAAGAACCTTTACCACCACAAGCCGATGACAGGTAGATGCCATTGACAGACAGGGTGTTCAGCAAAGTTGAACCTTGTTCTACTTCCAGTTCTTTCTCTCCATTGATAGTTATCTTTACTTTGCCGCTCGGAGTAAGATACTGCTTAGCTACCAGCAAAATAACAACGAGCAGAAGGATAATTCCAAGGAATACTCCAATACTAGCTAATATTAAATTCATATCCATTGTCTTATTCCTTTCCTTTTAGATTTTCAAACCAGAGAAACACATAAATGCCATTGCCATCAAACCTACAGTGATGAAAGTGATACCCAGACCTTTCAAAGGAGCGGGAACATCAGAGTAAGCCATTTTTTCACGGATGGCAGCCAAGCCGATAATAGCCAGTGCCCAACCGATACCTGAGCCCAAAGCGTAAGTGGTTGCCTCGCCAATGTTGATGAAATGACGTTGCTGCATAAACAATGAAGCACCCATGATGGCACAGTTTACAGCAATCAGCGGAAGGAAGATACCCAATGAAGCATAGAGCGACGGGCTGAAACGTTCAACCGCCATTTCCACCAACTGAACGATACCGGCAATAACGGCAATAAACAGGATAAAGCTCAAGAAGCTGAGGTCTACTCCATCAATCAGCGCATTAGGTGCCAGTACGTAATTTTCCAGCAAATAGTTCACCGGCAGAGTTACAATCAACACGAAAGTAACGGCTGCACCCAGACCTACGGCTGTCTTTACGTTTTTCGATACTGCCAGGTAAGAACACATCCCCAGGAAGTATGCGAAAATCATATTGTCCACAAAGATGGACTTTACAAACAAACTTAAATATTCCATATTCTTTTCGTTTTATAACGGGGATTAATTATTACTTTCCTGCAATTCTTTGTGTTTTGCACGTTGGTACCAAATGATACAAGCACAGATAATCAACGCCATAGGAGGCATCAACATCAAGCCGTTGTTCAGGTAGCCCAAGTCATAAACAGCCTGCGGGATAACCTGGAAGCCAAACAATGTACCGGCACCCAGCAGTTCACGGAAGAATGCCACGATAATCAGGATTTTGGCATAACCCAATCCGTTACCGATACCATCCAGGAATGATTCCCAAGGACCGTTCATCATAGCAAACGCTTCCAGACGTCCCATCAGGATACAGTTTGTAATAATCAAACCTACATATACAGAAAGCTGCACACTTACATCGTATGCGAACGCTTTCAAAATTTCACTAACGATAGTTACCAATGCGGCAACAACCACCAACTGAACGATGATACGGATACGGTTGGGAATGGTGTTACGCAACAAGGAGATAACGAAGTTCGAGAAGGCTGTAATAATGGTTACGGAAAGACCCATCACGATAGCCGGTTCCAGCTGAGCCGTTACAGCCAGTGCAGAACAGATACCGAGCACCTGTACGGTGACAGGGTTATTCAAACCCAGCGGAGTTAAAAGAACTTCTCTATTCTTTTTAGAAAATAATGCGCTCATATTCTATTTACCCTCCTCTTATTTATTAGTTAAAAATGAATTGTACATGCTCAGGCAATCCTTAATCATCGCATCTACACCCTTAGAAGTGATAGTACCACCTGAGATACCGTCTACCTGATAATCGGGTTTTGCCACCTTGCCGTGTTTTTCAACACCCAAAGCTACAGTACCGTTTTCCATTACATGTTTGCCCAAGAACTGATCCTGGAACTTAGTAGTGGTGATTTCTGCACCCAGACCCGGAGTTTCTCCTTGATGAGAGAAGTAAACGCCATATACAGTGTCTTTGTCATCATTCAATGCGATGTATCCCCAGATAGGTCCCCAAAGACCGGCACCATAAATAGGCAGCACATATTTGGTCTGACCATCCACGTCGCAAACGAATACATGAAGACGTCCGTTAGCGATTTCACCTTTATAAGAAGTCTGGAAAGCAGCATCGTTCTTTACCAAAGAACCGTCTGCCTGCATCAAATCGTCTTCTTTCACATATTTATCATATTCTGCATTCACATCTTTTACGTCATAAACGTTCAAAGCTGCCAGAATTTGTTTCTTTGTGTCCTGTTCTACATTCTGGTACTGTTTTTCTTTCAGAGAAGAAGACACGAATGCCAACAGGAATGCTACGATAACAACCATTATCGAAGCATAGATGATAGTATAACTATTACTATTAGTATTCATAATGTCCGATATTTTAGTTGTTAGTTGATTTTAATCTGTTTTCGCGGGCTGTGATGTTCTTCTGTACGATACAGTAGTCAATCAGCGGAGCGAAGATGTTCATCAGCAGGATGGCAAGCATCATACCTTCGGGATAACCCGGATTCAACACACGGATAACGATAGCCATCACACCGATCAGGAAGCCGTAGATGAACTTACCCTTTTCCGTACGTGCGGAAGTCACAGGGTCGGTAGCCATGAACACGGCACCGAAGCAGAAACCGCCCAATACGATGTGTTCGTACCAAGGCAACTGAGCCATCATGTTATCTGTAGAGCCGAATACATTGAAGATCAATCCCATCACGATACCACCGGCAAAGACAGAGAACATGGTCTTCCAACTTGCCACGCCTGTCCACAACAGGATGATGGCACCCAGTGCGATAGCGATAACGCTGGTTTCACCGATAGAACCCGGAATCAAACCTACAACCATATCCCACATGGTAGCGGGAGTACCGTTCACATTAATCAGTTCGCTTGCACCCGGAGCGGCTGTAGCAGCCTGTCCCAACATCGTAGCGCCGGTAAAACCGTCCACTACCTGTCCGCCACCGATACCGAAAATGCTGTCAGTGCTTACCCAAACGGCATCACCGGACATTTTGGTAGGATAAGCGAAGAACAAGAAAGCACGGGTAATCAATGCAGGGTTGAAGATATTCATACCTGTACCGCCGAATACTTCCTTAGCGAAGATAACAGAGAATGCTGTAGCGACAGCCAGAATCCACAACGGACATTCCACAGGAACGATCATCGGGATCAACAGACCGGATACCAGGAAACCTTCCTGAATTTCTTCGTTCTTCCATTGTGCCACCACAAATTCGATTCCCAGACCGACTACGTATGATACGATAATCTTAGGCAGAACAGCCAGGAAACCATAAATGAACTTTTCAAAGAAACCTGCCTCCTGGCCTACAGCCAAGAAGTGCTGGTAACCTACGTTGTACATACCGAACAACAGGGCCGGTATCAACGCAATAACCACCATTGACATGATACGCTTGCTGTCAATCGCATCATGAATGTGAACTCCTGTTTTCGAAGTGCTGTTGGGTACGAACAAGAATGTTTCGAAACCGTCGAACACCGAACGAAACGCGTGGAGTTTGCCGCCCTCTTCAAAGTTTGGCTTTATCTTGTCGAGATAATTTCTTAACGCTTTCATTAACTTTT
>CAUBDX010000066.1 GCA_958434805.1 uncultured Phocaeicola sp.
ATGCGTCAAAGATAGCCATTTTAACTAATTCCCCCAAGTTTTCAAACTGAGCCCTAAAATTAAGAAAACATGGCATAACATAAATAAATATATAAGTGATATTCAATACTCCAAAGAAGATTGGAATATCACCAAAATAAGTGAGGATATTAAATTCATTTATTGTTCTGCAAATGTAAACAGAATTCCGTTGCAATCCAATTCGGATCATCACAACAGGAACCATATTTTGCAGAGGTTGCAGAGTCGATTCCGAAGGAAATGGAATGCAGCGTCTGAACTTGAATTAATGTTAGCTTTCTCAGCCCTCAGAGAAGAACTTTTATTACCTTGTCATTATTTTGACGATGAGATATATAATCAGCTGATAGGAACTTGCAAAAATTCACTACAGTCAGATTTAAAATGTTTGTTACATAAGGAACAAGCTCTAACAAATCAAAAGTTTTCAGATACGAATGACCATATAAGTCCATTTATTCAGATTTGGAAATACTTATATAATTTTGATTTCAAAAGTGCAAAATATCTTGTCGATTCATGGAAACCCTTAAAGGATAATCCGATTGATGAAGTGAGAAAACAGATGTTCAAAGCCCTTTTCTCTGAAGATGTATTTGAGAATATTCGTCCATTGACTAATCAAGATTTATATTATTCTATTCAAGATTATCTCAATGCACTAGAATTATTACCTCTAATTAGCCGAAATTATACCTTCGGACAGGATGGCAGCATGAATAATGCAATAGACTTCTCTGATGAGGTTAGTCAAATACAAACAGATTGCCCATATATAAAAAATGCAGACTATATTTTAAATAGATTAATAGAATCCATTAAAGAAAACAATAAAGCAATTCCATTCGGCAATAAATCACGGTCTTTCGATTTTGACAGTGACAATTCAAAGTTGATCAATTCATTTAAAGTATTAAGTATTCTTTTTGAATTGTGCCGACCTTTGCATATCAGTAATATAATATTATTCTCTATAGAAAAATGGAACATTGTTTGTGATAATCTCTATCAGGACTATCCCTATCCATGTCTATTTTATAGTCTTCAGTACAATGATGAGAAACTCACTAAGTCTGTTAGTCAAAAGATATTATATTGTGACCGTTTGACTCCCTATCTTCCTAATATTGTAAAATCATTATTTGCATCGTTAGGACAATCTGAATGCCCTAATTTCTATCGGACTCCTATAATGAAATCTCTTTCAATACTATTAATCGGTTTGGATGCCAAATTTTGGAATAGTGATTTCACGAAGTTCTTTGATAAACTACAACCTTATGCAGAAAATGGGACAAGGAAGTATGATGATTTAAATTATTCACATGAGAATTTTTATGAATTAGTGACATTCGGATTGACCTGGACATCTGACAAAGATTTTAAACTTAGAGTTATTTCCGAAATCCTTCATACTCATGAAAGTATTGATAATTGGAAAAATCTACTAATAACAAAAGCCTTAAAATCTCTTACTAACGAAGACTTTGTGGCTTCAAAATATTATCAAGACATTTATCAGGATTTGCTTTGGTTATGTCAAAACGGGAATATCCCTGCACATATCTATGTAATATTAAACCTTATAACTTTACTTGATACTCAGACTGTGCAACAATGCTTGGAAAGGCTTCCAGAATCCTTGATAAAATCCGACTGTACTTTAATACAAGCTATACCTCATTATATCAAACAAGATTCGAATTTAGTATCAGTGATTAAACGAATAGTTTTGAAATCACCATTTTTGTGGCGTAATGGTATTGAGAAGAAGGGGATGACTATAGGATATTCATTTATTGATATTACAGGTATTTCAAACCAAATAGATTTTACTGCAACCGAAATGGAGGTACTTTGGGAAAAAATGAAAGTATCACTATATCAAATAAAAGAGGTATGTAATAATCAGAGAGAGGAAGAATCCACCTTCTTCATAAATCATTTTGCTACATTATTAGATGAAATGAAATCATTTATTGAAAGCAATACTTTTAAAGCAATCTCTCCCAAAGAATATGATGAAATCTATAACGAAATAATTTCATTAAGAGTATCCGTTGCGTCAAATGCATGTCACAGCATATATGATTTACTTATAAGAGATGAGACAAGTGATGCTATATCAATGCTTGTTGATATAAAACCGGAAATTCGTTTTCCTAAATACCAGGGAGAATATATATTATTGGCAAACAAACTTGTTTTAATGAAATCTCAACATCTCAACAGTTGTATGAATCATTTCTCTTGGATAGTTGATTCATATTCCGAATATATTCCACAAGATATATTCAAGTCTTTACTTGAGTTTATCCTAATTGCTTATGAACCATATTTTAATGGTAAACAAAACTGGAATTTACCCTTTGCTAAAAAAGAGGATTTTGAAAGTGGACTAATTAAGATTTATAGTGTGTTCAAAAAATGGGGTGGCATTAATGTCTTTTGGCAATCATATAAACCTAGATTTATAAATCATTAATAATCATCCTTATTATAATAAAAAGATTTTATCAATGACAATTGACGATATAAAGAAACTGATAGCCTCTGACGAATCACAGACTTTGGAGCTAAAGAAAACTACTAGCGAGTTAAAAAAGGAAATCACTCGAAGTGTCCATTCCTTAATACAGAAAGAAGTTGGTTAATTTTCGGTGTAGCACCGAAGTCGCTAAAGATAATCGGGCAAGAAGTGACAGCACGCATTTTATAAAGTACACATTGTAAAGCCATCCACTCTTCCGTTACTTTGCCAACAAAAAGACCATGAAACGAATAATGAGTAAAGAAGAGTTCCTGTCAGTTTATGAAAGGCAACAAGCCAGTGGTTTGACCATAAAAGATTTCTGTGAGAATGAGACCTATTCATCATCCTGCTTCCATTATTGGAAGAAGAAATTCGGCCTGAGCCGTACTTACACCAGCCATCCGGATAGAGTTCCCGATGATACATTCATTCCATTGGGCCTGCATCGCAGGGAAAATCTCCCGTCCGGCACAGCACCTTCCAAGCGATTAGAAACCGAAAGTCTTGGTTCGGCACCTAATATTCTGTTGATAAAATCTGTAAACATAAAAATATGTTTGGTTTTAATTCAGATATTAGAATTTGAACCGGCAGGAATAGTATTTTAACGATTTGGAGAATGATTTCATTTCGTTCAAAACAATTCCGTGTCTAAGAGGTTACAATAAAAAAGGTTACTCATTCAACATCGGTTTATCGGTCATAACTTCACAGCCATAATCCGATAAACTGCATCAAACATTGCTTATTCAAATAATAAGTTTGTATTTTTGGATGAAATATCGGAAAGTTATGGATAAAAGAATGGTTTTGGATAGTATCATGAGACTCTGCCTGAAGGAGAATGACAGGAGTATAGATATGTATATAGCAGACAGAAAAGGCAATACATATCCGATAACCCATGTATTTCTTGGCGAAAGCGGAGTTTTATATGCAACAAACGGTACTGCTTTGGTTGCCCTGGAAGAGCTGGACGATAATACCCTGAATGATATACTGTGTTTTCTAGGATAATAACAAAACATGTTGGAAAAATTAAAAGAATCCGACCGGTCTTGAAACTATATTTATCACAAATCGAGAAGATAAGTCATAAGCCAAACAATCCGAACCAACCTTTTAGGGTGAATTACCAGCAAAGATAAAGGTTAAACTGTACATAGCCAATAAATATCAATAAAACACACTCACAAAATATTTCGGCTCAGTAGAAATTTAGTGGGGATACGCATATAGCTTAGCAATGCGGAATAGAAAGAACTTCTTATCTGCTACACCTCTGAGGTTCGCTCTGAACAATTTGATTTTGGCATTGAACGATTCTGGCTCAGTAGAAATTTAGTGGGGATACGCATATAGCTTAGCAATGCGGAATA
>CAUBDX010000067.1 GCA_958434805.1 uncultured Phocaeicola sp.
TTTGAGCGCTAATATACTAAAAATATTAGGTGTGTTTGCGGAGAATCAGAAAAGATTTTGTAATTTTGCAACTTCGATAATTCAAGAGAATAACATTTAAAAATATTAAGTAGTGGGAGAAACTAAGTATATCTTCGTAACTGGTGGTGTTGCCTCTTCATTGGGCAAAGGTATTATTTCATCATCAATAGGTAAATTGCTGCAAGCAAGAGGCTACAATGTTACCATTCAAAAGTTTGATCCGTATATCAACATCGACCCGGGAACTCTGAATCCATACGAGCACGGTGAATGTTATGTAACCGTAGACGGCCACGAAGCCGATCTTGACCTGGGACACTATGAACGCTTCTTGGGAATCCAGACAACCAAAGCCAACAACATTACAACCGGTCGCATCTACAAGAGCGTTATCGACAAGGAACGCCGTGGCGACTATCTGGGAAAGACCATTCAGGTTATTCCCCATATCACTGACGAAATTAAGCGCAACGTAAAATTATTAGGCACTAAAAATAAATTTGACTTCGTAATCACCGAAATCGGAGGTACGGTAGGTGATATCGAATCCTTGCCTTACCTGGAAAGTATCCGTCAGTTAAAATGGGAAATGGGACGTAACGCTTTATGCGTACACCTCACATACGTACCTTATCTGGCTGCTGCCGGTGAGCTGAAAACAAAACCGACACAGCACTCTGTAAAAGAATTGCAATCCGTAGGTATCCAACCGGATATTTTGGTACTTCGCACAGAACACGAATTGAGCACTAACCTGAAAAAGAAAGTCGCTCTATTCTGCAATGTAGACGAGAATGCAGTGGTGCAATCCATGGATATGCCTACTATTTATGAGGTTCCGGTGCGCATGCAGGAACAAGGACTGGACGTTACCATCCTACAGAAAATGGGCTTACCCGTAGGCGAGACTCCTACCCTCGGCCCGTGGAGGGATTTCCTCGACCGTCGTCACAAAGCTACTGAAAAAGTTAAAATAGGCTTAGTGGGAAAATATGATTTGCAGGATGCTTATAAATCCATCCTTGAAGCATTGTCACAGGCAGCAACATACAACGACCGCAAGGCCGACATCCACTTCATCAACAGTGAGAAGCTGACAAATGAAAATGTGGAAGAGCAAATCAAAGACATGGACGGTATCATTATCTGCCCGGGCTTCGGACAGCGTGGTATCGAAGGTAAGTTTATAGCTATCAAATACGCTCGTACACACAATGTTCCCACATTCGGTATCTGCCTGGGTATGCAGTGCATTGCCATCGAATTTGCCCGCAATGTACTGGGATATGCCGATGCCAACAGCCGCGAGATGGATGAAAAGACTCCGCACAACGTTATCGATATCATGGAAGAGCAGAAGGCTATCACCAACATGGGAGGTACGATGCGTCTGGGAGCTTACGAATGTGTGCTCGACCAGAATTCCAAAACTTTCGAAGCCTATAAGAGCGAACACATTCAGGAGCGTCACCGCCATCGCTATGAATTCAACAATGACTACAAGCAGGAATTTGAGAAAGCGGGCATGAAGTGTGTCGGTATCAATCCCGAATCAGACTTGGTGGAAATCGTTGAGATTCCTACCCTGAAATGGTTTATCGGAGTGCAGTTCCACCCCGAATACAGCAGTACTGTACTGAAACCGCATCCTTTGTTCCTGTCATTTATCAAGGCAGCCATTAATAAAGGATAAAACGAGAATTATAATATAAATAAGGTAAACAAGAAAAAATGGACAAAAACACTTTAGTGGGATTCGCCCTGATTGGTGCAGTTGTGATAGGCTTCAGCATCTACAACCGTCCCAGCCAGGAAGAAATGGCACGTGCAAAACACTACCAGGATTCCATTCAGGCTATCGCCCAAAAAGAAGCTGCCATGCAAGAACAGGCAGCACAGCAGAGTGCGGCCTATACAATACAGGCAGACTCTACCTCACTGTTCTATGGCGCGAGCCAGGGAACGGAGCAGTTGACAACACTGGAAAACGATTTGGTGAAAATCACATTTACCAATAAAGGCGGACGCGTATGCGCCGCCACGCTAAAAAATTATAACGGTCAGGACGGTAAGCCTTTGGAGCTGTTTGACGAAAAAGACTCGGGCATGAACTTCGCTTTCGAAGGAAAGAACGAAAACATTTTGACCGAAGACCTTTACTTCCGACCAACCAATGTGACCGACAGTACAGTGACGATGCGGCTGGCCACCAACGGTGCAGGCTATATCGATTTCGACTACAAGCTGCTGCCCAATACCTATGTGGTGAACTTCTCCATCCGCGCCAACGGAATGCAGAATTTCTTCCCAGCAGCAGCCAACACTGTCAACATCAACTGGCATCAGCGTGCACGCCAATTAGAAAAAGGGTTCAGCTTTGAGCAACGTTATACTTCGCTCACCTACAAGCCGGTGGACAAAGGCTCGGACTACCTGAACGAAATGAAAGATGCCAAAGAAGAAGTGACCGACCGCTTGGACTGGATTGCTTTCAAAAACCAGTTCTTCTCAAGCGTACTGATTGCCGATCAGGACTTCGACAAGGCTTCACTGGTCTCTACTCCCCTAAAAGAGGGAAGCGGATATATGAAGAACTATACCGCAGACATGACCACATTCTTTGACCCCACGGGAAAACAGGCTACCAATATGCAGTTCTATTTCGGTCCCAACCATTTCAAGACACTGCTGGCAAGCAATGACTTGAGCCTTTCGCAAAAAGACCTGGAACTGGAAGATCTGGTATATTTGGGCTGGCCGATTATCCGATGGATTAACCGCTGGTTTACCATCCCCTTGTTCGACTGGCTGTCCGGTTGGGGACTGAGCATGGGTATAGTGCTACTGTTAATGACCATTATCGTAAAAGCATTGGTGTATCCGGCTACCCATAAGTCATATATGTCATCTGCCAAGATGCGCGTATTAAAGCCATATATCAATGAAATCAATGCCAAATATCCCAAAAAGGAAGATGCGCTGAAGAAACAACAGGAAACCATGGCACTTTACAGCAAGTATGGTGTCAGTCCGATGGGTGGCTGTCTGCCGATGCTGATTCAGATGCCGGTATTCATGGCGTTGTTCTTCTTCGTGCCAAACGCCATTGAACTGCGCCAGCAGAGTTTCTTATGGGCTCCCGACATGTCTACCTACGATGACATCATTCATTGGAGCACCACTATTCCTTTGTTGGGCAATCACTTGAGTCTGTTCTGTTTGCTGTTCAGCATTACTAACATCCTGAACACAATGTACACCATGAAGCAACAAGACACCGGCCAGCAGCAAATGCCAGGTATGAAACTGATGATGTATATCATGCCTGTGATGTTTATCTTTATTTTCAACGGCTACTCTTCCGGTCTGAACTATTATTACTTCATCTCCGGTTTGATAGGTATCCTGACTATGGTCTTCCTGCGCAAGACAACTGATGAGAAGAAACTTCTTGCACAATTGGAAGCCAACAAGGAAAAGAAGAAACAGAAAAACGGCGGTAAAGCCGGCGGTGGTCTGATGGCCAAGCTCGAAGCATTGCAGAAAGAGCAAGAACGCCTGCAACAGGAAAGAATGAACAAAGGAAAAAAATAAGACTCCGCAATATTCTATTTTTTTAAATAAATAATTATCAAGGGGGACGACCATTTCTCAAAGAGATTTGATCGTCCCCCTTTTTCTTTTGATGCACCAACCCGATGAGGTGCCTATGCACTAGTTGAAATCCCCCACCACACCGTCTCATACTTATAATCCGCAAATCCAAATTTCCGCAGAATCCGAAACGAAGCGTTCGATTTTC
>CAUBDX010000068.1 GCA_958434805.1 uncultured Phocaeicola sp.
GTCATGTCATTTTCTTTTCACTTGTTTTCAAAAAACAGTTTACTTTGGTTTTTCTCCTATATATACCCGGACCAAAGTAAACTAAATTATTTTTCACCTTCCGCGTCCTCGCATTCTTCGTCGAAAAGCAGGGCTTCGGTCGGGGTCACATCGTAATAAAAGAGCTTGTCCCGTTTGACGATCAGCTTCAGGTTTTCCGTCAGGTATTGCAGCAGTTTTATCATGACGCTGCGTCCCCGTTTGAACCCGATAGCCTCATAGGAAGCCATGAGAGCCTGCAGCACGTTCTCGAAACCTTTGATGGGCCTGTCCCCGAAAGCGGCGGAAAGTGCCTCCCGGTGCTGTTCGATGGACAAATCCATGAAGCTGCTCCGGGCTTTCGGTCTTACGCTGCCGTCAAACGAATAGTTATCCACCATGACCGGCAACCCTTCGTCATCAACGGAAAAGGCGAACGGTTTGAACTCCTTCTCGCGGATATGCAGCGCATGAACTTCACTGATAACGGGATTCTCCGCACTTTTGGTGATGACCAGCACCGTTTCCGCCTTATTGCTCATTTCCGTACCGATATGTCCGCGCACATTGTTGTCACCTTTGTTCAGGTGCAGCACACAATGGATATGCAGGTCGTATTTCGACGACCACTCCATCATCTTATTGATGACCTCCACCGATTCGCTGGTGCTGTTGATGTCGAGCATCAGGTCTCGGATGCCGTCTATGATGACCAGCCCATACCCCTTGTTCTGACGTAGGGCATAGTCGATAACCCCGATACGGACGGCAGGAGTGTATTCCCGCAGGCAAATGAAATCGAGATTCTCGTTGTCTGTCGTGGTGGGCAGCCCTGCCAGGCGGAGAATGCGTTCCAATACGTTGTGGCAATGGAAACGGCTCTGTTCGGTGTCCACGTACAAGATCCTACGTTTGCCTTCGGGCAGGTGCGCCCGGTAGTTCAAGACCTGCCGGCCCGCCAGCGACGCGGCGACGATGGCCGAGACGTTGAACGTCTTTTTCGCTTTCGCCTTACCCGTCGAAGCGCTGAAATTACCGAGCGTCGCTATGGTGGAGTTGTCAATCCATATAATCTGGGGCGGAGTCTCGTAGGTGTCCGTGGCCTTTATTTGCGACGCCGTGAGGATATCCGACAGGCGGTTCTCGTCCAGCTCCGCCCACGAGTTACGGTCAGTTCTTTTTTCGTTTTCCATAGCGCTTCTGGTTAAAGAACGGTTGGGTTGCGGACACTTCCGTCGCCATACGCATGGCATCGTCCACCGTAGGTTCGTAGTTTTGCAAGAGCCACGCGTCCAGCTCTTCCTTCGCAAAGTAAAGCATCTTGCCGCGAGGCTTGTAATGCGGGATTTCCTTGTTCGATGTGAGTTTGTACAACATACTTTCGGACACGCCGATATACATGCACGCCTCTTGAAAAGTGAAGACCTTCTTGGTCGTGTAAATGTTATTTTCCAGCAAAGCCACACGCTCCAACAGACCTTCCACCGGTTCCAACTTCTTGAGAACCGCTTCTATGGCGGTCAGCCGTTCGCTCAACCGCTCCATAAATGTTGTTCTGTTTTGCATAAAATACATGTTAAAATTAGACAATGGAGAGTTACCTCCGTTATGCAGCGCGCTAACGGAGGTCAAAGTTATGTGATGTGAACCGGACAGCCGGAAATACCGGCGTGATACTATGCACGTATCACGGCAACTGTCACTGTTTTATCTTTCACATACTTGGCTTTTTGGCACTTCGTGTCATATTTTCAGCCGGCTGACTGCTTTTCGTATGCCGAGGTTTGCCGATGTAATGTTGTTCCTCGCCGCAGACAGGGCGGACGAGAGGCTTGAAGCGGTAACGTATCTTGTGCCGTCTTTGGACAACAGGAACCGCCCCTTGTCGAGAACCGACTGCCAGTGAGGCAGGATGAAGGTGTTTTCGAGCAACGCGTCGAATAGGACCGCCACATGGCGGATATTGTTCACACGTATGCAGAAGTCCTTCTTGCAGGCAAAAAGCGCTTCCATGTCCTCAATGCGGAGTGCGGAAACGCAAAACAGATGATAAGCGTTGGCGCAAGCCACAATACCTGTCATCTGTTCACGGGAAAAATTACAACCGAAGGAGAGAGGTGGATCGTTTCTGGAATCTTCTATACGTGAAGAGCCGAACCATACTCCGGCAATGTCATACTTTCGTTTCAAGGCCATGCACTCCTCGAAAGAAAATGTTTCTGCGGTAAAGAGGCTTTTGACGAGACTTGTGCAATCGATCAACAGCCCTCTGATGATATGGATGTTCATTTCATGGCAATTCCTGCAAACCGCACTGTTGCAGTCGATGTACCGGTGACTGTTTATAAAGTCATCCACATAGCGGCCATACCGTTTGCCGCCTGCCATGACGTCTTGAAGATAAAGCTCCCTCGCTTCGGAGAGCAACTCGTAAAATTCTTCCGCTACATCCTGTTCCGTAGCGAAGTGGTGCAGATGTGGTCTCCCTTCAAAAAAAGAGAGGACCTGCTGTTTTGTCCTTTCATGTCGAATTGTTTTTATGGGTTTATACTTATTATAATAGTGGCATTACTTCGACTATTTGAAAAGTCGGAGAAAAGCCGGAAATATTTACCTGTAAATTGAATTTGACATGTATAACTACATCAGTCGAATAGCCCGTTGACCAAATTGACTGCTTCGTCTTTTTTCTGGTTGATGATTTTGGCGTACACCTGTGTCATTCTCACGGAGGTATGACCAAGCAGCTTCGATACGGTATAGAGATCCGCACCAAGCGTCAGCATCATGGTCGCGAATGTGTGCCGGGCCGTGTGAAAAGTAAAACGTTTGGTGATTCCGGCCGCTTCGGCCCACGGCTTGAGATACTGGTTGATGTTTGAAGGCAAGCTGAACACATGGTCATCCGCCGCCTTGTCCTCACGCTCCGGCATCCACTTCAACGCCTCGTTGGAGAGTGGCAGGTAAATCGGTTCTTTGGTCTTCTGCATAGCCACCGCCAGACGGTATTGGCCGTTATCGACAAAGACATTCTTCCATTTCAGGCCGACAATATCGCTGATACGCAGTCCGCAGAAGCAGGAAAACAGATAGGCGTTTTTAACCCTCCCATCCTGTACCGGAGTGGCAATCAACGCCCGTACCTCTTCGATGGTCATATAGGACCGCACGCTCTCCGGCATTTTGGGCTTCTCCGATTTTTCCATTTCATTAAATGGATTTCTCAACAACCGTTTAGCCCGGACAGCAGCGTTCAGGGCACCGTTGAATATCTGATAATAGGTATTGCGTGTAGATGCTGCTATCGGCTTTCCTTTAGGGCGGAAGGTCGTCAGCATGTAGTCGATATAGCCTTGGCAAAAAGCGAGGTCAACCCGATCCAACAAAAACCTTTCCCCTGCATATTCTTTCAGGATATGGGTAACGGCCTTGATTTGACCGATGCCTTTCTTGTCGCGTTTCTCTTGGTACTCCAAATAGGTTTGCATCCAGTCCAGCAGATAAACCTTATCTGTATGGTTCACGATACCGGCTTCGCCGCTGGTCAGTTCGATAATGCGTTTCGACTTGATGGCATTCGCAGCGGCCATTGTTATTTCATTTTGCCGACGGGTATTGTTGTCCGTTCCCGGAATAAGATACAGCTTCAGGTACTCGTATGTCCGCTTGCCATTGCGGTATATATCCAGATACAGACTTTTGCTGCCATCGGACAAATCCTTCATCC
>CAUBDX010000069.1 GCA_958434805.1 uncultured Phocaeicola sp.
ACTGGACATCAGGCGGTTTGCACAGGCGGCCGGGGAACAGAGCAGCCTGATACAGCTGGTGACCGGCATGCAGGAGATAAAGCTGAACAACTGCGAGAAGCAGAAAAGATGGCAGTGGGAAAGGATTCAGGTGAAACTCTTCAAAATCAGCATCCGGGGGCTGGCACTGGGACAGGTGCAGCAGACGGGCTCCGTCTTCTTCAACCGGACCACGAATATCATCATCTCCTTCATCGCTGCCAAGGCGGTGGTGGACGGACAGATGACCCTGGGCATGATGGTGTCGCTGACCTACATCATCGGGCAGCTCAACGGCCCGGTCACGTCGTTCATCGGGTTCGCACAGCAGCTGCAGGATGCGAAGATAAGCCTCGAAAGGCTCAATGAGATACACGGGAAGGAGGACGAGGAGCAGGACATCGCCTCCAAGCTCTCCGCCCTGCCCGAAAAGAGGGACATCACGCTCAGCCACGTGTCCTTCAGCTATGACGGCGCGGACAGGGATTACGTGCTGGACGACGTGTGCCTGAGCATCCCCCGGCACAAGGTGACCGCCATCGTGGGTGCCAGCGGCAGCGGAAAGACCACGCTGGTCAAGCTGATGCTGGGATTCTACACGCCCGGCAAGGGGAGCATCAGGCTGGGAGAGACGCCGCTGGGAATGATAAACCCGCACCTGTGGAGGGCAAAGAGCGGGGCGGTGATGCAGGACGGATTCATATTTTCCGATACCATCGCGAACAACATTGCCGTAGGCACCGAACAGCCGGACATCGAACGGCTGAGGCATGCCGTGAGCGTGGCGAACATCAGGGAATTCATCGACTCGCTCCCGCTGGGCTACAACACCAGAATCGGCATGGAGGGGAACGGGCTCAGCCAGGGGCAGAAACAGAGGCTGCTGATAGCAAGGGCCGTGTACAAGAATCCCGAATTCCTCTTCTTTGACGAGGCGACCAACGCCCTGGATGCCAACAACGAGAAGGAGATTATGGAACACCTGCACGAGTTCTACAGGGGAAAGACCGTAGTGGTGGTGGCGCACCGGCTCAGCACGGTGCGCGACGCGGACAAGATTGTGGTGCTGGACAAGGGGAAGGTGGCCGAAGAGGGCACGCACCGGGAACTGACGGAGAAACGTGGACTGTACTACCGGCTGGTGAAGAACCAGCTGGAACTGGGAAACTAAGGAAAGGAGGAAGGCATGGAAGAGGAACGGACGCACAGGGAGATTGAACTGCGCAGCGAGGAGGTGCAGGAGGTGATGGGCAAGATTCCGCCCGCCATCCTCCGCTATGGGATTGTCGTGCTGCTGGGCATTATGGCCGTCGTCCTTGCAGGCAGCGCCTGCTTCAGCTATCCCGACACGGTGGAGACGGAGTTCACACTCACCACGCAGAACCCGCCTACATCATGGCGCAGAGCGCGGGAAGGATAGAACAGCTATATACCGCCAACTCCCAGCCTGTCGGAAAGGGCGACATGCTGGGAGTGATAGAGAACGTGGCACGCACCGAAGACCTGTTCGTGCTGCGGGAACGGATGAAGGAATGGAAGCAGGGCGGAAGCCGCACCGAGCAGGTGGGTACGCTCTTTTTCCACCGGATAGCGGAGCTGGGAAGTGTGCAGGCGGCGTATTCGTCCTGCCTGCTGGCCTGGAACAACTACCTTCAGCACATGCAGGAAAGCAGGACGTATGAGACAGAGGTGGCCAACACCGTGGCGGGTCTGCTCAACGCCGTGGCCGAATGGGAGAAGAACTATCTGCTGACAGCCCCCGCGGATGGGACGGTGGCGTTCATGCAGCTGTGGAAAAGGAACCAGTACGTGGAGGCGGGAGAGACCATGTTTGTCATTGTCCCCCACGACGCAGCCCTTCCGGTGGGCAAGGCCCTGCTGCCCATGGAGGGAATAGGGAAAGTCCGGACGGGGCAACGGGTCATCATCCGGTTGCCGGCGTTTCCCGAACAGGAGTTCGGAACCATAGAGGGAAGGGTGGAGTCCGTCTCCCCCGTGCCCGACGAACAGGGAAGGTTTGTACTGGAAATAGCACTGCCGCAGGGACTGACCACCCGCTATGGCAAAGAACTGCCTTTGATAAAGACCATGACGGGAACGGCATCCATCGTCACGAAGGAAAAAAGCCTGCTCAGCAGGTTGCTGAATTTAAAATAAGAGTTTATGGGAGTCACAACATGTAATGTTTATGCCTTATGAAAGATGAAGAACTGTTTCTGAAACTATTTACTGAAGATGCAGCCCCAAGTGACCGGGTACGCGTCATCAATGAGAATATTTCAGCCGGTCAGGAACCTGTGGCCGAGGCCGACATCTGCTATTACAACATGGGCCGTATTATCGCTTGTTACACATTGGCAAGGAAATATGGAAATCAGGAGATGGAAGAGCGGGCGGATGCCCTGTTGGATGATAAGTTTGAGAATGTATCCTACGAGATGCCCTTTTGCCTGGACAATGGCTTGTTCGGGTTGGGCTGCGGATTGATTTATTTGCTTAGAAACAGGATGGTGGAAGGCGATGAGGATGAAATTCTTTCCTGCATCGACGATATGGCTTTTCGGAAGATACTTCATTTTGCAGAGGATGAAGATATTGACCGGCAAGGGTGGCTGCGCTACTTCCGGTTGCGCATAACCGGACACTGTGCAGAAAACAGAGTGACCTACCGGCTTGCACTCCGGCAATATACCCTCTATTTCCTGGACTGCATTTTGCGTCATGTCCGTAAAGGGGGCGTATTGGACAAACAGACTGTCGGGGAGGTGGAAGCCTTACACCAAATAGGAATATGCCCCGAAACAACTTTCGATATACTTTCTTTATCCGCATTGCAATCGAATCGGAAGGTTTCCTTTGTCATTCCCGTCCGTGTGGACTCGCCCGAAAGGGCACAGAATCTGGACCTGGTAGTAGAGCAGCTAATGGCTTTGAAAGAGTCCATCCGGATGGAGATAAGAATTCTTGAGGCCGATGAACATCCGCATTATGAATTGAAAATCAGCGATGAACATATACACAAGACTTTTGTGAGGGATGCCTCCCCCGTCTTCCACAGAACCAAATATCTGAACCGGCTGATGCAGGAAGCTGAGGGAGCGATTGTCGGTATATGGGATACCGATGTGCTGCTTCCGAAAGAGCAAATACTGGAAGCTGTTGATGCCATAAGAAAAGGGAATGCGGTCATGAGTTTTCCATACGACGGAAGATTTTATATGCTTCCGCAGGAAGACAGTCTGCTGCTGAAGAAACGGGAAATGAACATGGAGGAATGCTGTCAGAAGATATATGAATATGTATTGGCTCACGGACCGAACTCGGTAGGAGGTGCGTTTTGGGTCAATAAGAATGTTTATATCAAGTATGGCGGAGAAAATCAACATTTCTATGGCTGGGGACCGGAGGATGCGGAACGTTGCAAGCGTATGGAGATACTTGGTTTACCCATCTATCGGGCTCAAGGACCACTCCTGCATTTGTTTCATCCCAGAATGCAGAACTCTTGGTTTGGTAATCAGAGGTTGGAGTATGCAAACAGGATGGAATTTATCAGAGTGGCAGGAATGACCAGAAGCCAATTGCTGCAATATATATCGGTTCAGTAGATTTTTCGTGGGGATAATTTTTTATCTTCGTGAAGTATTGCTT
>CAUBDX010000070.1 GCA_958434805.1 uncultured Phocaeicola sp.
ACAGCGATTTCTTTGCCGACCTGATTCTATATTCCATTCCGTTGCACGCATATATTGTCATAGAATTGAAAGCCACTCCTTTCAAGCCGGAATATGCCGGACAACTCAACTTTTACATCAACGTGGTGGATGATAAGTTGAGAGGAGAACACGACAACAAGACCATCGGTCTTTTGTTGTGCAGAGGAAAGGACGAAGTGGTTGCCCAGTATGCCCTTTCCGGCTATGACCAGCCCATCGGCATCAGCGATTACCAATTGAGCAAGGCGATTCCCGAGAAATTGAAATCAGCGTTGCCCAGCGTAGAAGAAGTGGAAGAAGAACTGGCTTCTTTCCTTGACAAGGATCCCCAATAATAAGAGTATGCCATGCAGAAAACGATAACAACCCTCATTCCTCAATACGGGGAGCTGAACAGAATCTGCAAAGATTGGATTGTAAGCCATACTTTCTCTTTTGAAAAGCAGAAATTCATCGTTGATTTCTACTCGAAATGGAGCGATATAAAGGCTTTTGAGCAAGCTATCCTTGAACTGGTGCTGCATACACCGCCAGAACCATGTACCCTGCTGCTGAAAAGTCTGAAAAAGGAAGTCAAAGAATACATACGGCTTTATGAATCTTACCGCCTTCTCCATGACGAAGTGATCATACGTGTATGCTACCAATACGCAGACCGCTACAAGGAAACCATCAAGGAAGAGATGGAAGTGGTAAACAGGCTGCGCAAACCGATGAACGAAGCCAACAACCGCTATGATTCCATTGGCTACCGAGAGCATACACCCGAAGAAGAAAAGCTGGCGGAAAGAGAATATGAGCGTTGCAAGGCTGAATATGAAAGGGAGAAAGCCCAACTGGAGCATCTTTATGAGCAGCAAACCCTTCTCTGGAAAGAAGCCCGGCAATACATGAAAAACCGTTGCGACGACATCTACCTGCTTAGCGTACACTTCATGGGCATCCTGACCAAATATGTACCGGACGAAGAAAGCCAACCGAACGAAGCAGACAGGCAGAGCCGTACAGACAGCCAGCCGGAAGCTGAAACTACAACCGCATCGACTACAGCTACGACTGCCGGATTGCCTGAATATTTCAGCATGAAGCTGATTTCCCTAATTCATGAAGTTTGTGCAGGGGAACAGTTTGAAGACATTACCGCACCGGATTTCTATGCCTGCATGAATCTGCATCCCTGCCAGTGCGTACTGAAAATAAAGCCAAGGGAAAAGATACGGGTATGCTATCTGATTTCCCTGATGAGGGAGCAGTTGCCGGGGCAGGATAAGGACAAATGGAAGGAAGCCATCCTGAAACACCTGGATATTGATGAAGACTATTACAAGTCCAAGTACAGGGAACCCGTTTCCGATTTACCCAGTATTCCCAACCAAAAGTTCGCCAAGGAAATGGACGGAATATTCCGATAACCCGTGATATTCCAATATATTTTACGACATGACCACTTATACCACTCAAAATAATTTTTGAGTGGTATTTTTATTTCTTGATATTCAGCGATATAACAGAACAATCCATATCTATCATCCACATACTTACCACTCAAAACCCTACCTAATTTTGCATCGTTCGAGAACAGAAGAAACAGCCTGTGCGCAGGGCTATTGTCAAACAAGTAATCATACGGACGATGAACAACCTCAAAGAACTGTTAGTGAAACCCGTCTGGCAGATGACAGGCGAAGAGTTCCTTTTTCTAAGCAGACACGCTTCGGTACAGGCAGAGGCGCAACCGCAGCCGACCACCGACACGGAAAGAAAGTACGTGTACGGCATACTCGGCATAGCCAAGCTTTTCGGGTGCAGCCTGCCCACAGCCAACCGCATCAAGAAAAGCGGAAAGATAGACAAAGCCATTACCCAGATTGGACGCAAGATTATCGTGGATGCGGAACTGGCGCTGGAACTGGCTGGCAAGAAAACCGGAGGACGCAGATAAAGGAGGTGATTATGGACTATATAAAAGAAATATCACCCGAACAAGCCGTTATCCTCTGGCAGGAATCCCGGCTAAGTCTGTCAAGATGCTACGAAAAAGCCCCCGAAATTCTGAAAGTACACGGCTCTGTCATCGGGACGCTGGGCAATTTCAGCGCATCCATCGGCAAAGCCAAGAGCAAGAAAACCTTCAATGTATCGGCTATCGTAGCCGCTGCATTGAAGAACGGTACCGTGTTACGATATGCGGCTGAACTGCCCGAGGAAAAGCGGAAAGTGCTTTATATAGATACGGAGCAAAGCCCCTACCACTGCCTGAAAGTGATGAAGCGGATCCTGCGGATGGCAGGATTGCCCGATGACAGGGACAGCGGTTATCTGGAGTTTCTCGCTTTGAGAAAATACATCCCGGAACAGCGCATCAGCATTGTAGAACAGGCTATCTACCACTCACCGGATATTGGGCTGGTCATCATAGACGGCATCCGGGATATGGTGTACGACATCAACAGCCCCGGTGAATCCACCCGCATCATATCCAAGCTGATGCAGTGGACGGACGACAGGCAGATTCATATCCATACGATACTGCATCAGAACAAGGGGGATGAGAACGCAAGAGGGCACATTGGTACGGAACTGAACAACAAGGCGGAAACAGTCCTGCTGGTGGAAAAGGACAAGGGGAACAGCGACATCAGCCATGTTTCCGCCATGCACATCCGGGCGATGGATTTCGAGCCTTTTGCATTCTGCATCAACGACAGAGCCCTGCCCGAACTTGCGGAAGGCTACAAGCCGGAAGCAAGGAAGCCGGGAAGACCCTCGGTGGAAAAGTTTGACCCTTACAAGGATATTTCAGAACCGCAGCACCGTGCCGCACTGGAAGCCGCTTTTGCACTGAAAGAGGAATACGGCTACAAGGAGCTGGAAGACACCTTAATCAGGACTTATCTGGCAGAAGGGGTTAGACTGAATCACCAGAATGCAGTGGCGCTTATCACCATGCTGCGCAACAAACGGATGATAGTGCAGGAAAACGGCAGGAAGTATTCCTTCAAGCCCGATTACCACTATTAGCCGACAATCCCGAAAATCGCTTCACTTTATTCCCGTATCCTATATATACGACAATTTAGTGAAGTGATTTCAGAAACAGACAAATCACTTCACTTTATTCCGGGGGTCTATATATTAGGAGTTTAGTGAAGTGATTGTACTGACCGCATACTTTTAAGAGTTGCGGGCAAAAAGAGAAATAATCAAAGCACTCACTAAAAACGATTTCCTTATGAACATCGAGACTGCAAAACAAATCAATCTGGCTGACTACCTGCACAGCCTGGGGTATTCACCCGTCAAACAGCAGGGTATCAACCTTTGGTACAAATCTCCCTTGAGGGAAGAAACAGAGGCTTCCTTCAAAGTGAACACCGAACGCAACCTATGGTATGATTTTGATGCGCCCATATAGGCTACACAATAAATATCTCTATGGCAAG
>CAUBDX010000071.1 GCA_958434805.1 uncultured Phocaeicola sp.
TAGGGCACTGAAAAGTGCCCTTTAGAAGGGGTATGCCCTAAATTGAGTGCTTACGTTTGGGGTATTGAGCTACAGGAAGACTGTGAGTTGCCTGTCGGCTATAACCGGATAGATCATCATAACCAATGGTCTGATTGCCCGAGTTCGCTTGAACAAGTGGCAGCCTTGTTGAAAATCCCGATGGAACGGGATTTACAGTTGGTGGCAGCAAACGATGTAGGACATATTGCTGCTCTCGTGAAGATGGGGGCTAGTCAAGATGAGATTGATGCTATCCGCAGGGAAGACCGGAAGGCTCAGGGGGTGACCGAGAAGGATGAGAGATTGGCAGAAGAATCGGTCAGAAATCATTCTGAACAAGTAGGCGAACTCCGGATAATCCGCTCGTTGACCGATAAGTTCTCTCCTGTTTGCGACCGTGTGTATCCCTGTCCGCACTTGCTGGTATATACGGACAGTGAGTGGGTGTATTATGGAAAGGCGGCATTCAGGGTCGCTGCATTGTTTGGCAAAGAGCGAGAGGAGCATAAGATATATACCGGCGGAGGGGCAAACGGTTATGTAGGCACGGTAGGAGGTGCTTTTTCGAGAGAAGAACTGCAGGCGATGATGACTAAGATAAAGCAGAGAGACACGCTGAACAACTGTGAAAAATATACCAGCTATCATGTGTTTTATTTCTCTTTCAAGTGGAATGTAAAGGGAATGGATAGCCGGAAATTATCGGAACAGATAGACTTGAAGCAGATTCAGCTTAAGAAGGATACGGACTGGAAGAGGGTGACTTCTGTTGCCGGGGCTGAAGCCGAGAGCCTGTATAATGAAAAGAATTATTTTTATAAATTCGTTCACAAGGCTTTATATGATGACCGTTCCGAAGAAACGCTGCTTATGCACTTCGAACATCAGAAGCCTCAACGTGAAGATATCCGTTACAAGATTAAGGTGAAAGATTTTCCGGAATATGACCTGAAGGTAGAAGCCATCAACCTCAATCTCTATGCTACAGGGGTGGGTGCGCTTTCTTTCCATTTGGGCAATGAAGACCCGTCCCGTTCCTCCCCGGACGATATTCTCCGTATCAACCAGTATGGGCGGCGGGTGATTCTTCCGTTTTTTGGAGACAAGGAGACGCATTCTGAAACGGCTGAATCGATTTGCATTGCCGGATTGGGAAAGGACGAGGATTTTAAGGAACAATTTGATACACCTGTGAATGAACCATGGAAGACTGCTTGCTTCATTTCCAGTCTGATAAGCAGAGTTGCTGAGAATATGGATTTTGAGCCTTTGCTTGAAGACCGCATGTTTGTGCTTTCATGGTATGTGAACGACCATCAAGTCAGTCTTTTTAAAGGCAGACTGGATGCTTATTTTGCCGACGGGGGAAAAGATCCGGCATTCGGAGGAAGTAAGGACGAGGACTTCTGGTATAAATATTTGTTTGTTGACAGCAGTTTTTGTACGTGTCAGAATGATGCGATGAGAATGGAACTTTTACGCAAACACACCTATCCGCGTTGGGAAAAATATGGTTCTCTATACGGCTCTACCCGTTATTCAATGGTGTTTCTTACAGATAGTGGAGCATTGAGGTATTCAAGTCACTTGTTCGTTTCGTTTGAAACCATATATACGCGTATGGTGGAACTGGTGCTGACACAGCGTGCGGCGATGCTGAGGTTTTCGGAAGAAGTAACCAAGGTGAGCTATCTTTCACACAAGGAAACATCGACGATATCCGAACGCATCAGTTCTTTATATAAGGAATATATCCATTTTGTCAATCAGGTTTATTTTAGGGAAATTACTTCGCAGGATCAGGGTATAGAACTTTATGACCAACTACAGCGTAACTTGCGTATGGAAGAATATGTCAAAGATTTGGACGACGAGATAGGTGAACTGCACCAATATGTTTCGTTGATGGACGACCGTGACCGTAACCGGAAGGCTACCATCCTGAATAACTTGGCAGCTTTCTGCTTACCGATGACTATCATGACGGGAGTTTGGGGAATGAATTCATTCTCGGGGGATTGGTCTCTCACTGATGGCCAATGGTGGCAGGTGGTGTCGCTCGTACTGGCCTTCATTTTGGGGCTGACGGTGTTTCTTGTAAACCGGAAGAGCAAGCTTTAAACTTTATTTGCAGATACGAAAGATTAAATGACATAATACTATGGAACAACTTGTGATAAAAAAATTGAAGCAGCATACGCCGATGTGGCATTTCCAGTCGGACGAAAAGGGTTGCTGCCTGCGTGCCAGTGAGGTAAAACCGAAATTGGACCGCTTTATAGCAGCCCGGGAAGGGAGAAAGTACCAACCGCTCGACTATAAAATGTATTTCGAGGCGAAGGGGGAAAAACAGATTTTGCCAGACACTTATACCAGGCACGATTATAAAAATAACACTGAAAAGGAATATCCTAACTTTCCTATCTATTTCGGGAACATGAAAGAAAAGACCAAGGAACTGGTGTTTTATGAGGACGGGATAGAGATGCGTCTTTTTTCGTTGGACACGAAGTTGCTTCAGACAATAACGAAACATCTTCCTGCCTTCTTCGCATCTACGAGTTTCGGCACGCGTCAGGATAAAGGATTCGGCTTCTTTTATCTTGCGGATGAAGCGAAATTTGACAGCAGTGGGGCTTCTTATGAATTTGATGTGCCTGCTCCCCAAAGAAAAGGACAGTTTGAGAAGCAGAAAAACTTGTTTGATTATATTCTGGCTTTCCATAAGATGATACGCAGTGGTGTAAACTTCCCGAATAGAAAATATCCGGAAAAGGCAATATATTACAAGTCGTTCATGTTCCATTATGCTAAAAGGAAGGAAACGAATTGGGACAAACCGATAATCCGTCATCACTTTCAGCTTTATAATAATGTATATAAGTCGCTTTGCAATATTTCGATTGACAAACCGGATGTTGCGCAAAAAATGGCGCAAATGTTTCCTGTCCGGAAAGAAATGAAAAAGGCTTATCAGGGGCTTGAAGCTTTGAGAAAAAATAAATATGCCGGTTCGCGCCGGATGTTCCGCGATGCGTTGGGGCTTGCCGGGATTCAGGAATGGGTGGCCTATCGTGATACGATAACCACTGAGGGGAGAAACGGAACGATGGAAATCAAGCGTTTTAAGTCGCCGGTTACCTATCGCCCTGTCCCCAAGTCTGACGGAGGGTTTAAAGTATATCTTTACCTGTCACCTATTCCGGAAGCGTATAAGAAGGCTGACTTCACGATAAAAAACGGCAGGGGGAGAGAAATGACCGGAATGAAAATTTATGAAGATTTTTCTTTAGAAGCAATAGTTCGTTAAAAATTCGCCAAGCCTAAGCGGCTCTGGCAGTAAATAAAA
>CAUBDX010000072.1 GCA_958434805.1 uncultured Phocaeicola sp.
ACCGTGTTACAAAGGTAACAAAGGGTGGTAGAACATTCAGCTTCTCTGCAATTGTCGTTGTTGGAAACGAAGACGGTATTATTGGTTGGGGCCTTGGTAAAGCAGGTGAAGTAACAGCTGCTATTGCTAAAGGTGTTGAAGCAGCTAAAAAGAACTTGACTCGTGTTCCTGTATTGAAAGGTACAGTTCCTCATGAACAGTCGGCTAAATTTGGTGGTGCTGAAGTATTCATCAAGCCGGCTTCTACCGGTACTGGTGTGGTAGCAGGTGGTGCGATGCGTGCTGTTTTGGAAAGTGTGGGTGTTACAGACGTTTTGGCTAAGTCAAAAGGTTCTTCTAATCCGCACAACTTGGTAAAAGCTACTATTTTAGCTTTGGGCGAGATGAGAGATGCCCGTATGGTTGCTCAGAACAGAGGCGTAAGTATGGAAAAAGTATTTAGAGGATAAGGAGGAATTATGTCAACTATTAAGATTAAACAAGTAAAAAGTAGAATTGGTGCTCCTGCTGATCAAAAGAGAGTACTCGATGCGCTGGGACTTCGCAAGATGAATCGTGTGGTTGAGCACGAAGCAACTCCTTCTATTCTGGGAATGGTTGAAAAGGTAAAACACCTGGTTGCCATCGTTAAGTAATTCATTGTTAATAAAAAAACTAATTACGATATGAATTTAAGTAATTTAAAACCTGCAGAAGGATCTACAAAGACTAGAAAAAGAATTGGCCGTGGCCCGGGATCTGGTTTGGGTGGTACTTCTACAAGAGGTCATAAAGGTGCTAAATCAAGATCAGGTTATTCAAAGAAGATTGGTTTTGAAGGTGGACAGATGCCTCTTCAACGTCGTGTTCCGAAGTTTGGTTTTAAGAATATTAACCGTGTAGAATATAAAGCTATTAACCTTGAAACTATTCAGAAATTGGCTGAAGCTAAGAATCTGACTAAGGTAGGTATGAATGACTTTATTGAAGCTGGTTTCATTTCTTCTAATCAATTGGTAAAAGTACTAGGTAACGGTAGTTTGACTACTAAGCTTGATGTGGAAGCTAATGCTTTTTCAAAGAGTGCGGTAGCTGCAATCGAAGCTGTTGGTGGTAATGCAGTAAAACTCTGATTCAATGAGAAAATCTATTGAAACATTAAAGAATATATGGAAAATTGAGGATCTGAGACAAAGGATCCTCATTACTATATTATTTGTTGCAATTTACAGGTTTGGTTCTTACGTGGTTCTGCCAGGTATTAACCCTGCTATGTTAACTCAGTTGCATAAACAAACGAGTGAAGGTTTGTTAGCCTTGTTAAACATGTTCTCTGGAGGAGCGTTTTCCAATGCATCTATTTTTGCATTGGGAATCATGCCATATATCTCGGCATCAATTGTAATTCAGCTTTTGGCGATTGCTGTTCCCTACTTTCAGAAAATCCAGCGTGAAGGTGAAAGTGGTAGAAGAAAAATCAATCAGTATACTCGTATATTGACAATTGCAATTTTGGTTTTCCAAGCTCCCTCATACTTGCTTAACCTTAAGATGCAAGCCGGACCATCACTTAATGCTTCATTAGATTGGACATTCTTTATAATTACTTCTACCATCATTTTGGCAGCTGGAAGTATGTTTATTCTGTGGCTTGGAGAAAGAATAACAGATAAGGGGATAGGTAATGGTATATCATTCATCATTTTGATTGGTATTATTGCCCGTCTGCCACAATCTTTATTCCAGGAGTTTGTTTCTCGTCTGGCTTCTCCGGGTGCAGGTGGTATCATCATGTTTTTGTTGGAAATAGTATTTTTGTTGTTCGTTATTGCAGCAGCAATTTTGCTGGTTCAAGGCGTCCGCAAAGTTCCCGTACAGTATGCGAAACGTATTGTAGGAAACAAACAATATGGTGGTGCAAGACAATATATTCCTTTAAAGGTGAATGCTGCGAATGTAATGCCTATCATCTTTGCCCAGGCAATCATGTTTATCCCTATTACATTGGTAGGTTTCTCAAATGCTGCAACAGCAAGTGGTATTGTACGTGCATTTGTAGATCATACTAGCTTCTGGTATAACTTTGTTTTTGCAATATTGATTATTGTATTTACATATTTCTATACTGCAATTACAATAAACCCGAACCAGATGGCAGAAGATATGAAGAGAAATAATGGTTTTATTCCGGGAATAAAACCAGGTAAGAATACAGCTGAGTATATAGATGCGATCATGTCTCGTATTACTCTGCCGGGTTCTATATTCTTGGCTCTTGTAGCCATCATGCCTGCATTTGCCGGTATTTTTGGAGTAAAAGCTGAGTTCGCCCAGTTCTTCGGTGGTACATCCTTATTGATTCTTGTAGGTGTTGTATTGGATACACTCCAACAGGTAGAAAGTCATTTGCTGATGCGCCATTACGACGGATTGTTAAATTCCGGAAGAATCAAGGGGCGTGCTGGTAATGTTGCTGCATATTAATTAGTCTGAGATGATATTTCTTAAGACAGATGATGAGATAGAGCTGCTTCGTCAGAGTAACCTACTTGTAGGTAGGACTCTGGCTGAAGTTGCTAAATTGATAAAACCCGGTGTGACAACTAAGGAACTTGACAAGGTGGCTGAAGAGTTTATTAGAGATAATGGAGCTGTTCCTACTTTTAAAGGTTTTCCCAATCAGTATGGTGATCCGTTTCCCAGTACCTTGTGTACTTCGGTAAATGATCAGGTTGTACACGGTATTCCCAATGATATCCCTTTGAAAGAAGGTGATATTGTTTCTGTTGATTGTGGTACTTATATGAATGGGTTTTGTGGGGATTCAGCTTATACCTTCTGTGTAGGAGAAGTTGATCCTGAGGTCTTGAAACTTTTGAAGACAACAAAAGAAGCTTTATATTTAGGTATAGAGAATGCCATTCATGGAAAGCGTTTGGGTGATATAGGTTTTGCTGTCCAGCAACATTGCGAGGCTAATTCCTATGGTGTGGTAAGAGAATTCGTAGGTCATGGTATTGGAAAAGATATGCATGAAGATCCGCAGGTACCCAATTATGGAAAAAGAGGATACGGCACTCAGTTGAAAAAGGGTATGTGCATTGCCATCGAACCGATGATAACATTGGGTTCCCGCCAGATAGTAATGGAAAGAGATGGATGGACAGTGCGTACACGCGATAGGAAATGTGCCGCTCACTTTGAGCATACAGTTGCAATAGGAGTTGGGAAGGCAGATATTTTGTCCTCATTTGAATATGTCGAACAAGTATTAGGAGATAAAGCAATTTAATATGGCA
>CAUBDX010000073.1 GCA_958434805.1 uncultured Phocaeicola sp.
TTGACAATTTTCTAATTCTATTTTCATATTCATTCTTTTTATGGGCAGATAATGTCTGGCAGCTAATCGCCATTTAAGGCAATTGAGGTGCGTGTTATCCACAGACTTCAATTATACCTTTATCGTTGCAAACGACAGAGGGCATCTTCATATACAGAAACACTTTTAGGCACTTTCACTATTAGTGAACGTTCTTTGAAGTAATTGTAAAGCAGTTCCTTTAATTCCTTGTTCTCAATTTTCTCAGGAAGCAATCCCAATAACATTTCATCATAATTCTCAAAAGAAACGCCTCCTTGTCTGCGGTTGTAAGATTGCCAATGTACTTTTGGCTTTTTACCTTTAGTGTCCTTTGCGAGCGCAAACAGCCATCTATCGTCTATATCTACGCGAAATTCAACTATAAATTCCGTATCATAAGCTCCATATTCAAAATTTCCCCAAAAAGCAAGAGCCTGATAACCGACAGGTTCATCTCGTTTAAATCTCCAGTCGTCCGGATAATCATAGTAATCAAGCCATCCGAACACATTGAATAAATATATAGCCGTGGATTCGTCTGAAAGATACTTTACAAATTCATCATATACCTTCTCTTTAGGCTCTGTGAGGATTGCTTTCATAAATACAGGAATAAGCCAAGCTCCTCCATAAGTCGCATACAATTCATCTGTAAGTGCCATTAAGCGTACATCTTGGTTTCGTATCAATGATGCAGCCATTACTAACGGAAAGACCTTTTCCATCTCATGGCGATTAGTATTCCAACTTCTGAGAGAGCCAACATTAAAATCCCAAAATGTAGTTGTTTTATCCGAAAACTCTTTTATTCGTTTTAGAGATGTAAAACGAGACATATTCTCAGGTTTTGCCATAAAACGATATATTTCCTGCATCTTTTGAGAAGATTTTCCCAACATGATTGATAGGCAAAACCTCAGTTGCTTCATCTGACCGACATCAATAGGTACCCCTTTAGGCTGATTAAGCAGATTTTCCAAAAAGCATAAGATAACAGGTGCTATTTCTTCTGAAACACAATCAGAACAAGCATTAGCAAAGATGCCCTCACCCATATATTTACCTTTGACAAGTTTTTGCCATAGAGAACGAGCTTCTTGACACTCCAAACAGGCAAGTGCTTTCAAAGCCGCATTCTTACATTTGCCCTTTTCTGTATTCACCAAGAACATCAATGCTTCTGCATTCTCAGAATTACTTCCCAGTTCTAATATTGCTTTTTCTCGCTTTAATCCCTTTTCGGGTAACAAATCTAAATTCATACCTTTTCTTTTTATATGTGGATAATGTTTGGCAGCGTGCCGCTTGTTCAGTCGGTTTGCTGTTTGTTATCGTTGTTAAAGAATCTTCTTACATCATAATTTGCGATAGTTCTTGCCAATGATTTAGGAGATACTCCATAGTTATTTTTTATATCGGGATTAGCCCCATTTTTCAAAAGTTGTTCGATAAAGAAGCCATCTCCACGGTATCGCATAACAGCTTCCCATAAAGGAGTATTCCCATTTACATTTTGTATATCCAAATCTGCATTGCTATTCAGGAGTATTTCAAAAATATCTTGTAGCTGACACTGAACAGAAAGATATAATGCAGTCCGTCCGTCTTTTCTTTTATCATTTATATCCAATCCTTTTTTTATAAATTCGGATATAATCACACCTGCTGGATGTACAATACTATCATAGTTCATTATATAATAATGAAGTAGATTACTGCCATATTTGTCTTTACTTTTTATGTCATAATCTATTAGAGTCTGCATGAACTTATTTGAGTTATCACTCAATAATTCAAGTTTCATATCTTCTATTGTTTTCATTTTTTTTATTCTAATGTTGACAACGATAATGTTCGGCGGATAAACCACCTTAAAAGTTTCATCTGTTTGTTATCGACCTATTTTATTTTTAGTTTTTGACTATATGCAAGTATTACAAAACGATTATCTAATCCACAATCAATTACATCATTCTTTTCTAATTGAGAATAGGCTTTTACAAATCTATTTCGACATTTACTTGAATGTATGTAATGATTGAAGTAGTTCTCGGCTTGTTCCTTTTCACCATATCTCAACATATATGGCAGGGCAAGGAGAGAGTCTTTCGTGTATTGATTGAAACAACAGCCATGTTGCGTAATGAAGTCAATAGCCATTTGTCTATTCTCAAATAAATCAAATATCGGACAAGCATATTTTTCAAGTAAATCAATTATTGTTTTTATTGATGGAGCATAGCTTAGTCCGGCAAGATCCCAAGATTGATATTGATTTATTGGCGATAGGTATCCAATATGATTATGATATACTAAGCCATCATCATTGACATTGAGATTCTCTTCTTGCACCCACTTTTTCAAGTTTTTACAGGTAATCGTAATCAGTGGATATATAGCCACACTACAAGATGAATTATATACACTTGAACGAAACCATATTTCAAAAGTCAAATTTTTGTCTTTTGAAATCTTTTTCAAACATTGTCCATTTTTAGACGGCTTAAATCCCATTGCGATAAAAGGAATAGCTATCTCATTGCAGGCTTTAATAAATATATCTCTTGGTTTCATTTCTTGTTCTTTTCAGGTCGATAATGTTCGGCAGCGTTCCGCTTATTCAGTCGGTTTGCTGTTTGTTATCAAATTCTCATTTATCCATTTCTTTACTTTTTTCGTCACAAGTGACATCGGAGAAACACCATAATTATTATTCACAGTTATATCAGCACCGTTTTCTAATAATGTAATCGCAGATTTGTCATTTCTATTAAAAATAGCGATGAAGAGCGGTGTTCGACCATTTTCTTCTTGGATATTTAAGTTTGCCTTTGACCCTGCAAGGAGTTCTATAATTTCCGGGCTATTCTCTTGAGCAGCGAAATGCAACGCCGTCCACCCAGAGTCATCTTGCAAATCCAAATTCAAACCATTCATTTTGTATTGCTTTATTAGTTCAATGGCAAACGTACTCTTTCCTTCGACGATGAAATTCATTAATAGATTTCTTCCATCTCTATCCACAAAATCACATCCATACTTATCCACAAATGATATGACTTTTGTAAAATCATCTTCATCGAATAATTCAAACATCAGATCTTCTGCTTCTTCGTTATATTTTGTACTCATAACTGCTTTATTTTAGAATTTGATAACATGTAATTATCAGCGGTTTTCGCTGTTATTTTCTTATTTAACTATCTCA
>CAUBDX010000074.1 GCA_958434805.1 uncultured Phocaeicola sp.
TCATACCAAAGATTGCGGTCTGTATTCACCTTAAAGGACGCTTCGTGTTCCTCTCTCAGTGGTGATTTATACCATAAGCTGTTACCCTGCTGCTTGACGGGCGAATAACCTAAACTATGCAGATAGTCTGCAATGGGTATTTGTTTCACATCTTCGATGTTCATAACATTTTCTTTTTGGGGATTAAAAAATAGTTGAAAAGTGCGCCAGTCCTGTTTAGTCCGTCATATATATACCCGTACCATACTAAACCTGCCTGCTGTCGATACCGGGAAACAGACAGTCCGTTCCGCTTATATATACACCCGGACTAAACCAAACCGACTTTTAATAATGAAAATCGGGATTGTAGCGATAGCCCTTACCCTCTTTCACAATCATGCGCTTGTTCACAAGGAACTTGTTAAGCGACACAAGGACATTGCGTCCACGCTCGTAACCTATACTTGCGTAACCTTGTTTCAATGCCGCTATCACATTGGAATAGCCTTGTACAACCTGCTTGCCGAAACCGTTCTCCAATGCTTCCCGGTGCTGCTGTTCCGTCAGCTCTGTAAGCGGAAAGTTCCTGTCTTGTTTGGGTTGCTGGAATACATAACCGTCCATGACTTCGGGCAAAGCGTTGTCATTGATGCGAAATGCGAACGGGTCAAACTCCCGGTCACGTATGTGCATCGCCTTTACTTCACTTATATTGCCGTCCTGCGTGCTTTTCGTGATTTGCAGGACGGTTTCAGCTTTGTTGTTCAGCTCTGTACCGATATGTCCTCTTGTGTTATCATCCCCCTTGTTCAAATGCAGTACGGTATGGATATGCAGATTATACCCACTTGACCAGCGCATCAAAAGGTTGATTAGGTCGGTCGATTCGCTCGGACTGTTGATGTCGTACATCAAATCACGGATTCCGTCAATGATGAGCAACCCCACATCGGGCATATTCTCTAACATATAGCCAATTATCTGCTTACGTTTGTCGGGGGTCTGCTCCCTTAACACAATGAAAACAAAATCGTCCACATCTTTATCGGTCGGCAGTCCGGCAAGGCGCAAAATACGTTCCATGACCTTATGGCAATGGTACTTGCTCTGCTCGGTATCAACATAGAGAATTTTGCGCTTGTTCGGTGGCAGATATGCCGAATACTTCAAAACCTCGTCATTCTTCAATGCTGCCGCAACAATGGCGGAAATGTTGAATGTCTTTTTGCTCTTGGCTTTGCCTGTGGATGCACTGAAATTGCCCAACGTGCCGATAGTAGAACCGTTCACCCAAAGAATTTCGGGCGGTACTTCATAAGTGTCCGTCACCTTTAGACGAATGGTTTTCCAAAGGGCTGCAAAATCTTCTTTCGTCATGGCTGTACCTTGTCCGATTTCCTCTTTTGTCTTGTTTTCCATAGCCATTATTTCTTTAGAGGACGGTTAAGGATATACTTCTGCGCTTCCTGCTCTATCTGCGCCTGCGTCTTCACCGGGTTCTGACGCAACCATGCTTCCAGCTCAGCCTTTTCAAAATAAAGCATTTTGCCCTGCGGCTTGTAATGGGGTATCAAGTTACCCGAAGTCAGCTTGTACAGGTAACTTTTAGAAAGGTTCAAGAACCTGCTCGCTTCATCGAAGCTAAGCACGTTCTTTGAAAGGAACAACATATTTTCGAGTTCGGAAACTCTTAACTCCAAGTCTTTTTCCATATCGTTTGGGATTTTAGGTGAAACAATATGAAGGTGCGCACCCTCGTCTTTTGTGTTAACGGGAGCAAAGTTAAGAGGTTGAAAATGAAGTCTAATTGACCTTTGTTTGAGCGTTCAATCTATGCTCAACCTTTTTGCAGTTGTTTGATGTATTTGTCTATAATTTCATATCCTTTCGGATAGATGTTCTTCGCCTGGTCTGTCGCAATCGACAAGTCAGTGCGTGTAAGCGGTTCTCCTTTTATCTTCTTCAATATCAACTTGTTGTTTGCTATAACTGACTGCCACTCATAAACGATGTAGTTATAACAGCTGAGTTGCATCATTAGGTAAGCCAACAGACGGGTATTATTAACTTTCAATACACCGTCCAACTTACAGTTGAAAAAATCGGTAAGTATTTTGGTGCTGACAGTAGTAGTAAACATATTCGCTTCGTTCACACATTCAGTCAGAAGTTTGATTTCATTGGCTTTCAAAGTGGATTTGAAGGGATTGCTTTTACCCACAATCTTGGCTGGAGTGGTTTCTACACTTTCATCTTTTTCTTTTGGCAAGACTTGTTCTTGGGAGACAATAGAATCTGTATAGTATTTGCTTTCCTGTTCTTGCAGAAAGTACAAATACTTGGAAAGTACCACAAGGCTAACAATGATGGAAAAATAGGGAAGTCGTTCATCATAGCAAGACGGTTCATGCAAATATGCGTCCATATCAAAATCAGAACAGCGGAAAACGATGTACTTTTTCCTCTCATTAGAGTTTAAGTCCTCAAAATAACCGCTTTCCCACAAAAAATCGGGAACATCCATATCCTGTACAATATCACGCACGACACGGTATTTTTGCTGAATGGCTACTATATTTTCGGTAACACGGAAAATTTCCTGCCGCAAATAATCCTTTAGCTGAGCCTGTGTCAGATATTCACGCTTTAAAAATAGTGCATCTACTTTAGTTTTATAGCCATGCGATACGCAACTATCTAATATCTTCTGTATCTCTCTAAAATTGGTTTCTATATGATTTTCCATAACTGTACCTTATATAATTTTGTTCTCAGATACAAATATAAGGTGGAAATCGCATTTTCCGAGAAAACATCAGCAATAATAAGACAGAAAAGAATGCATAAGAGTTAAGAAATCATAAAGATGAAAGGATGAAAACCACAAAAGTACACTCTATTCTTGTTTTTGTCGCTCAGTACACATTTAGTACGCCTTACAGAAAGGAAAAACCCTGATAATCAGTCGATTATCAGGGTTTATT
>CAUBDX010000075.1 GCA_958434805.1 uncultured Phocaeicola sp.
AACTCAATTCTATCACTATATCTTTCCGCATTTCTCTTTTTTGTAGTAACTTTGTCATTCCATCTAATATAAACCGAAGAAAAACAACATGAGATACAAATATTTATTACTCTTATTAGCACTATTAGCATTAAATACTCCCATTTCTGCCGAATATTTCAGGCATATTGGATTATCCGAAGGATTGACGCAGCCATCGGTTATGTCCATACACCAAGATCAATTGGGAAGAATGTGGTTTGGTACAAGAGAGGGAATAAATCTGTATGATGGCAAACAAATCACTGCTTTCAAAGGTTGGTGCAACGCTTCCAATGATTCAGCTCCCATCTGGTTGGGAAATGAAGTTTCATCCATCGTTGAGGACAAACAAGGAAATATTTTTTTCTTAGTCGATGACGATATTATAAAATTTGATATACATACCGAACAATTCAGTCGTCTTTCTAAAGGAAGCCGCATCCCGGTTTTAACTTCACTTGAAGGAGACCTGTGGTATATGAGACGTGATTCCTTATTCAAGCATTCTTCAGGAGCCACGGAATCAACCTTTATGCTAAAAACCGGAATTACTTCTCCCATCACCTGCCTGACAATGTTACCCAATAAAATCTGTATTGGCTCACATGACGGAATTTTCTTCTATGACCGTTCCAGCGGGAAAGAAACACATGTACTCAGAGGTATTGACATCTACCGCATTTTTGAAAGCTCACAAAAAGAATTGTGGATTGGAACAAGAATGTATGGATTATACAGAATCAACAAAAAAGGAGAAATCAGGCAAGTGCCTTTCAGCCCCGGTTCCCCCACAGGAATCAGCAGCTGGCAAATTCGTGATTTTGTGGAAGACGGCGAACGGAACATCTGGTTTGGAACATTTGACGGACTACATAAATATAGTACGAAAACAGGACAGTATTCCCTTATCCAAATCCCCAAATACGTAGGAGGATTAAACCACCCATCTATCTTTTCCCTTTGTAAAGATATGCAAGGTACTATCTGGGTGGGAAGCTATTTTGGAGGAGTAAATTATTTCACACCCAAACAAGACAGCTTTGTACATTACGACTATGACCAAAACGCCACCAAAAATCAATATTATTCATATATAGGCGATATCGTAGTAGACAAGAATGAACACGTGTGGCTCAGCACAGACGGAGGAGGAATCAGCTGTACCGACAAGAACTGGAACATTATCCATCAGTTTACGGCAGGAGGCAAAAATTCAATCCCCCACAATAACATAAAAAGTATATGTTATGATGAAGAAAACGAATGCATATACATAGGTACTTATTTAGGAGGACTGTCTCGTTATGATTTGCAAACCGGACAATTCTATAACTATCTGGAAAGGAGGAAAGGAGAGCCCAATACTCCGAATGAAGTTGTTTTCCATGTAAAAATGTGGAAAGGAAAATTATATTTATCAGCACGCAACGGTGTATTTTCTTTGGATACCAAAACGCAAAAGTTTCACAAACTGGATATCCCAATCGCCTACTACGAAGATTTCGATATAGACCCGGAAGGATATTTATACCTGAGCGGAATGTTTAATCTGGTATGCATGCATTTAGACAAGCTGGAAGCATCTTATATTCCGCTGACACAAAAAGGATATAATGCCAAAATAACCCGCATCTTGGCAACTAATAACGGCGCCTATATCAGCACTTTAGGAGGCGGGTTGTTTTTCTATGACAAGAAAACACATAAGACAGCCCATTACACAGCAGAAGAGCATCAGCTTCCCAGCAACTTTTGTTACAATGTTTGTTTATCACCCAGTGGGAACATACTGATAACCAGCGACAAAGGAGTGACAAGCTATTCTCCCGAAAAAAACAGCTTTACCACCATCAATTTAATGAGAAACTTTCCAACAGCCCACATTATAAGTGGCTGCGGCATTTTCGCCTCCGACCAAAAGCGCATTTATGTGGGCGATACCAAAGGGGTAACCTCTTTTTCGGAAGAAGAATTTCACAAAGCCAATACCTTCCGCCATAACCCCAACCTTTATTTCTCGGAATTATGGATTAATAATCAAAAGGTAGTGGCAGGAGATGAAACCGGAGTACTTACCAAGGCTTTTCCATATACTCAAAAGCTCAAATTAAGCCATAATCAAAATAATTTGATTCTCAGTTTTGCCCTGCCTGACTATGAACAACAATTATCCCAAAAACAGTTCCAATATAAATTGGACGGGTTCGATAAAAAATGGATTAAAACCAGCCAGACAGAAGTACACTATACCAATCTTGATCCGGGCACTTATACGTTGCGAGTAGCTGCCATCAATAACAGCAGCAACCAAAGCGGAGACATCACAGACAAAGAAATCAGTATGCAACTGACCATCTCTGCTCCTTGGTATGCCACTTGGTGGGCATTCTTGCTCTATATCATCAGTTTTATAGGATGCCTTTATTATTTTATATCCAGTCGAATCGCCAAGCGCACCTTAGCACTTTCGTTAGAAAAAGAGCGTTTTGAAAAGCAACAGATAGAACAACTTAATCAAGAAAAGCTGGTATTCTTCACTAATGTCAGCCATGAATTCCGCACTCCCTTAACATTAATAATCAGTCATATAGATATCATTCTACAGAAATCTTCACTGAATCCTTCTATCTATAACCAAATATTAAAAATCAGAAAGAATGCACAGCAAATGAGCAATCTGATTTCAGAATTACTTGAGTTTAGAAAACTGGAACAAAACCATAAAACATTACAGATATCCCAACAAGATATAACTCCATTTTTGAAAGACCTCAAATCCGCAACTAAGCTCTTCAGCGTCCTTCTTGCGTCTAAACGTCCT
>CAUBDX010000076.1 GCA_958434805.1 uncultured Phocaeicola sp.
TGACTACGATGCTGCTTGTGATTATCAGTACTGTGGGAAATGGAATGATCCGTTTGCAGAAAAGTCAGGCGGCAAGCTCATATGGAAGCAATTATGGTCTGTTTGTCGCAGCAGATGCCTCGCAGTTAAAGGAAGTAAGCCGCCGTGCAGAAATAGATGCAATAGGAATTATGTGTACAGAAGGCATAATTAAAGGCAATGAAAAAGGCGGGTTTGTCTGCATGGATGAGACTGCAAGAAAAATGCTTCCCTATAATAAGGAATATGAGTTAAAGGAAGGAAAGTATCCGGGGGGAACGCAGGAAATTGCCGCAGGAAGAGCATTTTTTCGTGCAATGGGGTATGGTGATGTAAAGGTCGGAGATACGGTTACACTGGATTACCGCGCAGGGATGCGGTCAGAATATAAGCCGGAAGAATTTGTTGTCAGCGGAATCCTATATGACCGGGATGAGTATACCATCGAGGCATCTTATGTTGCTTTCGGGTCACAGGAGTTTTATGATGAGCACGTCGCAGAGAACGACAGACAGTATAATATTTATTTTACTTTAAACGATTCTGCAAATGTATCTATGAATAATATTGATTCGGTTATAAAGCAGATTGCAGCAGCTTGTGGGATTGAAGAAAAAAACGTTATAGTCAATGATCTCTATTTGCAATGGGTCTTGCAGCCGAGTTATGAAATGATTGTGGTTTGTGGAACCCTGATCCTCGGAATCGTGCTGTTTTCCGTTGTGGTCATTTATAATATCTTCCAGGTCGGGATCGCCCAGAAGGTTCAGGAGTACGGAAAAATCAAGGCGCTGGGTGCAACCAGAAAGCAGATGAAGCAGTTGATCTTTCGTGAGGGCATTCTTCTGGCGGTTCCTTCAATACCGCTGGGGCTGCTTTTTGGCTTTCTGATTGCAAAATGCGGTTTTAACTGGCTGGTAGAACAGGGGAACCTTGTATCAACCCAAACTGGCTCTATGGGAGTCCAAAATCAGCAGGTGCCACTGTGTTCCCTGCCTGTTATGCTTCTATGTATTTTCGTATCATTTCTTACCGTTGCTTTGGCACTGCGTAAACCAATGAAAATTGTTTCACGGATTTCACCTATCGAAGCAACACGGTATTTAGAAAATGCAGAAACACAAAAAAAAGGAAAACGAAATGGCAGAAAAAATGTCACCGTGTTTTCTATGGCAATGGCAAATGTAACGGGTAATCCCAAAAGAACTATTGGTACTATCCTCACAATGGGTTTTTCTTGCGTATTGTTTGTGATTATCTCTAATTATGTGGGAAATATTGACACGGAGCATGAAGCACGTCTTTCCGTTAATCATGGACAATTTGAACTGCAGCTTGACTATTCTGCTGAGTATGATGAAAGATATCCGGAGAATAATCTGGATACGATTCTGACGGACAATCCATTGAATGATTCGCTGATTGAAGAAATCAAAAGCATTCCGGGAGTGACAGATGTCATGACGAGAGAGATTGTCTCTGTAAATCTGAACGGAACAAGATTTCCGGCTGATATTGTGAGTAAAAATGATTTTGATTTTATGCGCCAAGACGGGGATATTGGCTCTATGGACTATGATCAGGCGGTAAAGAATGGTGATATTTTCTTTGGCTGGTCAACGTGGATGGAACAAGATGGATATGCTCCGGGTGAATCAATTGCATTTGACTTTGAGAATGGAAGTGGAACCTATACCTATCAGGGAAAGATTGCAGGATCCTTTGTAAGCGCGGACACTTATCTTGTCATTCCGGAAGGTGTATACCGTTCCATGAATCCGAGGGGAACAGCCTATGGATATCTGTGGGTGGACTGTGATAAAAAAGATATGGCATCTGTGGAACAGAGTCTGAATACTTTGATTTCTAATACTTCGCATATAAAAATGGATACCTATCATGCACAGTTACAATATGCAGAATTAGCAGCCCGCATGATGAAGCTTGGCTGTTATCTGTTTATGGCGGTTGTAGGACTCATCGGTTTTATGAATATGGCAAACACCATGATCATGAATATTACGACAAAAAAGCAGGAATATGGTGTATTACAGGCTGTGGGTATGACAAATAAACAATTAAATTTATGCCTGCAGTTACAGGGACTGATTTTTACGGTTGGCACCATATGCGTAGCTTTGATCATTGGTCTGCCGCTCGGCTATGCACTTTTTTCCTATGCAAAACATAATGGAATATTTGGAATGAATATCTATCATGTTCCAATCGTACCAATTTTTATTATGATTTTTTTGGTCGGTCTGTTGCAGATTGTACTTTCCTGCGTTTTAAGCAGTAATCTGAAAAAGGAAACGCTGGTAGAAAGAATAAGGTATCAGGGATAGCAAGTAATATGTAATGAACTTAAACACTGTTCAATTGAGCAATCATAGAAGTTAAAATAGAAGATGATACAGTATGGCTGACACAACAGCAGATGTCAGAGTTATTCCAAACTTCTCGAACAAATGTAGTAGAACATATTAAGCATATTTATGAGGAGGGTGAATTAGACGGAATTTCAACCTGTCGGAATTTCCGACAGGTTCGAAAAGAAGGAAATCGTGAGGTGACAAGGCAGATTACAAAGCCGCTTATTCTTATTGATTTTAAGAGTAGGCGGCTTTTTTGCGTTCTCTGGTACTGTTTACATAGCCACCTTGACAAAGTGGATAAATCTATGCAAAAGGGATAAGGCTTTAGCACATTTTGAAGGAGGGTATCGCAGTGGCTATGATGGGCAAAAAAGAAAAAATGAGGAATCTTTTAATCATTTTAAGTGCATAACCCGTTATTATATA
>CAUBDX010000077.1 GCA_958434805.1 uncultured Phocaeicola sp.
TTTAATGAATGGTTCAGCAATACGACATTCGCTACAGTGCGGAAGAACCTACGCACTACGACCGGAAGGCATGTCATTGAGATTGACGAACACATTCTGTGATTTTGCAGTGAAAAGAAAAAATGATTCTCCAAGGTTCAGTACCTATCATCCGGTGCATAGCGGGAAGAAGTCGAAATGTGGCTCTTCCCATTTTCCTTGTGGCAATACAACTGCATTTTTCGATAGATATAAATACTTTACTTTAGGTTAGCGCATATATAAAGCTAACCCACGTAAACTAAACTGTTTTTGCAGACGGCGTTGTTTCAGCCAACGGCTTTATTTTTCTTTTCACTGCAAAAAGCTCTTTTACAGCATTCTTGCGTTTCCAAAACAAAAATGGATATTTTAAAGTGATTATTTCACGTGAAAATTTCACCCTACAAAAAATATGATTATCTTTGCAAGTGACAAGGCTTTGCCCTTTATACAAATAAACAACAAGTCAGCATCCTCATTTAATAGAAGCACTATGATACTCCGCCTGATTTTGAAGAACTTTCTTTCGTTCGATGACGAAGCTCAGTTCGATATGTTTCCGAACATGAAACGTACCCAGCTGGCTGGGCATGTCTATACAGACCTTTGTGAAGTACCTCTGCTGAAGCAGGCAGCCATCTACGGCTCCAACGGTGCCGGAAAGTCCAACGTGGTCAAAGCCATGGAATTTCTGCGTGCCTTTGCGTTGGACAAGGACTTTGCCAAGAACTTGGAACTTGGCAAGTTCTTCTATCTGCTGAAGAAAGATGCAGGCAAAGAGCCTATTTCATTAGCTGTGGAATTTGAGATACAGCAGCATTTCTTCTTTTACGAAGTGGAACTGACCGAAACCTTTGTAGCCAAGGAAGGGTTGTATGAGTCGTTCCCGAAGGAAGGAAAGTTGGACTTGATTTACGAGCGGAAGCAGGAAGAGGTGGAATTTGCACAAGCAGCGGATGAAGCCATTGCAGAAGCTACCCGGAAAATGCTGGAGAAGAATCCGCTCGCATCGCTGATGGCACTGAACCGGGAGTTCCCGATTATTGCGGACGCCCGTTGTGCATTGGCTGCCCAATGGTTCAACGGACAGCTGGAAATCATCGGTGTACACACTTTCCTGCCGACCTTGATCGATTTACTGCGCGACAATCAACCCATGATGGAGTTTGTCCGTCAGTTGGTCAGCAGCCTGGAAGTGGGTGTCAACGACATGACCTTACAGGAAACGGATTTCGACAGTTGGGCTAAACAGCACATCGCCATCGCCCAAAACCTGCCGGGTGATTTAGACAAGGTGAAATCGCTTTCACTGAATGCCAACACCACTCCGGTACTGTCCATCAATGTAGAAAATGGGGTGCGCAAGGTCTATCAGCTGATATTCGACAACATCGGCAAGGGTGGATTTGTGGGCACTTTGGACACCAGTATGCAGTCGGACGGAACGCTGCGTGCCTTGACGCTGCTGCCGGCACTCTACTATGCCTGCAAGCAAGGCAAGACGGTAGTGGTGGACGAAATCAACTGCTGCCTGAGTCCCACCATGGTCAAGGGCATTGTAGAATATTTTGCAAAAACAGCCGACACCAACGGCCAGCTCATCTTTACCACCCATGACAACCAGTTGCTTGATGAGCGCGACATGCTCCGCTCGGATGAAATATGGTTTGTAGATAAGCGTGAAGGGGCTTCGGTGCTCTACTCGCACAATGATTTCAAGGAGCACCACACCATTTCTCCCTTCAGGGGGTATAACGAAGGACGCTACGGAGCCATACGGTTTGTTAATTTGCTGAAGGACTATGCCAACTAATCGGAAACTCACTTACGGAAGAAGGACAAGGGAACTGGATCTTCAACCTCAGTTGCCATCGTTGGCCGAAGTACCGGCTCAGCCAAGTGAAGCCGGAGCGATGCCTGTTCGTACTTTAAAAGGGTATGAAAAGACAGATGGTACGCTTTCCTATAATATTGTCTGTGTCATCTCAGGCGGTGAACGTAAGGAAAAGGATTTCCTGCGTGAACTGATTCGCCAAAAGGAACTCCGTTCGCTGAGAGTGGCTTTTGTTTCCAAGGAGGGACAAGGGCTGCAACCTTACCAGATGCAAGCGATATGGTCTGCCATCCGGCAGTCAGGAGAAGTCGCACTTGCCAACCAGCATTATCAGCTGGACGAGATGGATAAGGTATTCCTGCTGAGTGATGTGGATGAGTTCTACGACCAGCTTGTCAAGATAAGCAACGAATCTGATAATCAGGAAACAGCACAATGGATTGTCAGCAATCCCTGCTTCGAAATCTGGCTTTACTACTGCTTTAAGAATGACCCGGAAACCGATTTGGAAAGTCTCAAAACATTCGATGCAGCCAAGCGCAGCCAGGAAATGAAGCACTTGGGAAATATGCTTGTTCCTGGTGGACTGAATCCGCTGCGGGCATTCGAGCAAATGGCTGAAGGCATCGCACACAGTTGGGAACATTATGCCGAGGATGAACAGCGCATTCCTGTGCTATATGCTACACAAATGCACGAAATGGCTCAGTATCTCATCAACACGATGAACCGCACCGCCAATGAATACAATGAGTTTATTCAGAGGAAACAGGCATGGCGTGAAAAGATGAAGAGGTAAGA
>CAUBDX010000078.1 GCA_958434805.1 uncultured Phocaeicola sp.
GTAAGCATCCGATAAAGTACACATTGTAGATTCATAAAACAACAAACTCTTCTTATCAACGAATATAAAGTTGATAAGAAGAGTTTGTTATTCTATTGTACCTCTATTAGACTTCAATTGGATTTTCGTTGGACTTCTTCAACTTCCAGACATCCGGAAGCAGTTCCCGGATATCTTTGCCGGAATCTTTTTCCTGATAGTATGGAAGTCTGGCAATGACATCGTTCAGCCATTCTCTTGGATTGACTTCCTGTGCCTTGCAGGTGGCAAGCAGTGAACAGATGACCGCTGTATTTTCCGCGGCCTCATGATTCCCGCAGAAGAGGAAGTTCTTTCTTGAGAGCGTCAGAGGACGTATCGCATTTTCAGCCAGATTATTGTCTATCTTTATATTGCCGTCCTTGAGGAAGGCCTTCATTCTTGGCCATAACGGATACGCATAGGAAATGGCCTGTCCCATCCGGCTTTTGGGCGGAACCTTGACATATGTGCCTTCCATCCATTTCTCAAAGGAATCCAACAGGGGGACGGACTGACAGAGCCGCAGTTCACGCCGTTCTTCCGCCGTATATTCCCGGGAGTCGGCAAAGTGTTCTATGCGATATATTTCCTGTATTGTTTTCAAGGCATGTTCTGCCAGACTTCTGTTCTCCTCCAGAGCCGTCTCAAAATGACGTCTGATATGGGCCAGGCAGGCTATGAGGCACACTCCTTCAGTACCTTCAAATACATTGTAGGCACTGTAACCGTCACTCTGCAGATATCCCTTGAAGTCTTTCAGAAGTTTCCTTATAGTCTGTCCCGAACGGGAGCCGTCATCGTAATGGAAGATGACCAGCTTTTCCATGACCGCCCTGACCATCCACAGATACTCCTTGTCGGCCTTCCCCTTTCCCTTGCTGATCACCCTTATGGTGGTCTCGTCCGCCTGAACATATCCGCAGCCGACAACCAGCCGTACCAGCTCGTCATAAAGTGGTCTCAGCAGTTCACACACAGGCTTGAACCAGCCGCTCAGTGTGCTTTCAGAAAGACGGATACCCAGATGGCGGAACTCCTTGACCTGCCTGTAGAATGGAACGTGATATTCGTATTTCTGCAGGAGCATTTCGGCCAGCATGGTGGAACCGGCCAGACATTTGTAAACAGGAGAAGGTGGAAGCGGAGCAATGATTACGCCGCTTTCACCTTCCCTGGGAAGACTCAGGTTGTCTTTCAGTCCATATTTGGGACGGACAGTCTCCTTTACATACAGCCTGCCCGGTTCAAATTCCAGCGTACGGGTACGTTCCTCGCCGATCCGTCTGTAACGGTCCAGATCCACCCGGTCAGGTTCAATCACCACTTCAACTACCGGCAGTCCCTCCAGGAGTTCGCGGTTACGCCGGGATTCCTTCTTCTTTCCATCGGGCTTTGTTTTCGAAGGAACCGCTGCGCTGCTGTCATCTTCCCGGATGTCTTCATCCTGTCCGGTTGCAGGAACGGAATCGAACAGGGAGAGCTGGTTGGGATCCAGGGCTGCCAGCTTCTCACTTCTCCGCCCGAAAAGCTGGCGGTTCAGCCATGCTATCTGTGAGAGCAGTTCCTGTATCTTCTGTTGCAGCGCATCCGTCTGTTCCAGCAGTTTCCCGTTGGATTCGACAAGGGAACGGTTAGTCTCCAGGAGACCGGCTATCTGCTCCTGCTGACTCCTGATTATCTGTTCCATTGTATCCTGCCGAATCATCCGTTTCTATCTCTTTATATGATGTAAAGATACTGATTTTCCGTCAGATACGCAACCGGATACATGAAAAAACTTTCAATAGAAGCCATCCTTTCTACTGGCTTTCAACCTTTTCAGCCTCCCGTTCGGATTGTCACCGATTCCTTCCACCATCATGACCAGGTCGCGCCATTCCATCGGATAAGACCTGCTCCGGCTGTCATAGGCCGGAAGACGGAACGTGCCCTCTTCCAGACGTTTCACATACAATACCATGCCGCCGTCTTCTGCATGGAGGAGCTTCATGGTAGTCCTGCTTCTGTTTATGAAGATGAAGACATCGCCCAGACGGACGTCATGTCCCATCCGGTCGTGAACCACTCCGCAAAGGGAATTGATCCCCTTGCGCATGTCCGTCTTTCCGGGACACAGGAAATAGCGCATGGTATCATTCAGACAGAACATGGCCGCATAATTTGTGTATCAATCCAAATGTCAGTTCAGGGTTTCCATGGCTGTCAAGGTGGATCCTGATTCCGGAAGGAAGCTCTATTGTTACGTCGCCACCCGCGCCTGACGGGAGATTGCCCCTGCGACGCAAATCCAATGGAATGAACGTATCATCGGGAAGCTTGTCCGGATGGCTGGTGTAAGTACGGCTCAGGTCGAATTTCTTCTTCCAATAATGGAAACAGGAGGATGAATAGGCCTCATTCTCACAGAAATCTTTTATGGTCAGGCCACTGGCCTGTTGTCTTTCATAAACAGACAGGAACTCTTCTTTACTCATTATTCGTTTCATGGTCTTTTTATTGGCAAAGTAACGGAAGAGTGGATGGCTTTACAATGTGTACTTTATCGGATGCTTAC
>CAUBDX010000079.1 GCA_958434805.1 uncultured Phocaeicola sp.
GCAGGCTCCGAACCAGCTTGCGGCGACTTTGCTCACGTCCGGATCGCCGGCGCTGTCGAGTAGGTCAGCCCCCTTACGGGAGCTTTCCCCTCTAAGAACCGTACGTGCGAGTTTCCCCGCATACGGCTCAAGCAACATGACCATTACCGACTTTGTTGTCGGTAGAGTCATCTCATTTTCGACTTTCATATTCATAATCTACTTTGCATTTTACGTTTACAACTGGTATGTACAAGAGTTCTTACCTTTTGTCCGCCGACTGTTTGTTCAGTGACGCTCCAAGGTCTTTCTCTGTCAATACGTTCTCCGCATATAGGACACACTTTATTCTGTCGTTTCCAAATGTTTATCAGAGATTGTCTGCCTTTCAGCGTTTGCTTCATTCGGTAGGTTTCTCTCCATTCGTAGTACGACTTATCGGCTGGGTCATACGGATTGGCATAATGTCGAACCTTGACGAACTTTTCATGGTGAATGGTTGGTAGATAGGTCAGTTCGAGATAATCAATCTTATCTTTCTTGCCCATATCTGCCGCAAATCTCCACGAACGTCCGTGTAGTGTTCTGAAATATTTATCCTTTACCCACCCTTTACATTTTTGTGGATGCCTGCGTCTTGCCCATTGCCATATTTTCTTGAAGATTTCCCAATCCATTCGATGGAATATCTCGCCAGAAGCACCATATTTGTAATAGTTTCCCCAACCTTTTATGATTGGGTTCAACATCATGATAAGTGACTTCTGTTTTATACACTTGTTGGATTCTATCGTCTTGCGGATTTTATCGCAAAATCTCTTTTGCGCATCCTTTGACGGTCTTGTCAGCAATGTGTTGTTGCGGAACTTTCGGATATTGAAACCGAGAAAGTCAAATCCCTCACTTATATGTGTGATTTTTGTCTTTTCTTCTGATAGTGTCAGACCTCTTTCCGCAAGAAACTTGCGTACTAATGGAAGTATAACCAATTCTATCGTTTCCTTATCCTTTGCCGTTACAATAAAATCATCTGCATACCGTACAAGATGTATCTTAGAGTATATCTGTTTGTAATTCTTTTTATACTTTTTGATACAGTTTTCCAGTAATCCTTGTAACCCGTCAAGTGCCATGTTTGCGAGAGTTGGGGATATTATGCCGCCTTGTGGGGTTCCCTCTTCCGTGGGAAAGAGTTCGCCGTTGAACACGTAACCGCATTCAAGCCATTTTCGTAGTATCTCCTTATCCATAGGGATATTGTTGATTAGCCACTCGTGGCTGATGTGGTCGAAGCATCCTTTGATGTCCCCTTCAAGAATCCATTCGGGAGCGACCGAGCGAGAAAGAACGATGTAGCATTGCTCGATGGCATCATGCGTACAGCGATGCTTGCGGAATCCGTAAGAGTGGCTGTCGCCAGTGGTTTCCGCTATCGGGTCAAGAGCCATTAAGTATAATGCCTGCATCGCACGGTCTTTCATCGTTGGTATTCCGAGTGGGCGTAGTTTCCCGTTCTTCTTTTTGATATTCACACGCTTTAGAGGTTGTGGCTTGTAACCACGTCTTTTCAGAGTGAATATGGCTTTGGCTTTCGCCAATGGGGATGACCATGTAATCTTGTCAACGCCGGAAGTAGATTTTCCTTTGTTTGTCGTAACTCGTTTTACTGCCAATGCTTTGGCGTAGAACGAGTGGGTAAGCACCCATTGCAAGGCTTTTACCTTGTTATGCCTGCCTTCCCTCTGAGCCTTTACAATACGTGCTTGCAGCTTTTGGACAAAACGCTCACATTTGTTCCAGTCGATTTTCGACCAAAGTTCGTGAATGTCTATGTCTTCGGGCGCACACGCCAATTTCTTTGCGTTCATTTGCTTTCCTTTCTTTAAAAGTTCTGTAAACTATCTTGTAAAGTGTCACCATAGGCGGAAGTCTGCCCACTTTCGTGTCGGATGATGTTGCCCTTATCAACCCGTGATATTGGTTCAATCCGTATCCTCCCCATTACAGGGAGGCATTCGCTTTTTCCGTTATCCTATACCCGCACCCCATGTAGGCTTGCCTTGCGGCTTGCTTACCAGCTCTGATGAACTGGAGAGGTACGGGCTTACCGTGTTTTACATAAGTGACAAATAAGCGGGTTAGGTCCTGTCTATTCCACCGGCAGTGCTAATGTCCGTGTGTCCCCAAAATTCAAGAGGACAGCCGACTGCTTACCTTTTGGTTCGAGCCTGTCAACAACCTTTGGCTCGTTGTACTTTACGGTGTTTATCGGACAGTTCACTTTCGTTGACCATACCGCTAAGCCAAGCTCCTCGCGCTGAATGGTGTTATCAGCCGTTGATTTCCCCTCACGGTTCAATCTCCTCCTTTCGGAAAGGCTACCTTGTCGGGACAGCTTCGTACAAAAGGATTACTCCCAATGCACGTGTCCGTAGGCTACTCCAGACGGAACTGGAGGTGTAATCTTAATGTTACACAATCACTTACGCAACTTCACGTCGCACGAACTTCCCGTACACTTTCACCCCGCCGATCAAGCCGACCACCGCACCGATGGCGTAAATCAGTTTCG